>NZ_JNIW01000150.1 GCF_000701425.1 Deinococcus frigens DSM 12807 | reverse complement strand
CTACCGCTCGCGGATCATCGACGAGTTCCAGTACCTCGGAATCGTCCAGAAGGGCTTCATCACCGCTCCCGGCGGCAAGAAGTTCGGCTCCAGCGCCGTGATCGTCAACTGCCCCATCGTGATGCGCCTGCTCTGAGCGGGACAGGTATGAGATCAGTCTCAGTACCCGCTACATTCTCCAGCAGTCATCTGACATAGCGTCGCACGGCTGGCCGGTCCTGTCCGGGACACCCCGTCCACATCATGAAAGACATAGATTTGACGGCGGCTGTATTCGGCGCGCGCTTAAAGGGGTCAAGACACGATCCAGCAATTTTTGTACGCTAAGCGATAGCATCGTCCAGCACGGGATTCAGCTTCTCAGCTCCCGATAGGTTCCCGGCTGCGGCACCAGCTCCTGATGCCAGAGATAGTCGCCCGTCAGGCCGATGTGTTCCCAGCCCAGCGGCGAGATATGCGCCAGCAGTTCATCCGGCACATTCTGCCCCTCGGCCCGCAGCGCCGCCACGGCCCGCCCCAGGTACACCGTATTCCACACGCTGATCGCCGCCACCACCAGATTCAGGCCGCTCGCCCGGTGACTCTGCGACTCGAATGTTCGGTCCCGTATCTCTCCGCTCCGGTGAAAGGCCACCGCCCGTTTCAGGGCGTGCAGGGCCTCACCCTTGTTCAAACCCGCGAGAACGCGGCGGCGCAGTTCTGGATCGCGCAGCCATTCCAGCGTGAATAACGTGCGTTGCACGCGCCCCAGCTCGCGCAACGCCAGCGCCAGGCCATTCTGGCGGGGATAGGACGCCAGCTTCCCCAGGATCAGCGAGGCGGTCACAGTTCCCGACTTGATAGAGACCGTTAGACGGCGCAGCGCGTCCCAGTGATCCCGGATGAGGCGCAGATTCAGCTTCTGCGCCACGAGTGGTTCCAACACCCCATATAACGCCCCGGCTTCCGGGGTGTACAGCCGGGTTTCACCCAGATCCCGAATACGCGGAGCAAACCGGAAGCCCAGCAGGGAACAAAGCGCGAAC
>NZ_JNIW01000149.1 GCF_000701425.1 Deinococcus frigens DSM 12807 | reverse complement strand
CCCGCCACGCCACTGCTCCAACGGCCACCGACGCCATCAGCAGCGCCAGCGTGAAAGCCTCCGTGTCATTCATGGTGCTGTTCAGCGCCAGCCCGCCGCCCGCGCACATACAGGTGAATACGGCAACCCAGACGGGCGGGCGGTCTGCTGGCGGCTTCACGGCTGTTCCTTCGGCTGTGCCGCAATAAACGCTTCCAGCGCAGCCACCTCTTGCACGCCCACGGCCATGTACGCGCGCACTGGGCCGTCCGTCATCTCCTCCAGCACCTTTGCGGCGGCGATGGGCAGGCGCATCAGGGCCTCGGCTCCCACGAGACTGCGCTGGGTCACGCCACGGTGGGCCAGCTCCATCACGGCTCTACGGTCCGCCATGCTCACGGGTTATCCTTTAATACTGGTGCAAGATCCAGGCCCACTTCATCCAGCATTTTTTGCCAGGCATCGGGGACATCGCTGGAGGCTCCGGTCAGCATTCTGTTGACGTGTACGCGGTGAACGCCAATCCGTTCAGCCATCTGTTCCTGAGTCAACCCCTTCGCTTTCATCGCGTCCCTCACGGCGTTTCTGATGGCCTCATTCATTGCTGGCAATGTAACACCTCCTGTTTCATCTATCCTTAGTGTAACACTTGAGGTTAGTAACATCTAGTGCTATAATTACGTCATGAACAAAGAAGTATCCGCGCTTTACGCCTCTAACATCCCGGACATCGCCGAGGATTTCGGCACCATTACCTTGCGCGTGGGCCGTATCCTGACCGAAACCGAGGTGGCGCAGGTGGGCGGCTGCCTGGGCTACGCGCTGCGCGTGTATGTGGCCGGGGAGGACCTGGGAGAGCCGGAGGGCGTGGCCTACCGGGACGGTCAGACGGTCATCCGGTACTGGTACGACTCAACAAAAGCCCAGCGCTCTGACCCTGACCCCCAGCACGCCTTCCAGGTTGCCGCCACGTTCATTTTCGAGGGCACCCCTGTTCGGCGCAGCAACAAGGCTGGCCCCCTGACCGCCGGGACTCGCCTGATCGACGGCATCGGACCCGTGGCGCTGGCCTTCAGTGTGGATGAGG
>NZ_JNIW01000148.1 GCF_000701425.1 Deinococcus frigens DSM 12807 | reverse complement strand
CTGATTGGCTTTCATTTCCTGGCAGCGAGCGTTCTGTTGGCAAATAAATTACAGCCGCTTTTTGGATCGCTTGCCGGATAGCCTCTAGCAATACCTTCTGCAAAGCGGTTCCGATACGACTCATCATGTTCTGGATGGTGCGCGATGCGTCACCGCGCACGAGTGCTTTGAGTTTGGAAAGCAGCAATTCAATCGGGTTGAAGTCCGGGCTGTACGGTAAGAGATAGAGCAAGGTGCTGCCCCGAGCCTCCACAAGCGTCCGAATGGATGCTCGATGACACGACGACAAGTGATCCAGTATCATCACCTGTCCGGCGCTGAGCGCCGGACAGAGTTCTTCCCGGACATACCACTCGAAGACCTCCCCATTCACAGGGTCGTCAACCACTGGTGGGGCCAGCGGCCCCGCCAGATTCAGCGCACAGATCAGACTCTGGTTCTGACCGTGGTTTCGTGGCACCGCATAGACCGCCCGCAGATAACTGGGCGCACGGGCATACCCATACCCGCGCGTCATGTTGGTCTGGAGGCCACTCTCATCGAGAAAGACCAACCGTTCTGGGTGCAGCAGATACGGTTTGAGATCGTTCAGGAAGATGGCCCGGCGTTCCTCACTCCATTCTTGAGCGACCCGTGTTTTTTTATGGGTGATGTGGTGACGTGCAAAGACCCGGCCTACCGTTTTGGAGTTGATGTGGAGGCCCGTGGCCTCTTCGAGCATGCGGGCATGCTCGGCCAGATTGGCGTTTGGATGGGAGTCCACCTGACGCAGCAACTGTTGTTCTTGAGGGGCCGTCATCATCCGGTGACGGCCCCTCGACTTGACCCGCACGTGCAAGGTGTGGTTGCGGTGCCGTTCCAGATAACTTTTGACCGTGATAAAATGTACAGAGAAATGGCATGCGGCTTTTTCGGGCGTGGCTCCACCGAGAACCAGATTGACGACTCGACGCCGAAACTCCAGCCCATAGCCGTAGACCCCCGCTATATTCATAAATCTATGATTACAGCGTTCAATTAATTCTGATTTTATCATAATGGCGTTTGAATTTGGTTCTGGCCGTTTTGATGGAGAATTGCCACTCCAGTTGGACTC
>NZ_JNIW01000147.1 GCF_000701425.1 Deinococcus frigens DSM 12807 | reverse complement strand
GGTCAGACACACGTGGGCTGAGCGATGAGGAGACGGCCATGACGGCAGCATAGGCGGCCACACTCACAAAACCGTCACAGTTCAGACGGAATGAAGGCCCAGTCAGGCGGCGGCGGGACGAGGCGAGATGGAGGGAAACTCATTGCCCCGCGACGTGCGGCGTGATGGCCGCGTGCGGCATTCCCGGAACCTCCATGCGGGACCGTCGCCAAGCCCAGGGAGCCGTGTTACGCGTCTCTGGATGGATGCGTCAGTCCACTTCGTGAAGAAAACGCCTTTTATCGTTGGCCGCTCACAGCAGGACCGATCTGCCCGAACGGGGACAGGCGACGGGCACGGACATCCTGCACGTTCGTTCGCTCAGCCAGTCTCCGCAGCCCGCTGCAAGGTCAGTTGCATCTGGCCCACCGTCCGGCCCGAGGCCACGGCCCGGCACTCAAAATGGTTCAGGGGTCTTTGGCCCCTGGTGGCCTGGGCCTCGAAGGTGACCGACTCGCCTGCCCAGCAAAAATCATGGGCCTCGACACTGGCCTGTGGAATCCAGAAGGGCTGGCCCTCGCCCAGACTCAGCCCGGCCAGTTGTGAGAGCTGGCCCATCAGGATGGCGACTGGCATGGCGGGATACCGCTCGAAATGACCGGCGCAGGCGGCGGCGGGCACCTCGGAGATGTGGCGGGTCCAGGTGTCGCCCGAGTGTGAGAGCTGTCCAGGCGGCAGCGGCGGCATCCGGTCCAGCGGCTGTGAGACGCTCGGAGAGGCGGACTGGTCCACGAGATCAGGGCGCTCGCGCGAGCGGAACAGCCGGGCAAAGGCATTGTCGGTCAGGATGGTGTACTGCACCTCGACCTCGGCCAGTGGCAGTCCACCCACAACTGCCTGGATGCGGGCGGTGGCCTCCCGCCGGGTCAAGCCCAGCAGCGTGGCCCTGAGCGTGACCCTGGAGCCGTAAGGCGCATCGTTCGCGAAGCCCTGGTAACTGGCGCGCTGGGCCAGATAATAGCGGCGCTGATCGTCCGGCTGGGCCAGGGCCGCCACGCACAGGCCCGCGATGGCGGCGTGACGGCTGAGTTCCGCGCCCTGAATGGGACCCAGTTCCGCGCTCTGCGGCAATTCCGCCTGAACCTCGGCCCGCAGGTCTTCATCCTCCAAGTGCAGTTCTTTCAATGCAAAGTAGGGCGGGCGCACACAGATACGGCGCAACAGGTTGGCGGAATCGACAA
>NZ_JNIW01000146.1 GCF_000701425.1 Deinococcus frigens DSM 12807 | reverse complement strand
TACTCTGGGATTCTCCCGCCAGGAGAGGTTTTTTCTGATTATGCAGGTGCAACTCCTGAGACGAACTCACTGCTCATTTCAATCCCTCTTTCCTGCCTGTTGCTGGTTCCTGCCGGAGCGTGGCGGCACGCGTCGAAGCACTTCCCCAACCTTTCAGCGCCGCCCCCGACGGCCTATCAGGAGGAGGACGCCCACAGCAGCCAGCGAGCCCAGGACGATCCGTTTGAGTGGGTCAGGGGTGTTCGCCTGAGGCAGTGCCACCAGCACGGAATGATGGAAATACCAGTCCCACTGAGAGCATGCCACCTGATCGAAGTTGCGAGAGAGGCGCTGGAATTCCTGGTTCAACTGCTCCCGACCATCGGATGGTCGTACCCAATCGCCGCTTTTCAAATACCTGCAATTCCGAAAATATTAAAGATTGTGTGGATATTTACTGAATGAGTCCATCAGGCAAAGTGCTGAGTTGGCGTGTCATTCTTCTTTCGCCAGCGAACACATCTCCTGGTTGATCTGCCTTGGAGGGTCATGCATGAAACGATTTGCTCAGTCCACGCTGTTGCTTTCCCTGCTACTTGCCCCCGTATCGGCCTTCGCTCAGACCGACACCACGACAGGGACCACTGACACCACCACGGGTACGACGACAACATCGACTCCAGTCAACACAGATGACGGCTTTGATTGGGGCTGGCTGGGCCTGCTCGGCCTGGCAGGCCTGGCGGGTTTGCGGCGGAGAGACGATCGGGTGTACCCGACGAACACCACGGCAACCAATCAGCGCTGAAGCAATCTCCTTCTTCAGAGTCCTCCACAGTCCTGCTTTTCAGATCACGCGCAAGTCGTGTGCCTGAAAAGCAGGACTTTCAGTCGTTTTGAGACCTTTTCACTTTGCGCTTGGTGCCAGCTTCCTTAAATCACCCCCAGGAGGTGCGACAGGCGGTGGCCCTGGGCTTTGACCTCTTTGCGGACCTGGCCGCCCATGCCCTGCACCATCTCCAGCAGTTCGGTTCGCAGGGTGGACAGGGCGTCCTCGCGGATCACCTCGTGGGCCTGGCGCTCACGTGCCTCCACCAGGCGCACCACCGTTGTCGTGAGTTGGTCTCCGCGCACGTCGGCCAGGCGTTCCACCCGTTCGGCCAGCTCGGCGGGCAGCACCACCGACACTTTGCGGCCTCCACTCGT
>NZ_JNIW01000145.1 GCF_000701425.1 Deinococcus frigens DSM 12807 | reverse complement strand
AGAACTGGAGGCCAACAGTGGTCTCAGTAACCGGGGTGTGCAACTCCTCGGGGCGGGCTTCATCGTGCCGCGTCAGACCGCGCGTGGTCCTGATACGGGGCGCAAAGAAACCGACGCTGCCGACCTGGGCCTGGGCCGCATCCTTGGTCTGGAGCAGCACATCCGCGAGTACCGTAACGGGCGTGACTTGACTGCGCGCCCGCGCGACGTGATGGTGATCGACCTACTCGGATTGAGTGAAAACGATGTGCGCGAGCGCTACCCGGAGGTCTATCAACATGTGTTCCTGACTGTGAAACCGGAGCGTGACGCGAACAACCGGGCGTCGTACCGGGACAATTGGTGGATCTTTGGCGAACCGCGACGCGCCTTCCGACCGGCACTCGAAGGTCTGCCCCGCTACATTGCCACCGTGGAAACTAGCAAGCACCGCTTCTTTCAGTTCCTCGATGCAAGCGTGCTGCCTGATAACAAGCTCGTCGTTATCGCGCACGACGACGCCTACGTACTCGGGGTGTTGAGCAGCCGCATCCACATGGTCTGGGCTTTGGCACAGGGCAGCCGTCTTGGCGTTGGCAACGATCCGGTATACGTAAAGTCACGCTGTTTTGAAACATTCCCTTTCCCGGAGGCCAGCCTAGTACAGCGGTCCACCATCCGAGCGAAGGCTGAGGAACTTGACGCACACCGCAAAGCACGGCTGGCACAGCATCCGAAGTTGACCGTGACCGACATGTATAACGTGCTCAACAAGGTACGCGCGGGCGAGACGCTGACCGCCAAGGAGCAGACGATCCACGGTCAGGGGGTGATCGTCGTACTCGGCGCGCTGCACGACGAACTTGACGTGCTGGTGCAGGACGCATATGCCTGGACGAGTGCCCTCACCGCACAGGAGGTATTAGCTCACTTGACGGCCTTAAACGCTGCTCACCATCAGAATGAACTTCAAGGACGGGTAAAGTATCTACGACCCGAATACCAGGATGCTTGCGATGACACGATGCGCAATTTAGAGATGGATGTCAAACCGTTGGCCGTGCGCGCTCATCTAGACGATGCTTTCCCGAAGAAGCTTTCCGAACAAATTGTGGCCGTAAGGGATGTTCTCCGACATGCGGCTCAGCCCCTTACCTCTTTGCAGGTGGTGCAATCTTTCAATGGTGCTAGGCCGTCAGTAATTACTGATCTGCTTGAAACATTGGTTCTCCTTGGACAGGTCAGGCTGACCCCAGGCGACAGCGGCATAATCCGCTACGCGGTTTAAGGCTCCATCGACTGTTTTCCTGTTATGCATCCCGCCCACCTC
>NZ_JNIW01000144.1 GCF_000701425.1 Deinococcus frigens DSM 12807 | reverse complement strand
TCTGGGCAAGCCCCTGAATCCACGCCTGGCCGATGAATTCTCGGTCTGCATAGATCGTGGCAACGTCGCAGCAGTCCAGCAGAGTCAGCGCCTCGCCACTGAGGCCACCCGGCGGGCCTTCCTGGATGCCCAGGTGGCCGCCCTGCGTGCAGGCCACCCAGAAGCCGCCCCACGGGCCATACGCTGCCCAGCCCCGACAACAACGCGGTCTCCGGTGGACACCACCGAGGCGCTGAAGGCTGTTGGTCTGTACCGCAAGAGCATCCGCGCCAAACCTGTCATGAGCGGTTACACGCCCACCAAAACCTTCTGGCCCGTGGCCTTCCCATATAAGGCCGGGCAGTACCTGACGAAGCTGAGCCGCAGCGTGTCCTGCGACTGGCGCATGATCCTGACGGGGATCAGCACCACCAGCCTGGCCGGGGGACGCCTGACCAGTTCGCAGGGTCTCAATCTCATCCGCATTGTCGAGGAGCTGCGCAAGCACTGTTACCTGAAGGTCAGTGAGGACGGACGGCCCATGCAGTCCCGTGAACAGGTGGTGCAGATGGTGGGCGGGCGATTTTGCTTTGCCCGAGAGTGCGGGATGAGTGAGACCACCTTCTACCGGGCGCTCAAACACCCCCTGGCGCATCTGTGGCTGAGGAGCCAGAAGGTGCAGCGGCTGGACAAAGACACGGCAGCCAGGCGCAACGCCGCCACCCTCTTCAGCGTCGCACTGTACGAGCCGGTCATCCCGGAGGACCTGGAAGCCGCTTTTTTCGCCGAGAGCGTGCAGGAGGCTGAGATTTTCGTCGTGCCAGACTTTAACTCTCAAGGTGAGACGACTAAAGGAAGCTCAACCACCGCTCAAAGACAAAGCAATTGTGGAAAACTCACGGCCAGCCTCTCAGGAGCTTCCTCCGCAGGCGAGGCCAGAGAAGACCTGCTGCGTTGCCTGGATGGGGCGGCATTACTGGCCCGTGCTGGAGAGCGAGGAAATGTTTCCCCCAACCGGCTGGAGAAGTGGCGGCTGAAGGGCCAGAAGATCGAGACGCCGGGGCGGCTGCTGATGCACCTGCTCAACGAGAAGGCAAGAGCAGCCACCGGCTTCAATATCAATGACCTGGGGACCGAGCCGGGGGGAGTGGTGGCCTAAGCCGAAAAGCGAGTGCGCTAGCGCCTCAGGCTTAGCATCTTTGACGCACCAATCTTGCGGTGGCTCTCACCAGCGACGTCCAGACATTGGGGTCTGATACGGATTCCGATTAAACAGTTTGTAATAGAGGGATGAAACCTGCACTCTTCACTCGTCCCCTCGCACATCAAGCGGCTGACTTCTGGCAGCTC
>NZ_JNIW01000143.1 GCF_000701425.1 Deinococcus frigens DSM 12807 | reverse complement strand
CCACCTCATTCGACTCTGGACGCCGCGCCAGACGACGGCTGTGGAAAGTGTCGGGTACTGAGAAAAAACCCCCTCCACCTGGGAGAGGGCCTTGATTGAACCGCCAGCCGTTTAGACTTCCAGCTCTTTCTTGGAAATAAAGGGCATCATGTCGCGCAGTTCCTTGCCGACGGTTTCCAGCTTGTGGTCGCGCATCTTGGTACGCTGCTTGTTCATGTAGGGAAAGCCGCTCTCGGCGTCATCGATGAAGCGCTTGGCGAAGCGGCCTTCCTGGATGTCGCTCAGCACGTCTTTCATGGTGGCCTTGGTGTCATCGGTGATGATGCGCGGCCCAGTCACGTAGTCGCCGAATTCGGCGGTGTTGGAGATGCTGTGGCGCATGCCTTCAAAGCCCTTCTCGTAGATCAGGTCCACGATCAGCTTGACCTCGTGCAGCGTTTCAAAGTACGCGATTTCGGGCTGATATCCGGCGTCCACCAGCGTCTCGAAGCCTGCCTGGATCAGGTGGGTCACGCCGCCGCACAGCACGCTCTGCTCGCCAAACAGGTCCGTCTCGGTCTCTTCCTTGAAGGTGGTCTCCAGCACGCCCGCGCGGGTGCAGCCGATACCACGCGTGTAGGCCAGCGCGATGTCACGGGCCTTGCCGGTGGCGTCCTGCCCCACGGCGAAGATGCCGGGCATGCCCGCGCCGTCGGTATAGACGCGGCGCAGCATGTGGCCGGGTCCCTTGGGCGCAACCAGGAACACGTCCACGCCTGCGGGCGGCACAATGCGCCCGAAGTGGACGTTAAAGCCGTGACCAAAGGCCAGCGCCTTGCCGTCGCTCAGGTGCGGCTCAATGCTATCGGCGTAGGTCTTGGGCTGGTTCTCGTCGGGAATCAGCAGCATGACGACATCAGCCTCTTTGGTGGCGTCTTCGATGCTGGCCACGCGCAGTCCGGCCTGCTCGGCCTTGGCCTTGCTGCTGCTGCCGTCCCGCAGGCCCACTACAACGTTGAAGCCGCTATCCCGCAGGTTCTGCGCGTGCGCGTGCGCCTGCGAACCGTAGCCGATGATGGCGATCAGTTTGTTCTCGATGGGGGCGGTGTCCACATCTCGGTCATAATACATTTTTGCAGCCATAAGGGGGATTCTCCTACAGGTGGGGATGGATGGGGGAATGTGAGCTAGGGGAGGGAAGGGCTTAAAAGAAACCCCTCAGTCCGCTGCGCGGCCAGCTCACCTCAAGACGCTTGATGCGCAATGAGAGTGACGGAACAACGGACGGTCTTCGCAAGTGCAAGAACAGTTGGTGACCCCAATTCTTGATGCTGAAACCGTCCTGACCACACTGTACTGCCGTATTGAC
>NZ_JNIW01000142.1 GCF_000701425.1 Deinococcus frigens DSM 12807 | reverse complement strand
AGTCAAAATCTGGCCTTTTCATCGATAGACGCCGGTGGCGCAGTGGCACAAAACACTGTTCTGGGAGACCGGCATCTGACTTCGCCACCAGTATCACGATTCTGAAATTTTACTCCGCTAAGCGAAAACCGCTGTTGTTATCGAACCTTACCGTCCCAGCTCCCGGTGACTACCGCTTACAGGCACCAAATCTTCTCTCCAGAGATAATCGCCGGTCAGACCGATATGTTCCCAACCGAGCAGAGACACATGGGCCAGCAACTCGTCCGGCACGTGCTTGCCCTCCGCTCGTATCGCGTCCGCACCGGTTTGATCCGCTCAATCGTCACGTGACTGGCTGAGTTTACCGAGCCTGTTTGCGAACCAGTACCACGTCGTACATGGTGGTTCCCGGGCGCTGCTTGACCGTCAGATTGGCGGTCGTGCCGCCGGGCAGGCTGAGCTGGCCCACGACCTGCATGCGCGAGGTGGTCATCTCGTCAGACTCGTAGCCTTGCCCTTTGAGCTGATTGGCGTAGAAGTCGTACACGCGAACCAGGCTCAGCGTCGACTTGAACGAGGACTTCCAGGTAGAGGTCGTGGTGGTCGTGGTCGAGACCACCGGCACGGGCGGCGTGGCCACCTTGGCTGAGATTTGGTACTGCGCCACGTCGGTCACCCAGTCCTTGGAAGCCAGCGGCTTGACGATGATTGACAGGGCCTGCGCCAAGCCATTCTGTCCACCCTTGATCGTCACGGTTGCGAAGCCCGTCTCCTGATCTTCCTTGAACTGTGCGATGGCGTCGAGATCCAGTTCATCCGTACTCGCCACAGCCAAAACTTTGTTCAATCCAGCCGGGCCAGCGATATCAAAGGTGAATTTGTCTTCCTTGCTTGGGAAACTCTTGGTGGTGTTGGCCTTGATGAAGTTGGCGCCGCTCGTAAACCTGTTGGGCAAGATCAGATTGATGTTGCCCTGTTGGTTCACGTTGAACAGGTAAACGTAGGCGTCCTGCGTCGTCTTGACGTTCAGCACGATGCGGTCGCCCGCCACATAGGTCGGTGTTTGCGTGCCCGTCGTATCCTTGGCCGTCCACACATTCACCCTCAGTGGCGACACCACTGGGTTCACGATGATGCTCTGCGAGGTGATCTTGGGGGAGGTCTGAGCCAGGGCGGTCGAGGCACCTGCCACCAGGGCCAGGGTCATCAATACGTGTTTCATGCCCTACAGTGCCACGCTGTCTATGACTGATCTATGACTGGCCTGAAATTTCCGTAACTGGGTCCTCAGGTAGCGGTAGTGTCATGAGAGGCTCTCTGCCATCAGGAACCAGTCAGATTCAGAAGGCGAAGAGGTTCTAGCAAGTGAAGTATTTAGTAGATCGATACTGGTGGCGAAGTCAGATGCCGGTCTCCCAGAACAGTGTTTTGTGCCACTGCGCCACCGGCGTCTATCGATGAAAAGGCCAGATTTTGACT
>NZ_JNIW01000141.1 GCF_000701425.1 Deinococcus frigens DSM 12807 | reverse complement strand
GGGAAGTGGGAAACGAAGCACAGACTGAACGATTTCAGGGCAACGGGAGACGCGCTCTATTTTCGCGTATTGGACGACGGATTTCAAGCCCCCTCACAAAGTGTCGGGTACTGAGCAGCCAGGGAATTCAATCCAGACTGAGGTGCAGGCTCCACGGTCAAGAAATGACGATGATCACAGGCAGCTTATGGTGCTGCACTGCAACAGGTCACTGGCACCACCATCTTCTTGAGCACCAGTTCCTGCGCGAGCGCCTCTGTGCCTCAGGTAGAGTGTTGTCTGTCTGCAGCCATCATCTTAATGAACACCGCCACCAGCTCAGGATCGAAGTGCTGTCCAGCCTGCGCCTCGATCTCCGCCAGCGCCTGCTGTAATGTCCACGCCGCCTTGTACGGCCTCTCGCTCATCAACGCGTCATACACGTCACACAGCGCAAAAATCCGGCCCTCCAGACTGATGGCCTCTCTCACCTTCCCCGCCGGGTACCCCTGACCATTCCAGCGCTCATGGTGATCGGATACCACGTCCAGCACCGTTGCTGGCAGAAAATCCAGGGCTGTGGAAAAGCGCACCCCTGCCTCCACATGCGAGCGCATCACCGTCCATTCCGCCTCACTCAGCTTGCCGGGCTTGAGCAGGATCGAATCCGGAATCGCGATCTTGCCGATGTCGTGTAGGTATGCGCCCCAGCGCAGCGCCTGGAGCTGCTCCGGGTCCCAAGATAACGCCGCCCCCATCCGTAGGGCCAGCGCGGTGACCCGGTCGGTGTGGCCCTGGGTCTCGCCGTCACGTGCCTCCAACGCCAGGCCCAGCGCCCGCAGTGACGCTTCACGCGCCTGCACCACCTGCTCGTCGGCGGCCAGGCGGCCAGCCAGACCGGCAATGGTGCCCGCCACCATGCTGAACAGCGCAGCCTCCTCGGGCTGCCAGCGGTGCGGCTCCAGGGTATGCATCAGGAATGCGCCCAACAGGCGGCCCCCGGCGTCGCCCACCGGACAGGCGGCCAGACTCGCCACCCCCAGTTCGGGGAAGCCCGCCGTCTGAGGAGCGTCGGCGGTGTTATCGAAGAACAGTGGGCCGGTGCTGGTCTCCAGCGCCCGCATCAGCGGCGTGTCGGCAGGCAGGCCGTGAACAGCGATGCGCTGCATGTCCAGGGTCTGCGGCTGCTGTCCCCAGGCCGCGCGCACCTGGTAGGTCAGGGTCTGCGCGCCGCCCACCTGAAAGTAGGCCGATCCCACGGCGGCGGTGTGGGTGACCAGGTGTTCCAGGGTGGGGGTCACGCCGCTGGCCAGGTCCGGGGCGGAGACGGCCAACCGGGTCAGGGTCAGGACCGACTGGGCCGCCGTGGTGCGGGCGTCCTCACCCTGGGTCAGGTCAGACACACGTGGGCTGAGCGATGAGGAGACGGCCATGACGGCAGCATAGGCGGCCACACTCACAAAACCGTCACAGTTCAGACGGAATGAA
>NZ_JNIW01000140.1 GCF_000701425.1 Deinococcus frigens DSM 12807 | reverse complement strand
CCTCGCAGCCTATGTCCCCCAGCGGAGGCGTGCCACCGTGATGGCACGCCTCTTCGAGCTGTCCGAGACGTTGACCGACGAGGTTCTCGGCATGCATGACCGCCTGATGGTGTCTCTACTACGGGAAGGAGAGCGGGCCGCAGCGGAAGCCTTTGTACAGCAGGGGCCGCCGTTGCTGGAGCAACTCAGCACTTTCAAGTCGGTCTGTGCCGCGCTCATTGCCGCGCGTGAACAGCAGGCTGATCCGTACCAGGCCATCGAGGCCATCGTGCCGTGGGAACGGCTGGTTGAGACGGTCCGCGATCCGCAGGAGGCTGTGATCGCCAACCACATTGACCCCCTGTACCATGTGGTGAAGGCGTACTCGAAAGTTCGAGCGTATGCGCCCCGGCTGCTGTCCATGTTCACGTTCCAGGCCGATGGAACCGCAGCCCCTCTCGTCGAGGCCGTGGGCCTCCTGCGCGAGATGTACGCCGCGAACAGGCGCACGCTGCCCGAACACGTTCCCCTGGGTTTCGTGCGGCAGAAGTGGGCGGCCGAGGTCTTTCGCGGCGGCGAGATGAACCGCAAGGCATACGAATTATGCGTGTTGGACGAGTTGCGGCTGGGGCTGCGTTCGGGAGACATATGGGTGGAGGGCAGCCGCAAGTACAGGGATCTCGACGCCTATCTGCTGCCGCAGGAGGTCTGGCAGCGGCGGCTTCTGGACCTTCCCCTGGATCTGCCTGAAACCTTCGAGGCGTTCTGGGCGGCCACCGAACCGAGGTTAACCGGGCAATTGCACGAGGTCACGGACCTCCTCTCGAAGGATGAGCTGTCGTCAGTGAGTCTGCTGGGAAGCAAGCTCAAGGTGGGGAAGGTGGTCAAGACTGTACCTGACGAGGTGGAACCGTTGCAGCGCAGCCTTGCCGCACGGCTCCCCAGGGTAAAGATCACGGACCTGCTGCTGGAGGTGAATGCCTGGTGCCGCTTCACAGGGGCCTTCTTGGACCTGCGTAACGGCAAGGCCGTTGAGCGCCATGACCACCTGCTCACGGCCCTGCTGGCCGACGGCCTCAACCTGGGACTGACGAAGATGGCCGAGGCTTCGGCGGACCCAGGCGTAACGGCACGGCGGTTGATGTACCTGTCCGACTGGTTCATTCGCCCGGAGTCGTATGCGGCAGGTCTGGCTGAGATCGTCAACTTCCAGTCGAAGATTCCCCTGGCGGCGCTGTGGGGGGACGGAACAACCAGCAGTTCCGATGGGCAACGCTTTCCCACCGGTGGGCAGGGAAAGGCGTTCGGGCATCTCAACGCGAAGTATGGGCGGGAGCCGGGCGTGCTGTTCTACACGCATGTCAGCGATCAATACGCTCCCTTTCACACCAAGGTCATCACGGCGAATGTGCGGGATGCGCTGCACGTCCTGGACGGGCTGCTCTACCACCTGTCGGACCTGAAGATCAAGGAACACTACACCGACACGGCGGG
>NZ_JNIW01000139.1 GCF_000701425.1 Deinococcus frigens DSM 12807 | reverse complement strand
GCTTAGAAGTGCTTGCCCACTGGTCCTGAGTTATGGGTTCACTCCACTCTTGGTGCCCAATCTTACTCACGCATATCGGTTATTCGGTCACTGACCGCCACTATAAAATCCTTGACGGTCGAAAAATCAGGACGTGGCCTTGCTTCTCCAGGGCCGTACCACCAGGTCACCGCCCATTCGATCAGGGAAGCCCACTCAGGGAGTTGCAAGGCTGCCCACTTCGCGGCCTGTTTCTTGGAAACCTGTTCCCCGGTGGTCGCGGAATATAAGGCACGGCAAAGCGTGAGCACGCCGTAGACATGGCTCCCCGCGTGGTGAGGGTCCATCTCAGCGATCCATACTTTCCAGTTGCTGGCATGTTCTCGGACGACCGCGACAAATTCAGCGCGGTCAAGGCCTGGCATGATTTGCTGCGGTGGTGGGCCGAACAGGGCAACGCCGCTGTACCAGGCCATGTACCACTGCAACAGGTAATGCCGCGTCGCTAGAACCAAGTGAAGCGGTTCGCCAGGGCTAATGCGGGCCATCAGACGCGGCTGTGTTCGGAAGGACTCAAGAGCGGCAACGGAAATGTAGTTGATTTCAACTCGTCCACACCAGGCAGGTTCATCAGCGTTCAGTTGGCTGTGGAACACCTGTAAGTGTTCAATCGTCTGCTCGGAAGGGTCATGGGAGAGAACGGCGAGGAGGTCGATGTCGCTGCGCTCGGGGTTGAAATCGCCAGTTACCAGAGAGCCGTGCAGGTAGAGGCCAAGCAGCGTCTCAGGAAGATACTGAGAGAGTTGGTGCGCCAGATGTCGCAACAGCCGCTCAATTTTAGTATCCGGGGTGATGCTCATGGAGGGAGCGTAACAGCCAGCGTGGACTTGGTGCTCCTGATTTGCGGCTTGAGCCAGGCAAACCGCTAAGCAGCAAACTGGGAGAAAGGCTCGACCATTGGGGCGACCACCTCGGATGGGACCATCTCAACAACCTTTTCATAACTTCCCGACTTCAGACGCCGCCAACCTGTGTAGCGTGAAGAATGAAGGAAAACGGCTTGGACGGCTGATCAGTGCAATTGGTGGCCTGATGTTCGTGCTGGGCAATGTTTGTCGCTGCCTGCCGATTTTGATACATCTGAACAGCAGCGCCAGAAATTCGCTAACCGTCTGGGCCAGTAAAAGCTCGCTGCTGAGCGGGACATCCGGGCTAAAGCCCAGTAGGATCAGCGCGGGGAGGGTCCCGTCAGCAACCCGGTGGGCGTCACTGCGATCCCACTTGCTCGCGGCGGAGGTAGATGTGCCCCCCCCGGCGTCACCGATCCCAGCGATCCGGCGCATGACGGCGACTTCAGGCCGGGGTACGGGATGAGTGTATCTGCAACAAAGTGACATGGACGTGTCTGCCCGCCGGGATTTCATCCTCTTACTTGTCAGCGGTTTGTGACTTGCAGCGCGCTGATGCGCCACGCGTACCGTCAGAGCATGAAAGCCAGTCTGATCTCTCCGGCTCGCATCCGCATAACTGGACAGGGT
>NZ_JNIW01000138.1 GCF_000701425.1 Deinococcus frigens DSM 12807 | reverse complement strand
TTCCATTGGTGGCCCTTGTCAAGGAATTAATCGGAGTCAGTATAAGGACGCGCACTGAGTGCGGCGTCCTCAAAGGCATCAGCCCATCATTTTTCGACTGGTGCACTTTTGCCGCGCCAAAATGAAAAGTGCGCTTTCAGAGAGTGCGCTTTCAGAGCAGGCCGCCCCTGGACCCACCTACTTTCCCGCCAGCTTCAAAATGCGTCCACTGCCGTATTCGGCCACGTAGACCTCGCCCGATTCGTCCTCGCCAAAGGTGCTGGGGTTGCTGACCTTGCCCAGCGTCACCTTGTTCCAGCTCCTGCCGTCGGCGGGAGCGGCCCAGACGTTGCCGGTGGCAAAGTCGGCGAAGACGTACTGGCCCTTAAGCGCGGGAATCGCCTGGCCCCGGTACACGTAGCCGCCCGTGATGCTCTGGCCCTCATTGCGCCCATACACCAGGACCGGCCCCACAAAACCCTTATCGGCGCAGCCCTTCTCGTAGCACACCTGCCCCTCGCGCACGCGCCAGCCGTAGTTCTCGCCACCCTTGCTGGTGCGGGGCTGGAAATCCACTTCCTCAAAGGCGTTCTGGCCCACGTCCGCGATCACCAGGCCACCGCCGTCACGGTCAAAGCTGAAACGCCAGGGATTGCGCAGCCCGTAGGCCCAGATGTTGGGATTGGCCCCCGCCCGGTTCGCGAAGGGGTTTCCGGCAGCGGGTCTGGCCGCGTCGCCGGAGACGTCGAAGCGCAGCAGTTTGCCCAGCGGCGAACCCAGATTCTGCGCGTTGTTCTGCGGATCGCCCCCCGAACCGCCGTCACCCAGGCCCAGGTACAGGAAGCCGTCGGGGCCGAAGGCGATCTGCCCGCCGTTGTGGTTGCTGTACGGCTGCTTGGCCGTGAACAGGGTCCTGGCGCTGCCCGCATCCGCGCGGCTGAAATCAGAGGTGGCCGTGTATCGGGCCAGCACGGTGTCGCCGTTCAGGTCGCTGTAATGCACATAAAGGCGGCGGTTAGATTTGTATTCAGAATCGAAAGCCAGTCCGATCAATCCACGTTCGCCGCCCGAACGGGTCAGCTTTTGCAGATCCAGAAACAGGCCGGTCTGAATTTTTCCACTCTCGATCACGCGCACCCGCCCGTCCTGTTGCGCGGCGTACAGGCGGCCCGAGCCGTCCCCGGCGTGGGTCAGGGCCGTGACCTGCTTCAGGCCACTGACAAACGGCTGAAAAGTCACAGCGGGCGCGGCCTGAGCCGAGGCACCGGCCAACAGTGCCGCAACACTCCAGGCCAGCATAAAACGGGAGTTGAATTTAGACATGGGCCAGTCTGACCCGGCCACACTGGGGCCGACTGTGACCGTTGCCGCAGGGGTGTGCTACGAATTCCGTTTGTTTCGCGCATGAGTCGAGGAAGCGCCGACTCATCTACTTCACGTCCGGAACCCGTTGTTCTCCTGCTCGCTGTCTTGTCCAGAGCAGCGCCCATCAGGACGCTTGGACGCCCCCTCGGATTTCCAGGTGTTTCTAACACCTTAGGGCTTACGCGAAACTGGACAAATTTGAGATTCTGAGCTGATGGGAAGACCTCG
>NZ_JNIW01000136.1 GCF_000701425.1 Deinococcus frigens DSM 12807 | reverse complement strand
CCCTGGTGCTGCTGTCCTGCCTGTTTTTCCTGGGCAAGCTGATCTACGTGCTGTACCTCCCCGTGCCCGGCCTGTTGGTCCAGGCCGAGATGACTGAGTCGTTCTTCTGGATTCCAGCGATCTATGTCCTCTCCCTGTTCATTCCCAGTTTGAACGCAGCGCGTAACATCACCTTTATCTTCTTCGCGGCCATGACGCTGTGCAGCGTCGGGTACGCCGCGCTGAACGGCTGGACCGCGCAGACCGGCGGGGTGCTGTTCGCGCTGACCGAGATGCTGCTGGCCAACCTGACCTTGCTGACCCTGACCCAGGCGTTCATCGGCTACAAGGATCGGCTCTCGGGCATCCAGGCGCAGGCGCAGACGCTGGAGCGCCTGGTCGACACGGACCTGCTAACCGGCCTGCCCAGCCGCCTGCGCCTGGAGCGTGAGCTGGACGAGGCCGTGGGACGCCACGAGGCTTTCACGCTGCTGTTTATCGATGTGGACGGCTTCAAGATGGTCAACGATACGCTGGGCCACAGCGCGGGTGACGAGGTCTTGCGGGAATTTGCCGCGCGGCTGCGGGCCGCCCTGAAGACGCGGGATCTGGCGGCCCGCATCGGTGGGGACGAATTCGTGGTGGTGGTCAAGGGCACCTCCCCCACCTGGGCCACGGTCCTGGCCCAGCAGTTGCTGGCGGGCCTGGCCGTACCCTTTACCGTGCGTGGCCAGCAGGTCCAGCTTAGCGCCAGCATCGGGGTCAGCGCCTATCCGGATGACGGACAGGACACGGAGACCCTGCTGCGACACGCCGACGCCGCGATGTACCAGATCAAGAGGGCCGGGCGCAACGGGGTGCGCCGCTTTGACGCGGCGCTCGACGCCCAGCTAGAGCGCACGGTGCTGCTGACCCGCGAATTCCAGTCGGCGCTGGCCCGCGAACAGCTCACGCTGGTCTACCAGCCGATCTACCACCTGGAGACCGGAGAGATGAGCAAGATCGAGGCCCTGCTGCGCTGGAACCACCCGGAATTCGGCGAGGTCTCGCCCGGCGTTTTCGTTCCCATCGCCGAAACCAGCGGTCAGATCATGTCGGTGGGCCGCTGGGTCCTCGAGCGGGCGTGCATGCAGGCCCGCCGCTGGCGTGAGGCCCACGGCTGGGCTGGCACGGTCACGGTCAACGTCTCGCCGGTACAGTTCGCGCAGCCGGGCTTTGTCGACGAGGTCAAACAGGCGCTGCTGCTTAGCGGTCTGCCCGCCTATAAACTGGAGCTGGAACTGACCGAGGGCGCGGTGATGCAAAGCCCGGCTCTGGTGCAGGCCGCGCTGCGGGGCTTGCAGCGGCTGGGCGTCGAGATCACCATCGACGATTTCGGCACCGGATACTCCTCGCTGGCCTACCTGCGCGATCTGCCCATCGGGTGTATCAAGATCGACCGCTCGTTTATCGAGGACCTCGCCGCGCCTCGCCGCGCCCCGCAATACGCCGTGGCGCTGATCACGGCCATCGTGGGCATCGCGCGTACCCTCGATCTCCGGGTGGTGGCCGAGGGCGTCGAGACGGTGGCGCAGATGGAGGCGGTCCGCAGTTTTGGCTGCGATTTCGGCCAGGGCTACTATTTTGCCCGGCCCCTGGACGCCGAGCACCTGACCGAACTGCTTGACCGGGGGCTGCCTGGAGCGCAGACCGACTGGCAAAAGCGCTTGAATTGAAGCCGCACTGCGGGACGCGCGAGGTGTGCGCTGCTGATCTGAGTACCTGATACTGACTCCGATTAATTCCTTGACAAGGGCCACCAATGGAAGAGGGTCTGCTGGGAGATGAGATCTGGCTGGGTTTCCAACCAGGC
>NZ_JNIW01000135.1 GCF_000701425.1 Deinococcus frigens DSM 12807 | reverse complement strand
GCTCGCTGTCTTGTCCAGAGCAGCGCCCATGAGGATGCTTGGACGCCCCCTCGGATTTCCAGGTGTTTCCAACACCTTCCAATCGGAGTCCGTATGAAATTGAAGCGATTCAGCGGGCGATCACGGCGATGTAAATCTCCGCCGCGCCCGCCGCGTGCAGGACGTCCTGGCAGGCTTGCAGCGTGCTGCCGGATGTCATCACGTCGTCGACCAGCAGCAGGGGACCAGAGGGAAGCCTTCCTGTCTTGACTGCGAACGCCCCGGCCATCTCGTAACGTCCGGCGGCGTGCTGCCGGGCCTGCTGGCGCGTCGCGCGGGTGCGGCTCAGGGCGTCCACGCAGGGAATTTGCAGGTGACGGGCCACTTCGCGGGCCAGCAGTTCGGCCTGATTGTAGCCACGCTGGCGCTGGCGGGATGGGTGCAGCGGCACAGGAACCACCGCGCCGACGTCCCAGTCCGGCGGGACGCCAGCGGCCAGCGCCTGTCCCAGCACTCCAGCCAGATCACGCGCGCCGCCGAATTTCAGAGCACGGACGGCGCGGCGGCCCACGCCCCGGTAACGGCCCAGCGTGAGCAGATGCGGCTCTGGGTGCGGGCGCAGCGGGCTATGCGACTCGACGCGGGCATGGAGTCCGGCCCGGCACGCGCGGCACAGCCCTACCTCCGCGCCCAGTTGCGCGCCGCAGCCAGGGCAAGCGCGGGGCAGCAGGGTTCGCCACAGTCCGGCTAGCACGGGGTTCCCGTCACGCCGCGCCGGTGGCCACCAGTTCGTCCAGAAACAGCGGCGGCATGGTGTCCTCGATGCGCTGCCAGGCGCGCGATAGGCCGTCCGGGTCCAGCATCGGGGCGGCCAGGGTCAGACAGGCCAGGTGGTGGGCGCAGACCTGCTGTACCCCACTGTCGCCCAGCCGCGAACGCTCGCTGGCAGTCAGCAGCGCAGCGAAGGCGTCTGGGTGGCCCAGCGCCGGGTGACTGCCCTCATAGATGGCGGCGCGCAGAAAGGCCGCCACCTCGGCGGGATTAAGCCAGAAGCCGAACATCAATGTGTCAGACAATTTATCCAGCCGCCGCATCCGCTCGGCATCCAGTCCTTGCTTGATCAGACTTCGGGCCAGGTCCTGGCGCTCGATGCGGGTAGCGGCGTATTCAGGCAGGCTCAGTTGCTCGCCGCCCGGCGTGACCCGGCCCCCCACGGCGGCGCGCAGACGGTAGGCCAGCACGTAGCCCTGATATTCGCGCAACATCTCCGATACCGACACACCGCTCATGGTTCAAGTCTAGCGGGCCCAGGGTGGCCTGTATGGTGACTTTGGTGCGGTTGCCCGACCTGTGTCCTTCATGGAATTTTGTTTCCGCCTCTACCCGAGCTGTCGGCTAGCGGAACAGGCGGTGCGGCGCAAGCGATGTGAGCCGCGCACACGGCACGGGCAGAACGATCAAATGGACTGGACGGGCAGTAGCCCAGAGCAACAGTCCTTTGAGCCAGATGCATCTGCTGCTGGGACATATTCATCCGAGTGCCGCACGGCGGCGTCCGCGTCCGCAACCACCACACCACACCACGACATGCCAGCTCCAGCACTCCGAGATCTGCAAAGCGGCGGCGGAATGCACTGTCTACTGGCGCTGATCACGGTTGATCCCGCCGCTTTCGTCCGCCAACACGTCCACGGACGATACCACCCCATCAAGACCAAGCATAATTCTTTGTGTAATGCCGAGCTTAAGAAGAAAACGCAGTGGCCGTAAGATACCCTGTTACTGCCCAATCGTAATTGCCGTGAACAACAACGAAGAAAGCGCTCCAAAACCATGATGGTTTTGGAGCGCTTATGAACGCATCTAGTGTTGAAGAATGTGACCTGTTAAAGGAGGTGATCCAACCGCACCTTCCGGTACAGTTACCTTGTTACGACTTCACCCCAGTCATGTACCACAGCCTAGACGCCTGCCGTAAAGCT
>NZ_JNIW01000134.1 GCF_000701425.1 Deinococcus frigens DSM 12807 | reverse complement strand
GAGAGTCCAACTGGAGTGGCAATTCTCCATCAAAACGGCCAGAACCAAATTCAAACGCCATTATGATAAAATCAGAATTAATTGAACGCTGTAATGACGCTGTGACCGATAGTCGCCCAGACCCTTAGACTGCTTCCCATGCTGGTCTACCACCTGCCCGGAACTTTCGAAACGCGCGAGGCGCACCTGGATTTGCTGTGGGAGGCGGGGGCGACGGGCCTGGAGGAACGCGCCGGGCTGATCCGCGCCTACTTCGACGGGCGCGAGGAGCTGCCGGGTGAAGTCGCGGACGGCGAGTGGCGCGTTGAAACCGAGCAGGACTGGCAGGCGCAGTTCAAGGCCACGCTGAAGCCGGTGCGCGCTGGCCGGGTCACCATCGTGCCGCCGTGGCTGCGCCATGAGGTGGAGGACGGGCAGACCGCGCTGATCATCGAGCCGGGCATGGCCTTTGGGACCGGCCACCACGCCACGACGCGCATGGCGGTAGAGGCGCTCTCGGATCTGGAGCTGGGTGGCAAGCGGGTGCTGGATGTGGGCACGGGCAGCGGCGTGCTGGCGATTGCGGCGGCGCTGCTGGGCGCAGACCACGCCACGGGTCTGGATATTGATCCCCTGACCATTCCCATCGCCATTGAGAACGCCGAAATCAACGGCATGCTGCCGGGCCGCGTGGCCTTCGCAGAGGGCAGCCTGGGCCTGGGTGACGAGCTGGAGGATACCTTCGATGTGCTGATTGCCAACCTCTACGCCGAGTTGCATGACCTGCTGGCAGGCGAGTATGCCGCCGCGCTGCGTCCGGGTGGCCCGCTGATCCTGACCGGCATCCTGACCGGAAAGCTGGGGCTGGTGCGCCACGCCCTGGACCGCGAGGGCTTCGGCAGTGTGTCCGTGCGTGAGGACGGCGAGTGGGTGATGGTCACGGCCACCGCGCCCGCCGCCTGAAGGGGCCGCCATGACCGATACCCGCATTCGTGTCGCGGCCCTGACCCCGCAGATGACGCTGGGACCGCGCGAGGCCCGCCACCTGCATGTCCTGCGGCTAGGGGTGGGCGACGTGCTGCGCGTCTTCGATGGCCAGGGTGCAGAGGCCGGAGCAAGAATCGCCGAGCTGGAGGCGGGCCGCGCTGTCCTGATCCTGGGCGAGGCGGTCAGCGGCGCGGCGGAAACACCGTTTCCCCTGACGCTGGCGGTGGCGCTGCTCAAGGGCGACAAGCTCTCGGACGTGGTGCGCGCCGCCACCGAACTGGGCGTGGCGCGGGTGCAGTTGCTGGTCACCGCCCGCGCCGACGCCCGCGAGATCGGCGCGCAGAAGCTGTTGCGGTTGGGGCGAGTGGCCGAGGAAGCCAGCAAGCAGTCGCGCCGCGCGGTGGTGCCCGAAGTTATTGCGCCCATTCCCCTGGCCGACTTGCGATGGGACGGCCAGCTTTTCGTCGCCCAGCCCGGTTCGGCGGGACGCATCGTTGCGCTGCTGGACTGGTCCGCGCCGGTCACCGTCCTGACTGGCCCGGAAGGCGGCCTGACCGACGCTGAGGTCTGCGGGCTGATCGAGCGCGGCGCGCACGCGGTAACGCTGGGACCGCGCATTCTGCGGGCCGAAACGGCCCCGGTGGCGCTGCTGGGCGCGGTTGCGGCGGCGGGCGAGGAACAGCCCCTCAAGTTCGGCTGATCCCGCCCTCTGCGGCTGAGGCTGGGAGGAGGGACCACCGGGTAAGCTTCAACCCGAGCAGCATACGCAGACTGATCCGGCTTGCGGTTAAACTCGCCACTTTAATCCGAGTGGAAGTACCGGCAAAGAAGACGCGTTGCGTGGTTTGAAAGAACAGACGGCACTTTTCTTCTGTTCTGGAATTGAACGCATGGCGTACCGGACGAGCCGTAAAATATACCCTGAGCCCTGGCGGCCTGACAAATTTTATGAGGGCGGACGGAAAACGAGCTGCCAGCCAACTTCAAGGGTGGTTTGAGGAG
>NZ_JNIW01000133.1 GCF_000701425.1 Deinococcus frigens DSM 12807 | reverse complement strand
CCCCGTCCGCCACCGGGCCGGACGAGCGCTGAGGCATGGCAGCGCTGCTGGAGACTGAGCCGGGGTAGGGGGAGCGGCTCTACCCGTCCCGCCCGTCCTCCATGCGCCTCTCCAGGGGCGCATTATTTGATTGATTGTCAATAATCAATCTGTCTGAATACGCCCTCTGGGAGAGCGTTTTTTGATTCATTACAAATAATCAAACTATTTTTGATTGTTTGCGCGGATTCAGAGATTGATTGTGCACTTAGAATCAAAGCATGATCAGCAGAGGCGGAAAGCGAACAGGTGCAGGGCGCAAGCCTGGAGACAACATCACGGTGCGCGTGACCCTGCCGCGCGCCGTATGGACGGCGGTAGAGGCGAGGGCCACCCTGGAAGGCGTCACACCGGGCGAGCTGCTGGCCGCCGCCTACCGTGCTGCTGCTGCCAGTCCTGCCCTTCTCAGCACGCCGTCAGAGCCTCAGAGCCTAGAAGATGTGACCGCGTTCCGGGTGCTGTCGGCCAGCATTGACCAGCGCACCCGCAACCGCTTCCGCTGGCCTGCTGCCAACTACCCGCGCATGGAAGCCCTCTTAGCCCAGGGCGAGGTGATCCAGCTCATCCACGAAGACGGCAAGGACAAGTGGAACACCGCCCAGGGCGACGTGATCCGCCGAGACACGCTGGTGAAGCTGGCAGAAGCGGGCAACCTAGAGCCGCTGACCTGAAACAAAAAAGAATCAGCACAGAAGGTGGTGCAGGACTTTCCCCTTGTGCTGAGGTTGCTATTGGGAACGGAAAAAGCGGCCCGAAGGCCGCCTTGATTCCTCTAAGATAGCGCCGAATACAGCCGCCGTCAACGCTATGCATTCCGTGATATGGACAGGGCGTCTTCACCCCACTTCCCCATGACAAACCCGAACACACCGCCCCATGTCAACCACCCCGACTTCACCCATCAGGGCAAGCGGTACACGCTGGGGCATCTGAACGGCTTTGACCACACCTACACCTCGGTAGACCCCAAAACTAGCGCGTCCGCCTCTTACGCCGTACGCGTGCTGTTCGATGACCACTGCTACACGAAGGGGGTAGCCCTGGGCGAGCCGTATGACCCGGCCCTGTTCATCTCCCAGACGGTGCGAGAGGTCCGGGTCTTCGATCCACAGCGCTATCAGCTCTCGCTGCTGCTGCCCGCCCTGGTCAAAGACCTGCTCAATCGGCAGTGCTATTTCGGGGAGCAGGAGAATTTCGTGACGGTTGATCTGTCCACTGGCGAGAAGTACAACGTCTATTTTTCCCTGTCCAAGACGGGGAAACGGGCGGGCCTGCGCTTGAGGGTGCAGTCGGCCTATCTGCGAGAGCAACAGGACAAGCTCCAGAAGGTTCGATTCGGCCTGTTGCTGAGAAACGCCCAGCACAACATCACCACTCGTCCGCCACGCTGAGCCGTTTGAGCCAAGCCCACAAAACCGAGCAGCCCAACACCAGAAGGTGTGGGCCGTTGCGGGAGTCGCGGCAAGCGCGAGGCTGAGTCTCTTCACCCCGTCAGGGGCTGTCCCTGCGCTTGGCTGGGACCGGAAAAACCGGCGGAACTAGAGCCGAGTCAGCGTGTGCCCTAGCACCGTCAGGATACCACAGCAGCCCACTTCCACGGCCTGGAACGGGAGAAACGGCAGGGCCAACTTACGTCGGGCCTCCGGCTTTTCAAATGCAAAGTTGCCGAAGGATGTGGAAGGCGAAAAGAGCTTTGGCAGGCCGTCTAAAACAGAAGAATCCGGCTCGTTGCTTGTCATTTGATAGACGGATCGACATTTTGAGGCGACGTAAGTTGGCCCTGGGAGAAACGGCCCATGCCTGCCCACAGCAGCCCAATAAGCAACACCCCACACGAGGTGGGGTGCTACTGTTGAACTCGAAGTTGATCAGATGCGCGACCAACGCTCTGATCCAACTACCCCAACGCCAAGGAATCACTCTAATGAACAATCAACGACAGGGCAGCCGTACCGATAGCGTACGGCAAAGCGCCAGCAGATTTCCAGCATCAGCACCCATTGACGCATCCTTCACCCCCAAACGGGCGGCCAGCATCTCCCCCTT
>NZ_JNIW01000132.1 GCF_000701425.1 Deinococcus frigens DSM 12807 | reverse complement strand
TTTCGAGGCTTATCTCCATCTGCGCAAAACCGGGTCACCCTCAAAGTGCATCTCCATCCCGCAGTTCGCCCAACACCTGATCTACTCGGGCTTCCATACCGCTGCCCATATACCCCACCACATGAGCGCCGCCCCGGTCTTCAAGCGAACGGGTCTTCATATGCTGGCTGCGGTCTACCCGAAATTCGCCCGGCGCATGCTGGTCCAAATCCTGAAAAATGTGGCGGTGGACCTCTTTCAGATGGGCGGTGTCGAACTGACCTTCAACGGGCTGCTCCCGCAGTTCGCTGATGCGGTTAGCCGTGAGCAGCCCTTCATTGAAAAGCTTCTCAGCCATGCACTCCGGCGAGGCGCAGAACTTCGGCGTTGAGTTCTGCGCGGGTCAGTTCATCAGCCACGTAGCGCGCAAACAGCGCTTCCGAGGCCTCGTCCAAGACAAAGCCTTCTAATCGCACGCTGGCCCGTCCATAGTTCACGGCTTCTCTGCGCTGCTGACGCTCCGCTTCGCTCAAAGTTGGGCGCAGTTCTGTTGCAGTCATGGTGGACCTCCTGAGTCTTATTTTATCATAGGAAACACCGTTGCTGTCGGTGAATCTTGCAAAAGCAACGTCTAAAAAAGTAGGTGATATCCCTAGAAAATATCCGGCAAGCTGCTGCTGCCGCAAGTCGTTCCGGCTCCAGGTGGGCATAGATGCGGGTGGTAGCAATGCTCTCATGACCTAGAATCTCCTGCACCTCCTCCAACCTGCGGCCCGCTTTCACAAGTGCAGTGGCGTGCGAGTGCCGGAGCTTGTGCGGGGTGCAGTTCTGCCTGCCAGGCAATGGATGGGAGAGAAGGAGATCGTCAGCCCCTGGTGAGGCGTCCCGTCAACTCCGAACCCGTTAAGCAGCCCGCCTGAGCATGGTGCTGACCTGAACCGCCGTGAACGATTTGCCGGTGCGCGTGGTGTGGCCCTCGGCGTTGAGCCGCCTGGCAATGGAGCGCAGGCTGTGGCCCCCGTCGCGCAGCAGACGCACGTACCCCAGCAGTGGACGCTCGGTCAGCCGCGCCGTCTCCCGCTGGACGGCGGCTCCCTTGACCTGCGCCGCGTGGGTCAGATTCTCTGGGCGGCCCAGCACGGTGCCACGGGCGCGGGCGGCTTCCAGCGCCGCCTTGGTGCGGGCACTGATGAGCTGCGCCTCGCGCTCGGCGACAGCCGCCATGACATGCACCGTCAGGTTATCCACCTCGGGCATATCGACGGCGATGAAGCGCACCCCGGATTCCATCAGGGCTGAGATGAAGGCGACGTTGCGGGCCAGGCGGTCCAGTTTGGCGATCAGCAAGACCGCCCCGGTGCGCCGGGCCTGGGCGAGCGCGGCGGCCAGCTCGGGGCGGTGGCGTTTGCTGGTGCCCGTCTCGACTTCGGTGGACTCAGCCACCAGGCTCAGACCGCGCACGCCCACAAACGACAGCACGGCGGCGCGCTGCGCTTCGAGGCCCAGACCTGACGCGCCCTGCTTGGCGGTGGAGACCCGGTAGTAGGCGACGGCAGGAGTGGGGGAGAGGAGGGTCTGCGGCGTCACCCGCCCAGTGTAAAGACTCTCTATCGTTCCTTCAAGAGTCTTTCCAACCAGAAACGGAGGTCATGCCCTGCGGAAGAGTGCAGTATCTGGATCGGCAAAAAAAATCCAGGCTGTGAAATCGCCTCGGAAGGGTACTGGGGATACTGGAACACGACATCTTGAAGGGCCACAAAACATTCGGCTTCACGAAACCGCTTTGGCGGCCTTCGCCTTGGGGGTCCGGGTCTTGGACCCGGCTGCTTGATGCACCGGCCCCTTGCTGGACTTCCCAGGGGCGCCCTGTTTTCCAAATCTCGCAAATGCCTTGTAAAGCGTTCCCCGACTCACACCGATGGCATCAGAAATCACCGTCATGTCACGGCCTGCGGCCACCCACTGCTTTGCCACCTCGTAGTGCTCGCGGGTCACGCGACTCTCGTTGCCCGTTACCGCCCGTCCTTCTGGCATAGGTGCAACTTCTTGCGGCTCCCCTTTGCCCCATAGAATTTGAATGATGTCAAGATCCAGCGCCTTTGCCAGCGCCAAGCCTGTTTTTAGACCTGGGGTGGTGCCGCGGTTGTGTTGCCTTAACCGGACTGGGGTAGGGT
>NZ_JNIW01000131.1 GCF_000701425.1 Deinococcus frigens DSM 12807 | reverse complement strand
GCGTCTTCGCGGATTGCCTCGTGCGCCTGGCGCTCACCTGCCTCTACCAGCCGGACCACCGTTGTCGTGAGCCGATCTCCGCGCACGTCGGCCAGAGGTATGGAAACGAAAATGGGGTTCTGCCGCCACTTTTGTGAATCGGTTTCACAAGCATATTTTTTCCCACTCCAGCAGCTTCTTTTGTCCAGGAAGCACCATTATCAGACATGGCATCCGGTCATGGGCCTCGTTTTCGTCTGATAACCAGCTTTTAAGGCCGCTTCCAGATGTCTGATAACAATTTGGGGAATCCTGTCGTTGTCGGTGTCTCCAGTCTTCGCGGATGAGCTTGTTGGTTCATTTCACAAAAGTGGCGGCTTTAGGTGCCTTTCGTTTCCATACCTCAGGTTGGGTGAGGTGAAGAAGTTGTCCAGCTCCTGATCAATCTTTTCGAGGCCGTAAACGTGACCCGCTTTCATCCGGGCGCGGAGGTCATGCGGCGTCAGATCCACCAGGGCCAGTTCGGTCGCCTCGCGCAGCACGGCGTCTGGGATGCGCTCGCGCACGCCGGTCAGGCGGGCCACGGTGTCGTTGAGAGATTCCAGATGCTGCACGTTGACCGTGGACAGGACGTTGATGCCCGCCGCGAGCAACACCTCCACGTCCTGCCAGCGCTTCTGACGTTCGCTGCCGGGGGCATTGGTATGGGCAGCTCGTCCACCAGCACGACTTCAGGGCGGCGGGAAAGCAAACCTGGCACATCCAGTTCGGAAACTGGGGAGGAGAATTCGGAGGTTCACGCGCTCTAAGATGTCGCCCATGCTCCTTGCTCCCCCCACCCTCATCCTCGTCTGGCTGATGGGCCTGTGGTCCCTGGCGCTGCTCGGTGGTGGGGCCTGGCTGGTCTGGGAGTGGTACGACAGTTGGGCGCTTCACCTTCCCGCCGACCGTCGCCTGCTGGTGGCTGGCCTCTTCCTCCTGGCACTCCCCTTGCTCGGGCGCTTCGTGCTCACCCCCTTCCTGGGCCGCAGGCCCCGAGCGGGTGAGCAGGAGATGCGGCTGATGCCAGCAGGAACCCTTCACCGCATCGTGCGCCCTGATGGCGCGGTTCTCCACGTCCAGGCTTACGGACCGGAGGGTGCCCCGGTTCTCCTGTTCACCCACGGTTGGGGCCTGAGTCTGGCAGAGTGGTTCTATGCCCACCAGCACCTCGTGGGGCGCTACCGCCTGCTGCTCTGGGATCTGCCGGGCCTGGGACATTCGAGCCCCCCGCTGGATCATCAGTACGACCTGGAGCGACTGGCCGGGCACCTGAAGGCGGTTCTGGAGTTGGCGGGCAAGCAGCGCGTCATCCTGTGTGGGCACAGCATCGGAGGGATGATCACGCTGACCTTCTGCCGCCTATTTCCGGAAGCACTTTCACCCCAGGTGGTCGGTCTGATTCTGATCCACACCACCCCGACCAATCCCGTCCAGACCGCCTGGGGTGCGCCTGTTCTGCGCCGTCTCCAGGGCCCGCTGCTGCGTCCACTGTGTGCCTTGACCATTGCCCTGTCGCCCCTGGTCCGGGTGATGAACCTGCTGGCCTTTCAGAGCGGCCTGTCACACCTGGGAAATCACTTTATGCAGTTCGGTGGAAGCGAGACCCAGGGGCAGCTGAATTTCGTTGTCCAACATGACTTGCGGGCGAACCCGGCTGTCGCAGCACGCGGCATGCTGGCGATGATGCGCTACGACGCTGTGGACGTTCTTCCAACCATCCCTGTCCCCGTGCTGGTCATCGCGGCGAACCATGACAAGGCCACGTTGCCGGAGGCGTCTCACTTCATAACTCAGAAGATTCCCCAAGCCGAGGAAGTGATGCTGGCCCCGGGCGGACACCTGGGGCTGCTTGAACAGCATGGCGACTGGCTGAAAGCTGTTGAGGCGTTTGCCAAACGTTGCCTGGCCTAGTGCTCAGCGGCTGATAACTCCACTTTTTCGTTGTCCTGGACGCCTAATGTGCAAAGCCCACGTTGGTCCCTTGACAGCACCGACAACAGGCGGTGTTTCGGGTGGTGAACCTTCAAAACCCACCTCCCGACAGGCGGACGAACTCAGGAGTTGCACCTATGAATAGCGCGGGAGCAGCGTCCCAGACGATAAATCTTGACCTGCTCGCGTGGGGCGGTTTCTGCCATTCTCTCGCC
>NZ_JNIW01000130.1 GCF_000701425.1 Deinococcus frigens DSM 12807 | reverse complement strand
GTCAAGGAGCTGCGGCTGGTGGTGACGAATGCCGGGGACGGGATCGCCTACGATCACGCCGACTGGGCCGACGCCCAGGTGACCTGCGAACTCGCGGACTCGGTGCCGCCGGTGGCCCCGCAGGGGCTGACCGCCACGGCCAGCAGCGCGGGGATTACCCTGAACTGGGCCGACAACAAAGAGCCGGACCTGGCGGGCTACCGCGTCTCGCGCTCGGTCAGTGCCGGGGGGCCGTTCACGGTGCTGACCACCACGCCGCTGACGGCCTCGTCGTACACGGATACGGCTGCGCCGCAGGGAACGGTGTCCTACTATCAGGTGGTGGCGGTGGACAAGAGCGGGAACGCCTCGGCCCCCAGCAGCGCCAGCGCCACTCGCCCCGGCACGGTCCTGGGCCGCGCCACGCTGGCCAACCTGGACGGCGGTCCCTTCGCGGACCGGCTGGTGTTCAACCGCATCGGCTCGCTGGTCAGCCCGCCCGGCAACGGCGTGCATGACCGCGCCACCCTGCGAATCACCAACACCGGCACCGGCACCTTGCAGATCACGGGCCTGCCCCTCACGGACACCTGGGAACTGGACCCCGCTCTGACCCTGCCCCTCGACATCGCCCCTGGGCAATTCCAGGACGTGAAACTGCGGTTCACTGCCCAGTCCGTGAAGGTCCACGCAGGCACCCTGACCGTGGAGTCCAACGATCCCACCGCGCCCGGGCAGGTGATTCAGCTTGCGGGGCTGTGGCAGAGCCAGTCCGAGAGCGGGCAGGAGCCGTCCCTGGAAGACATCGTGCAGCGTGGCTTTGGCTTCAAGACGGCCTTTGCGCCAGGCAGCGACATCAACAAGAAGGGCCGGGTGACTCCCCAGGGCGACGAGGTGATCGCGCCGTACTGGCAGCGGGCCGACGCCGCCAGGCCAGTAAAGGTTCAGCAGTTGGCCGCCTACCACACCCAGGGCAACACGGCGACGTTGCGGTGGTTTGCCAAGGGCGACACCGTCACCAACACAGTTCTGAGCCATGCGGGCATCGACGCTCAGTCGGTCTTACCGCGCAAGAACGGCACCAACTCCAACGAACTGGCCACCGCCACCTTCGCCCCGGCCTCTACCTTCGGCTTCAGGGTGGATAGTGAGAACAGCGATCCCACGCTGAACAACCAGACCAAGGACCGCAGCAATGGCTGCGTCGATCCCTGCGGGCAGCATGTGCGCTTCTTTAAGGCCAGGGACCAGGGTGGCCAGATCATGCCCGATACCTACCTGCTGATCATGGATTACGCGGGCATCAATTACGACTACAACGACAACATCTACCTGATCAGCAACATTAAGCCCGCGCCGATTTTAATCAATGTCGGGACCGCCAGCGGCTACAAGTTCACCGATCCTGTCGGCAACGTGTGGGTCTCGGACCGGGACCGCAACGGGTACGCCCTGTTCACGCCTTCTACCATCATCGACGAGCCTGCTGGCGGCCCCAACCCCAGCCTTGACATTCTCAAGACCAGCAACGACACGCTGTATCAGACGTACCGGGGCAACGTGGGCAACATCATGCCACGCGCCGTCAGCTTCAACATTCCGCTGGAAAACGGTCCGCAGACGCTCCGGCTGCACTTCGCGGACCTGGCGCACAGCGTGGCGGGCAAGCGAATCTTCGACGTGTTCGCCGAGGGCCAGAAGGTGCTGTCCAATCTGGACATCGTGCAGGAGGCCGGGGGCGGCAACACCGCGCTGGTCAAGACGGTAAGCGTGCAGGTCACGGGCGGACTGCTGACCCTGAACCTGAGCGCCTCGGTGGACTATCCTTCCATCGCGGGCATCGAGATCGTGCGCTGAGACCGGGTACTGAAACCAGGTACTGAGACCGGGTACTGGGGCCAGCACAGAAGTCGGGAAGCGGAGGAGGAGAGCCATGAAATTAGCAGAGCCGAGAAAAAGAATGTTGAAAGAACTGGCCACCATACTGCTGGGTATGGGCCTGCTGATCGGCTGTTCGTCGCCTCCATCTCCATCTCCCAGGCCGGTGGAGCCGCCTTCTGAGCAGGTAACACCGCCGCCCGAGCAGGTGGAGCCGCCTGACCCCTACGCGGGCGGCAAGTCGTACCCCTGGGTGGGCCAGCCGGACGCCAAACCCAGACCCCTGACGCAGGGCCAGAACTTCCTGTCCGATCT
>NZ_JNIW01000129.1 GCF_000701425.1 Deinococcus frigens DSM 12807 | reverse complement strand
GCTGACGCCCCCGCCTGTGGGAATAATGCTGATCGCCTGGCGCACCAACTGACAGGCAGTTTCATAAATCTGTTAAGATTCGTCGTCGTACACAGGCTGCGGCCCCTTGCTGGTCAGTGGTCTTGAACAGCGTCCAGATAACTGCTCACGGCTTCGTCGGTCAACTCCAGCACCTTTGTTCCCCGGCTGGAAGCCAGCGTCTTGAGCCTGCGGTGCAGCTCGGCATTCAGGCTCAAAGTGACGCGCTTCTCAGGAACTTTATGCTCAACTTCTGGCTTGATTTCCACCTGCGGGCGCGGAACATCACTGGCACGTTTGGCCGTTCCCAGCATGGAACTCAGATCAGTGGTTTTTTTCTTCGTCGTCATAGAATTTCCAGCTCCTCTAGGATCTGGGTAAATGGCGTGGTCAGGTGTTGAGGCACGAGGCCGCCAAACGCGCGCTGGTAGTCCACGCTTCTCCCGATCTGCGCGATCACCGGATAATTGAGATTTTCCATCACTTCGGGCATCGCGGCAGCGAGGTTGTTGTGTTCCATGCGGTTTAAGACAAAGCCGATGTGGACGCCTGCTTTTAATTTCTCCTGCACGGCGGCAATGGCCCTCATGGTTTCCTGCAAACGGTCCACCTCGCCGCTGCCTGGCAGCACCGGAATTACGATGTAATCCGCGCGGGTTGCCACCTGCTGCAACGTTCCCAGGTCGTTGGGCGGAGTATCCACCACCACATATTCTGCTGCCGCTGCCGCCACCACATCAACGGGCGCAAGAACCTGGTAGGGCAACTCCCGCCCGTTTTCCTCAGCATTAAAGCGCCAGCCGATTGCGCTCCCTTCCGGGTCATGGTCTATGACCACTGCATGTTTTCCGTGTGCAGCAAGGGTTTGAGCCAGCCCCATGCTCAGCAGGGTTTTACCCACGCCGCCTTTTTTGGAGAGTACCGCTATCATTTTCATGGAAGTATATTACTACATTTCTACAGAAATATACAAGCGTCTTCCTATAGAAATATCCTTGTACAGAAAAGTGTTTCTGTAGAAATATATTTCTACAGACCTTGCCGCTTTCCGCCTCTGTGTTGACCGTGATGCTGGACGCCATGAAATCGCACCTTCTCGCCCTCGCTGTCCTCACCGTTGGGGCCTAGACCGCAGCCCAGACCCAGCAGCCAGCAACGGCGGCAGTCCGCACCCTGCTTGACCGCAAGGTGGCGCAGTACACCAAGGCCCGTTGCGTCATGAACTATGACCGGGAGACCTTCACGCAGCCGGGCATCTCCGGCAAGGAGCTTTTGAACAGCCTTTACACCCAGGCGGTCAACGGCTTCGAGCGCGGGAAGTTGGTGGGACAGAAATACGAGGTAGGCAGAAGCGACACGTCGTTCTGGTTGATTGCCAGCAGCAAATTGTCAGGCGAGGTGTTTATGTATGCCGACTACGACAGCAAAAGCACATCGCTCTATACCTGCACAGCCAAGTTTTAGAACGCATCCCAAGAAACACAGAAATATATTTATGCATAAGTATATCCCTGTATAAATATATTTATACAGGGATATACTCTACGGGTTACCTTTGCTGAGATGTTAGTAATCAAGCTGCCGCTGAATCCTCGGCGGTTCGCTGGCCGTAAATTTCACACGGTCTTCGTCAGAAACGGCCACCCCTTTCAAGCTGCTCGCGGGGGTTGCCAGGTGCCGCCCCTGGTCATCGGCCACCACGCACACACGGCTCGTCTTGAACTCCAGTTGTCCCTCGTGCTGCTGTCCCGATTGGGCCACCGTGAGATACAGCTTATCGGGGTCCTGGCCGCGCTGCTCTAAATTCTCAGCGGCTTTTTGCAGCAGCTTTGAGCTGGCTGGATCGCCCGTTTCCTGAAACATGCGCTCGAAGCCTTGAGGCTCTCTTCGCCCCGCGCTCTCTATGTCGTGGTTAAGACGCTCAGCGGTGATGACCTAGAGGTTCAGCGGGCGCTCGGCCTCACGTCCCAGCTCGGCGGCAGACTCGCGCACCTGCGCGGGCGTCATCTCCTGGGCCTGAACTGTTTCGGTCAGACGCTGCGCGGCAGCTTGAGCGAACCTCTCTAGTGAGGTTCCTTTCAAGGAGAATTCCTGTTCGCGCTGCACCTGGCTCAGGAGTTGCACCTATGAATAGCGCGGGAGCAGCGTCCCAGACGATAAATCTTGACCTGCTCGCGTGGGGCGGTTTCTGCCATTCTCTCGCC
>NZ_JNIW01000128.1 GCF_000701425.1 Deinococcus frigens DSM 12807 | reverse complement strand
CCCTGGTGCTGCTGTCCTGCCTGTTTTTCCTGGGCAAGCTGAGCTACCTGCTGTACTTTCTCCCGCCGGGCCTGTCCATCCAGGTCGAGATGACCGAATCATTCTTCTGGATTCCAGCCGTCTATGTGCTCTCCCTCTTCATTCCCAACCTGAAGGCGGCGCGCAACGTCACCTTCATTTTCTTCGCGGCCATGACGCTGTGCAGCGTCGGCTACGCGGCGGTCAACGGCTGGACCGCGCAGACCGTCGGGGTACTGTTCGCACTGATCGAGATGCTGCTGGCCAACCTGACCTTGCTGACCCTGACCCAGGCGTTCATCGGCTACAAAGACCGGCTGTCCAGTATCCAGGCACAGGCCCAGACCTTGCAGCGGCTGGTCCACACGGACCTGCTCACGGGTTTGCCGAGCCGCCTGCGCCTGGAGCAGGAACTGAACGAGGCCGTGGGACGCCATGAAGCCTTCACGCTGCTGTTCATCGATGTGGACGGCTTCAAGATGATCAACGATACCCTGGGTCACAGCGTGGGCGACGAGGTCTTGCGGGAATTTGCGGACCGCTTGCAGGGCGCGCTGAAGACAGGGGATCTGGCGGCCCGCATCGGTGGGGACGAATTCGTGGTGGTGGTCAAGGGCACCTCCCCCACCTGGGCCACGGTGCTGGCTCAGCAGTTGCTCGTCGGACTGGCCGTGCCCTTCACCGTGCGCGGCCAGCAGATCCAGCTCAGCGCCAGCATCGGGATCAGCGTCTATCCCGATGATGGTCAGGACGCGGAAACCCTATTGAAACACGCGGACGCCGCGATGTACCAGATCAAACGTTCGGGGCGCAACGGCGTGCGACGTTTCGACGCCGCGCTGGACGCCGAACTGGAGCACACGGTCCTGCTGACCCGCGAATTCCAGTCGGCCCTGACTCTGGAGCAGCTCAGCCTGGTCTACCAGCCGATCTATCACCTGGAAACGGGTGAGATGAGCAAGATCGAGGCCCTGTTGCGCTGGACCCACCCCGAGTTCGGCGTGGTCTCGCCCGCCGTTTTCATTCCCATCGCCGAGTCCAGCGGCCAGATCGTATCGGTAGGCCGCTGGGTCCTCGAGCGGGCCTGCATGCAGGCCCGCCGCTGGCGTGAGGGCCACGGCTGGGCCGGCACGGTCACGGTCAACGTCTCTCCCATTCAGTTCGCGCAGCCTGACTTCGTTGATGAGGTCAAGGGGGCGCTGCTGCTCAGCGGCCTGCCGGCCCACAAACTTGAACTCGAACTGACTGAGAGTGCGGTGATGCAGAATCCGGCCCTGGTGCAGGCGGCCCTGTGCAACTTGCAACGGCTGGGGGTGCAGATCACCATCGACGACTTCGGCACCGGCTATTCCTCGCTGGCGTACCTGCGTGATTTGCCCATCGGCTGCATCAAGATCGACCGCTCGTTCATCGAGGACCTCGCCTCTCCACGCCGCGCGCCGCAGTACGCCGTGGCGCTGATCACGGCCATCGTGGGCATCGCGCGCACCCTCGATCTCCAGGTGGTGGCTGAGGGCGTCGAGACGGAGGCGCAGATGGAGGCGGTGCGGGGGTTCGGCTGCGATTTCGGCCAGGGCTATCACTTTGCCCGGCCTCTGGACCCCGCGCGGCTGACCGAACTGCTGGACCATGCGCGGCCTGGCGTTCAGACCGACTGGCAAAAGCGATTGACCTGAGGGCCGATACCCGGCCACAGCAGCGGAAAACAGGGTCTTCCAGTTTCCTTACAGATCGCTCTATATTAATGAAACCCAAAGATTCTCCTGGAGCTCAGTACCCGACAGTTTTTCGAAGGGTTGAAACATCTCGTCTGACTAGGGTTTTGTGGAGGAGGGGTTCAGTCTGACGGACCTCAGTACCCGACACTTTCCGCTCCTATCGTCTGGTGCGGCGTCCAGAGTCGAATGAGGTGGTGCAGTTCATCCACCGAAGCCCCAACCTGACGGGAAGACGCCCGGACGAGCGACCGGAGGCCCAGCGTCACGACACTCCACGCCCGGCGTCCGGGTCAACACCACATTCATCGGCAGCCCGTACACCTCCACGCCATCGAGTAGCACGGCTTTCTTTCCCGTCTGTAGGCCATCAAGGCGGGTGTCCACCCGCAGCCGCACGGTGATGGGCAGGCCCCGTTCAGCTCGACCCTGAATCCATGCCTGGCCGATGAATTCCTGGTCTGCATAGATCGTGGCGACTTCGTGGCATTCCAGGAGCTTCAGGGCGTCGTCAAGTAGGGCCAGACGGGTAGCCGTATCACTGTTGCCGCTGTGCGGCAACAACTCAAACAGGAGTGGCACGGCCACGCCCCGCCAGTTCACCGCCAGCACCAGCGCGTTCACGTCGGTCTTGCCCAATTTCCAATTGGTGCGGTCCACGATGAAGTCCCGCCGTTTTTTGTCAGGCAGCAGGGCCAGCACCAGACGGGCGACATCCAGAGGATACAGCGGATGCTTGCCAAAGAATCGCTCAATCTGGCGGATGACGGAAGCCGTCTGAGCGTTGCCAGGGCAACGCTCGGCCAGTGCCGCGTGGCGAACGTCTTTGGCTCCAATCAAGGCCAGGAC
>NZ_JNIW01000127.1 GCF_000701425.1 Deinococcus frigens DSM 12807 | reverse complement strand
GTTTGAATTCGGCGGAATGGATTCTGCGGTGGGTCATGATGGTGCCTCCTATTTTCGAGGCTTATCTCCATCTGCGCAAAACCGGGTCACCCTCACATTCCTAACATTCTGAAGCACTCGCGCCCGCATTTGGGGGCCTCCCATTTCGTGCATTCCGGCGCACCCACGCCCGCACATAGGGGCCGGACATTTCGGACATTCTGGCGCGTCCACGCCTGCACTTGGGGGTGTGGCATTTGGGTCACTGTGCGCCCCTGTGGGGGTGTCCAGTCTGTCCAGTTCTGGGCGGCCCATGTCTGCGAAGGGGTGTCCCATTTGTCCGATTTTTTGGCGGTGAAAAGTCTGAGGCCATCATGGTGTAGCGCATGGGGCGCACACCTAAAGGTGGGGCGGTGGGGGGGTCATCCTGCCAGGCCGGATGAGTCGGGGGGCTGCCCCGTCGGAAGGCTGGGGCGCGGGCTATCTGCTGCCACAGTCTGCCCGCCAGAGTGTCCACACCTTCACGGCACGGGCAACCCTGGCAGGCGGGGTGGATCAGTTGATGATGTTGGGTTTGGGCTGTGTCCACCGCTTGATGCCGAGGGCGGCTAAGGCTGCCGCGCCTTCGCTGGTGTCCGGGTCTGCTTCAAAGTAGGCAAGCATGACGGGCGGCTCACCTGTGGGCGCGGCATGGGGGATGGCGAACCAGATCGCCAGACCCGGCAACATGCTGTCAGCCCGGCGAAGGACTTCCGGCATACTGGGCGCACATGGCACGCACCCCTGAAGATTTTGTGGCGCACTACCGCAAAGTTACTGTCAACGAGAAGGCCGCCGTCCAGTCCCATTTCAACGACCTATGCGAACTGCTGGGCGTTCCCAAACCGCTAGACCATGACCCTTCCGGCACCGAGTACCGCTTTGAAAAGCACGTCTCGAAGGTCACGGGCAAGAAGGGGTACGCGGACGTGTGGTGGCGCGGGCGCTTTGGCTGGGAATACAAGGGCGTGGGCGCGGACCTCAAGAAGGCGTATCAGCAGCTTCTTTCCTACCGTGAAGACCTGGAAAACCCGCCCCTTCAGGTGGTGTCCGATATGCACACCATCGAGGTTCATACCAACTTCACCGGCACGCAGAAGGTCACGCGGGTCTGGAAGCTGGAAGACCTGCTGAATGAAGGCAGGCGGGCCGATCTGCGGAAGGTCTGGACCGAGCCTCAGTTTTTCAACCCTTCGCGCGTCATTGAGCAGGCGACGGTGGCCGCCGTGGCGGACCTGGCCAAGATCAGCGGGGCGCTGAAGGACCGGGGCGAAAACCCGGACCGGGTCGCACACTTTCTGGTGCGGACCATGTTCACCCTCTTTGCCGAGGATGTGGACCTGATTCCAGAAGGCACCTTCACGCGGTTGCTGACGCAGGCGGCCAGGAATGCCCCGGACTTTCAGCCCATGTGCGAGGAACTGTTTGCGGCCATGAAGGTGGGCCGGGTGACGCTGGCCGGGCGCATTCCGCACATTAACGGCGGCGTCTTCGAGGACACCAGCGCCCCAGCATTGAGCCGCGCTGAAATCGTGCTGTTGCGTGACGCGGCCCTTCGCAGTTGGCGGCAGATTGACCCCACCATCTTTGGCACGCTGTTTGAAACGGTTATCAACCCGGATAAGCGCTGGCAACTTGGGGCGCATTACACGCCGCTGGCCGATATTCTGGACATTGTGGAGCCGGTGGTCATGCGCCCGTTGCGCGCCGAGTGGGAAACCCTGCGTGCCGAACTGGCCCCAGTGGTGGTGGAAATCGAGAACGCTCGTACACATGGGGGCAACCTCTACACCCCCGGTGGGCTGGGGCAGGGTCAGGTGGATGGGGCGGTGGCCTTGCTGACGGCCTTTCAGAACCGTCTGGCCGCCGTGACCGTTATGGACCCGGCGATGGGTTCAGGCAACTTTCTATATGTCACGTTGCGCCTGCTGCTGGACTTGGAAGCCGAGGTGCGCGCCACTATTCGCGGCCTGACTGCGAATGTTGCGCCCCAGCCGCGCGTTTCGCCCCGGCAACTGCTGGGCATGGAGGTCAACCCTTACGCCCATGAGATCGCGGGCATGGTGCTGTGGATTGGCTACCTTCAATGGCTGCGCGAACATGGCGAACAGTGGCCGTACAAACAGGGCGAGGAACCCAAGACCCCGCCCGTGCTGGATAAGCTGCCCGGCCTGCGCTTGACCGACGGCGTGATGGAACTGGACGCCACTGGGCAGACCACAGGCAACGTCGCCACCTGGCCCGCTGCGGAGTTCATCGTGGGCAACCCACCCTTTCTGGGGTATTCGCCCATGCGTGAGCAACTGGGCGGCGAGTATGTGGACCGCCTCCGCAAAGCGTATGAGGGCCGGATTCCTGGTTTCTCGGACTTCGTGTGCTTCTTCTTTGAGAAGGCGCGCGAGAACGTGGCCGACGGGAAGACCAGACGGGTGGGTCTAATCGCCACAAATAGTATTGCTGGGGGCGAGAATGCCCGCGTGCTGGAACGGATTCTGGAAACGGGGTCAATCTTCCGTGCGTGGCCTGACCGGGCCTGGATTCAGAGCGGCGCGGCGGTGCGGACGGCGGTGGTAATGTTTGACGACGGCAGCGACCCGGAGCGGCTGTTGCTGCGGCATGAGGGGGACGAGCGCAAAACCGAAACGCGCCAGACCGTTGAAACGCCCGTGGCGCGGATTAATGCCGATCTCAGTAG
>NZ_JNIW01000126.1 GCF_000701425.1 Deinococcus frigens DSM 12807 | reverse complement strand
GTCAGATGCCGGTCTCCCAGAACAGTGTTTTGTGCCACTGCGCCACCGGCGTCTATCGATGAAAAGGCCAGATTTTGACTTCGCCACCAGTATCGATCTTGTCGTTACCCCATGCTGGGGCCTCAAGCAATCTCCAATGAAACGGAGAATGTCGAGCGACTGGCGAAATTCGCCAGTCAGTCAGGTGCGGAATATCCGCAGGTGTCGAGTCACTGTCCGAATCGGATAGTGACTCACTCGCTGTTTCAAATCAAAGTGCGCACAGGACAGCAACGCCGGGAATACTGCCCGTTGAACGGGCAGAAAACTACGGTCAGATGACCGTAATTCCCATTTTGAACGGGCAGAAAACCCAGGCTCAATTGAGCGTAAGTTAGGGCCATCTGGCCCCAGGTTTTTACCCACAGCGCGGCCCTATCCCTCACCCGGCATGGTCAGGCCCAGGCCCTTAAAGGCCCGCCCAAAACTCGCCATGAATACCCGGTGCGCCCGCTCATGCGTCATGAACCCCCGCCGCCTGTAGCGCCCGCTGGGGTCAACCTTATAGGGCCGCTGCCCCATGACCGCGCTCGCCCAGTGCAGGCATTTATGGCTCTGCCTCGATTCATCCGTCAGGCCCAGGCACACCCGGCACCCGGTCACGGCTCGCCCTGAAAACTTCACCCCGTGCCCATCCCAGGGCGAGGCAAACAGCGAACCGCACCGCCGCGAGCACCTGGGGCAGGTGAGCCAGTAGCGCATACCTGGGGCCTCATCCCGCCCGGTGCGCGTGGTCTGGACACTCACCCGCACCTCTGCGAGCAGTTGCTTAGGTTCATGGTGCTGCCTGACGCTGAGCCGCCGCCCCTCAGGGTGCCAGTCAAACGCGAGCAGCGGGGCGAGGTTGAGCGCGTCGACTGCCTCGCCCTGGTGCTGCTCGACGCGCTGGGCGTGTTCCCTGATCGACTGAGCCACCATGAGCGCGTCGAGCCTGTAGCAGCGGTGCACCGGCACCCGCGTAAAGTATTCACGCCCGGTGCTGCTCTTGACCCAGTGGATCACGCAGGGCGGCCCCTCGCCCCGGCTGACGCTGAGGGTGAAGGGGTCGCCCTTACGCACATAATCCCGGCCCGTTCCCATACCCCAGACTAACCCCAGTGCTGCCTACCGTCAGGGGTGAAAATTAGTGAAAGTTGCGTCAAAACTGGGGCAGGGGGTGGAAAGTTGCCCCCCAGTTGCTATCCAGTTGCGCCCGCTGGGGGCGAGGTGTGCAGCTCAGCGGGTAGAACATGCCCAGGACACGGCAGAAACCGCGCAACCGTGCGCCCAGAAGGTCACGAAAACCTGACATAAATAGACACGGTTCACACACCCCTTGAATGTGCGCCCAGCGCGGCTCTAGGGGGTCCAGATAGGGCGGTAAGTGGATTATGTAGGCGGATTCTCCCAGGCCCCAGCGGTGTTTAATGCCTCGTCTACGTGCTGCTGCCCAGCGCCGTGCTGGGCGAAGAATTGAATTGTGAGACCGTGCCAAGATTCAACTTATTTATTTGGTGCGCTAGTTTTGACAGAACACCCCACACAGAGGCGGGGTGTCATTTGGCCGTCGAAGGCCGCTGAGGTGGGGACTTCAGTCTACTTCGAAATTAAATTGGCCTAAGGTAGAGGACTAATGCACCACTTAACTGTTTGTCCTATCTGTAAGTCAAGCATGATTGATGGTACCAATTCTAATTTCATTAGCTTTGGTAACGCCAATACCTTCAAGGTAACTTGTCCAAGTGGACACCAGTACATATATTTAATTCAAAATCAACAGTTTGAAATTTTATTTGAATTTTCTCTATATGCATTTTCTGACGGATATTGGCGAGAAGCAGTTATGTCAGCCGCAACTGCTTTAGAAAGTTTTATGGGTTATTATTGCCGTTTATTTATGGTAGATTCAGGAGTAGATTTCGACGAGTTGGAACTAGCTTGGCGAAATATCAAGCTATCTGAACGCCGTACTGGATTATTTCTTGGATTATATCTTATTGAACACAAACAATCAGCGCCATCACTTAAACCTAAAATTACATCGAGAATTAACGCAATTGAGTTACGCAATTCCGCAGTACACGAAGGGCGAATACCTTCAGAAGGTGAGGCGCGTAAGTACTTAGAATTTGTATATAACTATATCGTAAATATTGAGATAAATTTAAGATCTCGATATGAAGACGCTATGATTTATCTTTGGCATCAGCAACTTGATAATACTCAATTGCGAAGCAACAGAGCTTTACCAGAAGAAGAGAGGATGCTAGTTCTAACAGGAAGCGAGAGAACTGCTCTCGAATACATTCATATACATGGCGTGTGCGCACCGGAACCCTTCGATAGTATTTTAAAAAATTCTTTGGAAAATCGTTATAATATTCAAAGACTTCGCTCGTTAAATACTCATCCTTTAGACGTGGAGGGCAGCATAATTTGAAATTCTATCGCCACTATAGACTCATATAAGTTACAAAAGAACTTCACGCTTGGTGGTTGAAAGTATTCTTCCCAATTTTCCCAACCCTCTGCACCATGCTGCTTTAGGTCTAAATTTCGGCACTCACCCCCGTTGTCCTCTAAAAGTCCTTTTTCCATACTCCAGAATCTGCATGTTTGACACTCGTACACTTCATATTCCCCTAAATCGAATTCATCACGTTAAATGATTAACCCTTGAGATGCCAATCATATATTAAATTTAGTCATAAGTAGCTATCGGGTGTATAATAAGGCATCAGACGTTTATTGATCGCGGCATAAATTAGAGTCCATCAAGCGGCGCGGCAACTGGATGTATCTGACGCGCTGCCAGGCACCGACCAGTTTCTCCTTGAG
>NZ_JNIW01000125.1 GCF_000701425.1 Deinococcus frigens DSM 12807 | reverse complement strand
ATCAGCTCAGAATCTCAAATTTGTCCAGTTTCGCGTAAGCCCTAAGTCGTTGACCCTCCGGGCTGGCAACGCTTCCAAAGCGCTTTTCTATTACACTTGGGGGCAATGACTCAGCACACCCCGCCCCAGTGGTACAAGAGCGCCGTCTTCTATGAGCTGTCGGTCCGCACCTTTGCGGACGGCAACGGCGACGGCAAGGGCGACTTTCCCGGCCTGACTGGCAAGCTGGACTATCTGCGGACCCTGGGCGTGGACTGCCTGTGGCTGCTGCCCTTTTACCCCAGCCCGCTGCGCGACGACGGCTATGACGTGGCCGATTACACCGGCATTCACCCGGACCTGGGGACCATCGAGGACTTCCAGTTCTTTCTGGCCGAGGCGCATTCGCGCGGGCTGCGGGTGATCGCCGATCTGGTGACCAACCACACCTCCAGCGAGCATCCCTGGTTCCAGGCGGCGCGGCGCGGCCCCACCCTGCCCGACGGCAGCCCCAACGAGTATCACGACTACTATGTCTGGAGCGACACCGCCACCGAGTACGCCGGGGCGCGCATCATCTTCACCGATACCGAGACCAGCAACTGGACCCGCGACGAGGTCTGTGGGCGCTACTACTGGCACCGCTTCTTCTCCCATCAGCCGGACCTGAATTTCGACAACCCCAGGGTGATCGAGGAGATTCTGGACGCCGGGCGCTTCTGGCTGGGCACCGGTCTGGACGGTTTCCGGGTGGACGCCGTGCCGTACCTGATTGAGCGCGAGGACACCAACTGCGAGAACCTGCCCGAAACGCACGAGATTTTAAAGAAAATGCGCCGCATGGTGGACGCCGAGTACCCTGGCCGGCTGCTGCTGGCCGAGGCCAACCAGTGGCCGGAAGACGTGGCAGAGTACTTCGGCACCGAGGAAGACCCCGAATTTCATATGTGCTTTAACTTCCCGGTGATGCCCCGCCTGTACATGAGCCTCAAGAAGGAGGACACCACCAGCATCCGCGAGATCATGGACCGCCTGCCGGAAATCCCATCCTTTGGGCAGTGGGCTACCTTTCTGCGAAACCACGACGAGTTGACGCTGGAGATGGTGGATGACGACGAGCGCTCCTTCATGTATGCGGCGTACTCGCCCGACACGCGCATGCGGATCAACGTGGGCATTCGCCGCCGCCTGGCCCCGCTGTTGAACAATGAGCGCCGCCGCATCGAGCTGCTGAACAGCGTACTGCTGGCGCTGCCTGGCAGCCCGATCCTGTACTACGGCGATGAGATCGGCATGGGCGACGATCTGGGTCTGGCTGACCGCAACGGCGTGCGGACCCCGATGCAGTGGAACGCGGGCATCAGCGGCGGCTTCTCCACCGCCTGGCCATCGGACTGCTTCTTTCCGCCCGTTAGCGATCCGGTCTACGGCTACCAGCGCGTCAACGTGCAGTCGCAGGAGCGCGATCCGGGCAGCCTGCTCCAGTGGACCTCCCGCCAGCTTGAAGCCCGCCGCCAGCATCCGGCCTTTGCCCACGGCGATCTGAAGTTCGTGGACACCGATAACGCCTCGGTGCTGGCCTTTACCCGCAGCCATGAGAACGAGACGCTGCTGATCGTGTGCAACTTCGGGGCCAATGCCCAGGCCACCACGCTCAACCTGAGCGAGCATGTGGGCCGCACGCCCGTCACCCTGTCCGGCGCGAGTCCCTTCCCGCCAGTGACCGAGGGGCCGTACACCATCATCATGGGGCGGCACGAGTATTACTGGCTGCGGCTGAATTGATCAGGGTCTGAAAGTCTAGAGTGTTTGACATCCTGGCTTTGCGAATACGGCAGGGGTTGACGGCTCCGAGTTGGAATTTCGGACTCGGACTGACGGCTCGGTCCTTGCTGGGGCAACACCGGAAGAAGCGGCGTGTCATTTCTCCGTTCAGGTCGACACGGTGAAGCGGTATCTGGAACGGCACCGCAACAACACCGCAACAACACCTTGCATGTCCTGGTCAAGCCCACAGGCCGTATGGCGGCCTACGAAGAACAGCTCTTGAAACAACTGGAGACCCATCCCAATGCCACCCTGACCGGGCATTTCCGCATACTTGAAGAAGCCACCGGCCTCACCATCTGGTTCGAGACGGTAGACCGGGACTTTACGCGCCACGGCGTTACCTGATCTTGCTAGGGTTTTGTGGAGGAGGGATTCAGTCTGACGGACAATGGAGACTGACATGACCGCCAGCAAACACGAGTACACTGCCGAGTTCAAGCAAGAGGCCGTCCGCCTGGTGATCAGCAGCCAGAAGAGCTGCGCGGAAATCGCCCGAAATCTCGGCAGCCCTCCCTACCTGGTGGTGCGCTGGAAGCAACAACACGAGCAGAAGGGGGCGGCGGGCCGCCCCCAGTTCACCGGACGGGGGGTCCCGGCGCTCAGTGAGCAAGAAGCGCGGTTCAGGAAGCTCGAACGAGAACTCGAAATTACCCGTCAGGAACGCGATATTCTGAAAAAAGCTGTGGCCTGTCTTGGGCAGAACAGACGCCCTTGAGGACGCTTGCCCGCTTCTTCGCCAAAGAAAACTGATCTACCAGTTTATCGAGCAGCATCGTCATGAATTCCCGATCGAGTTGATGTGCAGGACGCTTGGCGTCGGGGTCAGTGGCTATTTTGCGTGGTGGAGAAGGCCAGAGAACCGCTATGTCCAGGCGGACGTGACCCTCACGACGTCGATCCACAAGATTCATCATCAGAGCCGGGGCACCTATGGTGCCCCCCGCGTCCAGGCAGTCCTGGCAGACGAGGGGTTGCAGGTCAGTCGGGCGCGGATCACCCGGCTGATGAAGGCGGCAGGCCTTAAGGTGCGCTGTAAGCGGAAATTCCGCTCGACGACAAATTCCAAGCACCGCCATCCAGTGGCCGAACATCTCCTCAACCGCGAGTTCACTGCGGACCGGCCCAACCGGAAGTGGGTGACGGACATTACCTATTTGCCGACCCAGGAGGGCTGGATGTACCTGGCGGTGGTCATGGACCTCTTTTCCAGGAAGATTGTCGGTTGGGCGATGCGCAGGACGCT
>NZ_JNIW01000124.1 GCF_000701425.1 Deinococcus frigens DSM 12807 | reverse complement strand
GCCTGGTTGGAAACCCAGCCAGATCTCATCTCCCAGCAGACCCTCTTCCATTGGTGGCCCTTGTCAAGGAATTAATCGGAGTCAGTATGACTAGCATCGGATTCCGTTGGTAAAGTCAGGCGATTAGGGAAATCCGCGTCAGGATCAGAATTCTTGTGCCCTTGGGGAAGACTGCACGAACGACTCGAACAGTTTCGCCAGGGATGTCACCGAGGGGTTCCGGGTGCAATATGCCCCATTTTTCGGATTTTCAGGGAGCTGTCGACTTCACCAACGGAATCCAACGCTAGTCGCACCCCGGTACTTACAAACTCTCTGGGAGATCACTCCAGCGAGACCACCACTTTCCCCCGAACTTCCGGCCCCTCTGCATACTCGTGGGCGGCGCGGATCTCGGTCAGGGGGAAAATCTGATCGACGGGCACCTTCAGCTCGCCGCTGTCGATTAAACGGCTCAAGAAAGCCAGATCGAGTCCCCGCTCTGCCGTCCGCACGGCGGCAAAACGCGGTTCCGCACCGGGCAGCATGGCAGCGGCGTCAGACAGTCGGGTCGGCAGGCCACGGGTGCTCACCAGCACACCACGCGGGGCCAGGGCATGTTTGACCTCGCTGAACTTCAGGGCGGGCGGCGTGTCCAGGATCACGTCCCAGGGCTGGCCGATGTCATCCCAGTTCATGTCGTCGGTGCAAACCGCCTCGTCCACGCCCAACTCGCGCAGATACTTTAATTTGCTGCTACGGGCCACGCCAGTTACATGCGCGCCCATGATTCGGGCCAGTTGCACCCCGAAAGCCCCAATACCGCCGGACGCGCCGTAAACCAGCACTCGCTTCTCTTCCTGGCTGGTCTGCAACCTTCCCTCGCCGCGCAGGGCTTGCAGGGCAGTCAGACCTGATAGTGGCACCGCTGCCGCCGTCACCAGATCGACGCTCTCAGGGGCCAGTCCGACGCGCGCCTGACTGACCGTGACGTAATCGGCGGCCCCACCCCCACCATGCCCCAGCAGGGCGTACACCCGGTCCCCCGGACGGTAGGCGGTCACCTCCGGCCCGCAGCCCGCCACCTCGCCCGACACATCGAAGCCGGGCGTGAAGGGCAGTTGTCCGGCCATGATGATTCCCAGGCCACCGCCGCGCAGGTTGAGGTCAGTGCCGTTGATGCTGGAGCCGTGAACGCGGATCAGCACCTCGTCACCCTTCGGGGCGGGCCAGGCGACTTCCTCGACCTGCAACACCGAGGGATCGCCAAAACTGTGAAAGCGGGCGGCCCTCATGAGTCAGCCGCCTGAATTGCTCCGTTCATCTTTGCTCCTTCCCTCACGCCTGCGCGGTCTGCGCGAACAGGTCCACCTGCTGGCGCACCCACTGCTCCAGGGTGGTCTGCTGCACGGGCAACTGCGCCACAACCCCCTGCATGTCCACCACCATTGAGTCCAGTGGCGCGGCTGCCCCGGCCCGGTAGGCGGCGACGATTCCGGCCTCGGCTTCCGGTCCCATCATGCGGCCCATGATTGCGCCGAATTGCTCGGGCGTGGTGGCTTCATACCGAATCTCGCGGCCTAATGCAGTGGAAAATGCGTCTGCAATATCAGCGCCCTTTAGAGCCTGTGGGCCGCCCAGGTCAAACGCCTGCCCGGTCAGCTCGGGCCGTCCCAGCGCCGCCACCGCGAAACGCCCCAGATCCTGCGCGGCAATCCAGGAGGTGGGCCGATCTGCTGCCACCGGGTAGGCCAGTACGTCTTCAGCCTGGAGGCGCGGCAGCACCCACGGCCCCAGGAAGTTTTCCATGTAGGCGGTGGGGCGCAGGATGATGTTCGGCACGCCGCTGTCGCGTAAACCACGCTCCAGATGAATGCGGTAATCCATCATCGGCAGGCCGGTGGGTTCGGGGGGCGTTTGTCCACTGGTGTTGAGTACCAGCAACTTGACCCCGCCCTCTTTTGCAGCCTGAATAGCGTTCTGGGCGTATTCCAGTGGATTGCCTCCGCCTGAGAAGGGCAGCATCAGGAACACCTTATCCACGCCCTGCGTTGCGCGGCGGACACTGTCCATGTCGGCCAGATCGCCCGCCACCACTTCCGCGCCTGCGTCATTCAGCGCCTGGTTCTTTGCCGCGTCGGTGACCAACGCCCGCACCCGGTATCCGGCGTCCAGCAGGCCGTGGGCGACTGGCGCACCCTGCGCCCCGCCTGCGCCGTAGGTCAAAACAAGTTCGCTCATGGGGTGCCTCTCTTTTCTGGCACGCTTAAGGTGTGCATCAGAAAATCCACGCTATCAGCGACGTTTCATTTTGTGAAGAAGTTTCTAAACGTTGCTATAGTTTCTGGAAATGAACTTTGAGACCCAGATTCATGAGCGGCCTGAATGCACTGTGGAGAGAGCGTTGGCGGTCATTGACGGCAAATGGACCACCCTGATCCTGCGCGATCTGCTCTCAGGCACGCGGCGTTTCGGTGAATTGCGGTCCAGCCTGAGCGGCATCAGTCCCAAAACCCTGACAGACCGCTTGCGCGCGCTGGAGACGCAGGGTGTGCTGACCCGTCAGGTGTTCCCGGAGATTCCGCCGCGTGTGGAATACACCCTGACCGACAAGGGCCGCGCACTGGGCAGCGTGGTGCATGCGCTGGCCGAGTGGGGAGCGCAGTGGACCTGAGGAAGCGGGGTGGGAAGCAAGACTCGAAGCTGTGCTCGTTCCAGTGCCGCACCGTCGAGAACTATCCATGTCGTTCGGGACGACCTCAACGCAATCATATCGGCGTTGCGATGTGGGTCTGGGTTCGGTTGGCATACTGTGCAAGAGAGGCGGAAACAACGACATAGGCGCTGAGATCTGGTCTATTTGACGACTGCATGCGCCAGCAACTCAAAAATCTGCCCCTGAGTTTCGCTGACGCCCGATCGCATTGCAACGCCACTTCAGCCGCCGAACGTCACTTCCTTTCTGGAAACATTTCACTGAGTTTCCCCAGCAGCCCCTAAACTGGGAGGCTCATCCTGCGTTCCGGGGAGTTGATCCCAGAAGCAAGGATAACATCGGCTCCAGCAGTGAACATCCACGACACCGGATGTTGTGCATAGCCTGGAAAAAGGTGAGATACAGCGGCAACCACCTCTGTGAGATGCCTCGGTGAGGACGCAACCAGGATCGCAGCACACTCCACACCCCCAGGG
>NZ_JNIW01000123.1 GCF_000701425.1 Deinococcus frigens DSM 12807 | reverse complement strand
TGGTACAGCCACACAGCGTGCTGGATGATGATCATTGGGAAGCGGTGTCGGTAGGGCTTGGCGTCGGTCATGGATGGTTACCCTACCCCAGTCCGATTAAGGCAACACAACCGTCGAGAGTGCAGGAAAGAGAAGAGCACTGAGGAGCAGGACGCGCTTGCGCATAAGACCTCCCATGGTCCATTCCAGGTATCAGGTACGCTATTGGTGTGCTTAACGTACCCAAAAAAATTGAAATGTCAATGACATTGTCGCGCGTTTGCCGAAATTTCTCCGCTCAAGAAGTCGGGAACCAGGCTGTCACAGCCGAAGACATCGACGGGGCCTTGTGCATCTGAGGAACACGTCCTTGCCCCATGCAGGCCCAATGTACGATAGTGCGGTCAGCCTTCGGCTCTCTGGCCCTCCTGCGGGGGCGAGGTACATGTCCCACCCCTGAAGAAAGGGGCTTGCGCGGCTCACTCGGTCAGGGCCCCTGCTGCCAGTGCCTGTCTCGCCGCTTCCTCGGAGCGCAGCCAGTCCTTGAGATCGTCAATGAATCCCTGAGCGTCGAGGGCAGCCAGCCGCCGGTGGGCTTCTTCGATGATCTGGGCAGGGTTGAGCCTCCCGCGCAGCACCAGGTCGCGCAAGGTGTCAAGTTCGGACAGGGCAAATTTCCGGGCGTACAGAAGCGATACGCGCTTGACCGTGAACGCCGCTGCTTCGTCTGGGGACATGCGGGCGAGTTCCTCTGACCAGCCGGGCAGCGTGGGCTCTGCGGCCTGCTTGGCCTGGGCACGTGGCGGCCCCTGGGGAAGCGTGATGACCTTTCCCGCCGCCGGATCAGGATACTGATCGGCATTTTTGATCAGATGGACCAGGGCGTGCGCTGGCGTCTTGCGAACCGTCAACTGACCAGATTTTACCAGTCGGTCGAACAGTTCAATCCGGCCCGTCAGGATTGAGGTGGAGTACTGGCGGGCGAGCTGCCGCGATACACCGTCGGTCACGCCGTGCATGCGTAGTCGGTGCAGGACAGCCGGATTGACCGGCGTGAAATCGGGGGAAAACTCGTAGTGAAGGCGCTGCTCGCGCCCCCGGCCCTCAGGCACCACTTGCCGCAGATAACCTCGGCGCAGCAGTTCCTCGTGGGGTCCCGCAAGGGCGCGGCGCACGGCGTCCGGACGAATGTTGGGCAGCTTGCACTGCTCAGCCAGCTCAATCAACCCTATGTCGTATTCGTCGATGAGTTCGTCAGGCGTTTCCGGATGATAGCGCATGGCGTCTAACAGGCGAAAAATAATGCGGGTCCGCGGTCTGGACAGAGACTGCATGAATTCGATATTGAGCGGCTTGGTATACCCGCTGCGCAGCGAGGCAACCAGCGGTTCAGCCAGACGGATTCGCAACATGCTCCGTTCATCGAACTTGCCCGATTCGCCCTGATGGGTGTATTCGAGAAGCTCGATGAAGTGAAATTTGGCGGTAGTCCAGCGCCGATTGGGGTGATCGCGCCAGCCGCCAGCGATTTCATACGACGTGGTGTGCAGACGGTCCAGACTGCTCGAAAGCATCTCTCGATATTTCCCGTTGCGGTGAAATCCAGCCAATTGCATCAACTCCGAAATGGCCAGCGTCATGATGCCGTCGTCGGGCAGACCGATGCTCATGTAATTGTCGATCAGCGCGCTGCTGACGTCGTTGTCGATGCCGTGGGGAACGCCCAGCTCAGGAAGCGCGCGGCAGGAGATCCGGACCACCCGCTCGCCGTGCTGATAAGTCACTTTCCAGGAATTCTGCTCGACTGACTGGTCCTGTGCAGAGACCAGATTCAATCGGCCCCAGTTCAGATCGTCGAAGCTGGTGCGCTGCTGGTCTGCCACATTGCCTCCTGTTGTTGACAAGATACTCTTTTATTGGAAAGATTTTGATTAAAAGATTGGTGAAAAACACCACCAAGGAAGAGTTAAAAAAGCCGTCTCAGAGGCTTAAATCTGCACAAACGCCTCAGGTATGTCTCAGGTAACACCTCAGGTATGTCTCAGGTAACGCCTCAGGTATATCTCAGGCACGGTGGAATACGCCTCAGGTGTGTCCCAGCAAATGCCTCAGGTGTGTCCCAGAGGCCATCTGAGACATACCTGAGGAGAAAACGCCCAACACCACAGGTATGTCTCAGCCTTAAGGCGCAAAACACCTCAGGTATGTCTCAGGGATTTTCGGGCAACGCCTTAGGTATGTCTCAGGCAATGCCTCAGGTATGTCTCAGGGCGCAACGCATATTCAGCTCGTTTAGATCGGAGAGACAGTCCCACGCCATAATTCTGCGAGGAGTCACTGAGGGTGACCAATCCCTTGCAATCTCATTCGCGGCATCGCGGTCACTCAACTGTTCCAGAAACTGAGGCACGTTGATTAAAGCCAGTTGCCATAACGCCCAAGCCAGGAGTCTATAGCTGGAGAACCGGTGCACCGGATCAGCACCGACGCACCGCCGAACTCATCCCGCAGCCGCAGCATGACGTTGCCGTTCCGAACCGCCACGCGGACCGCTCCCGAAATTCCTGCTGGAAGCTCGCTCAACGTTTGGCTTGGAGCCTCACGTCCCATGATCCGCCTCGGTCACTATTCGTCACCCGCATCTGCGCTGATTGCACGGCTGCTCGTCGATGTCCGCCTTCAAGAGGTGGAGGATGGACTATCTGTCAGGGTTCTGGCAAACATTTAACAACCCGGTGTCGTGCAGGACGATTCTTTATCCGACCATTGAAATTGACTTTGGTCTCCCATTCTCTTTGGTCTCCTATTCTGAGGATATGCAGCCACCGGGGAACTTGCTCAGTACTCTGAGCCTGCGTGCCAGGCTGACGAACGCCCCAAGCGATCAGAGGCTGATCTGAGGCAGACCGGGTCCCGACCGACCGCCAGCTCAGCCTGGAAGCCGAGACCCACTCTGCCTGGAAGGCCGTTCGGGCTGCGATGACGCCGCATTCCACGGTCTTTCCCATCAGGCTTAACACCTCGCGCGACTTGCAGATGGCTTGCCAGAGAAACCGCCTCCATCCAAGTTAAGTTGCCGGAATCCCAGAAGTAAGAGTTGAGTGTGGTTCTCATGCTTACCATCACCAAGAACATGACCCGCTTCGTTGTCTCGTTGTTGGAGCGTTCAGCCGGGTCAGACGGCTGGCGACTGATTCTGCTGCTGGCGATACCTGTCGCGGCGTTCGCCTTTTTCCTTGGCGCACTCCTTGATCCCCTCAGCGGACAGTCC
>NZ_JNIW01000122.1 GCF_000701425.1 Deinococcus frigens DSM 12807 | reverse complement strand
CGCCACTCCACACTGGGCTACTTGACACCTCACGAGTTCGAACGCCAGGCTAAAGCCGCTTAACCTCAACTACGCAATAGCGGGGCAAGCCCACTCAGTACTCGACAGTTTTATAGAGCTTGAAAAATTCTGTCCTACGCGGCAGAACAGGGTGCGTCTCCTCCCGTCCTCCAATCTCTCGCTCGCTGTTTTACCCAATGGTTTGGGCAGTTTTAGGCGGCTTTCCGGTCAAAATTCAGCGGCCTGAAGGGATGACCCGCACTAATCACGATCACGTCGCGGTATCGGTTGCTGATCGGGGATGTGACTGTTCATTCTCCAAACTTAGAAGGTAACGCCAAGCCCCCGTGTCTTGTGGACGACACACCAAGGTCAGGTGTAGTGAATAATCAAGAGACTGGTCGCCTGCCCGGTCACAGGTGCCTGGTTTTCTCCCTATACGCCCGGTGTACGGCACAGGAAAAAGGAGGATGCGTAGTCTGGACTGCCCGGTGTCTTCGCTCTCTTCACAGGCTGACCTGAACAGCGCCGCTTCATGGTGTCGTTCAAGGTGGGCCTACTTCCAGGAGGATGCACATGTGTGAACCCACAGAGAAGGACACGTCCGTCAGCCGCCGCACCATCGTTCGGGGCCTGCTGTTGACCGCTGGCGCGACCCAGGTCAGTGCGCTGGCTGGGGGCAGTGGCCCGACCGGCTCGACCGCGTCCAGCGTGATCCAGAGCTGGCCCCAGGTCTCGCGGGAAGTGGCCATGAAGATCATGGCTAAGTACGGACCGCCTCAAGAGTTCACCGTGAGCATGCTGATCTGGCATAACAACGGGGTCTGGAAGCGCACCATCGTCAACCGGGACACGATCCCGCACCGCTTCCCCGTGCCCCATCCGGATATGCTCGAGCAGTTTGTGGACTACCGGGTGCCGCTGGAGCGGTACGACGACCTAGCTCATTACGACGGCAGCGTGATTGTCGAACGCACGAAGGGTGAAATCTCGGCGCGCTGTGACAAGGAAGAGATGAATATGCTGGCGCTCAACTTGGCGCACGATATTTCGACGGGTCGCCGAACCTGGCAGGACGCGCGCGACTTTTACGCCAAAACGGCCATGGCTTTTATGGGAGGCGAGAAAGCACCCTACACGCAGAGTCTGATGTTCAAGGCACCGAAGGGAACAACGGCCGATCCGGATCAGCCAGCGAACATGTAGATCGCACACTCATGGCACCTCCCTCTTGTGATCGGCCACTGATCTAGGGATGGGAAGCGCCCATCTTCTTTACGGGGGAGGTATTGGCGGTGGATGACCGACGATGTCTGGGTGCTTCCCAGGAAGCGCTCAGCGAGTTCCGTGTGCCGGACATCCTTCGCCTGGATGAGGGCCAGCACGACCATGGAGAGCAGTCCGACCTGGTTTTTGCGATACTTCGGGAATTGAGCGGTGAAGCACCGAGCAGGTTGGGGCAGGGTAGTGGGGGACACGTTCTGTTCTGATGTGTCAGACGTGATATTTCAAGCCCCTCAAAAAACTGTCGGGTACTGAGGCCTGGTCTATTCCATCTCCTTGCGGTGCTCGCGGTCTTCGACGACATGGGCGAGTACAAAGAAGGTAGGAGCCCAGTGACCGATGAAGTTGCCATCGTGCTGCTTATCATCTTTTTTCTGGCCTTCGGGAATTTGCTTACCCTCAATAAAGTTAAGGGCGGAGATGACGATAGACGCGAAGCCGAGCGTGTAGAGCACAGTTGAGAATTTCATAGTGCCTCCTGACCTTAGTTCTAAGGCGTTTCGCGGACGCCGATGTGAGCTGCGCGTGGAGACCCACTGAGAAATGGACCTCCTTGAACGCCGCTTTAAGCCCGTCTCAAGTTCTGACCAAGTGGTTTGCCGGACCGATGCGTCCCTCTACAGCGCAGGTTCACCTGGGACAGACGGGCAAGGCCAGCGAGGACCGAAAAAAGAATCAGCAAAGAGGGGGGTGTAGGACTTTCTCCCTGTGCTGACCTTTCCAGTGGCAACGAAAAAGCGGCCCGCAGGCCGCCTTGATTTCTTTAAGGGGTCAAGACACGATCCAGGAATTTTTGTACGCTAAGCGAAAGCGACACCTGGGTAGGGCGGTCTAGGAGACCCCTCAGCGGAAGGGGCCAGCTCACTTCCAGCCAGACCTGATGGAAATCATTCCGGGTGCGCTGAGCTGGATTGCCTGGAATCGAAAAGCGGCGCAGTTGAAAGGGTTTGCACAGGGTTATTTCCACTTAACCAGGATGCGAGTCCGTGCGGAGCAACGCATCCCACGATGCCCTGCCCACAAAATTGCGACACTCGGGACATGATTCCTCACCCCGCGCCGCTTTCCATCGGACACCTGGCCGCCGAAACCGGTGAAGGGGTCAAGGCCCTGCGCTACTGGACAGACCTCGGCCTCCTTGAACACCGACGCAAAGAGAGCGGCTACCGGACGTATACCGCCGAGAGTGTGGCGCGTGTGCAGTTCATCCGGTCCGCCCAGCACGTCGGATTTACCCTCGGCGAGATCGCCCGCATCCTCCGCCTGCGGGCAGAGGGCCACAAACCGTGCGCGGAGGTCCAGGAAGAACTGCGAGCGCATCTCCAGGCGGTGCGCCAGCAACTGACCCAGCTTCAGGCGTTGGAAGCCGAACTCGCCGGGCGGCTGGCGTATGCCCAGACGCACCCTGATCCCGAGTGCGATACGGCGGGCTGCGTGTACCTGAATCCACCGGCCCCTTGACTCTCCTCCTGGGGGGAGACTCTAGCTTTGGGCATGGAACTCAACTGCTGCGCGTCCAGCGCCCCCGGGCAGGACGTCACGTCCTGCCCAGTCAGTGGCACCCGTGGAAAAGCGGTGCCCCTGATCACCCTCAAGGCCCTGCTGACCCCGCTTGCCCTGGCCCGACTGACGCCGGACGACACCTTCCGGCTGTGCCCGGACCCGGCCTGCGACGTGGTGTACTTCAGCGCTGCCCAGACCTACCGCACGGAAGACCTCAAGGTGCCGGTCTTCCAGAAGGATCAGGCTCCCGGGATTCCAGTCTGCTACTGCTTCGGACACACGCGAGCTGACCTCAGCGCGGCAGCGGCCTCAGGGACGGGTCAGGCCCTGGAAGCATCGGTCCGCGCCCATGTCCAAGCCGGACGTTGCGGGTGTGAGGTCAACAATCCGCAGGGCAGTTGCTGCCTGGGCAATGTTGTGACCGTTCTGCGGAGTCTGGGCCGCCAGGAGCAGGCATGACGCGCTACGACGCCGTGGTGATCGGCGGGGGG
>NZ_JNIW01000121.1 GCF_000701425.1 Deinococcus frigens DSM 12807 | reverse complement strand
CGTCCAAGCGTCCTCATGGGCGCTGCTCTGGACAAGACAGCGAGCAGGAGAAAAACGGGTTCCGGACGTGGAGTGGATGAGTCGGCGCTGTCCCGATTCATGCACGAAACAAACGGAATCCGTATAACACCAGCGGGAGGGCGACGCTAAAGTTCCTGCCCTGCCCCGGCCACTCCTGCCGCTTCCAGTAGACCTGGCAGCCCCAGCGAGAAGCCGTCGCTGAGCCGCGCCCACTCCGGGGGAAAGGGCTGGGTGCGGGTCACGTCGTTGGGGACCACCACCAGCCGCATCCCTGCCGCTACCGCCGCCGTGCCGCCGTTCAGGCTGTCCTCCACCGCCAGACAGTTCCCGGCGCGCAGGCCCAGGCACTTGGCGGCCAGCACGTACAGCTCGGGGTCCGGCTTGACGCGCCGCACGTCGTCACGGGTGCACAGGACCGTGAACAGGTTCAGCAGACTGTGCTGCTCCAGCCAGCGCGTGACCCACTTGCGGTCACTGCTGGTCGCCAGAGCCAGCGGCCACCCGGCGGCGTGTAACCCCTCCAGCACCCCGCGTACGCCGGGGCGCAGGTCCTGCTCGCCGATGTCGGCCACAATGCGGGCGTGCAGCTCGGCATGAACGTTTTCGCGGTCCGCCTGCACCGCATCGGGCAGCCCGGCCCAGGGATCAAAGGCGTCCCAGGTGCCGATGCCACGCTGCCAGTCGATCAGCGCCAGCTCGCGTCCATGCTGGCGGTACAACTGTTGCCAGTGGTGGAACTCGCGGGTTTCGGTGTCCAGGATGGTGCCATCGAAATCGAAGACGACGGCGCGCAGCGCGTCAGGGCCAGGGGCAGAGGAAGGCAGCATGTGCAGCAGTCTATGCGCGGACTGCCGCACCGCCGCTGAGGCGCAGTTGAGTATGGCTTCAGGACAGGGGCCGTCAGAAAGCGTGTCAGACCGGGTCAAGTTGTGGCGACTCGTCGGCGCGCCAGCGGCTCTGGATGCGGCCACAAGAAGCCGCAGCGTGAACTGCAAATCCGTGGCTGAGACGGACTGCATCAGATTCCGTCTCAGCCTGAAATGGGCCGGACGCCCCTCTCTTCAGGAGCATTCCCAGTCCAGATCACGCCCTCTGCATTAGTTGCCTCTGCCTTCATCCGGCTTCAAAGGGGCATCTGAACCGCAAATCGTATCAGCTCACACCACGTTACTGATTTTGTGAACCATCTAACCTAGAGTAGAACGGTGCAGGAATTGACCACTTTGCAAGAGCTGCGAGCGCGGACACCGCTGGCCGAACGGGGCGGGGTCCTAAGCGAGTCGGCGCGGTGGCGTGGCCTGCCGGTATTCGTAAAAACCCTGATGGTCGACGATCCTGGTGCCCAGGCCCGCTTTCAGCACGAGGGCCGGGTGGCGGCCTCGCTGCACCATCCGGCGCTGGTGCCGCTGCTGGCAACCTCGCCCCGTCAACTGATCTTTCCCTTTGTGGAGGGCGGCACGCTGCGCGAGCGGCTGGACACAGGCCCTTTGAGCGCGGATCAGGCCACGTCCGTCGCGCTGGGCCTGCTGCGCGGCGTGGTCTACCTGCACGCGCAGGGTGTGACCCACCAGGACCTGAAACCGGAAAACGTGCTGCTGCGGGCCGGGCAGGCGAGCTGGGACGCGGCGCAGATCATCGACTTCGGCATGAGCCACGCCCGGCACCTGCCGCTGGACATCCACAGCGGCACCCGCATGGGCACGCCGCATTTCATGGCCCCTGAGCAGTTCTACGGCACGCGCGGTGACGCCCGCAGCGACCTGTATTCGGTGGGCGTCCTGCTGTTCGACTGCCTGGCGGGCGAGCCGCCCTACGCCGACGCCCTGGGCTGGCTGGCGGGCATCCACACCACGCTGGCCGAATTGCCCGGCCCAGAGGCGCTGCACCCACTGCTGCGCGCCGCCCTGTCGCGCAATCCGGCGCAGCGGCCCACCAGCGCCGTGGGGATGTACCGGGAGTTGTGCGCGGCCCGCCTGACCCTGGGCCTGCCCCCCCCCGGAGGCACCGGGACCACCGACGCCGTACCCGGCCTGGTGGTGCACGGCGCGGCGGAGGACGGCGGCCTGTGACCCTGCTGGCCTTTACCGGCAACCGTTTTCTGGCCGAGGAAGCCCTGCGCGAGACCCTGACCCGGCGCGGCCTGAACCCCCGCGATCTGCCCCGCCTGGGCGGCGAGGACGTGACGGCCCAGACCCTGGGACCGCACCTGTCGCCCGGACTCTTCGGCGACGGCGGCGTGATCGTGGACCTGGAAGGGGTCAAGCCCGACAAGGCGCTGCTGGAACTGCTGGCGGGGGCTGCCGTGACCGTGGCTGTACTGGATGAGGCGGCCCCCGCCACGCGCACCAAGCTGTATGCGGCGCGCGGCGAGCAGATCGTTTCCGCCGCGCCCAGCAAGCCCGGCGAGGTCACCGGCTGGGTGGTCCAGTACGCCAGAAAACAGAAGCTGCCGCTGGACAGGGACGCCGCCGCCTACCTGGCCGAGGTCTTCGGGTCCGATCTGGCGGGGATTGCCAGCGAACTGACCAAACTGGCCCTGCTGGACGGCCCGCACACCAGGGAGGCCGTGCAGCGCGTGGTGGGCCGCGAGCCGCCCGGCGACAGCTTCGCCATGCTGGGCGCGGCGACGGCAGGCCGCCCCGGCGAGGCAGTGGGTCAGCTCCGCCGCCTGCTGGCCTCCGGCGAGGACCCCTTCAAGCTGATGGGCACGGTAGTCTGGCAGTACAGCCTGGTGGCCCGCACGGTAGCGCTGCTTCAGGAAGAGGGCCGTATCACCGAGACGGCGGCGGCCCAGCGCCTGGGCGTCAGGCCGTACCCGGCCAAGAAAGCCCTGGACGTGGCCCGCAAGCTGAACGAGGCCAGGATTCGCGCCCACCTGACCCGCATTCTGGACGCGGACCTGGCGATGAAACGCGGTCTGGACGCCGGGGTTACGCTGGAACGGTTGATCGTGCAGTTGAGTGTGTCGTGAGGCTCTGAGGGTCAAGCTGCCGAACCGTCCAACGGTCTAACCGCAGAAAGCCTGCACTGCTTTTGCGGTTGGAGCTTCAGACCGTTTGATACGGATTCCGGTCATTCAGTTATCTTTTGGAACAGCACCAAAAGCTAACACCATTCTGGAACCCGTACTTTTCCTTCTCCCGTTGGTCGGGTTTCGCAGTTATTTCATAACTGTTCAACCGGAATCCGTTTGACCGTCCCGCCGGTCTCTCAGTACCCGACACTTTTCGAGGGGGCTTGAAATCCGTCGTCCAATACGCGAAAACAGAGCGCGTCTCCCGTTGCCCTGAAATCGTTCAGTCT
>NZ_JNIW01000119.1 GCF_000701425.1 Deinococcus frigens DSM 12807 | reverse complement strand
GGCGTTCCTCAAGCTGGGCGCGGGAATACCGTGAAGGTTGCCATTCGGCCATGCCATTAGAGTATCAGGCTGTATTTACGCCGTGATCAATAGAAGGCGCACCTGTGACTGCCCAGGCCCTTGTGACTCATCTGGGGGCGAGTGGCAAGGTTGCCGGTCATGCGCTGGGCTATCTCCCCGGCGGAAAAGACGGGACGCCAGTGGGCGCGATCGACCTCGATGGGAAAGACTTTCCAGGCGATAAACTGGAGGCCGCGCGGCTGGGACTTCTCAAAACGTGTGATGACCTGGGGCTGACCACTTACTCTGAGCGCAGCTTCAGCGGGAAAGGCTGGCACGTACGGCTCTGGGCTGATGAAGCCCTGTCCTACAGCCTCATGCGGGCGGCACTCCGGGCCATCACGCACCGGGCCGGGATTCCGAAAGTCGAGACGTACCCGATGGGAGACAACGCGGCGGGGCGGTGGATCATCACGCCCTACAGCCGCGCGCTAAAGGGCGAGCCGCCTTACCTGGGCCGGACGTACTTAGAGGCAGATGACGGGCAGCCAATCCCGGTCGACGAGCTGGAAGACTGGATTACCCGCAATCCTGCTGGGGCCCTGCTAGAGCTGGCGGCAGAAGAGGCGGCGCGTTCCCAGCCCAGCGCGGCGGTAGACCGTGGGGAGGACATTCCGGGCGCTGGCGAGTTCACGCCGGAAGCGGTGGACGTGCTGCTAGCGGCAGCCCGCGCCCACGCCCCAGACTCACGGCATGACGCGCTGGCAGCATTCCTTAACCTGGGACAGCGCGCCGGAAACCTGGCTGGAATGGTTGAGGGCCTGAAAGCGCCGGAAGTCTTCAGCAAGTGGTGTGCGGACAACTCGCGCACCCCGCAGGAATGGGCTGAAGAAATTGACCGGTGGGCGGACAGCGTGGAAAGTGGCGAGACTGAAAACCGCCGTGGCTTGCCGTATCTGAAGGAAGCGGGTTTCAGCATTCCCGATCTGCCCCGGCCACAGAGGGCCACTAGATACCCTGAAATTGTCATCAATGGGCGGCAGCTCCGAGATATTGCCCAGGACGCTGTGAACGCGCTGATGGCACAGAATAACCCGCCCCGGCTGTTTAACCGCGCGGGGGAACTGGCCCGCCTGATCGATGACGGCGAAACACGGGTTAAACCGCTAGACGCCGTGGCATTAAAAGGCGAGCTGGCCCGCTGCGCTGATTTTGTGAAAGAGGAACAGGGCAAAGACGGGGAACCCTACACCATCCCAGCGCGGCCACCGGCTGACGTTGCCCCCGATCTGCTGGCCCGCGTTGACCGGCTGAGCTTTCCCCCGCTGCGCCTACTGGCGACCACGCCGGTCTACAGCGCAGACGGGGCGCTGATCGCCGCAGAGGGCTACTACCCGGACAGCGGCGTGTTCCTGGCCCTGCACGGCTTTCAGTTGCCCGCGCTGCCCACTGTTGGGGAGGGGCTAGAGCTGCTGCGCGAGTTGCTGCATGATTTTCCCTTCGCCCACCGGGCAGGATTCGCGCACACCCTGGCCGCCTTACTTGTGCCGTTCCTTCGCCCCATGATCGACGGCCCCACCCCGCTACACATGATCGAAGCGCCCACACGCGGCACCGGGAAGGGTCTTCTTGCTGAGGTCATCCCTCTGGTTGCCCTGGGAACCGGCGCGGGCGTGATGGTGCAACCGAAGGACGGGGACGAGTTTGAAAAGCGCGTCACATCGATGCTGCTGGAAGGTTCCCGCGTGATCTTGCTGGATAACGTGCATTCCCTGAGTGGTGAGGCTCTAGCCGCTGCGCTCACAGCCCAGACGTGGCGGGGGCGCAGGTTGGGCAAATCCGAGATGCTGACCCTTTCCAATGATGCGCTGTGGATGGCAACGGGGAATAACGTCAGCCTGGACGATGACATGCCGCGCCGCATTATCCCGATCCGCCTTGACGCGGAGGTAGAGCGGCCCGAAAATCGCACCGGATTCAAACACCCGGACTTGCTGCGCTGGATCAGGCAACACCGCCCCGCCCTGGTGGCCGCCTGTATCACCATGATCGAGGCGTGGAAAGCTGCCGGACGCCCAGCCGGGGCCGCGCGCCTGGGCAGCTATGAAAGCTGGTCGGCCATTGTGGGCGGCGTGCTGGACGTGGCCGGGGTGCATGGCTTTCTGGAGGGGCGTGAGCATCTGTATGAGATCAGCAACCCCGAACCGGAAGAATGGGGCAACGTCCTAGAAGCCGTTTACAACGTACATGGTGATAAACGGCTTCCCGCTAAGGAGTTTCTCGACGCCATGATGGCGCTAGGTTCCCATATCGATCTGTGGGAGGGCCGTAAACCCCTATCGCAGCTCCAGCGTATCGGGCGGGCGCTGTTAACACACCGGGACCGCGTGTTCGCGGGGCGTCGTCTGCGGGTGGCCGGGGTGGACTCGACCACCAAAAACAGGCTGTATCAGGTGGAACTCTTGCCCCGGCCCGGTGTTACGGGTGTTCCAGATACCGAAACACCGGAGAAACACCGGGAAGAAACAGACGTACTAGACAGTGTTCCCGGTGTTTCTTTCACTCCCCCTCGCAGTGGTGAGCGTGACCGAGTGGAACTGTGATCGGCGCGGCTGGATTGGTGGACACCCTGGAGGGCCTGGGGGTGTCCCTGACGGTCACGGCAGAGGGAAAGCTCAGTGTCGAGCCTGCCAGCGTCATTCCTTCTGAGCTGATGGGCTTACTGAAGGAACAGAAACAGGAGGTGATCGGGTGTATTCACGCCAGAGCGGGGGGTCAGAATAAAACACCCGAAACACCCGAAGGTAGCGCCAGCACGCCTAATCCGGCCCGGTGTTTCTCCGGTGTTTCCCCAGATCAAACACCCGTAACACCGGGCGTGGTGGCCGGGGCGAGCTTTGCCCCCCTGCCCCGGCCATTGGTGGCGCTGGTACAGGCGGCGAAGGTGAACAGCCTGAACCGCCCCGGCTTCCTGCCGTCGGGGATCGTTCCCAACCTGAGTGAGTACGTGCTGACCTGCGCGGCCCTGTACGCCTGCAACTTCGACGCGCCCCGGCAGTTGGCAGACCTGTGGGCAGCACGCGCGGCGGCGGCATCATGACCACTTGACGCACCTGCGCGACGGTGCGAACAGGAGAGCCGCCCCACCCTGACCCGGTGAAGGCGGCTCTCTCATGCCTGCTGCACTTCGCGCCCGCGCACCATAGGGGGTGTGCATTCTGCTCATTTTGGCCTGCTCACGTCCACGCTTGAGGCATCACATTGGGCTTGCCCCGCTATTGCGTAGTTGAGGTTAAGCGGCTTTAGCCTGGCGTTCGAACTCGTGAGGTGTCAAGTAGCCCAGTGTGGAGTGGCGG
>NZ_JNIW01000118.1 GCF_000701425.1 Deinococcus frigens DSM 12807 | reverse complement strand
TGACCTTCCCAGCCTGCATGGGGTCGACCATCAGCAAGTGATTTCCACGGCTCGCTGCAACAATGTCATTGAGCAATCGCACCGATCTACAGCCATCGTGTCGACGCACGGCATCGAGTATGCGGTGGGTCAGATTAAGACCTTTGGAGGCGGCAACGATAATGAGGAACAGTTGCTGGTCGTACGCGCCCGGTTGGCAGGCGACGTTGCGCCTGCCAACTTGTATGCGACTTTCGCTTCCGAGAGCCAAGACATCAATAAGTTCAATTACGTTGTCGTCCCAGCCAACGGTCTCATCGCAGTTGGCAAGATGAAAATGACCGTGCTGACTTTTGCTCTCAATGCGCTTCGTACTGTTCGGATCAGAACAGGTAACGTCAACGGCAGCATCCTCGAACGCACCATTAACATACCCGCCCTCAGCGGCTATTCAGGCCCGACGAGCAGTTTCACGATGGGCGTGCAGGCCACGTTTCAGAACAACACCTTTTCGGCTACTGGCCCTGCGTCTGCGTTCCGGTCCTACAACCTACGCCTGGCTCCAGAAACCAAAGGTTTTAACAATGCCTCAAACCCTGTACTTCCGCAGTTGACTTTTCCGCTGGCTACTACCCTCCAGGGACTGACGGCTGGCACGTACAAGGTGTATCTTCGCGCCTTTGAAAGCCCTGTTCTCGATCCGAAGAGGGTTCTCCCTGACCGCGCCAACGCCACCCAACAATTCCTGCTGTCCACAACCGTTCGGTAGACCCCTCAATTCAAAGTAAACGGGGCCGCGCTTTTCATCTGCGCGGCCCCGTTTACTTGCAGTTTAAATAGAATCAGTACGCTTTCCAGCCAACCATAAGATCCCAACTCTTTCCATAACGGTTGTTGGCAAAATCGACTGGACTGTCGTGGACTCCCAGGCCCATCATGGTGTGTTCTGGGCGCATCAGATTGGCGCAGTGGCCCGGACTCTGCATCCAGGCCCGCAAAGCCGCTTCGGGGGTTGGAAGGTTGGCGGCAGCGTTCGCACCATAGCCATACGCATTGATATTCATGCTCATCGTACCCTCCTCTTTGTAAGCCCGAACCAGGCGATCTACCACCGTCGCCCCGTAAAAGAACGGCGAGGCAGTCTGGCTCTCCGTGTGCGCCTCATATCCCACTTCACTGAGGTACGTCGCGTGCTTGCGGGCGGCGTAGGCGAACAGCCCGTTAAAGGTCAACGGCTTTAAGGGCGTGAACTTGCCCGCCACGCAGCTCCCCGCCGTCGCGTCCGCGCCGCTGATTTTGCCCGTGGTTCGCACCTCGTTCACGAACTTCATGAGCTGCACTTCCTCGGCGCTGGGCGTCACGTACACCGTCCCGGTCTTCGTTCCGTCTCCCGTGCCTACCGCCGCCCCAGCTGCCGGAATGAACAGGACAGCGGATGCAGGGGTAGGAGTGGGCTTAGGCGTCGGTGTTGGAGTGCTGGTCTCCGATCCAGTGGGCGGGGTCACACCGCAGCCGCTCAGCAGTAGGGCGGCGCTCATTAGGGCGGCGCTCAGGGTGATGTTGGTGGTGTTGGGGGTCATGGTTCAGTCCTGTGGCCCGTGTGGGGGCGCTTGACGTGTAAGGAGAAGGGAGGCGGAGCGGCGGGCGTCTCTAACCCGCGTAGGGGGAACAACGCTTACGTCCCCGCTCCTGCTCCCTAAAGATCATCAATCGTGCGCGCTGTCAAGTCCCCGTGAGTAGTTTGAGAGCTACGAGACGTGCAGGAGGCGGTTTTAATGCTGCAAAGCTTACCCGGCTGCCCGGCGGAAAGGTGAAATCTACATACTGGCCCGTCCAGAGGCGAGAGACTTGCCTATTATGCGATCAGCGCATAGACTGATTCCAGCGATGAATGTCATCACCTCCGCCACACTGCGCCGGGTCCAACTGGACTATCCAGACGCCGCCGACGCCCTGGAGGACTGGCACACCATCGTCCGCCGGACCACCTTCGGCAACTTTGCGGAAATCCGTGACACCTTCGCCACGGTGAGCTGGGTGGGGCCGGATTACGTGATCTTCAATATCCGGGGCGGACACTACCGCCTGATTACCCGCGTGAACTTCCTGTACCAGAGCTTCTTTCTCAAGCACTTCCTGACCCATGCCGACTATGACCACTGGCGGCCCTGACCTCGCCCCCCCACCGCAAGGAGCCTCCACCATGACCAACGCCTCTACCGTGCTGAGCGCCTGGGCCAACCTTCCTCCCGAAGTGCGCGTCCTGGCCGCTCCTATTCAGACCGAACAGCAGTACGACGAGGCGTTGGCCGCGTTCGAGGCCGTGTGGAATGAGGTGGGCGGCCAGGCCGATCACCCGCTGGGCAGTCTGTTCGAGCTGCTGCGGGACCGACTGATGGCCTACGAGGAACGCTCTTTCCCTGTGCCGCCTTCACCGCCCCACCGCTTGCTGGCCTTTTTGATGGAAGAGCGGTCCATGACCCAGACCGAGTTGGCCGGGGTGCTGGGCATCACACAGGGCAACGTCAGCCGACTGCTGAGCGGCAAGACGGCGCTCTCGCTGGAGGCCGTGCGGAAGCTGGCCGCACATTTTCATGTCCGTCCAGACGTGTTCCTTGAACATCCATGAAGCCCTACCCCACATTTCAGGATGTGCTGATCGACGGGCTGCGTGTCGATCCTGAGCAGGCGTTCGTATATCTGCAAGTCGCTTTGGAAGAGTTTGACCAGGACGGAGACCTTCAACATCTGAAGCTGGCGATGCGAAATGTGGCTGACGCGCGCGGCGGGGCCAAGGGCGGCACCGGCATTTACTTCTAGTTCCGCACGGACGGCGATCAGGTGATCGTGAACGCCGAAATCAAGGCGGGCGTTTCTCCCAGCGCCGCGCTGTTGCGTGAGGCCATCGCCGCCGCTTTCGCAGACGACCAAAGGAGTTGACCATGAGCAAGACGCCTCAAGAATGGCAAGTTGTCCTGGGTCTTGACGAGTTGCCCGACGCGCAGTGGGTGGAGATGTTGAACGCCCTGGAGGGCCGAGACACCATCGACGGCGGCGGCCTGGAAGCGCAGGGGCTGACGGCCTCAGTCCTGACCCCGGACGAGATCAGCATGGCCCTGGTGGTGGAGAGCGCGGGTGCGGCGTTCCGGACAGTTCGCCAGGATCAGCACCTCACCGTGCGCCAGGCCGCCGAGGCGTGGGGCGTGTCGCCGGGCCGGGTATCCCAGATCGAGGCCGCCGACGCTAACCTGTATCTGAGTACCGTGGGCAGCGCGGCCCTGCGAATGGGCTACCGCGCCAAGCTGGTGCTGGAGCCGCTGGAAAATGGGCCGACGATTGTGGCCGCCCTGGGTGACGGCAAGAGCTGATTGTTAGCCCAGCACATCTCGGCAGTGCTGGCTGGCCGGTGACTATGACGAGGAGGAGACATAAAAGTACAGAGCTGGAAAGCGGTGCGCGCCGGAGCGGTGGCCGCCAGACGGATCGACGAGACGCGCGTGGCCGAGCTGAAGGGTGCTGCACTGGCCCAGGTGCGCGCCCACCGGCTGGCTGAGGTTCGTAGGGTTGTGTTGCCTTAACTTGACCCGTGGCAGCCTGAGGGCAGGGGTGGCCTGAAGTTCAGGC
>NZ_JNIW01000117.1 GCF_000701425.1 Deinococcus frigens DSM 12807 | reverse complement strand
AGTGTATGCCGATCTCCGAGGGCTTTATTGATGCGGCTGGGAGCTGTATTTTGCTGAATAGGTTGTGCGCTTGACGCCGGGCGATGCACACGCCATACCCCAGACATTGGGCTTCAAACAGCCTCTGACATGGCCGCGTTACTGACCTCTGTTCGCCGGTTCCTCCTGACTGAAAACTGAGCGCACCCCGCCTCCAGCCTCATGGCCCCGTCAGGCCCGACGGTTACACTGAGAACATCATGAAACTGACCCCTTTTCTGCTGAGCGCCGCCTTCGCGGGTGTGCTGGCCTCCTGCGCCCCCAACGTTACTGGCCCGCAGGTGGGCCGGATTGTCAACAGCGTCACCGGGCAGGAGGGAACCGTCAGCTTCTCGCGCGGCACGCTGCAACCGCGTCTGGGCGATCCCTTCGCCAGCGACAACGCCACCATCCGCGTCGGCGGCCAGACCTACAGCGGGCGCACCGCTCTCCTGAACAGTGGGGCCGTCAGCCCCCTGCCCGCTGGCGTGGGCTTAAGTCTGTCGCTGGGCGGCACGGCGGCCATCGGCACCAACGGCGCGGTGGGCATCGGCACCCGCATCGACACGCCCCGTCCGCGCGCCGCCGTCACCCGCAGCGGCAACCTGATCGCCCGCACCGCTGGCACCCCCACCCTGACCCTGACCTGCACCCTGACCGTGGACGAAACCGAACACGGCATCGGCGATTGCACCGGCAATGACGGCGTCAAATACGCGCTGCAATTCTGAGTTCACAGCGTCCCACCATCGTCTGCCTGTGCGGCAGCGTGCGCTTTCTGGACCAGTTCGATGCGGCTTCTTTAGCGGAAACGCTGGCGGGCCGCATCGTTCTGAGCGTGGGGAGTCATCTCCGCTCCGACGCTGAAATCTTCGCCGGGCTGACGGTGGCAGAGAAACACGCTGCTCTGGAAGGCCTGGCTGAACTCCACCGCCACAAGATCGATCTGGCCGACGAGATTCTGGTGATCAATGTCGGCGGCTATTTCGGCGAAAGCACCCGCGCCGAGATCGCCTATGCGCGGCAAGCGTCGAAGCGGGTTCGGTGGCTGGAGACGTCATACAGATTAGGCTAAACACCACAACATTCAGGAGAGCGCCAGGTGTTGGCTCATCCCACGCAACGTGTATCTTCCGCTTCTCGTATCAGTTGGGTCAAAGTGAGGAGTTTAACCGCAATCTGGATCAGGGCTGTGATGGCAGCGTCAGAGCAGGCCCATCTCCAGCGCCTTGAGGACCGCGCGGGTGCGGTCATGAACCCCGAGCTTGAGCAAAATGCTCGACACATGGTTCTTGACCGTTCCCTCCTGAAGGTCGACCACCAGGGCGATCTGCTTGTTGGAATAGCCCCCAGCCATCAGGCGCAGAATCTCATGTTCGCGGGCCGTCAGGTCCCACAGTTTGGAGTCGTTGACCTCGGAGGCCAGGTGCCGAGGAACGCTGGTGTAGACCTGAGGTTCACCGTTGAGGGCGGCCTGCAAGGTGTGCAGCAGATCGTCGAAATGTACGTCCTTGAGCAGATAACTGTGCGCGCCCAGCCGCAGACCGCTGAGGGCCGCGTTCTCGTCGCTGAAAGTGCTGAGCAGGACGACAGGCGTTTCGTCCCCCTCGGCGCGCAGGGTTCGCAATACGCCCAGCCCGTCCAACTGAGGCATCCGCACGTCCAGCAACAAGAGATCTGGTCTCAGGCGGCGGGCCAGGGTCAGGGCCTCCTCGCCGTCTGCGGCCTCGGCCACCACCTCGACGTCGGGTGCCAGCGACAGCAGCCGCAGCAGCCCCTGCCGTACCAGGGTCTGGTCATCGGCCAGCAGCAATCTCATGGTGCCTCCTCGGGGGGGTCCAGCGGCACCACGGCCTCGACCTGAAAGGAATCTGGATCACGCCGAACGAGCAGGCACCCCCCGATGGCTTCGAGCCGTTCACGCATGCCCAGTAATCCATGGCCCTCCTGCCAATCGTCCGCGACGGGCGCGCCCAGAGCGTTGCCGATCCGCAGCCTCGCGCCTTCCACATCCCGGCTCAGATACACGTTTATCTGCGGGGCCGAGGCGTGTTTTACCGCGTTGGTGACGGCTTCGCGGACACATTTCAAGAGGGTTTCGCCCACTACGGGGCCAAGTGTCAGCGCCGGGTCAAGGTGAACCCGCAAGTCCAGGGCTGGAAAGGGGTCACCCAGGCGCTTGAGCTGTTCGCGCAGCCCCAGTTCCTGCGGTTCGCGGATGGTATTCACCGTCTGCCGGACCTCGCTCAGGAGCTGCTGGTTGATGTCCTGAGCGCGGGCCAGGGCGTCCTGTTTCCGCTGACCCTGGACCTGCCGGGCGAATTCCAGTTCCAGGCTCAGCGCGGTCAGGCTATGGCCCAGCGTGTCGTGCAGATCGCGGGCGATGCGGTGGCGCTCGGCCTGTTGCGAGGCGGCGGCAATAGCGTCTCTGGCCGCCCGCAGCTCGCTGTTCAGCCGCATCATTTCCAGGCGCTGACGACGCTCCAGCAGCGAAATCTTCATCACGTAGGCCGAGAACAGTTGCATAACGGTGTAGGACGGATACAGCAGCGCCTTGTACACCAGCGTCACGCCCCAGGCGTTGGCCCATGCCAGCAGCAGGGATTGCAGTACGATCCAGGCGATGGCCACCCGGCTGGGGACAACGGTGACGATTACGATGGCGCTGACGACCTGGAGCGACAGCGCGGTAAAGCCGTCCAGTCGGCTGAAGGTCAGGTTGAAGAGCAAAGAACACACCGACCTCCCCACCGTCAGGTAAATCCTGAGCGACCTTGACGCACCGGGCCAGCTTTGCCCGGCCAAGCACACCCCGAAGCCCTAGTAACCGACGATTCCGCCAATCATCGCCCCTCGGTCAAGTACGCCCGGCTGGGTCAGCAGCAGCGACCCGATTAGCACAGCCTGCCCGCTGTACATCAGCGCAAGCATAAGGCGACCGACCACGGGCGTGAGGGCGTCAGTGACGTTGTGACGGCTGGCTGGATAGAACGGATCGCTGGGTAGGGTCACGGTGTTGTGCTGACGTTAACACCACGGTTACCCCTGGACGCGTAGACCGGGTTTGTCAAGTGCCAGTGGTCACGGGTCCAGGCATGACCAATGGGGGCTGTTGAGATGCGGGGAAGGGAGGATGCTACGGATAACTCCCCAACCTACTAGAGACCGGGAGAAGCCGCAGTCCAGGGTCAGGGATTCAAAGTTTCTTGATCCATGCAAGGAGATCACTCATGAAAAAGGCACTTCTGAGCGCACTTGCCGTCATTCTGTTCGCTACCACCGGTACCAGCTTGGCCAATATGGCTGGCCCAAACACCCGCTATTGCACCAATTATCTGCAACTCGGCCCCGATTTCGGGATGGATACCAGCGGCTGCGTCTTCGCCACGGGCGATGAGCTGGGCTTGCCCTGACGCAGCGTCCCATTGAGTTGCCTGCAACCGCAATAGCTGGCATCCGAGTGGAGGCCGGTAGAGGGGCAGCATTCGTTGGACATCGGTTTTACAGATACAATAGGGGCTCAGTACCCGACACTTTCCACAGCCGTCGTCTGGCGCGGCGTCCAGAGTCGAATGAGGTGGAGCAGTTCGTCCACCGAAGCCCCA
>NZ_JNIW01000116.1 GCF_000701425.1 Deinococcus frigens DSM 12807 | reverse complement strand
CCTCAGCCGCTCTTGCCCTCACCGCCCTGCTTGCCGCCTGTTCAGCCGTTCGGTCCAGTCCCGACAGTTACGAGGGGGCTGTCTACGCACAGACCAACGAGACGGTCAACACTATCGTGGCTTTTGGCCGCAAGACAGACGGCACCCTGGTCAAGCTCAATACCTACGCCACTGGCGGCGCGGGGACGGCGGGCAAGCTCGTTCCCCTACTGGAAAAGGTTGTGGTGGACCCCTTTTTCAGCAACGACAGCCTGATCATCAGCCCCGATCACAAGCTGCTCTTCGCCGTCAACACTGGGGACGGCACCGTCACCAGCTTCAAGGTCAACGCCGACAAAACCCTGACCCGCGTGGACCGCGCGCCCAGCGGCGGCAAGTTGCCCCAGAGTCTGGGCTACAACGGCGATGGCCTGCTGTACGTCTCGAACGTCAACAATCCCAAGAACGTCCTGAACCCCAACGGGGATAAGCGGGCCAGCATCTCAGGGCTGCGGGTGGACGCCTCGGGCAAGCTCACGCCGATCCCGAACAGCACGCGCGAACTCTCCACCGACGCCACCCAACCCGGCCACGTCACCTTCAGCCCGAATGGCAAGCAGCTCTTGGTGATTGAACTCTTCGCCAAGACCATCTCGGTCTACCCGACGAACGCAGACGGCACGCTGGGAACGCCTATGCTGAACAGTGTCCCGGTGGACGCCTTCGGCTCTGACTTTATCGGCAACAATACCCTGATCACCGTTGACGTGACGCCCTTCAATCCCGGCAACGGCACCGCCAGCAGCTTCACACTGAACGATGACGGCTCACTCACGCCGCTGACGGTGGGGGTACGCAACGGTAAGATTGAGCCGTGCTGGGTGAGCATCACGCCCGACGGCAAGTTCGCCTTTACCAGCAACCTCGACACCGGGACCATCAGCAGCTACCGGCTGGATCAGGGCAAGCTCAGCCTGCTGAATGCCGACGCCGCGTTCAAGCCTGCCGAGGGAGCCAAGAGCGCCATCGATTACGTGACCAGCGGGCCAGTGGACACCTTTATCACCCCGGACGGAAAGTACCTGTACCAGCAATACAGCGGACGGGGCAGCGTGGTGGCCTACCAGATCGGCGCAGACGGCAGCCTAAAAGAAGTGGGCGAGTACGGGCGCGGCGACATCATGAAAATCGGTAGCGAGGGCCTCGACGGCTTCTAAAATAGAGAGGTCTCACCACTGATTTCATCTGCTGGGGCGGCGATATCGTCGCCCTAAATCCTGTTTCCCAGTCGCTTCAGCGGGTCATCCCGAAGGAGGAAATCTTTGACCGGCTCGCCAAGCGTGGACATTTGGCGGACCTGGCCTCCCTGCGAAAGATCCTCAAGCGGTACACCACGCAGGAGCTGGTGGTCACGAGGAAGCAGGGGAACGGGGCATGCTTCTATCGGTTGGCGGAGGGTGAAGCCGTCGAAGTGGCCCTCAATGAAGCATAGGAAAAGGCCGAGGCAGAGCAAAGCCGTAGCGAGTAGGTCAAATCCTGACAGCGCCGAAGCTCCAGCAAAAATGGGAGTTGGCCGGTCAGATTCCGCGTCTGTAAGTCAGTTACGCAAGATTAGCGCTTTCAGCGCACTTGCCTCTGAAACTGCGTCCCAGAGGGGAAAAACCACTGCACTCGTGATTTCTAATTAGTGCTCCTTTTTTGGCCTACTCTGGGGCATGACAAAGACCCCTGGCAAGCCCAGACAGAAGCCTCAGCGGGTGACCGTGACCCTCGAACCTCACCACGCCGCCGAGCTGAAACTGATGGCCGATGAAGCGGGGGTGACCATCTCGGCATTCTGCGCGAACGTGCTGGAACGCTACAGCTTGCAGGACCGGCAGGTGATGACCACCGACATTCTCAAGCTGGCCTTTGAAAAGCAGACCGAAGTGATGCAGCAAAACATCCGGGTGGCCCTGAACGAGCAGATGAACCGGGTGCGCTCACTGCTGGCCAGGACCAGCCTGGAAAGTGGATCGACGAAGCAGATGGTGTCCCTGCTGATCAGGGATCAATTCGGCCAGGAGAAAGGCCCGGAGTATGTGGACCGGGCCTGGAACTTCGCGGTTCACCAGTTGAAGGAACCGACGCCGCAGATTCGCGCCGCACTCAGCGAGCTGGCCGCCGGGATGGGCAACGACGATCCGGGCCTGCTGATGAAGGTCCGCGAGTCTGCCGATCAGGTGACGCAGAGCCTCAAGGACGTGCAGACCCTGGCCGCCCAGGTGCAGCAGCTCCAGCAGGAACAACAGCAGCTCGTCCAGGTCCTCGGCAAGTTGAACCAGCAGGTCAAGGAGGCACGGGGCGCGATGGTGGTGGCAACCGTCCGATTGGAGGACACCGAGGACCGACTCCGCAACGAGCCGCAAGGCTTCCTGGCGAGCCTGAAGGCCAAGCGCTGATGGCCCGCTCGATGGGCAGCACCCAGCGGGTGGTGCGCTCCATCCCAGACCGCAGCGGCAACAACTACACCAAGACCAGCGCCGGAGGCAGGGCGCGGGCCTCCAGCGCCACGAAGTACATGGACGAGAAGGAGCGCACCCAGCTCTACACCCTTGAGGATGGCCTGCTCAGAGAGACAGAACGGATGGAGGCCGCCGCCCGGATCGAGGACACCCAGACCAAATACCAGCAGCACCTGGTTTTCACCACCCAGCTCGCGGGGGAAGCAGAGGTGGACCAGCAGCGCGCCGCATTGCTGGTGGCCCAGGCGGTGCAGGAGCGCCGCATGGACGCCGACATTTACGCGGTGGCCGTCCACCAGCAGGACGGTGGGAATATCCACGTCCATGTCTGCTTCGGCACGGATACGACGCTACGAAGGGGCGCAGAGGGGGATCTGGTCCACTTCCAGAATCAGGCGTATGAGCTGGAGCGACACCTGGGCCGGGAGCTGGGGTTGCACCAGGACCAGGGCGTCGGGCAGGAGCGCCAGGGCAGAGGACAGACGCTAGAGCTGGATCAGGAGGATTACGGCAGTGGAGCGCGCAGGCAGCGCGAACGGGAGCGAGAAAAGGAACGCCAGTATGACCGGGGCATGGGGTACTGAGAACCGCAAGAAAGAATCAGCAAAGAGGGAGGTGAACTGGCGCAAGTGACCGGCCAGACCAGTTGGGCCATACACTGAACCATGAACGCTCCCAGCCGATCAGAATTGATTAAACACCTTCAGATCTATGTTAAACAGCATAAAATTCAAATAGATTCAGAATTTCAAGGTTGGGAGAGCGGCGTTCATGCTGTCTTAGACTGCGTTTTTAGTTCTATGGCTGATTATAAAACTACTGTATTGCCTACTCTAAAAAGATTCGGAGAACAACCAGGAATGCAGGATAATCCTAAACTAGAGTTTAGCCATTTTATTGCTGATGTGGATAAATATAATGTAGATGGAAATAAGTTCGTTTTTTATGCTCGTGAGATAATGAAGAATGAGCAGGAAATTTCAGGCCGAACAAAAGTTGAAGTTGCTTATGAAGTTTGCAAGTTCTTTATTGACCGTGGGCATGAAACGAAAGCGAGCTTGAAAGCACTTCCACGGGGTCAGCCTGGAACCTGTGAAACACCGCCCGGTGAGCCGGGTGAGTTGGAGTGCTGGGTGATGGAGGAAATGATCAAGCCGGGTTCAGCCCACAAGATCCGAGGAATGGGACCAGCGCTGGGCGCTTATCTGCTGATGAATTTGGGAGACGAGGAACACGTCAAGGTCGACACAATGATCCAACGTGTATTTACCAAACCCGATTTCTGGAAACCACGGGCAGGTCATCCAGTGGACGACAAGCTGATTCGTGATGCTGTGACCTGTGTGGCACGGCAAATGAACACTACTCCATTGCGGCTGGATAACGCTTTGTGGCGGCACGAGAGCAATGTTGCCAGGGAGAGGAAGGG
>NZ_JNIW01000115.1 GCF_000701425.1 Deinococcus frigens DSM 12807 | reverse complement strand
CCGCCACTCCACACTGGGCTACTTGACACCTCACGAGTTCGAACGCCAGGCTAAAGCCGCTTAACCTCAACTACGCAATAGCGGGGCAAGCCCAAATCATCCTTGCTCCGCTCCCAGTGTGGCTTAACCGGAAATTGTTCGGTTCTAAAGTTTTGCAGTCCCCAAGCCTTCCAGGTAGGCTTTGCCGCGCTCCAGTTGTGCCGGTCCCACCTCAATGATCAGGCGCGGCTGGCTTTGCACCGTCGCCAGAGCGGCCAGCACGCCGCGCCAGTGGATCTGACCATCGCCGGGGGGCCAATGCCAGTCGTTCATGGCGTCGTTGTCTTGCAGGTGGACGTGGCCCAACCACTCGCCCACGGTGCGAATCCAGGCTTCGGGGGTGGGGCCGCCCACGCGCTGCATCAGGTGGGCGTGGCCCACGTCGATGCTCAGGCGCAGGCGGTCATGATCCATGCGCCGGGCCAGGGTCAGCAGCGGCGTGGGGTTGGTGTCGCGGATATTTTCCATGACCAGCGTGCAGCCCACTGCCTCGGCCTGGGGCAGCAGCTCTTCAAGGATGTCCTGAACGATGTCCAGTTGTTCGGCCAGACCGGTGGCTGCCGTGTGCGACACCAGCGGATGCCCAAAAAAATCGAAGGGACTGTGAACCACCATATGCGTTGCGCCGATCTCGCCCGCGTAGGCCAGTGCGGCGCTGTGACGGCGCAGGCTGACCTCGCGCACGGCGGGATCACGCGGCATCAGGGTCAGGCCCCAGAACGGGCCGTGAATGCCCAGACGGCCCGTGAAGCCGTCCAGCACCTCGCGGGTGCGCCCCGCGTGGGCACGCCAGTCACCGTCGAGCAGTTCATGTGAAACCGGGTCTTGCAATTCCAGATCACGGCCCGCGAACAGCCAGTCGCGGTGCTGTTCGACGGCTGAAAGGGGCATGGCCGCGCCCAGCGTAGCAAGGAGGGGGGCCGTTGGGGCTTCGGGTTTGGGTTGTGTTGCAGTCATGGTTGACCTCGTGGTGGGAGTGAAGGAAGTGGGACGGCATCCAGGTGATTTCTGGATTACTTGGTGTCCTTGAACAGCGGCTGGGTGCGCTGAACCAGATCGCTCAGGGTGGCGTCAATCGGGGCATTCTGCAAAAAAATGCGGTCCAGGGACTTGATGATTTCCTGGGTGCCCTGCACGTACCCTGTCGTCGAGGGACGCGGGCGGGCATACGACAGTTGCTGGCCGCCAATTTCCAGACCCTTTTCACTTGCCACATAAGTTTTGTAGGCAGGCAGGTTGGTGGTGGTGCGGGTGATCGGCACGTAGTTGCTCATCTTGATCCAGGTGAACTGCTGCTCCGGCTGCGCCAGCCAGCGGATAAACGTCCAGGCGGCCTGCTGCTTGTCGGCGCTGCTGCCCTTGCTGATCGCCAGGGTCGCGCCGCCCACCGGCACGACGGGTTTTTTGTAATACGGCAGCGGCGCGGTGCCGAACTTGAACGGCACGCTGGCCTTCAGCCCTGGACGGCTCGCCACCGAATTCATGACCATCGCCACCTTGCCCGCCGCGAAGTCGGCGTTGGTGTTGGGGCTTTGCAGTACGGCGCTGCCGTCACGGAAAAAACCTGCCCAGTCAGTGATCACGGCCTTGGCAGCAGGCTGATCGAGCAGCAGCTTGCCGTTATCTACCATCTCGCCGCCGTTGCTCCAGACCGCGCCCTCCAGCACCCAGGGAAACGAGGACAGGGCGATGGCCGGAACGCCGGTGGCCGCCGTGATCTTCTTGGCCGCCACACGCAGCTCCGGGTAGGTGCGCGGCGGGGCGCTGAGTCCGGCCTTCTTCAGCAGTTCGGGGTTGTAGTACAGCACCGGGTTGGAGTTGTTCCAGGGCATCGAATACACCGCGCCGTCCGGGCGGCTGACCTGGGTCTTGAACACTGGCCAGAAGGTGTCGAACGAGGTCTGGAAGCCAGGCAGCGTTTTGAGATTCACCAGTGCCCCGGACGCGGCGATGCGCGGCACGTAGGCCACCTCCAGTTGCATCACGTCCCCGGCGGGCTGTCCGGCGGCGATCCCGGCCAGCGCTTTTTGCACCACGCCCTCGTAATCGTTGGCAAATTCGCCGCGCACGGTCACGTCGTTCTGCGCGGCGTTGAAGTCCTTGATCATGCTCTCGATGGCTTTGCCCAGCTCACCGCCCAGGCCGTACAGGAACGTGATCTCGGTTTTGGCCGAGGCGGTAGAGAGTAGTGTGGCAGTCAGCAGGGTGGCGCTCAGGGTCAGTAGACGTGGCATGGGACTCCTCCAGAGGGGGGCGGGGGGGCGGACGGACGGGGGCGGCGGGGCAGTTTTAAAAGACGGTGGGAAGGTGGGGCGTCCACGTCTGTAAAACTCAGGGACTGGGGCTTAACCTTTCAGGCCGCTGGCGGCGGCGCTCTCGATAAACCACTTCTGGGCCAGCGCGTAGGCGATCATCACCGGGGCGATGACGATCAGGGTGGCGGCCATCACCAGTGGCAGATTGCTGCCCTCCAGGCTGGAGAAACTGGCGAGGCCCACCTGCACGGTGCGGAAATCGTCGCGGCTGGTCACCACCAACGGCCAGACCAGCGCGTTCCACGACGAGAGAAACGTCAGGATGCCCAGCGCGCTCAGCACCGGGGCGTTAATCGGCAGCAGGATGCGCCACAGATACTGGGCGGGCGTTGCGCCGTCCAGCCGCGCGGCTTCCTCCAGTTCCACGGGCGTCTGCCGGAACGCCTGACGCAACAGGAAGACCCCAAACGCGCTGGCCGCAAACGGCACGATCAGCGCCGGATAGCTGTTGAGCCAGCCGAACTGCCGCACAGTGATGAAGTTGGGAATCAGCAGCACGTCGCCCGGAATCATCAGCGTGCCCAGCGCCACGGCGAACAGAAAGGCTTTGAGTGGAAAGCGCATGCGCGCGAAGGCGTAGGCAGCCAGCGCGCTGCTGAGAAGCACGGCAGCCGTGGTGGTCAGCGAGATCAGCAGCGAATTGAGCAGGTAGCGACCGAAGGGGGCACTGTTCCAGGCTTCGGCCAGGTTGTGCCACTGCCACTCGCTGGGCCAGAAGCCGCCGATGAAGACCTCCTGCTGCGGCTTGAAGGCGGCCAGCAGCATCCAGACCAGCGGCATCAGGAAGATCAGAATCACGGCGAGTGACAGGGCTTCCTGACCGAAGCGGGTCATCCTGGACGTCTTCACTGGTAATGCACCCGCCGTTCGGCCAGCTTGAGCTGGATGATGCCCAGGGTCAGCAGGAGCGCGAACAGCACCACGCTCAGGGCGCTGGCCAGGCCCATCTGAAAGAACACGAAGGCGTTCTGGTAGATGGAGTAGCCCAGCAGATTGGTGGCCCCCGCCGGGCCGCCGCGCGTGAGCAGCAGCACCAGCCCGTACGACTGGAAAGTGCCGATCAGCGAGATGAACACCACGACCACCGTGGTGGGGGCCAGCAGCGGAATGGTGATGCGCCGGGCGATGGTGGCGCGGGAAGCGCCGTCAATCGCCGCCGCCTCCTCTAACTCGCCCGGCAGACCCTGCAACCCGGCCAGAAACAGCACGGCGGGCAGGCCTACCCCCTTCCAGACCGCCACCAGAATCACCGAGGCCAGCGCCGTTTGTGGATCACTGAGCCAGCCAGGGCCAGCAATGCCCAGCCCCTCCAGCAGTCGGTTGACCGGCCCGGAATTGGGATTGAGCAGGTAATTCCAGATCACCGCCGTGGCCGCCAGCGACACCACCACCGGGGCAAACACTGCGCCGCGCAGCAGCGATTGCGTGCGCGTGCGGGCGTTCATCAGGAAGGCCAGGGCCAGGCCCAGGCCCACTTCCAGGGCCGTGACGCCCACGGCAAAGGCAGCGGTGATGCCCAGGCTGTTCCAGAACTCGCGGTCTGCCAGGAGTTGACGGTAATTGGCGAGGCCAACCCAGTTTGGAGCGCT
>NZ_JNIW01000114.1 GCF_000701425.1 Deinococcus frigens DSM 12807 | reverse complement strand
GTAGGGGTGGCCTGAAGTTCAGATCACCCCTGCCCTCAGTCTGCCACGGGTCAAGTTAAGGCAACACACCCATCAAGATTTCCATCTCCTTCAACATTGAGAGCGCATGTCACTGCGGACCAGATTTCAGACCTTGCTCCTTTGAACCTGCTCGAGCTCTGCGGTTCTTCGTGATCCTGCCCTCAGCCCTCCACTGGCGACTCAGTGAGGTGGTGGGTGTGCTCCAGCATGGGCATCTCCAGGGACTCGGTCCCGTGATTGACGACACGTCCGCCCGCGTACCGGGCCACGCTCATCAGCGTCAACTCCCAACTGCGGCTCTGCGCGGCATGAATGCCCAGGATGTACGCCAGCCGATCAACCCTGGAACTGCTCCGCAGCAGCGACTCGATCTGCAGCGTCATCTCGCCCGGATTCTCCCCGGGATACACCCGGAAGTCAGTGGTACCCGCCTCCGGATGCAGCCGCAGGGTACGGGCGCGGAAGCCCAGAGGATCAACGTGTTCAATCATGACCCGCCCTCGCCGAATCAGGAACAGCCGAATCCACAGGCGGTCCCCCTGCCGCACCGGGGGCACCGGGTGATCCAGGCCCCGAAACCAGATCAGTCCCTTCGGCGCGTGGTCAGGGAGATGGTTGCGCCAGTGCTCGGCGATCTCTTCGGCGGCGTGGGTTGGACCCACGATCTCCACCCAGTAGCGGCGGCGGGTCAACGGGCCCACGCCGTCCTGCGGGGTGGAGGGACGCAGGGGATCAGGGGGGCCTTTAAGGAGAACGGCGGCGGCAGCGAGGATAGGGAACGCCAACAGCAGGGGAACGCGGTGAGACACAAGGAACCTCCAGGGGGTGAGACATCGGTGGCCTAGAAGATACGGATCAGTCGGCGACTGTGGGCATCTGGCCTGTTCGTCAAGTTGAAAGGAACACCACGGATCCTTTTCGGGTTCACCTTCAAGCAGGGCCTTCTGAGGGCGTCGGCGTGAACGCCAGCCGCGCCCGGCGCCGACAGACCAGACGTGTTCTAGTCTCGCAGGCACACTCTCGTCTTCATCCCGCTGCTCTTCATGCAGCCCGGAGCACGCTCACCGAGGACGCCGCTGCTGACGGCGGGCTGGTATCTGGCCGGGGGGCTGGGTGCCGCCGCCGCCCGCCAGTTCGACGCGGACACCAGCCCGCCGTAATCCGTCGTAGGCGACTGGGCGTTGCCACCCGGCAGGGTGTTGAGTGACACCGGGTCTTGTGCGAGTGCACTGTCTTGTGTACCGCGCAGCTGAATCTCAAAACGACTGAAAGTCCTGCTTTTCAGGCACACGACTTGCGCGTGATCTGAAAAGCAGGACTCTGAAGACGAGGGTTGCTTCAGCGCCGATCGGTGGCCGTGGTGTTCGTCGGGTAAGCCCGATCGTCTCTCCGCCGCAGACCCGCCAGGCCCGCCAGACCGAGCAGGCCCAGCCAGCCCCAGTCAAAGCCGTCATCCGTATTGACCGGAGTCGATGTCGTCGTACCTGTGGTGGTGTCAGTGGCCCCTGTCGTGGTGTCGGTCTGAGCGAAGGCCGATACGGGCGCAAGCAGCAGGGAAAGTAATAGCGTGGACTGAGCAAATCGTTTCATAAGTAGCCCTCCAGGGCAGATCAACTAGAACCAGCGTTCTCTAGCAAAGGGAGAATGACATGCCTCTTCAAGACTATGCCTAATGGACTCATTAAGTAAACATTCATACAGTCTTTAATATTTTCGGACCGCAGAGCATTGAAAAGGGAGGAATGACGCCGAGCCGAATTAGAGCTCCGGATGAAGACGAAGACGAAGGGCCTCGCCTATTGGTCTGGTCTCAGGGGTCACTCCAGTCCATGACCTGCCGGAGCTTCGCTTGCAGGCCACCGAGTACCGCGCGGACGTCAAGGTCTGCTTTGGATGCGCACACCCTCAACACGCTCCATTTCCGAATCACGTCCCTGGTCAGGTCCAGTATGGTCCTCGCATCTATGGACTGGCGGTGTATTTGAACGCCGCGCACTTTGTCCCCCTGGAGCGCACGTCAGACATCCTCGAACGCTATGCAGGGCGCGTCCCAGTGACGGTACCGTCGTCCTGAACCTCCAACTGGCCGCTGACCGTCTGACTGACTTCGAAACGCAGCTGAAAGCCGCGCTCGAGCCTGTTCTGCATGCCGACGAGACCGGGAGCAAGGTGAATGGGAAGCTCCAATGGATGCACAGGGTGAGCTGCGCGCAGCTCACCCTGTACGGTCACTATCCGAAGTGGGGCTTCGCTGCGCTGGAAGTCATGAACGTCCTGCCGCAGTTCAAGGGCGTCGTGGTACACGACGCCTGGGGAACGTACTTCCAGCTTCTTGGTCAGCATGCCCTGTGTGGTGCTCACCTGTTGCGCGAACTGCGCGGTCTGGCCGAGCACCATGGTCAGGTGTGGGCGAGAGAGCTCCGGGACGCGCTGCGTGCGGTGTGTCACCAGCAAAAGGAGGGCACGCTGACCCCGAAGATCACGATGGACTTCGAGGTGAGCTTTGATGCGCTGCTCCAGGCTGGTCTGGACGCCAATCCCCCAGCGGCTTTGGTCCCTGGGCGACAAGGCCGGACGCAACAGACACCGGGCCGGAACTTGGCCCCGAGGTGCCAGCAGCACCGCCTCGCGGTGCTGCGCTTCCTGCACGACGAAGGCGTCCCCTTCGACAACAATCAGGCCGAACGAGACATCAGACCATGGTGCGTGAAACGTAAGGTTTCCGGAGGCTTCCGATCTGACGAAGACGGCCAGCATTTTGCCCGCATCCGGAGCTATATTTCGACGCTCCATAAGCAGGGATTGAACGTCTGATATAGCCTCGTCAGCGTGTTTCGCGGTGACGTCATCCTGCCCAATTTCTCCTGCTGAGCAGTTGCCAATAAAGCTTTACTGACATCTTGCAGTTTTGGAAAAAGATGTCTGGAACGCACTTTTGGCCCCATATTGAGGTGTGTACCCAAAAGAACCGCGCTCCAGACGGCTTTATTCCGACATTCTGCCTTGCTTTTCTCGCAAGCAACACCGGGAATCCTTCGAGGTCTTCCTTGACCTGCTGCTCGATGGTTCCGGCAGACCTCTGCCGGAACGGGCCACCGTCAAATCCCCCTCGGCGCTCAGCCGCTTTCTCAATCACTCCACCTGGAATACCCGTCAGCTCTGCCGGGTGATGCGTCAGCACGCTTTCCAGACGTTGCAGGACCGGTGGCGACAGCAGCCCCACCAGCGCCCCAAACTGGAACTCCTGGTCGACCTCACCAATTTGGAAAAGACTGGCAAGTTCAACGAACTTGCCGACTGGATGCATACCTATCACAGCGTTCATGGTGTCCATTTGGTGGTGCTGTACCTCTGCTGCGGTGAGCTTCGTCTTCCCTGGGCTTTTCAGGTCTGGAGGGGCAAGGGGACACCTTCTCCTGCACAACTCGCTCTGAAGTTGCTCCGTACGGTGCCATCGGCACTGCTTCTGGGGAAGCGGCGTTCCCGTCTCCATGCCGATGGAGGGTTCGAGAGCACCGAGTTCATCCAGGGTGTGCTGGGCCGTGGATTGGACATCGTGGTCGGCGTACGTTGCAACCGCAAGCTGGAGGATGGCCGCCAGATGCGTGACCTGATGGTACGGGGCAGCCTGGTCGAGCCCTGTGGGCTTGACCAGGCCATGTGCGTTTCCTGGGTCTGGCTCTACCGCAACAAGAAGCCAGAGCAGCGCTTCGTCATGTCGAATCTTGATCTGGGCGGCAAGTATCTGGCACGGGTAGGGAAACGCCGCTGGCGGACGCTCCGCCTTTTTCAAAACGGTCAAGGGCCGCTTCGGACTTGAACGCTTTGCCCAGCACAGCAAGCAGGGTGTGCTGCGCTGGTGGTGCCTCTCCGGCCTAGCCTTCCTGCTCTGTCATCTTCAGGACCTTGACCTCCCTCTTCGCCTGCCAGGCATATGGCCGGACTGGGGGGACTTGGCGAGAACCGTACGGTTCTCGTTCGTCCCCGACGTGCATCGTCGTGCGCTTCAATTGGAGCTAAACGCGCTTGATGCCTTCCAGGACGCATCTCCCGCCCTCATCATCTAAACTGCAATGGCTCATCCTGGATTCCAGGGAGCTACGTCAGCCCTGGTCATCTATCGGTATGCTGAGTCTCATCCAGCTCCTGGACGACGAAAAGTGTTTTGAAGTGGTGCGGCAACTTCGTTGGCCTGATGGTGTGATGTGCCCACACTGCCA
>NZ_JNIW01000113.1 GCF_000701425.1 Deinococcus frigens DSM 12807 | reverse complement strand
CCTGAAGACGCTGGCCTTCACGCATGGACCACTGTTCCAGGCCACCAAGAATGGGCGGGGCGGCCCACTGCGCTACCAGAGTGTGCAGGCCCGCTGGCAGGGGTACGCGGCTCAGGCGGAAGTCCGCTGCACGTTGCATCAGCTCCGGCACAGCCACGCGACAGAGCTGGTCAATGGGGGCGTGAGTCTGGCCACCATCCGTAAACGGCTGGGACACCAGCACATTCAAACCACGCTGCGCTACGCGGAAATCAGCGACGGGGCCGCAGACCAGGAACTGCGGCAGTGGCGTCGTCAAGTACCGTCTCTCCGCTAGGGCTGTCTGAAAGCGTGGATGAGTATGTATTTAATGTGACCGCCTTTGGCAAAATTGATGCTCGTCTTGCACAATACACTTGCTCCACTATATTGACAAAAATCTGATCGTGGCCGTGGTGGTGATTCTGGAGGGGGCTTCAAACCATCGCCTTTGACACTTACAGTACCATTTGAATTGTATACCAACATTGACAGGCCGCTACCAGTTTGCCTGAATTGTTTTAAATTAAACTGCGCTTTTACGGTTGAGATATTGGCTGTTCTAGTCAAAGAAAAGCGTGAAGGAACGAAGTCTGAGTTCTCTGGATACAACTGATCAACGAAATAGCCATCCCAGTCCTTGTAGCGATTTGGCAGACCATTGGCATAATCGAAGCGCGGGTAAGGCGGAACGTATGGGTTGAGGAACCGCTGATCCGTAATACGGAGGCCAGAAGCCTCAAGACGGTAAGTGATCTTGAGGGCGTCAAGCAACGGCGGCAAGGCCACGGCCAGCTCGCCGCCATTGAGCGGCTCAATCGGCACGCGAATGCCCCCAGTCAGTCCGCTTGTCAACTGGGTGCGCGACTGCTTGAAGGTGATCGTCTTGCCGTTCAAAAGCAACGTGATTGCCCCGTGGTTCGTCGTCTGAGTCACGCGGATGCCCAGCAGCTCCGCGAACGATACCAGTGGCACATAGACCATACCCTGCTTGGTATAGGGGGCCAAAGGGTACGTGTACAGCACATATTTCCCATTCACGTTGATGAATGGCCCAGTAGATACCTCGGGCTGCGCTAGCGTTCCGCCTGCACAGGCCATGCCTGCACAAGCCACCGCAAATGCCAGTCCACTGCGCCACAACTGCCGCTGGAGGTGAGGTGAAATCATCATGATGGCTCCACAGTAGATATTGAGTGTGATGCTGCTCTTCCCGGCAAATTGAGGCACTAGGCATCATGAATGCCGACAGTGTGCGGAAGATCATCTCACTGTACCGACAGGGCGGCCTGGACGCGCTCCAAGAGCGCGTCCACCCTGGTAGAACCAGCGTGCTGACGCCCGAAATCATCGCCGATGTCTGGCAGCAGATCACCGCAGGTCAGCAGGTCTGGACTTCCCGTAGCCTGGTGACCTACGTCTTTGAGCGGTATGGGGTCACCGTGGGGCGCACCGCCATGCGAACCCAGTTGCACCACGCCGGGATGAGCTGGCAGCGGACCCGTCTGGTGGTGGCCGGACAGGCTGATCCCGACGGCAAAGCCGCCTTCAAAGCCGATCTGGAGGCGATAAAAAAGGGGCCTTGATGGGCCTGCTTCGACTGCTGTTTCTGGACGAGTCGGCGGTGTGGCTCACACAACCCAATACCTACACCTGGGCGGCCATCGGGCAACCGATGGCGGTTCCGGCCTCCAAAGCACGGGGCATCACGGCCCGCTTGAACTTGATGGGTGCCGTGGACTTCGCCAGTGGCGAAATCCACTACCGCGAGATTGAGGGCAATACCACCGGCCAGGACACCGTGGATTTTCTGGAGACCCTGGCCCAGCGCGCAGACCCTATCTGTCCCACCCTGGTTATCGTGGATCAGGCCAGCATTCATACCTGTCGGGCGGTGTCTGGGCAACGAGAACACTGGCGTGAACGTGGTTTGATGGTGGTGTATTTGCCGGTCTACAGCCCAGAACTGAACCCAATGGAGGGCAAGTGGCGCGTGTTGAAATATCACGAGTTACCAGGGCGATTTTACGAAACCAAGCCACAGCTTCGTCAGGCCGTCCTCAACGCCGGTTGGGGCATCGCCATATGACCAGTTTTTCGCCCGCCAGCTACTTATGCACAACATCCGGTGTCGTGGATGTTCACTGCTGGAGCCGATGTTATCCTTGCTTCTAGGATCAACTCTCCGGAACGCAGGATGAGCCAAGCTTTAATAAAATAGGGCTTGTGAACCCCTTAAATTTTAGATATTAGCCGACCACACCTTATGAAATCGCCGTGAAGATCAGCTTCCGGCCCGCCCAAGGCCACACTCATAGCCTCAGGTCAGCGAACTGCTGTAATGGCTTGAAAGCCGCTCCATACCAAGTGCAGCAGCTCTTTTCAGAAGGGAGGTCTCCATGTTCTACTACGACAACAAGCTGCAATACACCGTCCGCGTCGATACCCCCGATCCCCGTTTTGCCCGGCTGCTCCAGCAGGCTATCGGCGGCGTGGAGGGCGAGATTCGAGTCTGCCTGCAGTACCTGTTTCAGGCCTTTGGTGCGCGTGGCCCCGCCAAGTACCGCAACATGTTGATGTCCACGGGCACCGAGGAAATCGGCCATATCGAGATGCTGGCCACCGCCGTGGCCCTGAACCTGGAAGGTGCGCCCTCCAAACTCAAGGAGCAGGTGGCTGCCGCGAACCCGGTGGTGGAAGCTTTAATGGGCGGCATGGACCCGCGCCAGTACCTCTCGGCGGGCATGGCGGCGCTGGCCTCCGATGCCAACGGCGTTCCCTTTAACGGCTCGCACGTGTACGCCAGCGGGAATATCGCCGCCGACATGTACGCCAACGTGACCGCCGAGGCCACGGGCCGCGCCCTGGCCTGCCGGTTGTTCGAGGCCACCGACGATCCCGGCATGAAGGACATGTTGCGCTTCCTGATTGCGCGCGACACCATGCACCAGCAGCAGTGGCTGGCCGTGATCGAGGAACTGGGCGGCCACAAAGGCGTGCTGCCCATTCCCAACTCCTTCCCGGTGGAAGAGGAGTTGCGCGAGGTCAGCTACGACTACTTCTTCACGGGCGTGGACGGCGTGGAAGTGCCGTCGGGCCGCTGGACAAGCGGCGAGTCGCTGGATGGCTTGGGCGAATTCCGTCTGAACGCGGTCAAGCCGATGGGGCAGGAGCCGAAGCTGGCCCCGCCGATGCCCCAGGCGTATGCCGAGAAGCAGCAGATGGAAGCGACGGCAGGCGACGAGTGATCGAGTGGCACCAGAGGAGGGGGGCCCTCGGGCCGCCGGATCTGTACGCCCTGTTTCCTCAAAGCCGAGAGAGACGGGTCGAAGACGCAGGCCCGCTCCCTTTCGTCCGCTTCCAAAAATGCGGCGGCCTATCCTCTCAAATTCACGCTCCCGGAGATAAATCATGCCCAAGTTTTTCAAATCCGTAGCCTTGCTGACCAGCCTCGTCCTGCTGCTGCCCACCGCCTCCGCAGGTGGGGCTGGACCAGCGGCCATGACGCCGGGGATATCCACGGCCCAGACCAGCAATGACACCGACGTGCTGTTCATGGAAACAGCCACCATGAGCAACCTGGCTGAGATCGCTACCTCGCGCCTGGCGCTGCAAAAAAGTGGGAACACCGCAGTACGCGCCTTTGCACAGATGATGATCACCGACCACACCAAGGCTCAGGATGAGTTGAACGCTCTGGCAGTTAAAAAGGGCGTGAAACTGGCCGACAAGCCGGGGGCTGCTCAGCGGCTTCAGAGCAACAAGCTGTCCATGCTGTCTGGCGCGGCTTTCGATGCCGAATATAAGAAGGTACAGGTGGGCGGTCACGACATGACCCTGACCCTGATCAAGACGTACCGGAGCTTCGGCAAGGACACGGATGCACTGGCCTACGCCGCCAAGATTCAGCCGATCGTGGCCGGACATCTGGAGATGGCCAAGGGCTTGCCAGGCGAGTAGCGCAGCTCTGCACAATCTCATACGGATTCCGTTTGTTTCGTGCATACACTGGGACAGTGCCGGTTGATCCACTTCACGTCCGGGACCCGCTTTCTCCCTCTCGCTTTGCTCAGATTTCCAGGCGTTGTCGACACCTTTCAATCGGAGTTCGTATCAGGTGACAAGTAATGGCAATCAGCCCCTTCAGGGGCTGATTGCCCATTTGCTCAGGAGTTGCACCTGCATAATCAGAAAAAACCTCTCCTGGCGGGAGAATCCCAGAGTAATCGCCAGACTGGTCTAGCGAAATTGGATAGGCGTGATCGGTTCGGGAAAATGATGAAAGGCGTGACGACAGCATTGAGACACTGGGCTTTTGAGATGCGGGGGAGCGGAGGAAGGCGAGAGAATGGCAGAAACCGCCCCACGCGAGCAGGTCAAGATTTATCGTCTGGGACGCTGC
>NZ_JNIW01000112.1 GCF_000701425.1 Deinococcus frigens DSM 12807 | reverse complement strand
TACGGATTCCGGTTGAACAGTTATGAAATAACTGCGAAACCCGACCAACGGGAGAAGGGAAAGTACGGATTCCAGAATGGTGTTGGCTTTTGGTGCTGTCCCAAAAGATAACTGAATGACCGGAATCCGTATAAGGGGTCAGGCGTGTTGTGGTGGGCGCGTCCCATCATCCCTCCAGCGTGGTCAGGTCGCCGGGGTCCTCGCCCAGCGCCTGGGCGCGCAGCACGCGGCGCATGATCTTGCCGCTGCGCGTCTTGGGCAGGGCGGACACGATCTCCACCCGGCCCGGCGTGGCGATCGGCCCCAGTTCGCGCCGGACGTGTTCGCCGATGCTGGCGCGCAGGCCGGGACTGTCTGCCGGGGCGCTGTTCCCATTGGCGCTGTGGGAGGCCCGCAGGATCACGTAGGCCACGATGCTCTGGCCCTTCAGTTCGTCGGGGATGCCAATCACGGCGGCCTCGGCCACGGCGGGGTGTGAGACCAGGGCGTCCTCCACGTCCGAGCTGCCGATGCGGTGCCCGGCCACGTTCAGGACGTCGTCGGCGCGGCCCAGGATCGAGAAACAGCCGTCCTCGTCGCGCAGGGCCAGGTCGCCGGACAGGTAGCCCGCCGGGTTCTCGCTCCAGACCTGGGCGTATTTTGCGGGGTTGCCGTGGACGCCGCGCATCATGGACGGGAAGGGGCGGCGGATCACCAGATGGCCCTGCACGTTGTCGGGCAGGCTGTGGCCCCGCTCATCCACCACGTCGGCCACCACCCCGGCCAGCGGGCGGCCCACGAAGCCGGGGCGCGCGTCCCAGCGCGGATGGCTGCCCAGCGTGGGCGCGCCCAGTTCGGTCTGCCACCAGTGATCGATGACGATGGCGTGCGCGCCTTCTCCCAGCCCCCCGGCCAGGTGCTGCTGCGCCCAGCGCCACGCCTCCGGGTTCAGCGCCTCGCCCGCGCAGGCGATCACGCGCAGGCGGCTCAGGTCATAGGGTTCCAGCACCTCTGCCCCCAGTTTCATGAATAGGCGCAGGGTGGTGGGCGCGGTGAACAGCACGTCCACGCCGTACTTCTCGGCGCTGCGCCACAGAATGCCGGGGTCAGGGAAATCCGGCGCGCCCTCGCGGAACAGCACGGTGGCCCCGGCCACCAGCGGGCCGTAGACGATGTAGCCGTGCCCCACGATCCAGCCGATGTCGCTGGTGCAGAAGAACACGTCGTCCTGGCCGACATCGAACAGCGCGCCCAGGTGGTAGGCAGTCCCCACGATGTAGCCGCCGTGCGTGTGGATCACGCCCTTGGGCTTGCCGGTGCTGCCGGAGGTGTACAGGACGAACAGCGGATGCTCGGCCCCCACCGACACCGCCGCGGCCCGCCCGTGCGTGAACAGGCTTTCCCAGGCCACCGTGCGCGGATCGTGCTGGCGCGAAAAGGTCTTGATGCGCTCCCACAGCACCAGATGCTGCACCTGCGGCAGGTCCGCGACGGCCTCGGCAGCCACCGAGTACAGGTCCACCAGCCTGCCGCGCCGGTATCCCACGTCCGCCGTGATCACAAGGCGCGCGCCCGCGTCGGTGATCCGGTCCCGCAGCGCGCCCACGCCCAGGCCCGCGTACACCACTGAATGCACCGCGCCCAGCCGCGCGCAGGCCAGCATGGCGATACAGCCCTCGGGCGTCAGCGGCATGTAGATCACCACCCGTTCGCCCACGCCCACTCCCAGCGCCCGCAGTCCGGCGGCGGCGCGCTCGACCCGCTCGTGCAGCATGCCGTAGGTCAGCACCTGTTCCTCGCCGCTCTCGGACAGCCAGATAAAGGCCGCGCGGGTGCGTGCCTCGCCGCGCGCGTGGCGGTCCAGCGCGCTGAGGGTCACGTTGGTCTCGCCGTCGGCAAACCACTGAAAGTCCGGGGCCTGCCCACTCAGACCCTGAGTCGGTGTGCGGGTCCATTCCAATTTGCACGCCTGAGCCAGCCAGAAGGCGTCCGGGTCCGCCCGCGCCGCGTCAATGTCTGCCTGCGGATCGGAACGCAGCCGGGTGGTCACGCTGTCCGGGACGGTGAACCGCTCGGCAGAGGGGGAAAGGGGAGTGGCCGGATCGGGTTCGGACATGGGGCAAACCTCCAGAAAGCGGGTGTCTGTATCGTCGAGAAGCATGGTGTTATGGAAATGGCGTTGTGCCCTCAGTCTAGCCGCGCCCGCCGGGGGATGGGCGGCGAATTGCAAGGGCGAACCCTTCTGCCTGCTTCCTCACGTGAGGCCGAGAGGCGCAGTCAGTCGAACGACGCAGCCAGCCCCCTGCCTCCCTTTGAGCGGAGGTGCCCCAGATGGGCGAAATGGCGAAACTGCGAAACAGAGGGATGGAACGGGCCTGACACACTCAAAACCGAATCTCCCACCAGACCTGCACCGCCCTCGAAGATTATGTAATGAGCATAATACATGCTATAATATACGTATGAAGAACGCCCCGCAGACCCTCGAATTTGGCACCGTTCGGCTGCCCATCAGCGCCGACGGATTGCTGCTCGCATCCTGCGCCCTGGCCCAACTGGGGCTGGCCGATCCCGACTGGGACGCGCTGGCCGCCGAACATGAGCTGACCGCCCCCGCCCGCGACTTTGGCGCTGGCGTCGAGGCCACCCTGAGTCTGGCCGAGTTCGTGCGGCTGGCTTTCGTGCTGGACACCACCGGAGCGCGGCGCTGGCGCAGGCGGGCGCAGGAGCTGCTGACGCGCGCCCTGAGCGGCGACGTGAAACTGGCCGCCCAGATCGCCGAACGCAGCGCCGATCCCGAGGCGCGGCGCTGGCTGGCCTCTCGCCTGGAAAGCACCGACGCCCGCCGCGAGCTGATGGCGACGGTGGCCCGCCACGGCGGCGAGGGCAACGTGTACGGGCAACTGGGCAGCATCAGCAACCGCAGCGTGCTGGGTATGGACAGCGCTGGCATCCGCCGTGAACGCGGGGTCAGGGCCACCCGCGACGGCCTGAGCAGCACCGAACTGCTGCGGCTGGCCTACCTGGACGCCGCCACCGCCCGCGCCATCACCGAGCGCGGCGCACACGGCAATGCCGCCATCCTGCACCTGCACGAGCGGCTGGCCCGCCACGAGCGCCGGGGCTGGGCCGGGGACGGCTCGGGGTCACCGCAGGCGGGGTAAGGGAAGGCTTATCTCACAGAGAGGGTTTTTTTGGTCTGGAGGTGGGTATTGGGATGGGCTGTTCCGTTTGTCCCCTCCGCTTCGCAGCTTTGCAAGCCCGTCACTTCGGGGCATCTCCGAACAAAGGGAGACAAGGAGCTGGCTGCGGAGCAAGCAGGCTGAGGAGTTGGCCCCTCCAGCTCATCCCCCGCCCACCGCCCCAGCAAAACCCGCTTGGCGCTCGCTTTTCCTCATGCTGGGCCGCTATTGATCGCAGCGCAAATACAGCTTGATATTCTGGCGGTATGGCCGAATGGCAACCCTCACGGTATTCCCGTGCCCAGCTTGAGGAATGTCGACTGGCTGCTGCTGAATGGCTCTAAAGCGGCACCCAGACGCACTGCGAGATTGCCGAACGTTTCGGCGTGTCCGTGCTCACCGTCACCACCTGGAGCACCCGGCTTAAGAAGATCGGGACGCTCTAGGCCACTGTGGGCACCGGGCAACCGTCACGTCTCACCTCCAGCCAGCTCGACCAGTTGTGCACCCCCCGTATGAGGGTGCGCCGCAGCACTGCTTTCCCCACAACACGTGGACGACCGGCAGGTCACGGAGCTCATCGGTCGGCACTTTGATCTCTGGTCTCGCCGCCACTACGTTCGGGAAATCCTTCATCAGGTGGGCTTCGCGCCGCAGATGCCGGATGGACGGGCGGCTGAGCGCAATGAACTTCGGATTGCATCTTGGCGGCAACAGGTCGCAGCGGGATTAAAAAAAGGTGGTTGAGGGTGCCACTCTCGTGTACGTGGATGAGGCGGGGTTCTCGCCCAGAGGTGTGTGAAGGCGAACGTGGTCGACCAGGGGCATGACGCCTTAGTACAGCGTCAAGCGATGTTTTAAGAGTTGAGGTGTAAGCTGGGGGATGAAGAAGCACCTGGTCAACCTGGCTCCCTCGGAGCGTGCGGACGTTGAGCGTTTCGTTCGTACGGGTCACCGAAGCGCGCAGGCCATCACCCGTGCGCGCTTCCTGTCCCTGTCTCTCTTGCTGGGGTGTCCATACCAGCGTATCGGCCCGCTGGCGGGGGTGTTCCCCGCCCGCACCATCCGAGGCGTAGACCGTGCGATTGCCCTTCACAGGGCAGCAGAAATATTTTGCACCACGAAGGATTCGCAACATAATCGAGGTGACGGCATACCAGGTGTCCATCAGCACGCAGCGGAACAGGAGTTCCCGACGGGCTTCTTTTTCAAAGAGGCGGCGTAGCATGTCCAGGACATGATCGACTTTGCTTTTCCTGTCATCGT
>NZ_JNIW01000111.1 GCF_000701425.1 Deinococcus frigens DSM 12807 | reverse complement strand
GGGCCTGCCCCGCCACATCGTTCTGATCGGCGAAGGTCTTGAGGTGCGCTGTCGCCTTGGCCCATTTCTGGCCGTCTGGCGTAGCGCCCTGGGGTGCATACTTCTCGATCTGTACGAGGATGCGCCGCGCTTCGGTCATGTAGGCGTCAAAGGTTTTGGTGGTTGCGACGGCGGCTGCTGCTGCGGTTGTGGAAGTGGCAGACGCAGCAGCAGGACCGCCCACAAATGGAATGCTGCGCGGGTCGACAGGCGTGTTGTTGCCCGCCGCATAGCCCATCAAATGCAGGTGGGGGCTTTTCCCGGCAGTGGTGCCAGTGTTCCCCACAGTGCCGATCTGCTGGCCGCGTGTCACGAGAACCTGTTTTGCGCCCCTGGCCAGCGCCGCCTGGATTTCAGCATTGAACTGGTCCAGGTGAATGCCGACCAACCGGTTTCCTGCCGCGTCGGCCAGGTCAAAGACCTTGCCGTTTTTGGCGTCCTCACGGTAGCTGATGCCCCCAGTGAAGGCGGCCTTGATCGGCGTCCCTCGCGGCGCACCGTAGTCAATACCGTTGTGGGTGGCGTTGGCCGACACAGCGCCGTCATGGTGGTAATCCTTGCCGGACACGCCAAAGTCGTTGAGCATCGTGCGCCCAGCCATGCCAATGGCGGCCACAAGTGAGGTGGCCGCCGTTTCCACCCGTTGCTGACCGGGCAGCAGTGGTCCCTGCCCAGTCAGGTTCTGCATCTGGGCCGCGCCGTTTGGTGTGCCCAGGCTCAGCCCCCCAGCCCTGGCCTTCGCCACTGCGGCGTCGATAAAGTCGTCCCACAACTTCTCGTACTTGGGGACGTTGTTCCTGATTTCCTCGTACTGTGCGCGGTCCGCTACGCCGGTGAGCTGGGGCAGCAGGCCGTTACGGGTCAGATCATTCTTAACCATCGTGGCCCGCGCCGCGCCGGTCACTCCGCCGCGCTGCTGACTACTGGCGAGGGCCGCGTCGATCATCTCCTGGCTCGGGACCACAGGAATGGAAAGACCTTCCTTGAGACCCTGCCCCGTGCCCAGCAGGAACTTCATGATCATGGTGGTCAGGTCATCCGAGGCATTGATCTTCAGCGAGAGCTGGATCTCCTTAGCATCCTTGGCGTCATTGGCCAGCCCTAGGAGCTTGTCCAGTTCCTTGACCGTCTTCGTCAGGGTGCCGAAAAAGCCAGTCATCGGTCCCACGAACGACTTGACGAAGGTACCGCCCGCATCGGCCCAGGCAGTTTTCAGGCCCTTGAGGGCGGGCGACAGGCCCTGCTGGAGCGTGGTGGAGTAATTGTCCAGCTCGCCCCGGCTGTCCTTGATCTCGGCCCCATAGGTACGCCATTCACCGGTCAGGTTGATCACGGCGGCGGCGGCGCGGTTGTCCATGATCCCGGACACCACGCGCAGTGCCTCGCCATTCCCGCTCAGCTCGCCAGTGGTCTTGTCGGCGACGATGCCCATGCCGCGCAGCTTTGCGCCCAGGTCCACCATGATGTCGCCCGCCGGACGCGCCTTGCCGTTCAGGTCCTCGGTGGCGATTCCCAGCCCCTTCAGGATGCCGCGAGCCTTCTCGGACGGATCACCCAGGGCGGCAATCGCGGCGCGCAGGCCGTTCGCGCCCACATCGGCGGCGTTCATGCCCTTGTTGTCCAGCTCCACCAGCATGCCCAGCAGGTTGTACATCTCGATCTTCGCCTGCTTGCCGGTACCAGCCACGATGCCCAGGCCCACCGACAGATCGTTGGCCGTGCCTGCGGCGAGGTTGCCGGATTTGGCGAGGTAGTCGCCCGTCTTGGCCGCGTCCAGCACCGTCCCGCCGTACTGGCGGATGTTCTTGAGCAGCAGCCCGGTAGCGTCGTTCAGGTTGATGTTCTCGGCAGCGGCCAGCTTGGCGGATGTCGCCATCAGGGTCAGCGACTCATCCGCGCTCAGGCCCGCTTTTACCGTGTCGGCCAGGGATTCGGTCAAATCAGACTTGGCGAAGCTGTCGCCCACGCTGCCCAGCGAGGTCTTGAGGCTGTTGACCTTCTGTTCCATCGCGCCCAGGTCCTTGACGCCGTTGGCCTGAAGGATGTTCAGCCCGTGCTGGGTCTTCTGGATCTCGCGCAGGCCAGTGGCCCCCAGGGAGACGAAGGCCCCGCCCAGGGTCAGGACGCCCGCCGCGATGGCCCCGAGCGCCAGACCCGCGCCACCTGCTGCCGCCTGGACGCTGCGGAACATGGTCACCACCGCCGCGCCCTGGAAGGCCAGCGCGCCGAACTGGCCGCCCAGCATGGCAAAGCTGTTCACCACCGAACCCGAGAGGCCCGCGTGGTTGATGCTGCCGCCGATGGTGTTGGCCTCGCGGGCCAGGCGTTGCAGCTCGCGGTTGACCTGGCCGAGCTGGCTGGTGGTCAGCTTCCCGGAGGAGGCCAGCGCCTGAAGCCGGGCGATGATCTGAGCGCTGCTGGCGCTGTAGGTGGCCGATGCTGCACGGAACTGCGAGGAGTTGCGGCTGATCCCTGCCGTGGCCGTGTCGAAGGCCGCGCGCATGGCTCCGGCGTCGGTCCGCACTTTCTGGAAGGCGTCGGTATTGATGGACCGCAGCGAGGTGGTCAGTCGGGTCAGGCCGGTGTCCAGCCGCGCAAACTCGGCAGAGCCAGCCGTAGCACCCGCAGCAGCCGTTCGCAGCTTGCCCTGAAGGGCAGTCAGTTCACGCCCGAAGTCAGCCGCCAGGATGTCCCCGCGCTGCCATTTGTTGTTCAGGGCGTCCAGCTCGCCCAGCAGTTGACGGTTGGCTGCCGAGATGCTGCCCGCTCCTGCGCCGCCGCGTCCGCCGCCCGCGCCACCGGCACTGCCCAGGGTACGTAGCTGGCTGATGAGGCTCTGGAGCTTGACGATCTGGATATCGAATTGGCTGTTCAGCAGCGACAGTGCCGTGGTCTGGACCGTCACGCGGTACTGCATGTTCGTTCCGACGGAGGCCAGCAGGCTCTTCAATGTGTTGACGTCGTTCTGCACGGCCTGGGTGTTGCCGAACTTGACGTTGATGTTCACGGTCCGGTTCTGGATACGGCGCAGCTCGGCATCGATGCTGGCCGTTTCGAACTTCAGGCGGACGGTGGCCGTCTTGTCGCGTAGACCCGCCACCACGTCACCCTGACGCTTGATCTGATCCTGCACGGTGCGGATGCGTTCCAGGCTGGAAGCGAACTTCTCCAGACCCGGAACGCCGGAAGCGCGGGAAGCAAGGGTGTAGGTGACCTGTCGGGTTGCTTGCGTCAAGACGGCTCACCTCCTGGGGTGGGCAAAATAAACCGCTCCAGCGAGTGCCGAGGCGAGAAGGCGGGCTTCAACTGCTGATAGACGGCTCACACGGCGCGGAAGCGGATGCTGGGATATGCGTTTTGGCAGCGCCCCCGTCACGCATCAGTCCGGGCCATGTCAACCTCCTGTGGCGACACCGCGCAGGACTGGCCCGCGCTCACTTCTTCGGATCAGCCTTGTGTTCCAGGTCCCACGCTTCCCGGTACATGCCGCGTGCCTGAGAGAACGTCCAGACCGCCTGCTGCCACGCAAGCTGGTCCAGGGTGCAGTGCGCGAGCTGCAAGGCCGGGGAGCCGTAGCCACCCCCGCCCATGCCGCCGCCCTGGCTCATGGCGTGCAGGGTCAGGGCAGCCCGCAGCTCGCGCTCAAGGATGTTTTTCGGCAGGGGCCTCCCGGTCCCACTGGACGATCTCCCGTACCAGCGCCGTCTGGTAAGGGCCAAGGAACTTCGCCGCATCCACGTAGAGCGGTTCCAGCAGCCCCACCTCCAACACGGCCTGTTCCGAGGCGTCCTCCAGGGCCACGCTGTACGCCCGCCATTCGGCGTCGTCGGGCAGCGTGTCGTCGAATAGTTCGGGATCGCCTGCCTTCACGCTGTTGATCTCCGCCTGTTCCAGGGCGGCCCTGGCCTGCTGGTTGTACCAGGCCGCGTACTGGACATAGGCATCCTTGCCCAGCGCCGCAAACAGCAGGTTGGCGCGGATGCGGTCTGCCGCCACGCGGGCCAGCACGAAGCGCAGCGCGCCTGTCGTGCCCGCCTTGACCGGGTGCGCGCTTACGCCGTCGGCATCGGCCAGCAGGTAGACGGTGCGGGTGTTCTGCGCCATCAGGGCGTTCAGGGTGTCAGACATGGAGCCTGCCTTCTTGATTGGTCAGGTGTAGCCCGCGAGGTACACCTGGAAAGCATCCGGTACGCCCCTGGGATAGCGGGCAGCGCGCCGGAAGTCGCGGGCGAGAAGGGGATCAGGCCGTAATGACGCGGATCTGGAAAGGGCTGACACCGGGCGTCTGAGCACGGGCGCGCACCGTCGCCGTGGTCCGCACCCGGCCCGCCGCCACCGGCACCTCGCGGGCGCTGATCTGCACGCTGGCCGTGACCTCGATCAACTTCCCGGCGCGTTCCAGCGTCCAGACCACCGGGATGAACGCCTTGGACTTGCTGGCCGCCAGCAGGTTGGGAAGTGGACGGTTGAAGCCGAACTGGAATTCCACGCCGATGGGATCGGTGCCGGGGCCGAAGCCAGGGATGAACTCCCCACAGGCGGGCAGTCCTTCCACCGGGTTGTAAAAACGCGCCACGCTGGTGCCGTCCGGGCAGAAGGCCGCGCCGTCGAACATGACGGTGTGGTCCAGCCGCCCCAGCCCCCCGCTGTAGCCGGGAATGACCGGCACGGCGGGGG
>NZ_JNIW01000110.1 GCF_000701425.1 Deinococcus frigens DSM 12807 | reverse complement strand
ACGGCAAAGGCAGCGGTGATGCCCAGGCTGTTCCAGAACTCGCGGTCTGCCAGGAGTTGACGGTAATTGGCGAGGCCAACCCAGTTTGGAGCGCTGAGCATGTCCGCGTCGGTCAGGCTCATGTACAGCACGCGTGCCAGCGGGTAATAGGTGAAGACCACGAAGATCAGCAGTGCGGGCAGCAGGTACGGTGCGGCACGCAGCAGTTCCAGCAGCGCGCCCGGCGTGTGCCTACCCTGTCCAGTTATGCGGATGCGAGCCGGAGAGATCAGACTGGCTTTCATGCTCTGACGGTACGCGTGGCGCATCAGCGCGCTGCAAGTCACAAGCCGCTAACAAGTGAGCAAATCGCGTTGTAAGCCCTATCGCCTGAAAACACCCGTTCAGACTCAGGTGCCAGCTCGGCTGCTCAGCATGTTGTCGTCCTGCTCACCGGGCATGAATCACCATAACCGCGCCTTTCGACGTTGCCAGCCTTCTGGACCGCGCTTTACTAGACCATCCCACCACCACGCTGCTTCAACACTCGGGAATAGAAAATTCGTTGTTCCAAACGGGGGATTTTTTGCTCCTCCACCATTGCGGGGGAGGCCGGGTGGGGGGGTGGACATAGCTCGCCCTCGTGCTGGACGGCGAAAACGCTTTTGGTAGCCTGAGTCCACCTTTTGCAATGCGCATCAAGCGTATTCACGGCACGCTCCAGAGGGTGCTTGGCTGGCTCTGTTCCAGGCTAAAGACGCCCACGCCTGCAAGCTCAAGGCCCACCACTTCACCCGGTTCACACGCCGTGGTGCGCTGGGCGACCACGACAGGGCCGTCCAACAACCGAAAACGGCCCAGCGTGACGCCGCGCATGGAGGCGTCGCGCTCAAAGGTGGCCTGGAGGGCCGCGCCGTGGCTTCTCACCGCCCGCGCGTGTTCCCAGCGAACCGTCACCATCACCTCTCCGTCGGGAAACGCTGCTGGAGCGCGCCAATCGCCCAGCCTGACCTCCCCAGCCCTGACCTGAGCTGGAAGCTCGTTCAATCGCCCCAGCGCGCGGGCGGCTCCCAGCGTCGCGGGCGAGTGGTAGACCCGGTCCGGGGGGCCATCATCCAACACCTCGCCGCTGCCCAGCACGATAATCCGGTCGGCCACTGTCATGGCCTCGTCGGGATCGTGCGTCACATGCAGCGCGGCGCGGCCCTCGGCCCGCAGCAGCGCCGCCACCTCGCCGCGCAGTGTCTCGCGTAACACTGGATCAAGAGCGCTGTAAGGCTCGTCGAGCAAGATGAGTTCAGGTTCCACCGCCAGGGCGCGGGCCAAAGCCACCCGCTGCCGCTGGCCGCCGGAAAGCTGGGCTGGCCGGGCCTCTTCCAGCCCGGCCAGCCCCACCGTGGTCAGCAGGGTGTCCGCCCGCGCCCACTGGGCTACGCCAGCCCTGCCCATCACCAGGGTCAGGTGTTCCCTGGCACTCAGGTGCGGCCACAGGGCGTAGTCCTGGAACACGAAGCCCAACCGGCGGGCTTCTGGGGCCAAGTGCGCTGCCTCCCGTCCGCCGATGATCAACTGGCCCGCATCTGGGGTCAGCATCCCCGCCACCAGCCGTAGCAGGGTTGTCTTGCCGCTGCCCGAGGCCCCCAGCAGCGCCACGATCTCCCCGGCCCCCACCCGCAGGTCAACGCCCTGCAACACCTCGTTGCGCCCCAGGCGTTTGGTCACACCCACCAGGTTCAGGGCGTCTGGACGGGTGGTGGGACCTGGCGCGGGCGACGGTTCTTTTCTCGGCATGACCTCCATTTAAGCGCGTCCACGCGGCACCAGCAGGGTAGGTAGACTCAGCAGCAACAGCACTGTTGCCAGCGCGGCGGCCCCCCGTAAGTTGCCTTCCGAGAGAAGGTTGAGGACGCCCACCCCGGCGGTTTCCGCGCCCGGCGCGTACAGCAGCGCCGAGAGCGTGACCTCGGAAAGCGCCAGCGGGTAGATCACCAGAAATGAGGCCACCAGATGCGGGCGGGCCAGCGGCAGGGTCACGCGCCAGAAAGTTGCCCAGCGCCTCACCCGGTGAAGACGGGCGGCAAACTCCAGATTTGCCGCGCCGGGCGTGGCCGCGCTGCGTCCGCCCTCTACACCCGGCGCGAGGAAGCGCAGCAGATAGGCCAGCATCAGGAACAGTGGTGTGGCGTAAAGCGCGGTGCGCCCAAAGGCCAGGATCAGCCCCAGGGCCAGCAGCGTACCCGGCAGCAGGTACGGCAGGGTCAGGAGTCGCTGCGCCGCGCTCGCCAGCCGCGATCCCTGTCCGGCGCGGGCGATCCACAGACCCAGCAGGGCGCAAATGGCCGCCGCAGCGAGGGCCAGCCAGACCGAGTGCCACAGGCCCCGCCGCACGCTGTCCAGGACCAGCGCCCCGGCAAAGTTGTCCAGCGTGAAGCCGGGGCGGTAGGAGGGCTTGAAGGCCAGCAGCAGCGTGGCCGAGAGGGGCAGCACCAGCGCGATGAGTGTCCAGAGGCTGACGGCCGCCCAGGCCAGACGGCGCAGGCGGCGCGGCGTGGGCAGCCCGAAGTCCGATGCTGGATCGCCTGCTGGCGTTCTGGGGCGGATCAGCAGTGCGGGCAGGGCGGCCACCACCAGCAGCCAGGCAACTCCGGAGGCCGCCGAGAGCGGATCGGCCAGCGTGGGGTTAAGCAGCCGGGCGTAGGCCAGCGTGGACAGGGTGTAAATCTTGGCCGGAAAGCCCAGCACGGCGGGTACCCCAAAATTGCCCAGCAGGCTCAGGCCGATCAGCACTGCTGCCGCGCCCACGCCGGGCCAGATCAGCGGCAGCACCACCCGCCGCAGCCCCTGCACGCTGTTCAGGCCATGGACGCGGGCGGCCAGCAATGGTCCTTCCCCCTGGGCGCTGAGGGCCGCCCGGACAAGCAGGTAGGCCAGCGGCGCGTAGTGCGTCACCCAGGCCAGCTCAATGCCGAACGGTGTGTAGACCGGCAGGATCGCCCGTCCGGTGAACACATTGCCCGGCCCCAGCGCCGCGAGCCAGGCCGTCGCCCCGATAAACGGCGGAATCAGGTACGAGACTGAAATGAGCAGGTCGGCGGCAGTGGGCAGCCGCGCGAGCCAGGTGAGTAGCGCCAGCCCACCGCCGATCAGCAGCGAGAGCGTTAGGCCCACGCCCACCAGGCCTAGCGTCGCCAGGACCACATCCCAGTCGCCGCGCAACACCCCCGGCACGGCGGGCAGACCACGCGCCAGGACACTGAAAAGAGCGAACAGTCCAGTCGCGGCCAGGATGACCGCCGCCCAGGTGCCCGACTTGAAGGTGCTGCGCTTCACGCCGCCGCTTGTGCTTCAGGCCGGGCCACTTACTTCAGGTCAAACAGGGCCGAGAAGCGCTGGCCGATCTCGGCCTTGTTGGCCGCAATGTAGGCCGCCGCGCTGGGCAGGGTCGGCACGCTGGCGGGGACGCCGGCCGGCCGGGGCGCACTCGGCATCACGGGCACGTACGAGAGCCTGGAGAAATTTGTCTGGGCCGCTGGCGAATACAGGAAACGCACGAACGCCTGCGCCAGCGCCTTGTTCTTGCTGGATTTCAGCACCCCGATGGGCGTCGGCACCAGAATGGCCCCCTCTGTGGGGTAGACGATCTGGATCGGCGCGCCCTTGGCGGCCTCACGCCGCAGGGCGTAGTCCACCAGCAGCGCCGCGCCGTACTCGCCGCCGATCAACTTGGTGGTGGTGATCGGATTGGACTGCTCGATCTTCATGCCGTTCTTGGCCAGCGCGTCGAAGTAATCCCAGCCCAGCCGCTGCGCCAGCGTCCCAGCGGTAGAAAGTGCGCCGCCGCTGAACAGCGGATTGGGCATCGCCAACTTGTTCTGGTAGGCGGGCTGTTTGAGATCGGCGAACGACTTCGGCGCGGTCTTGAGCACGTTGGTGTTGACGCCGATGACGTTGTAGAGCTTGCGAACCTCGGCGTAGGTGCCACCGTAAACGGCGTTGCCGGGCACATTCAGGCCGCTGAGATCGAGTTTTTCCAGCAGGGTACGCTTGCTGAGCGTGTCAAAGTAGGTTTGATCGGCAACCCAGAGCAGATCGGCCTGGGAGTTGCCAGCTTCTAGCTCGGCGTTGAGCTTGGCCGTGACCTCACCGGTGCCAGAGCGGAAAAGCTGCACCTCGGCCCTGGGATAAAGCTTCTTGAAAGCGTCCACCTGTGCCTGCACGTCGGCCTGCACCTCGGAGGTGTAGAGGGTCAGCGTGCCGCTGAGATCAGCGGAAGCAGTCTGGGCGCTGGACAGGCTCAGGCCAGACAGCGCGGCAGTCAGGAACAGGCGTTTCATCCACATGGTCTAGCGGGCGGATGTCAGGCGGAGGTCTGCCGTGACATGTAACCTGATCCACGGCGATAGGAAACTACCTGAAGGTTGGGTGACCTGCGCTTCCTGGTGGGAGCTGTCGGCGTGCTGGTCCGCCTCCCTGGCGAAGGCACCTGTAGGCGTTGTTGTCTGATATACGAAGCGCTTGGCACATTCTGTAGAAACCTGCGATTGGAGATGGCTCGATTTTGCCAAGATGAAAATCAGTCTCGAAGAGGGCTTGAACCATACATAGCGTGCGCACCTTACAACTGGCTGCTCAGTACCTGACACTTTCGGATTCAGGCTGGCTGGGCGAAGGAAAAGCGGTCATCAGAAGCGCCAGAAGGTCCTGAAAGAGGAGGCGCTGCCAGCGCAGAGAGTCACACAGCAGCTCCCACCCATACTGGGCCAAACTCATGGCCCTGCGCCCGTGGGCTTTGACGGCGATTCCATCGCCGTCCGCTCGCCATACCCCGATCCGAACCATCCAGGCATACGTCAGACTGAGCAGAAGAAACAGTCGTGAGACCTGGCGGCCTGACAAATTTTATGAGGGCGGACGGAAAACGAGCTGCCAGCCAACTTCAAGGGTGGTTTGAGGAGAGGCATGAGGGCGTTTCCGATGGCCCAGTGGCTCAGGGTCAGGCCCACCCTGGAGCGTCAGGCGAGAGAAGATTGCCTGACCACGGCTCAGCGCGTAATGAACCGCCCGGAGACCGATCTTGAGGTAGCTCAGCGCCCGCCGCCAGTGGGGATCGACGTGTCGTCGATCCCCACGCTGGACCACCTCTATGCCTTCGGACACGA
>NZ_JNIW01000109.1 GCF_000701425.1 Deinococcus frigens DSM 12807 | reverse complement strand
CGCGACGCCGCCAGTCTGGAGCGCCTGATCCTGGTGCTGTCGGTGGCGACCTTGCTGCTCGTCTCCGAAGGTATCGAGGTGGTGCAGCGTGGGGATCGACGACACGTCGATCCCCACTGGCGGCGGGCGCTGAGCTACCTCAAGATCGGTCTCCGGGCGGTTCATTACGCGCTGAGCCGTGGTCAGGCAATCTTCTCTCGCCTGACGCTCCAGGGTGGGCCTGACCCTGAGCCACTGGGCCATCGGAAACGCCTTCATGCCCCTCCTCAAACCACCCTTGAAGTTGGCTGGCAGCTCGTTTTCCGTCCGCCCTCATAAAATTTGTCAGGCCGCCAGGCGCTCAATCTGAACTGTGGTCTGGAAACTGAAGGAATCATAAACGCACGGGATATTGCATGTGGTGAAAAATCCGACGCGCCTTGAGAAAAGGCCAGTCACTGCCAGATGACCTGCCCTCCAGCAAAGCAGAGTAGCTTCTGTGGATTCTCACCCAGTAATGCCACCAACGTTTCGCAGATCAGCATTCACTCATAATCCCTCATGTTTTAACGTCCATCTGAGGGGGCATTCGCTAGTAATCCAGCCATCAGACGGACCAGATCAGGAGATTCACAGCCTGGTTAGAGGTTCCAGCCCCCGGCCACTTCCAATTCCTGCCCGGTCACGTAGTCGCTGGCCCGCACAAAGTACAGCGCGGCGTCCACCAGTTCGGCCACCGTTCCCGCGCGCCCGGCAGGAATCTCGCGTAGGGGCTGGGACACGCTGGTGTCAATCACGCCGGGGCTGACCACGTTCACGCTGACCCCGCTGCCCGCCAGCACCGCCGCCAGCGAGCGCGACACTTGCAGCACGCCGGTCTTGGCGATCACATACGGCACGATGCCGGGCCGCGCCGTCAGGTTGCGTGCGCCCGCGTAGCCCAGGTTGACGATGCGCCCGAAGCCCACCGCCTGCATCAGCGGCGCAGCCTCCTGGCAGGTGGCGAAGGTGGCACCCAGGTTGCTGCCCAGCATCTCGGCCCATTCGGCGTCGGTGGTGTCCAGCAGCGGCTTATTCACATAATTGCCCACGTTGTTGACCAGCACGGCCAGCGGCGATCCGGCAAAGGCGGCGTGTGCCTGCCGCACCACCTCACGGGCCTGGGCGGGATCGGTGAGATCGGCCTGCAAGGTCACGGCCTGCACGCCCGCCGCCTCGCACCGTTGCGCAGTTTCCTCGGCCCGCTCCGCGCTGCTCCGGTAATGCACCGCGATGCCGTAACCCTCCTGTGCCAGCGCGACGGCCAGCGCCCGCCCAATGCCGTGGGCCGAGCCGGTGACCAGCGCCGTTCCCTTCACTTTTCCTCGCGCTGGGCCAGTTCCACCAGCGTTTGCGTGTAGGTGTTCAGCGGGTAGACGGCGGCCCCGGCCAGCGTGACCCAGACCCATTCCTCGATTTCCTCGTTGGGCGTGATCTCGGTCTTGTCTGTGCGGGCAAAGTAATCAAAGAGCAGCATGTGACTGGCCTTGTGAAACTCCGGCGAGAGGATCGCCTCCTGCGTCTGGGCGGAGCGGATGTCTAACAGCACCAGCCCGGTTTCCTCGCGGAACTCGCGGGCCACGGCGTCCAGCAGGGTCTCGCCCCAGTCCACCTTGCCCCCTGGCACGCCCCACAATCCGCGCCACTTGGTCGTCCGGACCAGCAACACGCGCCCCGCCCGGTCCGAAACCAGCGCCCCCACACACACCAACGGCCTGTCCATGCGGCCCAGGCTACGGCGAAAAGCGGGGAGGGGCTGTGGGGCTTGCCACGACCAACCCTTTACGACAGCAGCGGCAGCAGTTCAGCCATCGGTGACAGATCGGCCAGTTTCAGATCGGCCACCCGCCGTTTCTCACCGTTATAAACGATAAATCCCGAATCCAGTAACTTTTTCTCGGAGGCCCAGCCGATGATGTACGCGTGGGTCGAGGCCGCCACAGTCGTTCTCGGCTCGCTGTCCAGCCGGTAGTGGAAGTACACCTGGATGTTGATGTCGCGCGGCTCCCGGCGGTTGAAGGCGGGCCGGAACTGCCCCGGAATCGCCCCGATGCCATGCCGGTACGACAGCGAGGACTTCACCGAACACTTCGCCGCCGTGCCGTTTTCCCGGCACACGAGGAGATCGTGGCCCGCGTCGGGCGTCGTGGCGGCCTTGTCCACGGCGGAGACGGCGGACTTGCCCTGGCCCGTCAGGTACGCGATCACCGCCAGTTCGGCCACCTCGCCCATCAGCAGGTTGTGGTATTTCTCCAGCGGATCGCGACCATGCAGATCGGCCCGGTCCCGGACATGCGGCAGCAGGCGGGCGCAGGTGATGGCCGCCGCCCCCACCATCTCCTCCGACACCAGATCGCGCAGGGGAATGGCGTCGGCGGCGGTCAGGGGCATGTTCCTCCAAAAGCCTCTCGCAACTCGGCTGGAAGGGAGCAGACGGCGACATTCTCCAGCATGGTGGCCGCCTCCACCTCCTCCGCCTGCCAGGTGTAAACGGTCACGGGCCGCCCCGCCTTCCTCGCCAATCGCTCAACTTCGTCTAGCACTTCACGGCTGGTTTCGGTTAAATACAGCAGTACCAGATCAGCGGTCCACTGTTGCTGAAGGGCGCGGTCCGGGCAATAGTGTCCCAAGACCTGAAGGTGACGCAGTTGCAGGGCAAACCAGATCTGCTGGTGTGCCGTCTCCCCGGTCAGGAGGTGGGCCGCACGCAGATAGGCAAACTCCCCTCCCAGTCCCGGCACATCCACCGGGCCGGAGCGGGTGCGGTGGGTGTAGCCCTGAATGGCCCGCCCCACCCGCTCACGGGTCACGGACTGGCACAGATTCCTGGCTGGCTCCTGCGCCGTGGCCTCGGTGGAAGACACCAGGATAAAGCGGCGATTTGAGGTGTGATCGGCGGCATTCAGCGCCAGGACCGCGTGCGCCGTGGTCCCGCTGCCCGCGAAGAAATCCAGCACGGTGTCGTCCGGGCCGGTGGCCTGCGCGATCAGGGTCTGGATCAGCGACAGCGGTTTGGGATAGCTGAAGCCCACGCCCGCCGACTGGAGCATCTGCCCCAGCAGCGCGGTGCCCTCGGCATTCAGGCCGCTGCGCAGCACCGTCCGGTCTTGCTCGCCTTCCTCCTTCATGCCCACGATCCAGCTCGAAAGAGGCTTGTTCGCCCGCCTGACCTCCGAGCGAAAGCGCTTGTAACCCGGCGTGCCGTAGCCCAGGCGTTTGCCGACATACTGCGCCAGATACGCAGTTTCCTCTGCGGGCGTGTCGTACAGGCCGAGCTGGAGGAAATGCGGGGCGTCGCCCTTCACGATGGCGGCGCGCAACTCCTCGAGCGTGACATAAACGGCAGTGCGGTCTTTTTTCGGAAAGATCACCCGCCCCTCGCGGATCAGTTGCTCCATCGTTTCACGCCGCAGCTTCTGGCCCTGTTTGACGTACCGCTCGGAGGCGAAGGCCCAGACCCGCTTGGGGTTGGGCGCGTACCAGATGTCCTCAATTGGATTGTGAATGGGGTAGAACCCATTCGGGCGGGCGCGGTAGTCGTGCGCTTTGGACAGATCGCCGCGTTTCCATGGCTCGGGGTGGCCCGGATCATGGTCCTTGTAGCCCGACAGGTCCTTGTCCAGCCCGGCGAATGAGAAGCCGGGGTGGGCGTAGCACAGCACGTACTCGTGATCGACGCTCAGAAAGCTGGCGGGCACGTCATTGCTGCCCGAACGCCGCCGCCACACCAAGGTTCCCACCTTGCCCCCCGGAAACACCCCGTCCAGCAGCAGGGTCAGGCGGGCCACCTCGTAGTCGTCGATAGAAACGAACAGCACGCCGTCCGGGGTGAGCAACTCACGCGCCAGATTCAGACGCTGGGCCATGAATTCCAGCCAAGCCGAATGCCGGTAGGCGTCGTCCTTACCGTGATAGCGGTCATGGTAGGCGAGTTCCTGGCCCCCGGTGTTGTACGGCGGGTCAATATAGATGCACTTGACCCTGCCCTGATGGGTCAGTTGCAAGAAGCGCAGGGCGTCCAGATTGTCGCCCTCGACGATAAGGTGGCGATACGGCGCGTCGCCCACGCTCAGACCTGCGTCAAAGTGTAGTGCCACGGCATCAGGCCCCGTCTCTTCGCCGCGCTCCCAGACCAGACCAAAGGTCTGAGCGGCGGCGTGTTTTTCCAGCAACTTGATCAGCGCCTCGCGGTCCAGATGGTCATAGCGGCGGTCAGCATCCGTCATCAATCACCCAGCACACCTGGCGAAATCATCCCAATCGTTTGAAGGTTGCCGCATCTCTTCAGGATATGCCAGGGAAGCGTCCCGGACCGGCAGCTCGCAGGTGCTAGCCTCACGGGCATGGACCTGAAGACCGAAGGCTACCGCGTGAAAGTCGGCAAAAATGTCAAGCTTAAAAATTGGAAGACCGACGAGGACGACGGTCTGGACAAAAGTGAGGGCAAGGCGTGGACCAAAGCACTCGCCGATGAGCTGGCCCACTGGCAAGAACGGCTGTATGCCGAGAACAAACAGGCCCTGCTGATCGTCTTGCAGGCACGGGACGCGGGGGGCAAGGACGGCACGGTCAAGCATGTGATCGGTGCCTTTAATCCCAACGGCGTCCACATCGCCAACTTTAAAGTCCCTTCCGAGGAAGAACTGGCCCACGATTTCCTGTGGCGCATTCACGCCAAGACGCCCAAGAGGGGCATGGTGGCCGTCTTTAACCGCAGCCACTACGAGGACGTTTTGGTGACCCGAGTCCACGACATCATCGACGACCGCACCGCCCAGCAGCGTCTGGACCACATCCGCAATTTCGAGGCGCTGCTAAACGACACCGGCACGCGCGTCCTCAAGTTTTATCTGCACGTCAGCAAGCAAGAGCAGGAGCAGCGGCTGCAAGACCGCCTGGATGATCCCGACAAGCTGTGGAAGTTCAGTGCGGGCGATCTGGAGGAACGCGCGCTGTGGGATCAGCACACACCCGCCTATCAGGATGCCCTGACTACCAGCACCGTGCAGGCCCCGTGGTACGTCATTCCTGCCGACCGCAAATGGTTTCGCAACGTCTTGATCAGTCAGATCATCCTGGAGACCCTGAAAGACATGAACCCTCAGTTCCCAGAAACCGATCTGGACCCAGACAGCATTAAGATTAAATAGAACGCGCGACGCGACAAGAGAAAAGCCCCCTCCATTGCGGAGGGGGCCGTTCAAGAACAGGTGTGGAGCGGGAGACGAGATTCGAACTCGCGACATCTACCTTGGCAAGGTAGTGCTCTACCAGCTGAGCTACTCCCGCAGAAGACGCACCGCATAGCGATGCGTGAAACAAGAAAAAAGGAAAAACCCCCGCACTGACCGACTTTTCCGGGATGCTGCCATCCGAGTATCATTGGCGCGGCTGTGTTTCACGGCCCAGTTCGGCATGGGATGGGGTGGGTCCACAGCGCTGTGGGCACGGGGGTGTCTGCATTTGTGGGTCCAACTTCAAAAAAAGCTTTGAAAAGTGGATGCAA
>NZ_JNIW01000108.1 GCF_000701425.1 Deinococcus frigens DSM 12807 | reverse complement strand
GTGACCTTCCCAGCCTGCATGGGGTCGACCATCAGCAAGTGATTTCCACGGCTCGCTGCAACAATGTCATTGAGCAATCGCACCGATCTACACGGCGTCAGGAACGACAACAACAGGGATTCAAACGAAAAAAACGAGCGCAAGAATTTCTGAGGTTGCACGCCCGAATCGAGAACATCCACCATCACGCCCGAACCAGCGTTTCTACCTCGATCAGACGAAGCAATCAGAGACAAGCGTTCCAGACGTGGTCAATAGCCGCGGTAGGGGTGGCCTGAAGTTCAGATCACCCCTGCCCTCAGTCTGCCACGGGTCAAGTTAAGGCAACACACCCGAAAAAACAGGTGTACGTTCACCGCTTGGTGGCTGCCGAGCGCCTGGGCCGCGCGCTATTTCCAGGGGAAGTGGTGCATCACCTGAACGGGAACAAGCAGGACTTCCGGCCCGAGAACTTGCTGGCACTGCCCAGTCAGGCCGCGCACATGGTGAAGCATATCGAGCGCCGACGCTCGCGGGGGATGGCCCCACTGTTTGAACTGGAAGAGATGGGATTGGGGTCTGTTGAACTACCGCCAGATTCAAACTGATAGGGCTGATTTCCTGGCGCAGAGTATGGGTGCCGTTCTCAGGCCAGCCCCATCCCTACTCGTCGTCATCCGTTCGCCTGCGCGGTGGGCTGGGCCGGAAGGTCAGCGTGGGGTGGGAGGCCAGCACCTGGCGCACCTCGCGTTCAAAGGGTCTGCCCGCCATCTGCGATCCCGACAGGTGCAGCCAGCCCCGGCTGCGGCTCATGGCGGTGAACAACTGGTTGCGAACCTGGATCTCACCCTCAGCCCGGGCAACCTCATCCAGACCCACCACGTACACCACATCGGCCTCATTGCCCTTGGCACGGTGGATGGTGGTGATGGTTACGGCCCCGTCCAGCCAGAAGTGGTTGGGGTTCTTGCCCGCGGGCAGATTCTTCCCCTCGGCAGAGGGAATGTAGAAGTCAATTCCCGCCACCTTCAGGCCGTCTCCAACCCGCAGCATCATGGAGTTGGCACTGGCCCCGGCTCCAACGGTTACCACCAGGATGTTGCGCGACAGGTGCAGACCCTCGAGCACATCACGGGCGATGTTCACGGTCAGCGCGCGGATTTCCTCGGCGCGGCTGTCGTAGGTGTCGAACGTAACCAGCGGTTCTGAGGTCAATGCAGGCAGGGGATGTGGGCTGTTCCTGGCCGGGCGGTGGATGGTCACCGGTTCCTTGCCTCTGAAGTCCCCAGCCGTCACCTCATAGCCCAGCCGGTCCCAGTCTTTTTGCTGGGTGGGGCCGGACAGCATTCCCCCCTTACGCAGCAGGCCCATGCCCAGGGCGTGCGCGGCCACCAGCACTGGTCCTGGAGTGCGGTACGACACCCGCATGACCTCAGACTTCCCAATGCCACTCCGGTAGGTGGCTCCGGCCCCGAAGACGTCCGCCCAGGAATCGCCGAACACCGTCCGGGTGTTGGGGATCATCATGCTGTCCAGGCTCTGGGCCTCGTCACAAGCCCAGATCAGGCGGCGCAGGACGGGTTTTTTCAGGTCCAGTTCCTCGAAGAGAGAGACCTCTTGAGGCACCGGGCGCAGGGAGCGGTGGGCCAGCCAGTAGAACGCTTGGCGCTCCTCGTAGAGAAGAGCCGGTTCCTCGTTGACCAGATCCTGGCCCTCGTCGATCAAGACCGCGTCGAAGAATTCCAGACTGGCCTGCTGCTCCTCGGCGATCTGCAACAGTCGGTGGGCGCAGTAGATCAGGTTCTTGGCCGCGTGAAATCCGTAAGGCGTGTCCTTAACAGACAGCGGGGGAGCGCCGATGTGTTCGGCCAGCACAGCGCAAGTTTTGGTTCCAAGTCTCAGATAGCCCTAGTCAGCAAGGTCAAGGGGACACGCTAACTTGGCCCAACTGCCGCGTCACCCTGTGCACGGCCCACCACTGGGCCAGAGCGAACACCGCGAAGCCCAGAGGCAAACCCCAGGGCGGCACGTCTCCCAGCACGCCGGGCAGCAGCGTGCCGCCCAGCGCGGCGGCATACATCACCGGCGCAACCAACGCTGATCCAGCGCGTTCCTGCGCCAGGGCAAACAGGGTGCCGAAGACTGGGCCGAGCAGAACCCCCAACAGGGGCCAGCCCACCGAAAGCGGCCCGACGAAGTACAGCGCCGTCGTCAGGGCGATAACCAGCGCCAGCACCCGGAGTCTGGCTTCCGGTGCCTGCGCCACCCAGGGGGCCAGGGCCAGCCGTCCAAACGTGAGACCCAGCCAGTACAGGGTCAGCAGCGCCCCCTGACTGGCCCGTTCCTGAAGGGCTGTGCCGCTCCAGGTCGCCAGTGCGCCTTCCAGTCCAGAATGAAAGGCGATGGCTGCCATCAGCAACGCGGCCAGCTTCCAGTCTGTCGATGCACCAAGTGCTTTTGAGCCAGCTACCACCACCGGACCCGTCTGGGTTTCTGGCGCGTCTAGCGTCAGCAGCGCGGTGAGCAGGGCCACCGCGCCGATCAGCAGGTAGACCGCCTGCCACGGCAACACGCTCGCCAGCAGCGGTGTCATGACTGCCCCAATCCCTAAGGCCGCGTTGGCCCAGTTGACCATCACCACCCGGCGTTGCGGATGCAACTCCCCGGTCAGGCTGTTGCCCTGCACATCCACGGTTCCCTTGCCCAACCCCAGGAGAACGGAGGTCAGCGTGACCACCGCAACTGTTGGCACCACCACGGCAGCCACCAGACCCAGCAGCATCAGGACCAGGGCCACCCCGAGCGTCGGTTGTCTGACCTGCTGACGTGAACTCAAGAAAATGCCGAGCAGCAGGCCCAAGAACTGCATGGCGTAGAACGCTCCCAGATTCAGACCGTCGCCGAAGGTCGCCGTCCACTGCGGCAGCAGCGCGCCCGGCGCAGCCACCACCGTGCCGCTCAGCCACAGGCCCAGAAAGGCCCCGGTAGTCAGGCGTCCTCTCTGAAAAGCAGTCAGGCGGTCTGAACTCACCCCTGGCGGCGTAGCAACCGTCCCTCAAAGGGGTGCAGGGTCAAGGTCTGACCTGGATGGGGTAGATCGTCAAGCGTGGTGGACAGGACCGTGGTGGACAGGACACAGCGCTAGCCGCCAGGAGGCAAGCGCACCTGCTGGCTCTCCGCGCTGAAGTTCAGGGCAACGAGAACCGTGGTGTCGGCGGCGCGGGTGTAGGCCAGCACATCCCCTGGAACATCGTCCAGCATCTGCAACTCGCCCCACAGCAGTGCCGGGTGGGTCCGGCGCAGCCTTAGCAGTTCCCGGTACAGGTGCAGCAGCGATGCGGGCTGTTGCCGCTGCGTCTCAACGCTCAAATCCCCGTGTTGATCGGCCAGCGGCAGCCAGGGCGGCGCGGCGCTGAACCCACCCCCTGGGCTGCTGTCCCAGGGCATCGGGGCGCGTTCCGGGTCACGGTCCGCGCCGGGCTGTACCCGTTCCCAGGGGTCTTGCATCTGCTCACCTGACACCGGGGTATCAGGCAGGCCCAGCTCGTCGCCGTAATACAGGAACGGGGTGCCGCGCAGGGTGAGCAACAGCAGCGCGGCCAGCCGCGCTCCCGCAGATCCAAAGCGTGAGGTCAGGCGCGGCTGATTGTGGTTGCCCAGGGTGTAATTGGGCCAGGCGCTTGGGGGCAGCGCGCCGTCATACTCCCCGATGATCTGCCGCAGGCTCTGGGCAGTCCAGGCCGCGTCCAGCAGGGCGAAGTTGAACGGCAGATGCAGGCGTTCCCCGGCCTCGCCGTAGTAGGGCAACACCTGCTGCACCGGCAGGTGCGGCACGATCTCGCCGATCAGCACCCGGTCTGAAAACTCGTCGGTGACGGCCCGCAAGTCCACCAGCAGATCCAGCGTCTCGGGGCGGTTCAGGTGAAAACGCGCCTGCGTGAAGGCGTACTCGGCATCAGGTTCATCGCGCAGCAGCTCGTCCTTGAGTAGGAAGTCCACCATATCCACGCGCAGCCCGTCCACGCCCCGGCCCAGCCAGAAGCGCATGGCGTCAAACAGCGCAGCCCGTCCACGCCCCGGCCCAGCCAGAAGCGCATGGCGTCAAACAGCGCAGTCCTGACCGCCGGGTTGCGCCAGTTCAGATCGGGCTGCTGCGGCAGGAAGGAGTGCAGGTAAGACTGGCCGCTCTCCGCGTCCAGGCTCCACGCTGAGCGGCCTGTCACGCTGCGCCAGTTGTTGGGGAGACCGCCGGATGGGCCGGGGTCTTGCCAGAGATACCAGTCACGTTGCGGATGGTTCTGCGACGAGCGTGACGCCTGAAACCAGGGATGCTGCCAGGAGGTGTGGTTCGGCACGAAATCGAGGATGATCCGCAGCCCCAGGGCGTGGGCCTGAGCCACCAGAGTATCGAAGTCGTCCAATGTTCCGAACAGCGGATCAACGCCGCAGTAGTCGGTGATGTCGTACCCAAAATCCTCCATCGGCGACGGATAGAAGGGAGAAATCCAGAGGGCGTCCACCCCCAACCAGGCCAGATAGTCCAGCCGACGGGTCAGCCCCGGAAGGTCTCCCACGCCGTCAGCCCCAGAGTCCTGAAACGAACGGGGGTAGACCTGATACACCACGGCGGTCTGCCACCAGGGCTGAGAAACGGAAGGGGGAATGGTCATGGGATTCTCCTTTATATCTGTCCATCTGTATATACAGATATATCTGAACAAAAAAAACTAGAGCTGGTTGAATTGCTGTTTGAGGCTGGCAATCACGGCTTCATCGCGGGTGTAGTACATCCACTGTGCGCGCCGCTCGACACGGACCAAGCCCACCTGTCGCAGACGTGCCAGGTGACGCGACACCGTGGGCTGGGGCAGATTCATGCTTTTGGTCAGGTCACTGACATGGATGCCCAGGTAATCGGGCAGGTGCTGGCAATGCTCGTGGCCCTCGCGCAGCACCCGCAGCAGTTCAACGCGGACCGGATCAGTGAGCGCCTCCAGCATGTCGGTGATTTGCATTTCGCGGGTTGCCACGGTCATATGCGTATATCCTAGCATACGCATATACCCTTGAACGAGCCAGAGTCGTCTGGGGACCGGAGTAATAGAGCGAAGTCTGAGCCAGGACTGCAAAAGCGCGGCTGCCTTCATAACGAAAAGAAGCGGCCTGCGGCAAATAAAGGGGTGAGCTGAGACTCGGATTCCATTGGTAAAGTCGCTCAGTACCCGACACTTTCCACAGCCGTCGTCTGGCGCGGCGTCCAGAGTCGAATGAGGTGGAGCAGTTCGTCCACCGAAGCCCCAGCCTGATGGGAATACGCCCGGACGAGCGACCGGAGGCCCAGGGTCACGACACTCCATGCGCGCCGTCCGTGTTTTTTAAGGGCCGTCTCCTGGTCGATGCCGACCAGAACGGTCCGAACATACGCCAGGGTCAATAAACAGAGCAGCCGCGTCACATGATTGGGAAGCGTCATGTGGGTGTTTTCCAACCGGAAGCCCTTCGTTTTGAGCGCCCTGAACAGGCATTCGATCTTCCAGCGCTTGCGGTACCCCTTCAGAATGCG
>NZ_JNIW01000107.1 GCF_000701425.1 Deinococcus frigens DSM 12807 | reverse complement strand
CCGCCCCCGCCACATCCACCCCGACAGTCAGGTTGGCGTGGATGCGCCCGTTGGTTTCCCTTACCTCCACCACGTAGTCGCCATGCGGGCCGACCTTCTCGCTGATGACCTGCTCCAGTATGCCGTCGCGCACGCCGCGCGCCGCGACGGTCATGGCGATGCGGACTGCCGCGCCGTCAGTCTCGTCTACCCAAGGGTGGTCCGGCAGGGCGTAGACCAGACTTAGCACACCGCTGTCCAGCGCCTCCTCGACCACCCGGCGGTTGAAGGTTTGTTTGATGCTGTTGGTAGTCACGAAGCCAAAGCGGCGCAGGCGAGGGAGAGTCATCAACTGCGCAGCCTTGAACCACCAGTACATTACGAAGTCGGCGCTATCGGGCACACCTCGTCCCGGCTTGTAGGTCGCGCGCAGCGCCTCAGTGTAACCGTCCCCCAGCGCTTCACGCATCGCTCCCGCACCGATGAAGGGCGGGTTGCCGACGATGAAGTCGCACATCGGCCAGATCTGCTGACGGTGCCGTAGATATACGGTGTCCTGCACCCGCGCCGCCGGGTCCGGCACCTTACGACCAGTGACAAGATCGGTGACGAAAGTCTTGCTATCCCAACGAGTAATCGGCTGGCCGTAGTCGTTGACACGCGGCTTAGTGCCGCCGTAAGCCAGCACAGCATCCTGCTCACGAATGTTCTTAAAGGCTCGCAGGATTGGCTCAGGCGGACTGGCCTGTCCGTGTTCGCGGGCATAGATCTGCAAGTACCCGATCCATAAAACCAGTTCGGCCACGCGGGCTGCGCGCGGATTGATCTCCAGTCCCCAGAACTGCTCAGGATTTATGCCGATCAGAGGAGGAGTACCGCCCAGGCCAACGAACACTTGGTTGACCTCTGCCTCCAGACGCTTCATCAATTCCATGGAGACATACAAGAAGTTGCCTGTGCCGCAGGCCGGATCAAGTACGTATGTTTCCTGCAACTTGCTCAGGAAGCCCTCGACCAGGGTTCGCGCTTGCTCCCGAGTTCTCGCCGATAGCTCCGTCATCTTGCGCTCGTTCAGTACACGGCGTTCCCTCACTTGTGCTTCCACCAAGCCAATCGTGTTGGCCGGCGCGCCAGCGAGAAAGTCACCCTCCGCTCCAACCTGTAAGTCAATCAAGTCGCGCATACTCTTCTCCCCCGCGTCCAGGGTCTGTTGCACCGCCACTTGTACGCCCCGCCAGTCGTCGCGCAGCGGGGTGATGACCACATGGTTGACCAGCCGCTCGACATAGGCGCGCGGGGTGTAATGGGCACCTAACTTGTGACGATCAGCGGGGTCAAGGGCGCGCTCAACGAGGGTGCCGAAGATACTGGGTTCGACCTGGCTCCAGTCATGTTCAGCGGCGTCGATCAGCAGCCCCAGTTGCTCGCCGGTCACAGGCAGCACCTCAACCTCCTTGAACAGCCCGCCGTTGAAGTGCTTCATGCGCGCCGCCAGCGCCGCGCTCTCGCCACCTGTCGCCATCGCGCCCCAGATATCGGCCACCACTGCCACGAAACCTTCCACTCGGCCCTTCAAGGACTTCAGCTTAGTCCTGAAGGCGGCGTTCTCGATCAGACCCACGTCTTCAGCGAACATCGTGAAGATTATCCGCATCAGGAAGGCGCTGACTCGTTCCGGCGTCATTAGCACCCCTGCGGTGTCCGGCGTACCCTCCATGCTGCGGCTAAGCTGGGCCAGCGTGCCAGCCACCTCGCGCGTCACCCACGCAGCGTGCAGGCTGGGGTCTAGACTCAGCGGGTCGAGCCAGATGGTCCGCAGCAGTTCGCGTTTCTTGGAGTCGCGCAGGTCTTCGAGGGTGATGCGGTGCCGCCTAGCATCGGGAAACGCTAGGTACGTGCCGCCGGTGCGAGTGAACTCGGCATAAACCTCAATGACGTATCCCACGTCCACTACTAAAACGAACGGCGGACGGCCCTCGCTGGCAGGCAGCAGGCGGGCATAGCTTTCGGCCTGGGTGCGGGCGCGCAGCATGAAAGCATCCCAGCCGGGCGTACCGCGCGTGCCATGGCCTTTCTTGGTGTTTTTACCACCCCTGCTCTTAGGTTTGGCTTTGGTCTTGGTAGCCCCCTCGCGGACGAGTGCCTCTTCAGCCACCTCCTGCTCGACGCCCTGCTTAGCCTCCAGCACAAAGCTACCCCGGCGGTATAGGTCGATGCGTCGCACAGTGTCTTTGCCGTCATCATGCGGTTCGCACACATTGCGCTCGAACACGTAAGCATTCTGTTCGTCATTGGGCCTAGTGGGATCCGGTTCGGGTACCTCCAGCACCCTACACAACTCGCTAAGGAACTGACCGTAGTTGGCGCGCTCTGCTCCTCCCGAGTTGGACCACCGCTCAATGAAGGCATCACGATCAATTGTTGGTGCCATTGGCTGCATTCAGCAAATTCCTTCGGCTGGATAAGAGGAGTTCTCAAGGTGATCCAAAAACGGAAAAACACCGCTTTCGCGGTCTTCCTTATTTTCTGACCCTGGAAAACCTCACGCACGGAGGACAGGAATGCGTCTGTGTCGGCAGATTACGGGTTATCCACAGATTTGTCCACAGGAGGTGCATTGAAATGTAGAAAATAGTATAGGTGTACCCCCAGCACCGCAGCACAAAAGCCCCCACCCGCCCCCGCCGAAGCGCAGGAAGGTGGGGGCTGTCAGATTGGCTGAGTTGTCCGTTACTTCAGTAGCAGCACCACGGGCAATGCACCTCTGCTGGCCCGGTACCCGAGGAAGTTCGCGTCGTTGATCACGCTCGAGGTAAAGGTCACGCGCACGCGTTCACCCGCCTTGGTCTCCCCCACAAAACAATCCCAGCGCATCGAGCTGTTCAGCTTGCACCACTGCGTCGCCTGGACATCCGGCACAAGGCCCTCGCCATCTACGCTCAGCACGCCACCAGGGATCTGCCGCGACGGCTCGTCCGGTCCTGGCAGCGTCCCAAGTGCGATAATCGGACCATGTGGACAGCTACCCTCTGGGGCCTGGCGGGTGGGTCTTCCCTGGTGTTCGGCGCGCTTCTGGGCCTCTACGCCCCGCTGAACAAGACCTGGGTCGCGCTGATCATGGCCCTTGGGGCTGGCGTGCTGGTCAGCAGTGTGGCCTTCGAACTGATGGACGAGGCCTTTGGTCAGGGCGGACTCGACGCAGTCTCCATCGGTCTGCTGCTCGGCGCGCTCTCCTTCTTCTTAGGTGATCTCGCAGTCAATCGCGCCGGAGGAAAACACCGCAAACGCAGCACTGGCCAGCAACAGGAAGGCCAGGCCTCTGCCATCGTGCTGGGGACCCTGATGGACGGCATCCCAGAATCCATTGCCATCGGGGTGGGCCTCCTCGCCGGTGGGAAGCTGAGCTGGGTCTTTCTGGCGGCTGTGTTCCTGAGCAACATCCCAGAGAGTTTGAGCGCGAGTGTCGGCCTCAAGCGGGCCGGACATCGGCCCGCCCGAATTCTCCTGATGTGGACGGCCATCGCGCTCCTCAGCGCGGCGGCCTCTGGACTGGGTTACGCGGCCCTACGCGGCGCAGACGTCAACCTGACTGCCGGGATTCAGGCCTTTGCTGCCGGGGCCATCCTGACCATGTTGTCGTCCACCATGCTGCCCGAGGCTTACGAGGAAGGCGGGGCCATGATCGGCCTGGCGACCACCTGTGGTTTCCTCGCCGCCTTCGCGCTCAGCCACCTGTAATGGCTCGGCTGCCTCGCTCAAGGGGGCGCGCTGCTAGAAGTAGAAGAAATTAATCGCCGATCATCATGATCACCAGAACGAACGCCACCCAAGCGGCCCCCAGCGGCAGCGTGAATGGCAGCCCCAGGCCTACCAATACCGGCACTGGCACACCCACGGCCAGCAGCAGCGTCCCCTGATGAGTGCGTACCCCTGCATTGAGTGCCTCACCGACGAGTGGTATCCGTCGCCGCCATCCAACTGTTGCCAGCACGACGCAGACGGTGGCGATCAGAAGTGAACTGCCGATCTCTGAATCGCTGACCGACAACAGGAGGACAACATTGGCAAGATTGATCACGGCCATCAGCAGTGACAGGATGGCGACGATGTGCGGACCCTGCCGTCCAGGCGTTGAATGGAGCATTCGTCAATTTATCGATGGCGCGCTTGCGTGGCTCTGACAGCAGCGTCAATGAGGACACGATGGGGGAAACGGTCAAAAAAGCCCCCAATTTAGGCCGGAGCGTGAAGCCAGGGTCAGTCAATCACCTGAGTTGTCCGCTACTTCAAGAAGAGAAACACGGGCACGCCGCCCTTACTGGCGCGGTAACCGGCAAACACCGCGTCATTGATCACGCCAGAGGAGAACGTCACGCGCGCGCGCTGACCAGCCCCGATCTCAGGCAGGCGGCAGTCCCAGCGGGCCGAGGTGTTCAGCGTGCACCAGGTCTTGGCCTCCGCATCGGGCACCAGACCCAGGCCACTGACGGTCAGCACGCCGCCCGGAGTCTGGCGCGACGGATCGCCGGTCAGGGCGTCCACCCCCGTGTTCGGCACCAGCAAGGACAGTCCCTCCTGGATGATTTTGGCCTCGCCCGGCTGGGCCAGTTGGGCAATGGGCGCGCAGGCGGACAGGGCAAGGGCGGACAGCAGGAACAGTTTTTTCATCGGATCACCTCGGGGGAGTGAGAGGGCATAGGTTCGTCAACGCTGCGGTACACGCCGTCCACCAGGAAGCCGTGCCAGCCACACGCTCCTGGCGCAGTCATGTGCAGGGAAGGGGAGCGGGTCAGGTTGCCGCCCTCCACGCTGCCACTGATGACTTGGTGGCTGGCGGTGGCCACCATCCCGCAGCCGCAAGGGCAGGAGATCCGGTGGACTGGCCCCGGCTCGCCCTCGCAGCGCGCGGTGGTCCCTGGCGGGGAGCCGGGGCGGGCCTGCCCGTCGATCATGCGGACGGTCATCAGGTGAGACCACCCGCAGCTTTCAGGTCCAGGATCACGTTGTTGAGGGTGGCCAGGTTCTCGCTGGACAGATGGATGTTCCCGTCTAACAAATCTGGGGCAACCATGGCCAGCTTCGCGCCCACCCGGAACATCTGGAGCGGCGTCCCCTGAAGGCCAGCGGCCTTGAGCAGCATCTCCACCAGCACGTCGATGCTCTGCGGCCCCAGCAGACTGGCCACCGCGCTGCCCACTTCAGTGAACGACGCCACGTTTAGCAGCCCCAGACCAGGGCCAGGGATGGGTTCGATGCCCGAGGGCGGCGGCGACTTCAGGTCAGTGGGGGGCTGGACCTCACTGATCACGGCAGGCTGTTGCGCAGGCTCCAGCAGCACGGGTCCACCGATCAGGCTCAGGAACTTCTTCAGCAGGTCATACCCGCCCACCGCCACCACGGTGGAGGCCAGCCCGAACAGCACGATGCTCCAGGGGGACACCAGCCCGAACAGCACCAGCTCCGCGCCGTACCTGGCGATGTTCAACCCGAATGCACCGCCCACGCCCAGGACCAGAGCTAGACCGCGCCACACCCAGGGATTGCTGCTGACCTTCGCGAGCTTGCTCAGGTTCTCCTGCTTCTGAATCCTGTCGTCGACAGCCCGCTTGATGGCCGCGATGGCCAGCATCAGGAAGATCCCGAAGGTGTACGGCGACTTGCCCCAGCCAGTGGGGTCAACGGTGGGGAAGGGGTCCATCCCCTGCGCGAAGGCCACACCGCCCCAGGCCAGCAGCAGCGCCAGGACCCACAGCGCATAGGCGCGCAGCAGCAGCGCGACGTCCCCGATGATTCCGAACAGTTTGTTCAACATGTGTTCCCTCCAGGGAATGAAAACGGCCCGCGCAGTGGCGGGCCTGGTGGCAGGATGGG
>NZ_JNIW01000106.1 GCF_000701425.1 Deinococcus frigens DSM 12807 | reverse complement strand
CCACCGCCCGCCACAACCAATGCCGAACGCCATCCACCGTCGTGCAGACCTCGTCCAGGTACCAGCGGGAACCCCGCCGGGGTTCTCGCTGGCGCAGTCCTTCTGCGAACAGGGAAGCGAATTTCATGCACCACTCGCGGAGGGTCTCATGACTGACTTGAATGCCGCGCTGGTGCAGCAATTCTTGAACATCTCTGTAGCTGAGTGGGAAGCGGTGGTACAGCCACACAGCGTGCTGGATGATGATCATTGGGAAGCGGTGTCGGTAGGGCTTGGCGTCGGTCATGGATGGTCACCCTACCCCAGTCCGGTTAAGGCAACACAACCCACGGACCAGCGCTTTGCTCGGTAGTTTCTGGGTGGCGATCCAGGGGCCGACGGTGAGTTTGAGCATGGGACAGACCTCCTTTCAGGGTGTGGTGATGGTGCAAAGGCGGGGGGTGCATGCAGAGGCCGGGGAATGCAGGGGTCAGCCCGGACCCCGTTCAGGTGGCCGCGAGCTGCCCGCCGGGTTCGCTGGGCTGGGGTCTGGGCGCGCTGGGCGGTAGGGGCGGTTTGAAGCTCCGCAGCCGCAGGGCATTGGTCAGCACGAACACACTGGAAAAGCCCATCGCGGCGGCAGCCAGCACCGGACTCAGCCGCAGGCCGAAGGCGGGAATCAGCACGCCCGCCGCCACCGGAATCAGCAGCACGTTGTAGGCGAAGGCCCAGAACAGGTTGAGCCGGATGTTGCGCAGGGTGGCGCGCGACAGGGCCAGCGCGTTGGGAACGCCGCGCAGATCGCCCGACATCAGTACCACATCTGCCGTCTCGACCGCCACGTCGGTGCCGGTGCCGATCGCCAGGCCCACGTCGGCCTGGGCCAGCGCGGGCGCGTCGTTGATGCCGTCGCCCACGAACGCCACTTTCTGCCCGCCCTGCTGCAAGGCCCGGACCGCCTCGGCCTTGTCGCCCGGCAGCACCTCGGCCTGAACCTGATCGATGCCCAGTTGCCGGGCAATCGCCTGGGCGGTGCGGGCATTGTCACCCGTGATCATCGCCACCTTCAGGCCCTGTCGGTGCAGCGCCGCCACGGCCTCGCGGCTGCCGTCCTTGATCGGATCGGCCACCGCCAGAATGGCCGCCAGCGCGCCGTCCAGGGCCACGTACAGCGGACTCTTGCCCTCATCGCCCAGTTGCGCGGCCTGCGCCTCAAAGGCCGCCGGGTCCAGGCCGAGCCGCGTCATGTAGCGGTCCGCGCCGACCTGCACCCGCACGCCACCGACCACCGCGTCGAGGCCGAAGCCCGGCACGGCCTGCGACGAATCGGGCGCGGTCAGCGGCAGCCCCTCGCTCCGGGCGGCGTTCACGATGGCGCGGGCGATGGGATGCTCGCTGTCCTGCTCGGCACTGGCCACCAAGCGCAGAACATCGGCGCGCCCGAAGCCCGGCGACATGTTCAGATCGGTGAGTTCAGGCTGACCGCGCGTTAGCGTCCCGGTCTTGTCCAGGGCAACAACCTGCGCGGCCTGGAGGCCCTCCAGCGCGGTGCCGCTCTTGAACAGCATGCCCAGCTCGGCGGCCTTACCGGTCCCCACCATCACGCTGACCGGGGTGGCCAGGCCCATCGCACAGGGGCAGGCGATGATCAGCACCGCCACCATGTTGATCAGGGCCTGACTGAGCGCGCCCTCACCGCCCAGCCACAGCCACGCCGCGAACGTGACGGCGGCGATCACCAGCACGATGGGAACAAAGACGGCCACCACCTGGTCCGCCAGGCCCTGGATCGGCGGTTTGCTGCCCTGCGCCGTCTCGACCAGCTTGATGATCTGGGCCAGCGCCGTGTCGTTGCCGACGCGGGTGGTCCGTACAGTCAGCGCGCCGTTGCCGTTGAGGGTGCCGCCGATCACCGCTGCGCCTCCAGTTTTCTGAATGGGGACGCTCTCGCCGGTGATCATGCTCTCGTTGACGTAACTCTGGCCGCTCAGCACCTCGCCGTCCAGCGGAATGCTCTCGCCGGGCAGCACCCGCAGCGTGTCGCCCACCCCCACCTCGTCCACAGGGGTCAGGCGTTCCTCACCGTCCCGCAGGACCCGCGCTTCCTTGGGTTGCAGGGAAAGCAGGGTCTTCATGGCCTCGCTGCTGCGGCCCTTGGCCAGGGCCTCGAAGTACTTGCCCAGCAGGATCAGGGTGATGACCACGCCCGACGCCTCGAAATACACGTGGGCGGTGCCCGCCGGAAAGAGCTGCGGAGCCACGGTCACCACCAGGCTGTAGAAGAAGGCGGCAGACGTGCCGATCATCACCAGGGCGTTCATATCCGGGCTGCGGTGCTTCAGGCTGGCCCAGCCCAGGCGGTAAAAGCGCCGTCCAGGACCGAACTGCACCGGGGCGGCCAACGCCAGCATGATCCAGTTCAGCGCCCCCATGCCAACCGACGCCATCAGGCTGCGTTCCAGGGCGGGCCACAGCATCGGCAGCATGGCGATCAGCAGCAGCGGCACGGCAAAGACGGCGCTGAAGACCACCTGAGCGCGCAGGTGCCTGACCTCGGCCTCGCGGGCGGCCCGCTGGGTATCTGCGCCGGACGTCTCCTGTTCCTGCTCCAGCACGCCGTAGCCAGCCTCACGCACGGCGGCCCGGAGCTGACCGGGCGTGGCGGTGGCCGGAAGGTAGCTGATCTTGGCACGTTCGCTGGCGAGATTGACGCTGGCGCTCAGCACGCCGTCTACCCCGGTAAGCGCCCGCTCGACGCGCCCCACGCAGTTCGCACAGGTCATTCCGGTGATGGGCAGGTCCACTTCGGCAGTGACGGGTTCGTAGCCCACGTCGCGCACCGTGGCGATCAGGGTCCGGGCGTCGGTCTGGGCTGGATCAAAGCGCACGCTGGCCCGCTCAGTGGCCAGATTGACGGCGGCGTCATGGACCCCCGCCACCTTCTTCAGTCCCCGCTCCACCCGGCCCACACAACTCGCGCAGGTCATGCCCTGCACGCCGATTTCAAGCACTGTTGGTTCGCCTGCCGTCATACGTTCTCCTTATCCCCCCTGGGAGGGTTTGATCAATTATAGAAAAATCTGCGATTGGAATCAAGCTTTTGATGTGCGTACCCACCTTAATCTCCGCGAAATCAAATGGCCGCACCGCCCCTCTGCCTTGACACCCTACCGGGGAGGATCTAAACTCTGAATATGACGACTGAACTGATCGTAAGCGGCATGACCTGTGGGCACTGCCAGACCGCCGTGACCAAAGCCCTGAAAGGGGTTCCCGGCGTCGAGCAGGTCGACGTGAATCTGACGGATGGCCGCGCCCAGGTGCAGGGCCAGGTCGATCCCCAGGCGCTGGTGGCCGCCGTCAAGGAAGAGGGCTACGGTGCCCAGCTCCGCCCGTAAGCCTGATGCGCCCGTTTGCGCCGCGCCGGACCGGCTGTGCATGCCGGAAGACGCCCGCAAGCGGGCGTCGCGCCGCCTGAAGATCGCGCGCGGACACCTCGATTCCATCGTCGGCATGCTGGACGATCCGGACGCCTACTGCATCGACGTGTTGAGACAGATCAAGGCGGTCCAGGGCGCGCTGTCCGGCGCGGGAGAGGTGGTGTTGCGCGGTCACCTGGAGGCGCACGTCGCCACCGCCCACCAGCGGGGCGACAGCATCGAGATCGTCGAGGAACTGATGGAAGCTCTCAAGTACACCTGATACAGACTCCGCTTGTTCTCCTGCTCGCTGTCCTGGCCGGAACAGCGCCCATGGGGACGCCTGGGAACCTGGGCGGACTTCCAGATGGTTCCAATACCTTTCAATCGGAGGTCCGTAGAGGCCGCCCGGCATTGAACGGCGCTTCCTTGCGGCCCACTGGCCTAAGGGAGCATCTGCTTGATGGCGCGGTCTGACTCGATCAGTTTGAGTCGCCGCCGTGCTGGCGAGTCCACCGCAGTGGATCACGGGGCGACCATCCAGGGTCCGACACGCAGTGCGTTCAATTCCAGACCAGGCAGGAGAGCGCCGTCTCTATTTCCTGGCCACGCGACGCGTCCTGTTTGCTCCTCCTTTCAGTCGGGTGAAAGTTCGAATTTTCACCGCAATCCGGATCAGAAACGAAACCTGCGCTTCAGGACACCGTCAATGCCGGTGCGGGGGTGACACACTCGCCATGATGCCCCAGTCGCCTGTTCCCCTGCCCGCGAGCCTGCGAGACGTGGCCCCAGCCGAGCTGTTCCCCGACGTGTTCGCCCGTGACGCACAGCACCAGGGCTTCGCGCGTGGCGGGCGGGACACGGCACTCCAGGCTCTGGCCGCCATCGATCCGGTGACCTACGGACGGGACCGCTCCCACCTGGACGGCCATGTCAGCCGTGTCTCGCCCTACCTGCGCCACGGCGTCCTGACGCTGGCCGAGGTGCGTGACGCGGCGCTGGCCCACGCGCCGGACACTGCCCCGAGCCGCGTCTGGAAGTACGTCAACGAGTTGAGCTGGCGCGACTATTCCGTGCGCGTATACGCCGAGGTGGGTGAGCTGATCTGGCAGGATTTCGAGCCGTACAAGACGGGCCTGCCCGCTTCCGCGTATGCCCGCGAGTTCCCTGCCGACATCGACAGCAGCACGACCGGGGCGTCCTGCATCGATGCCTGGTCGGATGAGTTGCGGCAGTCCGGCTACCTGCACAATCACGTCCGGATGTGGCTGGCCAGCTACGTCGTGCACCACCGCCGGTTGTGGTGGCAGGGCGGGGCGGCGTGGTTCATCACGCACCTGCTGGACGGTGATCCATCGTCGAACAACCTGGGCTGGCAGTGGGTGGCCAGCACCTGGCGCGCATTTCCGTACCTGTGGAACCGGGGCAACCTGGTCAAGTATGCCGGGGACCGCTACTGCGCCGCCTGTCCTCTGGAAGACGCGGGCTGTCCCTTCGACGCTACCTACGCCGCCCTCTCCGAGCGCCTGTTCGAGGGCAAGGCCGCCGCACCCGGCGAGAGTGGTCGTCTGGACCCCATGACCCTGAAAGACGTTCCCTGGGAGCCGCCGCCCACGCCTGAGGCCGTTTCCGCTGCGGTGGTGTGGGTCCACGGTGACCGCCTCTCGCCCACCAATGAGGCGCTGGTCGCCTACCCGCAGGGGCCTGCCGTATTCGTCTGGGACGATGGGTTGTTGACGGAATGGATGGTCAGTGCCAAACGCCAGACCTTTATCCACGAGTGTGTTCAGGACTTGCCTGTTCACGTTCTGCGCGGCGACGTGGCCGCCGAGGTGATTCGCTTCGCCCGCGCACATGGGGCCACCACTGTAGCCACCACGCCCAGTCCCAGCCCACGTTTCGCGGCCATCGTCACCGCGCTGGAGGCGGCGGGCCTGCGGGTACAGGTGTGGGCGGAACCCCCGTTTGGAGAGAGCCTGACGCCCCTGGACCTGCGTGTTCACGGTGACTACTGGCGGCAGATCAGCGCCAGTGCTTTTGGGAAAGACCCTGCGCCGCCCAAACCCAGGCGGCCCCGCGCGAAGAAAAGCCAGTCGGTTAAGAGCAAGGGGAAGAAATAGAGCTTTATCTGATGAAGATCAGTATGCTGTCCAGCTCGCATGGAAGATGGATGACGGCAAGTGGGCGCTCACAGCGGTTGTGTTGCCTTAACCGGACTGGGGTAGGCTGACCATCCGTGACCGACGCCAAGCCCTACCGACACCGCTTCCTAATGATCATCATCCAGCACGCTGTGTGGCTGTACCACCGCTTCCCACTCAGCTACAGAGATGTTCAAGAATTGCTGCACCAGCGCGGCATTCAAGTCAGTCATGAGACCCTCCGCGAGTGGTGCATGAAATTCGCTTCCCTGTTCGCAGAAGGACTGCGCCAGCGAGAACCCCG
>NZ_JNIW01000105.1 GCF_000701425.1 Deinococcus frigens DSM 12807 | reverse complement strand
ACGCCATCCACCGTCGTGCAGACCTCGTCCAGGTACCAGCGGGAACCCCGCCGGGGTTCTCGCTGGCGCAGTCCTTCTGCGAACAGGGAACCGAATTTCATGCACCATTCGCGGAGGGTCTCATGGCTGACTTGAATGCCGCGCTGGTGCAGCAATTCTTGAACATCTCTGTAGCTGAGCGGGAAGCGGTGGTACAGCCACACAGCGTGCTGGATGATGATCATTGGGAAGCGGTGTCGGTAGGGCTTGGCGTCGGTCACGGATGGTCAGCCTACCCCAGTCCGGTTAAGGCAACACAACCGGGCGAAGTGCTGACGCTCCACATTCGGATGTGGCACGCCGAGACTCCAGAAGACGAGGAAAGAAGTCAGCAGTGGGTGACGGGGAAGGTGGTCAAGATTGAAAGCCTGTACCGGCCCGACGACGGCGCGAGGTTTGGGGTGGTTCCCACCGGCAAACGCAACTCGCGCAGTTTTCAGTACCGGGCCGTGGTGTCCTCCAGTCTCAAGGTCTGGAGAGGCAAGCTCACGCCGGAGCAGGCCCAGGCCCGCGAACCCTTTTACCACCACGAAACCACTGCGCCCGTGCAGGACCCACAGGAGGCCAGCGCATGAATACGAACCTGACGAACACGGCAACACATGGCACAATGAAAAGAGCCTGTCCACGGCGGACAGGCCCATTCCCCTCAGACAGAGTTAAAGGAACGCGGCGAGTATATATGAAAGAACAAAAGACCCTCAACCAGTGGCGCAAGGAACGCGGCCTGGAGGTTGGCGAGCTGTCGGAGAAGGTTGGCGCTGGAACCAGCCTGCTTCGGTGGCTTTACCGGGGCGTGACGCCCAAGCTCAAGATGTGCCTGGCCCTCGCTGAAGCCCTGGATGTGGAGCTGTCTCAGATTCTCTGGGACAAAGAGGAGCCGCAAGAAGTCCCCGCTATGCCGGAAGGGCAGGCGGTGACGGCCAACCAGAGCCGGGTGAGCCGGGAGCAGTATGAGGTTGCCAAAACATGGCTGGAAGCAGGCCGCACCAAAACGGAGATCGCCAACGCGATGAACGTCAGCCGCGAAACGCTTTACAACGCATTTCGGCGCTTTGAGAAACAGGACGCTCCTGGGAAGCCCAGCAAGGGGCCAGTGCATCAAACAGTCGGGTCCAAGACCCGGACCCCCAAGGCGAAGGCCGCCAAAGCTGGTTCGTGAAGTCGCGTGTTTTACGACATCTTAGAGAGTTTTACGACAACAGCACCACGAACCATCCCAGGCGATAAACCCGCCTGGCCTTTTTTTACCGACAGGCATGGACCAAGGCTGAAAATATGTCTCGCGCTTGCTTGTCGTAAAACCTTTATTTTACGACATACGAAACTCAAGCATGATATTCTGATCCCAGCAAAACAAGGAGGATTGACCTGTGACGGACCAACCCAACGCTGAATCCAATGCCCTCGCCGATCTTCTAGAACGCTGCGGCAAGACCCGGCAGGAAGCTGAAGCCCTGGCCGCCGAAATGTTGCAGCGGCAGCGGGCCGTCGATCCCGGTTGCAGTTGGGGCTTTGTCCTCCCTGAACAAATTGCGGGCCTGTGGAATCAGGCCGCCAAGCACGGCAAACGCAAACTGGTGCTGGAGATCACCGCCGACGCCATAACTTATGAAGAGTGGACCGGAGGACATATTCAGGCCACAGTCAAAGGCGCGCAGACTTGGGACGACTACGAGCAGGAGCAGCAGGACGCCCGTGCAAAGGCGGTGAACTGATGCAGAGCGTGAGCGGCCAGAACCAGGGCGCGGCCACCGGCTCTGAACAGCTCCAAAAAAAGAACGATACATTTCCCAAAACGCTGGAGCTAGATCCAGAGGACTACCACCCCCGGCGGGAGCCTCTCTGGGAAAGAACGTTGGAACTGGACCCGGAGGACTCCACCTGGTATCCCCAAGGTCCATACGGGTTGAGGCGGTATGACGCGAGACCAGAGTATGACAAGGGCTACCCGCACGAGGAGAGCGATGATCTGCCGGAACTCATTCGGCAGTGCGGACGGCGCAATATCAGCAGTTCGATTACACACGGCTTCAAACAGTGGTGGATTACGGACAGCCAGGGCGAGATTATCCATCCACTGGAAACCAAGCCAAGCGTCTACACTTCACCCGCCGCAGAGTCGGATGAGGTCTCACAGCCCTTCCAAGAGATGCGGGCGTTTAAGTCGGCCAGTGCATTTCACGACTTCCTCTTTCTGATCAAAGATGTGGACGAAAAGGCGAAGGCCGAACGCCTGCGCTCACTGGCCCGCGAACTGGAACTGACCGCCGAACATATCCGCAAGCTGCTGGAGCTGGAGCGGCAGCGATGAAACCGTTTACGATTGCGGCCCGCTGGCAAGACCAGATCCCGGCCACCACCGCGCACCTGCTGGAGTTGCACGTTAACCACGGCTCGGGCGTCCTTTCCGGCTTTTCCCTGCACCTGCTGAGCGGTGACGCTTTTGGAGCTGCGTGCAGCGCCGACGCCGAGAACCGCGCCGCGCTGGGAGTGATCCTGGCGATGGTGGCCCAGGACTTCCCGCTGGAGTGTTATGGCAGCCGGGAGGCCGTCATGCACTGGCAAGGGCTGAAGCACGCGCCCCCCTTCTCGGTGCCGGACTCATGGACGGCCACCGTGGAGGAGCTGCGCCGCGAGGGACCGCAGTACGGCGAGCCGAACAGAGAGGAGAAATCAGCACTAGGGGGGCTTCACTGATGACCTCCACCCATGCCACTTCCTCGATGCTGACCGATGTGCTTAAAGATTTCGCTGCTTATCTCAAGCGAGAAGAGGGCTTGAGTCCAGGCACCATCCGGCAGTACGGGGCGGATTGCTCACGACTGGCAAACTGGCTGTCTGAGTACCGTCCCCAGATCATGAGTTGGAGCGACGTGCAGACCCGTGACCTGCGGGCTTACGTGGACCAGCAAGAGCCGGAGCCAGCGCGAAACCGCCGCCTGCTGGCCAGTTGGCGCAAGCTGTGGAGCTACCTCAGCGACGTACAGGGCTTGACCATGCAGCCCGGCCCCACCGAGATCAAACGGGTCAAGTTGCCCAGCCGCCAGCCTCAGTACCTGACCCCCGGCGAGGTGTCGCGCCTGCTGAATGCGGTGGAAGGCGCAAGCCCGGAGCAGACGAAGCGGAACAGGGCCGTCGTTGCTTTCCTCTACGGGACCGGCTGCCGGATCGCGGAGGCACTGAGCCTGAAGGTGGAGAATGTGGAGTTCGAGTTTGAGGGAACGCCTCACAAAATACGGGTGATCGGCAAGGGGAATAAGGAGCGAACGATCTTCCTCTCCCCCACTGCCCAGCGGGTCCTCAAAGAGTGGCTGGGATTCCGCCAGCTCTACATCTCAGAGAGTCCCATCGTGTTCTGCCATCTGCGGGGCCAGAAAGCGGGTCAGTCGATCACGGCGCGCAGCATTGAGCGGGTGGTCAAGGCTGCGGGACAACGGGCAGGGTTGGCCCCCGAGAAATGCACCCCGCACAAGCTCAGGCACTCGCACGCTACGGCACTGGTGAAGGCGGGCCGCAGGTTGGAGGAGGTGCAGGAGATTCTGGGGCATGAGAGTATTGCCACCACCCGGATCTATGCCCACCTGGAGCCGGAACGCCTCGCGGCGGCGGCAGCCAGCCTACCGGATATTCTTTAATGTTTTAGTGAAATAGTGTTTTGGCGAATACATGTTTTAGTGATTTCGTGAAATAATGATTCAGGAGGAAAAGCCCATGACCGATGCCATGAACGCACCCGTGCAAAATCCCCACATCATGTTCCGCAGTGATCCATTGCCCGAAACCATGCGAGTCAAGTTGATGTTGCTCGATTATGCGCCTCACGTCACTGACCTCCTGATGCAAGGTCTCCCCATCACTTACGGAGAGCAAGGCCAGCAGGTTGTCGAGTATCCCAGTGGGCGGCGCATCGCCGTGAAGCGCCGCGAAGTGTATGACGCTGAGGGCGAGTTCGAGCGGTACGCATTTGACATCCTGGGAGAGTTGACTCCGGCGGCGCGGTAAGCAGTGCCCACGCTGACTGTGATCGCTGGAGAAAATGGAGCCGGAAAAAGCACGCTGGTCAAGGCCCGCAAGCTGCGAACCATAGACCCCGATCAGCTCACCGGGGCGCAGGGGCGGGGATTCAACAACGCCGCAAATGTGGGGGGAGCGAGGGCCGCACTTCAGGCTCAGGAGGCAGCGCTGACCCAGCGTCAGAGTTTTGCTGTGGAGACCACGCTCTCTGCCAGACAGCCCCTCACGCTGATGGACCGGGCTAGAGCGCAGGGTTATGACGTGCATCTGGCCTTTATCATCCCGCACCCTGGCGAGGACACCCGGCTCAGGATTGACAACCGTGTGTTGCAGGGCGGCCACAACATCTCGGACAGGGATCTGAAGCGCAGACTCCCCCGCGTGTTGGAAAACTTGCCAGAAGCCATGAAGCGTGCAGACGTTGCGGCCCTGTACGTCTCCGCCGAAAAGAGCAGCGATTTTGTGATGGTGGGGGCCATGCACCAGGGGCAGCTCACCGTGACGTCTCAGTTGCCAGGGCATATCAGGACTGCCCTCGAAAGCGAGTTCCCGCAGATGCAAACCGCCGAGAGCATCGGGCGCTCACACGCTGTCACGCAGCAATTCAGCCCGCGTGTCCAGCGTGATCTGGAAGATTGATCGTCTTCATGAAATCACTTTTCCGCGAATTCGTGTTTTCTTTTTTTAGTGAAAGCACTATAGTGAGGCATGGAAATTTTCAGTATTGCCAACATGAAAGGCGGTGTGGGCAAGACCACCACGGCCATTCAGATTGCTCAGGGACTCGGTAAGAAGGGGAAAACGCTGCTGCTTGACGCCGATCAGGAATTGCAGTGCGCCGTGGCCTGGCGCAGCAGCGACAACCCGGCGTGGTCCTTTGACGTGGCCCGTTATGACGGGGAGGCCACCAAACGGATGAAGGGCTACGAGTACGTGGTCATTGACAGCAAGGGCAACGAACAGGGACACGATCTGGTCAGCCTGGCCCGTGCCAGCGATCTGCTGATCGTCCCGACTCGCCCTGAAGGGGTCTCGGCCACCGGATTGGCCAATACTCTCAGTCCACTGGTAGACGCTGGGATTCAGAACTTCCGGGTTTTAGTCGTTGTCAATGAGGGGGGCCGGGGCGAGGAACTGCGCGAACACCTCGCCGAGAGCGGCATTCCCGTGTTCACCAGCATGGTCAGGAAATCGACGGCTGTGGGTGACGCTGCTGAGCAGCGCATTCCTCTGGAGGCGTACACCCAGAACCGGTATGCCAGGACCGTGGCGCTGGAATACCAGTCGGTCATGCGGGAGGCGCTGTCGTATGTCCGTTAAAAAAAGCCGCTTTGAACAGTTGCAGGTGCTGAAGCCCTCGCCTGAACTGACAGGCACTACGAAGGTTGGCAGGCCAGAAGTTGAAAACGTGCTGGAGAGCCTGTCCACCCAGATGCACCGGGATCTCAAAATTGCGCTCAAGCAGGCCAGCGCTAGGGAACAGCGCAAGCAGTACCAGCTCCTCGAAGAAGCGGTAACGGACTACTTACGCCGTGACCATGCTGATCTCCTGAAATAGTGTTTTCGTGAAAACACGAAAAGGTGAACGCTGTGTACGACGACGAATCTTAACAGATTTATGAAACTGCCTGTCAGTTGGTGCGCCAGGCGATCAGCATTATTCCCACAGGCGGGGGCGTCAGCCAGTGGGCGAAAGAACCCCACAAGCAAGCCTTAATCGCCTCCGGTCACACCTATGTGAATGGTGACGGGGAACTCAGGGCCAGTTGGAAGCCCATGCAAACCCAGCTTCCCACTGCTGAAGACCTCAAGACCTGGTGGGGGTCCGCGCACGCGGCCTGGGGATGGTCACGGGCCAACTGAGCGGCTACGTGGTCATAGATGTGGACTTGGAAGGTTTGCCCCTCATGCACGAGCTGGGA
>NZ_JNIW01000104.1 GCF_000701425.1 Deinococcus frigens DSM 12807 | reverse complement strand
AGCCGTGCTCGTCCACCGCCCGCCACAACCAATGCCGAACGCCATCCACCGTCGTGCAGACCTCGTCCAGGTACCAGCGGGAACCCCGCCGGGGTTCTCGCTGGCGCAGTCCTTCTGCGAACAGGGAAGCGAATTTCATGCACCACTCGCGGAGGGTCTCATGACTGACTTGAATGCCGCGCTGGTGCAGCAATTCTTGAACATCTCTGTAGCTGAGTGGGAAGCGGTGGTACAGCCACACAGCGTGCTGGATGATGATCATTGGGAAGCGGTGTCGGTAGGGCTTGGCGTCGGTCATGGATGGTTACCCTACCCCAGTCCGGTTAAGGCAACACAACCGTCTAAACTGCGTAGGGAACGGGTACTGGCACAAGCTGTCGTGCCGGGGTCATTGCGTCTGGTTGGGTTCGCCTTCTGTCCGCCTGGGACTTAGTGGCTGACACCTGCACCTCCACGCCGTTCCAGACGGCACGAACGAGCGCTTCAGACTCCAGCTCTTCAAGAGCAAGGATGCCCAACTATGTGTTGAAAATATGCAGCCGTCAAAACCCACCCCCTCAGCGCTTCCTGAAATTTCCTTCATGTCATTGCGCTGTCAGTGCTCATGTAGAACACTCATAGGATGCAAATCCGAATCGCCACCGGGACCCTGACCGTGTTGATCGTCTACATGGTCGGCTACGCCCTGTGGCTGCTGCTGGGCGCACCCTCCGGAGAGTGGGCACCGCTCCCAGCCAACCTGCTGATCGTGCCGCCGCCCCTCCTGGCGGCGCTAGTGACCTGGCAGGTGGCGCGCGCACCGAACATCCCCACCGCCCGTACCTGGCGCTGGTTGAGTTACGGCCTGCTGTTGTTCGGACTGGGGTCGCTGATCTACACCGTCTACGACGCGCTGGGCCAGTCTCCCTTCCCGTCGCTGGCAGACCTGGGGTATCTGGCCGCCCTGCCCTGCTTCGCCGTGGGCGTGCTGGCCCTGCGGCGGGAGCGGCTGGGACCGCTTCATACCCTCAGCTTCCTGACCGACGCCGCGCTGGTCACGCTGGTGCTGGGCGACCTGCTGTGGCGCACCTCCATCCGGGACACCCTGGCCGAGTACGCCGAGCCTTCGCCGGCGATGTGGGTTTCACTGGCGTACCCGGCGGCAGACCTGCTGCTGGCCGCCGCCACCGTGACGCTGGCGCTGTGGCGGCCCCTGGGGATCCGGCGGCGGGTCATCGCCCTGCTGGCGCTGGGGCTGCTGCTGTATCTGGGAAGCGACGTGGTGTATTACCACGCGGTGGCCCGTGATCTGTACGCCCCCGGCGCACTGATCGACCTCGGCTGGCCCCTGGGCGCGCTGCTGCTCGCCTGGACCGCCTACCGCAGCACCCAGCCCGTGGCCGTGCGGCAGGCGAGCGTGCAGCGCCAGTCGGGCGAGGCCTGGAAACGCCTGATCCCGCATTACGCGGTGCTGGGCGTGTTCGTGATCTACCTGGTCACCCACCTGCGCACACCCCTGGACCGTCCACAGCAGATGATCCTGTGGCTGGTGGTGGGCCTGTTCGCCCTGCGTCAATTCCTGGTCCTGACCGACAACCAGCGCCTGCAAGTGAGCCTGACCCACCGCGCCGACCACGATCCGCTCACCGGCGTGCGCAACCGCCGTGATCTGGAAACGGTCCTGCAACGGCATATCGACGAGGCCCGCAGCAGGAACGCCGTGGTCTCGGTCCTGTTCGTGGACCTGGACCGTATGAAGGAGATCAACGACACCTTCGGCCATCCGGTGGGGGACCGGCTGCTGCGGGCGGTGGCGGACCGGCTGTCGGCGCACCTGCCCCCCGGCGGGATGATCGTGCGTTTTGGCGGCGACGAGTTTGTGGCGACGCTGCCCGGACACGCGGCCCAGGAGGCAGCGGCGGTGGCCGAGACGCTGCTGGACGCAGTCAGGGAACCGTTTCAGATTGGCCCGGAACTGCTCCACCTCTCGGCCAGCATTGGGGTGGCGCTGGCCCCCGGCGACGCCGACCATGCTGGAGCGGCCATCGCGCAGGCGGACGCGGCCATGTACCGGGCCAAACAGGCGGGCAAGGGCACCTGGCGCTTTGCCGATGAGCGGCTCAATGGCCTGCACATGCCCCAGGCGAAGATGGAAGTGCTGCTGCGCGGCGCGCTGGAACGCGGTGAACTGTCCATGCATTTCCAGCCCCTGATGGATCTGCGCACTGAACAGGTCCGCAGTTTTGAGGCCTTGGTGCGCTGGACGTCCCCGGAGCTGGGGATGGTCTCGCCCGCCGTCTTTATTCCGGTGGCCGAGGCGCGTGAGATGATGGGCCGGCTGGGGCGCTGGGTGCTGCGCGAGTCCATCCAGGCCATGTGCGCGTGGCAGGCGGCCTTGCCTGGTGTGGGCGTGGCGGTCAACGTGTCGGCCACCCGCTTCGCGCACTCGGACTTCGTGGCGGACGTGTGCGCTGCGCTGAGCGAGCACGGCGGTCACCCACAGCTCCTGACTCTGGAGGTCACGGAGAGTGCCGTGCTGGCCGACGGGGACCTGGCGCGCGCGAAGTTGCAGGAACTACGCGCGCTGGGGGTGCGCGTGGCCCTGGACGACTTCGGCACGGGTTATTCCAGCCTGGGCCAGTTGCGCTCTTTGCCGGTGGACATCCTCAAGATCGACCGCATCTTTATCCAGGACAGCCAGACCGACAAGGCCTTTATCCAGGCCATCATCTCGATGGGCCACAGCCTGGGCCTGAAGGTGGTGGCCGAGGGCATCGAGGACGCCCGCACGGTGGCCCGCCTTCAGGGTCTGGGCTGCGATCTGGGGCAGGGCTTCTACTTCGCCCGGCCCCAGCCCGCCGAGCAGGCGGTGGCAGCGATGGTCCGGGTTCAGTGCGGCGTGTCGCTCTTGCTTGAACCGCTGGCGCAGCGGCAAATCGGTCTTGACCAGCATTGAGCGGGTAGTAGGAGTGGAAAGACGGTGCTGGATAGCCTGGCGTTGCCCTCCCGACCAACGGTAACCTCACTGCAGACAGAAGGCGGCGAGTATCCCGTGTCCGCTCGAGATCAGTTCCGGTCCTGGCCCATTCTCTGGGCGACGGGCACCGCGCCTAATGCAGCGTCATGGCCAAAGGAGCGTCGCCGAAATCGAGGCCCCAGTTGACCTGACAGCCCACGATGCGCTGCCGTTTGGCGCGGTACATCCGTGCGTCGGCCAGCGACAGCCACTCCTCGAGGCCCGCCGCTGCCGGCGGCTGCGCCACCCCGCCCTGCAAACAGATCGGCCCCGGTCCCGGCGGCCAGTCGGCGGCCCGCAGCCCACCCGTCAGCCGCGCGCTCAGGATCTCCAGCCGCGTTTCGGGTTCCCACACCAGCACCGCAAACTCGTCCCCGCTCAGCCGGAACGCCACGTCCGGCACAGGAAAGGTCTGCTTCAGGACCTGCCCCAAAGTCGCCAGCACCGCGTCGCCTACCGGGTGCCCGAAGTCGTCGTTGATCCGCTTGAACTCGTGGACGTCGAGCATCATCAGGCTGACGGCCCGGCCCTCCTGGCGGGCGGTGTCCAGCGCGAGGGGCACGTCGTGGGAAAAGGCCCGGCGGTTGAGCAGGCCGGTCAGTGCGTCGGTGCGGGTGAGCTGTTCGAGTTCCTGACGCAAAGCAGCGTTTTCCAGCGCGATCGAGACGTGCTGGGCGAGCAGGTGCAAGAACTCCAGATCGGTGGTATCGAAGGCCGCCGCCGCGTGACTCTGGATGGACAGCACCCCGGTCCGCTGGCCGCGGACCTCCAGCGGCACGAACAGCATGGACCGGGTGGGCCGCTCCGGCTGCTGGGGTTCGGCATGCACGTCCAGGATCACCTGATCGTCGTTGACCAGCCGCCGCATGCGGACGGGGTGCTGGTGCAGGTAGGCGTAGATGTCGGGGATGGACAGGGCCTGGCCGCCCAGAACGCTCTCGATGATGCCCTCGGGGTAAAAGGGCAGGCGCTGGGTGTAGCGGCGGTCTTCCTCGTAGAGTTCCCAGCGCCAGTGGCCGTCAGGCTCGCGCAGGGCCAGCAGGGTGACCTGGGCGGGAAAGAGCGTGCCTGTCTGTTGGTGAACCGCCTGCACCACCGCCTCGACGTCGTGGCTGTTGCGGGCCAGGGCAGCCAGCGCCTGCACCAGGTGGTGGTAGCGGGCGAGTTGAGCTTGGGCAGACTTCGGCAATGGCACCGTCCGGTTTTGGGAGAGAGCGAGGAACCAGGAGACCCGGCTGGAGCGTCATTGCTGGGGTATTATTGGCGACTGCATTCTGGCACGCGCACGCTCACAGACAACTTTCACCCCGCAAGGTGACGCGAAACTAAATGGCCACCGGCCAAAGTCGGTGGGGGCTGGAACACCGACCGAATGCCGGGATGTACGCTACCAGGCACGTTTATCTTCTGTGAGAATCTTCAGCAGAAAGGTAGCTTGGGAAACAGGTTTCAGGTGAGCCGCCCGACGATGGCCCGGGCACCGTTCAGCACATTCCGCACCGCCACCCAGGGCGTCAGCAGCGCAGTCGTGGCCACCGGGTGGTGCCGCAGGTAGGTGGCCCTGCCCTGCATCTCGCCGAAAAATGCATTGAAGTCGGGACCGCTGAGCGCCGCGCCCTCCACCACGGGGTCCGGCCCCGGCAACTCGGGAACAACCCACACCGCCCTGACCTCCGCGAGGTTGGACCCGAGGACGTCGTGTTCAAGCGTGTCGCCCACATGGGCCAGCACCTCGCCGACGGCGCGGAAGAGTTCCGGCTGGGCTTGGCGTAGCCGTGGGCCTCCGGCGATTCTAGGGCGTCGAACAGCGGGGCCAGCCCCAGCGCCTCAAGGACCGGCCACTGGTAGCGGCGGTATCCGTTGGTCAGGGCCACGGCGCGCAAACCGGCGTCCCGCAGCAACTCCAGGGCCTGATGGGCACCGGGTAGCGCGCGCACATGGCCCTACGCCGCCCCTTCCTCCACCAGGCGGGTGACGTCGGGCAACTGATCCACACCGTAGGCCTGGCCCACTGCGGCGTAGATGTCGTCCCAGTGGTAGGCCGCCACGAAGTCACGGCGGTCCATACGCCGCTGCCACTCCGCGTTGATGGCCCCGCGCAGCTCCCGGTGCGCCTGGTCGCGGTCCTGACCCCTGAGCCGCTCACTGCCTTCCAGATGGCTCAGCACAGTCGGCACCACGTAACTGCCGAACGGATTCTGGATCAGGACGCCATCGAGATCGAGCGTGACCGTGGCCTTTGTCGGTCCGGCCCTCATCCCTTCACCGCGCCCACCGTGGTGCCGCGCAGGAAGTATTTCTGGCTGCTGAGGAACACGATCACGATGGGAATGGCGGCCAGCAGCGCGCCCGCCATGTGAACGCCGTAGGACAGCGGCACCTCCTCGCGCAGCAGCACCAGTCCCACCTGGAGCGTGCGCATCTCGGCGGAGCGCGTGATGATCAGCGGCCACAGGAAGCTGTTCCACTGCGCGATGAAGGTAATGATCCCCAGAAAGGCCAGGCCGGGTTTAATGAGCGGGAGAATAATGCGCGTAAAGATCGTGAACTCGTGCGCGCCGTCCACACGCACCGCGTCGATCAGGTCGCTGGGCAGCGTCTGGATGAACTGTTTCATCAGGAACACGCTGTACGGGCTGGCCAGGGCGGGCAGGATCAGCCCGGCGTAGCTGTCCACCAAGCCCAGGCGGCTGCTCATGATGAACAGCGGCACCAGGATGACCTGGAAGGGGTGTGTTGCCTTAACTTGACCCGTGGCAGACTGAGGGCAGGGGTGATCTGAACTTCAGGCCACCCCTACTGCGGCTATTGACCACGTCTGGAACGCTTGTTTCTGATTGCTTTGTCTGATCGAGGTAGAAACGCTGGTTCGGGCGTGATGGTGGATGTTCTCGATTCGGGCGTGCAACCTCAGAAATTCTTGCGCTCGTTTTTTTCGTTTGAATCCCTGTTGTTGTCGTTCCTGACGCCGTGTAGATCGGTGCGATTGCTCAATGACATTGTTGCAGCGAGCCGTGGAAATCACTTGCTGATGGTTGACCCCAT
>NZ_JNIW01000103.1 GCF_000701425.1 Deinococcus frigens DSM 12807 | reverse complement strand
TGACGTCAGGCAGCAGGGCCAGCACCAGACGAGCGACATCCAGAGGACAGAGCGGATGCTGGTGAAAGAATCGCTCGATCTGGCGGATGACGGAAGCCGTTTGAGCGTTGCCAGGGCAACGCTCGGCCAGTGCCGCGTGGCGAACGTCTTTGGCTCCAATCAAGGCCAGGACGAGCAAGGCGAGCAGTTCCACCTGATTCTTGCGGTATTGGGGGAAGTGGGAAACGAAGCACAGACTGAACGATTTCAGGGCAACGGGAGACGCGCTCTGTTTTCGCGTACTGGACGACGGATTTCAAGCCCCCTCGAAAAGTGTCGGGTACTGAGACGGATTCCAGAATGGTGTTGGCTTTTGGTGCTGTCCCAAAAGATAACTGAATGACCGGAATCCGTATCAGACGTTCAGACTTTCGGATTTTCAGACCGCTCACCTCACATCGCCGCCGGAATCTCGATGCCTATTAAATCCAGCGTTTCCTCGAAAGCCTGACGCAGGCGGGCCACCAGCGCCAGCCGCGCCTCGCGCAGGCCTTCTTCGGATTGCAGGACATTGGTGATGGGCTTGCCCCGCTTGTCCTTGGCATTGAACCAGGCGTTAAAGGAAGTGGCCAGATCCAGCGCGTACTGTGCCACCACATGCGGCGAGTGGACGCGCACGCTCTGGGCGACGATTTCAGGCAGCTTGGCCACCTGCTTGGCGAGGGTGAGGTCAGCCTCCGGCAAGGCGTCCCAGTCGGCCCCCGTGCCGTCGGTCGCATATCCAGCTTCCTGCCCTTTCCGGAGAATGCTGGCGGCGCGGACGGCGGCGTACTGGATATACGGCGCGGTGTCGCCGTTCAGGGCCAGCGCCTGCTCCCAGCGGAAGTCGATCTTGCGCGTCGGCTCGGCTTTGAGCATGGCGAAGCGGATCGCGCCCAGGCCGATGCGGCGGGCGATTTCCCCGGCGTCGGCGCGCTTTGAGAGTTCAGGGTTGATGTCTACCAGCACCGCCAGCGCCCGCTTCTGCGCCTCGTCCATCGCTGCGTCCGCGCTGACGGTCACGCCCTTACGCCCGCTGATGGTCTGGCCTTCGAGGGTCACGAAGGCGTAGGACAGGTGAATGCTGCGCTCCTTCATGCCGGTGTGCCCGGCCACGCCCAGCGAACTGCGGACCACGGTCTGCGGGTGGTCCTGGCGCGAGTCGATCACGTTGATGACCTCATCGGCGTGGCCGAAGCGTTTCCCGGTGTCGGGCTGACCGTCCGGCGCACTGGTCCAGACCGTGTGGCCCTCGGGGTCTTCCGTGAAGGGCTTGAACTTCATGCCCCCAAACAGGCCGAATTTCCAGAACTGGTAGCCGATGTCCTTGGCGGCGTACATGGCTGTGCCGTCGGTGCGGATCAGCACCACCTGCGGTTCTTCCAGCCCCGGCATGAACTCGGACACGTCCATCACAAAGGCCCCGGCGTACTTGCCCTCACTGGGGTGCGAGGTGTACTTGCTGGCCTCCAGAATATCCATGCCGCGTTTTAAGAATCCGCTGCCCACCACGTCGGATTCCCAGTTCAGCAGGTCATAGCGTGCGCCCAGGCGAAAGCAGGTGTCCAGATGGGCGTGCACGACTTTCTCCACCTCTGAGCGCAGTTCCCCGGCTTCCAGAAGGTGCATGATCTCGCGGATTCCGGGTTCCAGTTCGGGCTTGGCCGGATCGGCATTCAGGCGCACGTAGCCCTCGCCCAGCCAGTGATCGTACTTCTGCACGCCGTCCCACTTCAGGCCGTAGTGGTGTACCGCGAAGATGGACTCGGCGGCCTGACGCCCAGTGTCGTCAATGTAATTCTGGACCTCCACGGTCTGCCCGGCGGCGCGGAAGATGCGGGCCATGCTGTCGCCCAGCACGACGTTTCGCAGGTGGCCCACGTGCAGTTCCTTGTTCGGGTTGACCGAGGTGTGTTCGATGACCACCTTGCCGCTCAGTTGGGGCATCTCAAAGGGTTGTTCCACCACGCCGCGCACGAACGCGCCCACGTCCACAAAGAAATTGAGGAACGGCCCCGCCGCCTCCACCTTCTTAATGCCCTGTGGAAGCTTCACCGTCTGCGCGAGTTGCGCGGCGATTTGGGCGGGGTTGCCGCCCACCGCTTTGGCAATTAAAAAGGCGGCGGGGGTGCCGTAATCGCCCGCCTTGCCCGCCGGGGTGTCCTGAATGGCGGCGTCCACGGGCGCGCCCATTGTCTGCGCCGCGTCTTCCACAGCCGTTTTGAGTTGTGCCTTGAGGTCCATAACACGGGAGTTTAGGGCAGATGGCGCGGCCACGTTCAGCCCGGCTCCCGCACGGCGGCGCTGCCTTCCCGTAGCATGGTGGCCATGCCGGACCCGCACCCTCCTGAAGCCCTGTCCGTGGCGGCGGTGATCCCCGCCTACAACGAGGCGGGGACCGTGGGAGAGGTGGTGCGTGTGGCGCTGGAGCTGACGCCGGACGTGGTGGTGGCCTCCGACGGCAGCGACGACGACACGGCGGCGGTGGCCCGCGCGGCGGGGGCGCGGGTGGTGGAGCTGGCCGAGAATGGCGGCAAGGGCGCGGCCCTGCGAGCGGCGCTGGACGCCACAGATGCCGATGTGGTGGTCATGCTGGACGCCGATCTGACCGGCCTCACGCTGGACCACCTCCGCCGAATGCTCCGTCCGGTGCTGGACGGCACGCTGGACATGAGTATCGGCGTTTTCGAGGGCGGCAGATTTGTGACCGACTGGGGCAACAAGCTCACGCCGCACCTGAGCGGGCAGCGCGTCTGCCGCCGCGAGTGGCTGCGCTCGGTGCCGCATCTGGGCGAGGAACGCTGGCCCGAACCCGCGATCACCGCACACCTGAAAAGCACCGGAGCGCAGTGGAGTTACGTGGAACTGCCGCAGGTGGGACAGGTCCTCAAGGAAAAGAAACGCGGCTTCTGGAACGGCGTGTGGGCCAGAGGGCGCATGTACGCCGATCTGCTGACCTTCCGGGCGCGGCGCAAGAAATCGTGAGCCTGAGAGGCTAAACCCCGCAGCGCGCCCCTCTGTCTGTCTGATTGCAACAGAGATTCGCCGCGCCCCACGAGGAATCCATGAGCGTCCGCTTCAACCACGCCCTGCTCGCCGCCTATGACCGGCGCGAGTCGGCCACCTTCTTCGCCCACCTGTTCGGCCTGAACGCCCCGACATTCTGGGGACCGTTCGCCACCGTCCACTTGGCAGACGAGACCCATCTCCAGTTTGATGAACCGGGGGCCGACGCCATCCAGATGCAACACCTTGCCTTTCTGGTGGATGAAAGGACGTTCGACGAGATTTATGGACGCATGGTGGAGGGCCGTACAGAACGTCGGGCCGATCCACAGATGACGTGGCCCGGCCAGATCAACAGCAATCACGGCAGGCGGGGTGTGTACTTCAATGTTCCCGCCGGACATGGGCTGGAGATCATCACGCGCCCGTATTCCGAAAAACCCTGAACAACAGACCGGGCCGTCAGCCTCTCCCCCGCCCCATCAGCCCTCGTCGATCTGGCGGAGTTTTTCCATACGCCCCGCCAACTCTGGCATATCTAGCGCGCGCAGGGATTTGACGGTCCGGCCCAGGCCCGCGCCGTCGATGCGGTTTTCGTTCCAGCCCGCGATCAGCATAGCCAGGCCCTGCAAGGCGTCGCCCATGGTTTCCTTGTGGAACATGGCGGCCAGGTTCCCGGCCTGCGCGGGCTGGGTCTGCTGCACCTGCGCCTGCACGTCCAGCACCACCTGCATGAACACCGGGTCCAGGCGGGCGCGGTCATCGGGAGCAATGGGCTTACTGGCGTCGGCTTTGACATCTGGCTTGTCGGCATTCTGGGTCATGCTGGGCAGTGTAGAGACTTCCGGGGCAGGCACAGTAGGCTGCCCCGCGCCCCGACTTCTGAGGCTGCGGTCATTTCACCGTCCGGCCTCTTATGCGACACTGGACCGCTATGCTGGACATTCTGCTCGTTCAACTTTCCAAGCCCAGCGTGTGGCTGTGGCTAACAATTGCGTTGGTCATCTCCTACGCCGTCCACCGCTTTGGCCGCCTGCTGCTGCGGACCCTGCGGGGTCAGGTGGGTCCCCAGATGTTGCTGGGCCTGAAGTGGCTGTGGCTTGTGGTGGTGGTGGTGGGTTATGTCGCCTACGCCACCTACAAGATCTATCTGCCGGATGTCCCGGTGCTGTTCGGGCTGGGCCAGAGCATCGCCGAGGGCTTCCGCAACACCGCCGGGCAGGCCGTGGTGATCGTGGCCTTGGCGCTGATCGCCTGGCGAATGGTCGGCACCTTCAGCGGGCGCATCGTGCCCGAGGACGACGAGTTCAACCGCCGCAACGTGCGGGTGCAGACCCTCAAGGGCGTGGTGGAAAGCACCCTCAAGGTCATCATCATCATCATCAGCCTGATCGCGGGCTTGCAGGCGCTGGGCGTGAATGCCACCAGCCTGCTGGCCGGGGTCTCGGTGCTGGGGCTGGCGGTGGGCTTCGGGGCGCAGAGCCTGATCAAGGACGTGTTCACCGGCTTTTTTATTCTGCTCGAAGACCAGTACGGCGTGGGCGATGTGATCACGGTGAACAACGGCACCCTCGGCGGGAACGTGGAGAAACTCAATCTGCGCCTGACCGCCCTGCGCGCCCTGGACGGCACCGTCCACCTGATTCCCAACGGCCAGATCAACACGGTCAGCGTCAGCAGCAAGGACTGGAGCCGGGTGGTCGCCACCGTGGACGTGACCTACAACGCCAACATCAACGAGGCATTGCGCGTGCTCAAGGCCGTCAGCGACGAGATCTACGCCGACGGGGAATGGCGGAAGTTCTTTCTGGAAGAGCCGGACATCCAGGGCGTCACCCAACTGGCCGCCGACGGCGTGACCCTGCGCGCCCTGTTCAAAGTGCTGCCCAAGAGCCAGTACGCGGTGGGCCGCGAGTTCAACCGCCGGATTAAAATTGCGATGGACCAGGCAGGCATCGAGATTCCCTTCCCGCAGCGCAGCCTCAACTTCGGCGGGTCTCCCATCGAGATCAGGCTGACCCGCGAGGACGGCGGGCGCGATTCCCTGAACCAGAACCGCACCCAGTCCCCAATTAAACCCAGCGAGAGCCGGGACCCGGACGACGAGGACTGAAAACGCAAGTCGCGGCGCGGCGTCGAACCCCGGCGTCCGCATCCCAGAACTCAGCCCTGAATCACGCCAGGCTGGCGGTCTTGCTCAGGCTGACGGGGGCGGGAGCAGCCAGTTGACCGCCCGCCAGCAGGGTGGAGAATTCCTCGCCGTACAGGGTTTCGCGCACCAGCAGCACGCGCACGATCTCGTGAACGGCAGCCAGGTGTTCGCGCACCAGCGTCAGGACCCGGCCATAGGCGACGTCGATTAAAGCGCGCACTTCCTCGTCGATTTCCTGGGCGGTGGATTCGGACATGGGCTGCATCTGCGAGCCGCCGCCCAGATACCCCGCCTGATCAGAGGCCAGCGCCACCTTGCCGATGCGGTCGCTCATGCCCCATTCGGTGACCATCCGCCGGGCGATGTTGGTGGCCTGCTGAAAGTCATTCTGCGCGCCGGTGGTAACCTCGCCGTAGATCACTTCCTCCGCCGCGCGGCCCGCCAGTGCCACAGCGATCATGTCCTCCAGCGCGGGGCGGGTGACATGCAGGCGGTCATCGGCATCGGGCATCATAAAACCCGCCGCCCGGCCACGCGGCACCACGGTCAGCTTGTTGACGCGGTTGGCGTGTGGCAGCAGTTGCGCGGCCAGCGCGTGCCCGACTTCGTGGTACGCCGTCACCTTGCGGTCCGCCTCCCGCACCACCAGGCTGCGCCGCTCCGGTCCCATCAACACCCGGTCCCGCGCCTCATCTACATCCCGCCCGGTGATGCGGTTTCTGCCCCCACGCGCCGCCAGGAGCGCCGCCTCGTTCAGCAGGTTTTCCAGATCGGCCCCCACCATCCCCGCCGTGCGCCGCGCGATCACACTCAGGTCCACACTCACGTCCAGCGGCTTCTTGCGGGCGTGGATTTTCAGGATGTGTTCACGTCCCCGCATGTCCGGGGCGTCCACCACCACCTGACGGTCAAAGCGGCCCGGACGCAGCAGCGCTGCGTCCAGCACGTCCGGGCGGTTGGTGGCCGCCAGGATGATCACCTCCTGTCCGCTGCCGAAGCCGTCCATCTCTACCAGCAGTTGATTGAGGGTCTGTTCGCGCTCGTCGTTGCCGCCCTGCATCGAGACGCCGCGCTTGCGGCCCACCGCGTCGATCTCGTCAATGAAGACGATACAGGGCGCGCTCT
>NZ_JNIW01000102.1 GCF_000701425.1 Deinococcus frigens DSM 12807 | reverse complement strand
CGCTGGCGCAGTCCTTCTGCGAACAGGGAAGCGAATTTCATGCACCATTCGCGGAGGGTCTCATGGCTGACTTGAATGCCGCGCTGGTGCAGCAATTCTTGAACATCTCTGTAGCTGAGCGGGAAGCGGTGGTACAGCCACACAGCGTGCTGGATGATGATCATTGGGAAGCGGTGTCGGTAGGGCTTGGCGTCGGTCACGGATGGTCAGCCTACCCCAGTCCGGTTAAGGCAACACAACCCTTGCTACAGCTGAGTGAACTCCGTGAAATGCAAGGTGAAGTCACGACAGCTGCACAGCGAGTGCTCATGGAGATTGTGGCTGACCACCAAGCTGCTCAGACAGACTGAGGGCAGAGAGAACGAGCTGCTTTGCAGCCCTGGTGTTGAGATAAGCCCCGCTAAGGGGGGTGCGGCCAGGGCCGCACCCCCCTTAGCGTAAGTTTCCGGTCCAACTCTAGTGCGACCCCAACGTCTCAATGACGCCATCTCACTCCTCAGTCTTTTCTCGAACCGGTCACGGTTATCCAGCTTCGCACAACTTGTCTGTCGACTCATCTGGAATTCCCGCGCCAGGAGCAGATTTTTCTGATTATGCAGGTGCAACTCCTGAGATTGTGCCATCCAGAATACCGGGCCTGGGTACCTCGCCGTGCCGGAGTTGAGGGTTGACAGCGGGTGGTCTGTTGGGGCCTGGCCAGGCAAACAGTGCATCGCTGGCCCTCAGAGCCGCCAGCGATGAGGCCGAGGCCCTGCCACCTGGCCCTGCGAACGCCGGGCACAGCCAGGCTTCGTGCGGCGAGCGTTGGCCGGGCACAGGGGGATCAACGAGGAAGGCAGGCCAGCAGGCCGCTTTCTCACCATCTTGTCAGCAGAATAGTTATAATTATTCGTATGTCGGGCACAGCCTCCCCCACCAGCATTCACAGCCAGGTTCTCCGCTTCATGCGGGCGAAGCCGGCTGGAGTGCCGCTCAGCGTCACGGAGTTCCCGGCGCGTTTCCAGCGGCATAAGGCCGCCCTGCACCAGGCCCTGTCACGGCTGGTGCGTGCTGGAGAGCTGACGCGGGTGATGCGCGGGATCTATATGGTGCCGGTCAACACCATCTTCGGCGACGCGCCGCCGCCCGTGCATAGCGTCATCAAGGCCTATGCGCACCTGCACCACCTGCAGGTGGGAGTGCACGGCGCCGTGGTCGTCAACGAGCTGGGCCTGTCCACGCAGGTGCCTGGCGTGACGCTCTACAACGCCCCCATTCAGGGTCGACGGGTCTTCAATCTGCCAGCTGGCCGGGCGGTGCTGACCCACGCGCCGAAGCACGTGCTCGCTGCAGTCGGCACGCCTGCCGAGCCTCTGGTCGCCGGGCTGAGTTACCTGGGGCGTCGTCAGGCGGGCCTTGCCAGCGTTCTGGTAGCCCGGCTGGGTGAAGCCGCTCGTGCTGCGGCCCAGGAACTGCATCTGCCCCGCTGGATGCACCGCACCCTGATGGCTGCGCCGGCGACGGCATGACTGCTCCAAAGGTTGGGCGGCGCTGGCACGACCTGGATCCCGATACCCAGCGCGCCGCTCTGGCGCGCGCTCAGGCCCAAACTGGCCGGGACAGCGTGATCCTCGAAAAAGACATCTGGGTGGTGTGGGCACTGAACGCTCTGTTCTCCACGTGCGCCCTCGCGCCTGACCAGAAGCCGACCGCTGGCCGGGCCCGCATGGTCTTCAAGGGAGGCACCAGCCTCTCCAAAGCCTACGGGCACATCAACCGCTTCAGCGAGGACATCGACGTCACCCTGGAACTTCAGGCCCACGATGGCCGCACGCCAGAAGAGATCCGCACTACCTCGCGCAGCAGGCGCGACGCCTACCGCGATGAATACCTCAGCCTGTGCCTGAACTTCATTGAGGGCAGCATCCTACCCGCTCTGCAACGGCAGGCCGAACTGGAAGGCGCGCCGCTGCGACTGCGGCTGGACACCGCCGACGAGGCCACGCCCAGCGTCTGGATGACCTATCCAAGTGTCACGTCGGCTGGACTGGATTACATCCAGAAGGCCGTCAAATTCGAATTCGGGGCCCGCAACGTCATCACGCCCGCCCACCAGCAGCAGGTGACCACCTACATCGCCAAAGTGGCTGAGATTGCTGCCGCAGTCGACCTCCCAGTCGCCCTGCCGAACGTCTTGGCCGCCGAGCGCACCTTCCTGGAAAAGGCCACGGCGCTGCACGTGCTGTGCCGCCGGGGATCAACGCTGGAACCGGATGTGCTCGACCGCAAGACCCACCGCTTTGCCCGTCACCTGGACGACCTGTGCAGGCTCGCCGACCAGGGAGTCGCGGCACTCGCCCTGGCTGACCAGGGGCTAGTGCAGGACGTTGTGGACACCAAGGAGGCCTTCTTCAAGGAGGGCGGGATCAGTTACCACGAGGTGCTCCAGGGCCAGACCCAGTTGGTGCCCGAGGGTCGCCTCCGTGAGGTGCTGGAGAAGGATTACCGGCAGATGCAGACTGCTGGCATGCTGGGGGACTCGCGGGTGCCGTTTGCGGAACTGCTGGCACAACTGCAGACGCTGCAAGATCAGATGCGCCTGCTGGGCAGTTGAGCTTCACGGCGCTGTAGCACACAGCCGTTCACCTTGGCACCAGCTCATGCACAACCAGCACTACAGGCCAGTCTGCAGGATGCTGAGCCCGTGCAGAGCGTGCCGGCGACTGCTCTCAGGCTCTGAGCCACCGTGCGCCCGCACAGGCCAACGCCAGCATTGAATCTCCCCCTTCCACGGGAACTCGGGGAAACATATCCAGTGCCTGTTACCGTCGGCCAGCTCAACTGCAGCGCGCATCCTGCCAGAACTCCGCAAAGTTGACAGACAGTGACAGACAACTCGGAGATGAATACCGGTGAGCCCTGAGCTGTTCTCAGAAAAAAGTCCTTAAACAGGAGGTGCCGTGACGCAGAATGACCGTCAGTGATCGCTTCACCAAAAAGGGCTTCAGTCTTTACTGATTGCAGTAAGCACTGCATTCCGCACTTGAGCATCCCTATGCAGGAGGGCCAGTAACGCACGCATCACCTCGCTGGCATCTGCGTCCGCTTCCAGGGCGAAGCGCTTGAGGTTCTTGTGCGCTTCGGGTTCCAGGTCAAGCGTGAACCGCACCTTGCGAACCCTGGGGGCAACGGGCGCTGACGAGGTCACAGAGGTCTCCTCGGTCTCCCCCACTGGAACAGTCGTGCTCACGGGCTTCTCGCGGGTCGCGGCGGCTTTCATCCGGCCCAGGACATCGCTGGGTTTGCTTTTCGTCATGTCGCCACCTTGCCTTGCAGCTCACTGAGCACGTCCGCATACTCCCCCAGGTCTTCTGTCAGAGAGAGGCCAAAGCCATTCGCGTAGCCCTCGCGGAGCGACACTTCCGCGTCGAAGACATTCAATCCCAGGTCGACCAGCACTTCGCGGGCTGCGCGGCTACTGCGGGTGCCTCGGCGCACGCGGGTCAGCAGGCAATACACCTGCGGGGTGTGGAGGCCTTCAAGCTCTGCCAGCATCTCCAGGGTGGGCCGCAGCCGGTCGAGATCCATCAGGCTGGGCGGAATGGGAATCAGCACGGTCTCAGCCGCGAGCATGGCCGAACGGGTGATGGCAAGCTCCCCTGGAGGCGTATCAATCACGACATGCGCGTACCCCTCTGAGAGTTGAGGCACACGGCGGTTGAGGTCCTTGACCGGGGCTGCTACGACCGGAAGCGGAAAGTCGCCCGCCATCTCGCTCCATGACAGCGCAGACCCCTGTGGATCGGCGTCGATGAGCAGTGTTCGGCCCTGTGCGGCCAGCGCGTTGGCCAGGTACACCGCCGTGGTGGTCTTCCCTGCCCCTCCCTTCAGGTTGGCTACGGCGAGCCTCACAGGCAGACCTGCAGGCACCCGTGGGTACAGACGCGAGGGCGCCCTTCCCCATGGCAGAGAAAGAGACTCCGGGTTCCGGAGCCAGAATCGATGAGTTCGTCTGGCAGGGCGCACAGCCGCTGTGTCATGACTGCATCATACTTGGGCCAAGCAAGGAATACAGCAATGCAGTATTTGCTGAATGCAGTAATTTTATGGTAGATTCAGCCATGAGTGATACTTCCCCGTGCAGGCGCGGCAAACGCTATGCGCGGCGTTGGATCCCGAGCCTGGGAAAGATGGTTCGGGTGCACCGCCTGGTCGCGGTGGAGATGCTGGGGCGCCCGCTGATGGCGGACGAAGTCGTTCACCATGTCGACGGAAATTCACTGAACAACGCTCCTGAAAATCTCGTCGTCCTTCCCAATCAACGCGAGCATGCCTCTCTTGAGGTCTACATCCGCCGGGCCAAGCGCGGCCAGCTTCCGCTGTTCCCAGAGCTGATCGAGGCGACGGAATTCAGGAGATACTGAATGCAGTATGTGCGTAAGTACTGAATTCAGTACTTAAGTCATTCAGCCCTGAGTTAACACTTCAGGCCAGCTGGTGAAGCCGGCTCTTGAGCGCATCGATATGCTCCTGCATGCGTAGATCGGCCATGGCGGCCGCCGCCTGGTCACGCTCCTCGAGGGCACTGAAGTGTCCGTCACGGCAGCGTCCCTCGAACACTGCCAGGAGTTCCTTCCCCAGCGGCTTGAGCAATAGCTTCAGCGAGGCGCGCACCTCGTCGTACTGCTGTGAGGGGCTCAGGGCGGCCACGCGTGCCCGTTCGCGCAGGGTTTCCTGGTTGGCCAGCTCCTCGGCCTTCTGCAGGGCTTCCACAGCCCGCACGGCGTTCACCGGAGGCCGAGCCGGACTGATGGTTTCAGGCAGCACGTACTTCCCATCATGCCGCAGGAAATCCACGACCAGCCCCCCGGGGTTCTTTACCCCACCCTCGCGCTGCCGGTGGCGGACGAACGCCACGGCAGTCTCCACGCGGTCACCGTGATCTCCAACAAGGGTGGCCGCGGCCGTCCGTCCCACGCCCACCCCGATCAAGAGCTCCACCAGCGCTGGGTCAGGCGCGCCAGCCTCCGCGAAGGTGTACTGGATCGTCTGGGCCATCCCCCGGCCCGTGATGCTCACGTCCGCGAGGTACCCAATAGCTCTTAGCTCTTCATGAGCCGGGGCCAGGGCACGCCGGATGAGTTCCGGGCGCTCCGTCTGAATCCCGCAGGCCAGCCGCCAGTCCAGCAGAGTGACATCCAGCGCCATGCGACGCTGACCAATCACGTCCACCCGGTGCGCCTCCAGCAGGCGGTACAGGGCCCGCGCCGGTGGCTGCTCGAGTTGCACCAGCAGACGACCGTCCAGCACCTGCACGTGACGCTCACGGATACTCTGGGCGAGCTGTTCCCCGAGCTTGATGCTCAGCGTAGCTGAGGGATCCAGTCCGGGGAGCTGTTCCAGTTCGCTGTCCATCTCGTGGTACCGGATGCGCTCGATGTATCTCAGAGTGTCGGAACTCCACACGCGGCGACCCTTCACCGGGTCATGCCAGCCCTCACCAACCAGGAAACCCGTGCTCCACAGGCGTTTGAGGCTGTCCCGCAGGCGGCCGTAGGTTCGTCCATTGTCCGGCAGGCCTGCCACCCCACGCAGCTCATATGCCGTGGTGTGGAGCCAGTCGTGCTCTGGACAGCCGGCCCGGACAAACAACGTCTGAACTGCCAGGATGATGTCCGTGTCGATCCCATGCGGCCGTCCATATGGAGCTGCACACTCCACACGGTAAGGGCGCCCATCGATCTCGAACTCCGCTTTCCAGGTGCGCACCTCATCATCGACCCGGGACTGAATGCTGATGATGCCCAGACGGGCGATATTCCGCTCGTCACGCCGCTCGGTGTTGGTCTTGAAAGGTTCGTCAGTCATCCATGTCTCTGTTGTTGTTCTTGCTTTGTAATACTAAAAGATAAAAGCAACAACAGGGGCGAGGGCCATTCGTGTCCTGGTTGGGATTTTCCGCTGCGAACCACGCAAAGGTGTCGGGGATCGACCCTCGAACCACGCAAAGGTGTCGGTACTTTTGAGGCCCAATCACGCAAAGGTGTCGGTAGTAGCCGCCCGGAGGGCAATTTGGGGGCAGTTGCCGTCCTGATCGCAGTTTTGAGGATAATCACGCAAAGGTGTCGGTAGTCCTGGCGGCCTGACAAATTTTATGAGGGCGGACGGAAAACGAGCTGCCAGCCAACTTCAAGGGTGGTTTGAGGAGAGGCATGAGGGCGTTTCCGATGGCCCAGTGGCTCAGGGTCAGGCCCACCCTGGAGCGTCAGGCGAGAGAAGATTGCCTGACCACGGCTCAGCGCGTAATGAACCGCCCGGAGACCGATCTTGAGGTAGCTCAGCGCCCGCCGCCAGTGGGGATCGACGTGTCGTCGATCCCCACGCTGGACCACCTCTATGCCTTCGGACACGAGCAGCAAGATCGCTACAGCCAGCACTGTCACCAAC
>NZ_JNIW01000101.1 GCF_000701425.1 Deinococcus frigens DSM 12807 | reverse complement strand
TGAGCGTTGCCAGGGCAACGCTCGGCCAGTGCCGCGTGGCGAACGTCTTTGGCTCCAATCAAGGCCAGGACGAGCAAGGCGAGCAGTTCCACCTGATTCTTGCGGTATTGGGGGAAGTGGGAAACGAAGCACAGACTGAACGATTTCAGGGCAACGGGAGACGCGCTCTATTTTCGCGTATTGGACGACGGATTTCAAGCCCCCTCGAAAAGTGTCGGGTACTGAGGGAACCAATCTAATGCAAGCCTTGACTCCACTATGCGAGGTGCAACTCCTGGGTGTGAGCCACATAAAGCAGAAAAGCACGTCCTGGACGTGCTTATTCAGTCTATACACACATGGCAACCCTCAGGGACTCCCCACAGAGGGTTCACAGGGGAAGCCGGGGTCGCTCGCTCCGTCGGTCAGTCCCAGACGCTCCCTGACTGCGATCGCTGTGCCCAAATCTCTCCCGGAGAACCGCGCCCCCTGGGCAAAGCAGCCAGGCCATCACAGATGGCTGAGTGCGAAGGCGGCGAGGAAACCACAGGTGGTGGCCAGGCCGATCATGGCCCCGCCTTCCTCGTAGGCCTCAGGCAGCATGGTGGACGACAACATGGTCAGGATGGCCCCGGCAGCAAAGGCCTGAATCCCGGCAGTCAGGTTGACGTCTGCGCCGCGCAGGGCCGCGTAGCCCAGTCCAGAGGCCGCCGCGCTGAGGAGCGCGATGGCCGTCCACATCAGGAGAATCCGGGCGGGCCGATGTCCGGCCCGCTTGAGGCCGACACTCGCGCTCAGACTCTCGGGAATGTTGCTCAGGAACACAGCCGCCAGAAAGACCCAGCTCAGTTTCCCACCGGCGAGGAGGCCCACCCCGATGGCGATGGATTCCGGGATGCCGTCCATCAGGGTCCCCAGCACGATGGCGGAGGCCTGTCCATCCTGTTGCTGCCCGGTGCTGCGCTTGCGGTGTTTTCCTCCGGCGCGGTTGACCGCGAGGTCGCCCAGGAAGAAGGCGAGCGCGCCGAGCAGCAGACCGATGGAGACCGCGTCGAGCCCGCCCTGACCAAAGGCCTCGTCCATCAGTTCGAAGGCCACACTGCTGACCAGCACGCCAGCTCCAAGGGCCATGATCAGCGCGACCCAGGTCTTGTTCAGTGGGGCGTAGAGGCCCAGAAGCGCGCCGAGCATCAGGGAAGACCCACCCGCCAAGCCCCAGAGGGTAGCTGTCCACATGGCCCGATTATCGCACCTGGGAAGCTTCCGGCCAGGGCCGGACGAACCGTCGCTCGGGGCAGGTGACTTCCTCTGGACGTCACGGTCCCGGATGGCCCATACGGCGGCGAGGTTGAACTGAAGAATGGGCCGCGCGAGACGCGGACGCTGGGCCGCTTTGGCCGTGGAGACCGAAGCGTTCATGCCGTGTCCTCCGGGTTGATGGTGGGGGAGGCGGTGATCACCGAGGGCGAAGAGCGGTGGAATGAGAAATCCTTTTTCAAGATTGGTGTTGCACCAGTTTGGTCTGGCGCAGTTCGCAGCGCGAACTGCTGTGGGGCTGGACCGCTGGATTCTGCTGGTCTTCCTGGCCTGGACGTTGGCGATCCTTCACTGGCACGGGGGAATGACCCTGGAGGAATGTGCGTTTCCGGTGCTGCTCCACCTGCATCTCAGCCGACTCCTGCACCTGTTTTCGAAAAGTCCTGAATTCCTGCACCAGCACGGCTATTCGCTCCACCATGCAAGGTGCAACTCCTGAGGAATACGCACAGACGGCTGTCACTCAATCCATATCTGTCTCAGATGAGTCAGACAAAATTTCGCCAGGTTAAGCCCTCCGAGGGGTGATGTTGCCCTTTGAAGTCACAGACCCAGAAGTTCGTGATCTGAAAACAGGGGATGAAGCCCGGTTCTGGCCTTGCGTTCCCGGTGTTCGAGCATCATGTGGGCGGCCTGCGAGGGCAACACCAGCAGGTTCTCGGCGCGGCAATCGTGCCGGTTGCCATTCTTGTGGTGAACGACTTCGCCCGGCGTGAGGGGACGGCCCATCTGCCGGGCCGCTTCCTGCCGGTGAACGTATTCCATGCGTCCGGTTTCGGGGTTGATGCGGCGCGGATACCAGCGCCGCCTTTGCTGGAGCAGACGGTAATGCGAGGCGTAGACGTGCAGGAGCAGCGGCCCGAAACAGGCCCGCTTTGCCCGCAGGACATCCGTGAAGTCTCCTGGGAGAAGTTTCATGGCTTATCATTCACCCAGCCGGTGAGCTGGCTGCCTGAAACCGTTAGGTTGTAGGACTTTCCGGCGATCACATGCAAGGTGTAGGGCAGAGCTGGTTCAATGCTGACGGGCATAGCCTGGGTGCCGTTCGCCAGGGGTTTCAAGACGCCAAGTTGCGTCACCCCCATCGCCAGCCCGGAGGCCGTCTCAGGGGTGGACAGCACCCCACCCTTCAGAGTGAAAGGGAAAGGAACGCGCATGACCCGCAGGCCGCCCGCGCCAAAGGTCACGTCCGGGCTGATGTCGAGGTTGCGCTGGATTTCCACCACCGCCGCGTCGAGCGGTAGGTTGGGGAAGATCGTCGCCAGATTTCCAGGGGGCGTGACCTGCACGACCAGCTTGCCGCTGTCGCAGGAGGCGGTGACGGCACCAACTTTGAGCCGGGTCTTGCTCAGCACCTGCTGGGCCACAGCCTTCTCGTCCTCCGTGTCGCCCCAGACGTACTGCGGCATGTTGAGGTGCCGGAACCTGAGCGTACCGTCTTTGTTCACATTGCACGCGAATTCAGCGACGACCAGACGGGCGTCTTTGAGAAACTCCGGTGCGAGGGTCAGCCAGGTCAGGAGCTTGAAGCCCTGCTGAGGATTGGCTGACAGGGTAAACTGAGTGTCAGCCAGCTTCACCGCGCTGCTGATGGACAGCAGACTGAAAAGAATCAGCATGAAGGGGCGCATACTTCAGCTTACATTGAACTTTTCCCCTGTCGAGACGTTTGCCCAGAGCCAAGGCCAATGAAAAGCCCCGCCAGCGGCGGGGTCAGGCAGATATGCATTGGTCGGCGGTGGACTTAGTACTGACTCCGTTTCCCGGAGATGTACAGCACGGGGAGCAAGGTGAACAGCAGCAGCGTGGCCTGATCCAACTCTTCGTTGACGATGTGCAGCTTGGGAGAGCAGCCCATCGCGGCCACCACCAGCGACATCAGAATGAACGCGAAGGTCAGCGCCCTCACCAGACGCAACAGGCGCGGATCGGCCTGTTGCATGGCACTCAGCACATGACGGACGGGATGCAGCGGCGCGGCAGGAACCATCAACATTGCAAACTCCTTTGCTCCGGTGGCCGAGAGGTCCGGGAGCCATTTGGATGTGAAGCCTCCGGCCTAGGGTAGCGTGCATGTGACAGGAGGGTCTTGGTCCAAAGTACCTGAAATCGAGTGAAGATGTTTGGTTCGGTGTGGGCCACTGTGATGGCCTGGCACGGTTTTCTTCTCCCATCTTGTGTTGATTTTCTGTGCAGCGGCGACCACCCTCCCCGACACCTTTAGTCCTGCTCGACTTCCTCGCCAGATTCCTTACCGATGACGCGGAGCAGGGGGAGCTGCGCCAGCTTGAAGGGGATATCGTTCATTGATCTGGCATTGACCAGCAGCGGGTCGTGGTTGCCCTCAAGGACAACTGCGTGAATCCCCGCAATTTTGGGAAAGTTTTCTTGCAGGCTGGTCACGATCTGCCGGACGGCCCGCAGGGTCAGAGACGCCCGTCCGATGACCACTGTGACCTTGTGGTACTTGCGGACGAGGAGCAAATTGTCGCGTCCCCGCTTGGCGTAGCCATCGGACAGGGTGACCTTGTACCCCTCCTGTTCATATTGACGGGCCACAGTGCGCAAGATCAGCGCCCCGAGAACGACACTTTTGGCGGGAATGTAGTTGTAGCGCATGGAATACCCGTAAGGCCTCAAGCCAATGCCTGTAAGCACGTAAACATCGAATCCCACGAACCTCTTGCGCGTGATCACCTTGGCCCGGACCAGATCAAGCACCACTGGGTTGGGGTAGGTGGCCCTGATCTCCTGTGTCAGGGCCGGTCCCCAGGTGTAGAGGTTCTGAATTAACGTCTCGCGGCTGCCTTCCGCTGATCCCTTTCCGTTCACTGGCTATACCCGGGCCGAGGTCTGTTCCAAGAAAGGCGAGGCGGAAGAGTGCATCCGGCACATAGTAGCGCACACGCCTGACACGGCAATTTCAATGATTGGATGGTCACACAGGCCGGTTGCTAGCACGCATCGACACCAACCATGATGAGGTGGGGAGACTGGGCGCTGGACCGCGCAAAAAGTTTCAGGGTCAGTCCTCACACGTCAGCGGGCTTCTCGGAGGTGAAGCTCTCGCGGGTAATCCGGGTCACCGGCAGGTTGATCACGGCGAAGGGAAGATCATCAACGCGCGTGGCGCTCAGGAGGCGGGGGTTTTGATCGGTTCCCAGCACCACGGTGATCACTTCATCGACCTCCAGCGTTTCGGTCAGGGTGCTGACAATCTCCCCAACAGATTTCATGGTGATGGAGGACCGCCCAATTAAGATGGTGAGCCGCCCGTCGCGCCGCAGCAGCAGCAGATTGTCGCGTTTGCGGCTGCTGTACCTGTCGTAAAGTTCCACCACGTAACCTTGCTCGGTGTAGTGACGCGCCATAGCCCGGATCACCAGAGCGCCGAGCACCACCGTTTTCGCTGGGACGTGGTTATAGCGCATGGCATATCCGTAGGGCCGCAAACCGACACCCGACAGCACATACACCTCAAAGCCAGTGAACCGCTTCTGGACCATCATTTTGTTTTGGACCAGCGCCTTGATCGTCGGGGATGGGAAGCGTGACCGAATGTCTTGAACAAGAGCAGGTCCCCAGGTGTACAGCTCATGCACAAGGTCGTCTTTCGTCTTGCCGGTGAACATTTCTGACAGAGTAAGCCCCACGGTATGTCAGCGTACCCTTTGATACGGCGGATGCCCCCATCGGTAGAGGGCCGCCGCGCGGCCCAGATGTAAAAGGTGCTTGCAGGTGTCAATTCCGACTCCGGGTATTATGTAATAAACATAGCGTCAACAATCGGCCAACCTCCTGCTGAAATTGCTTAATATTCTCGTGACGCTCTATTTGACTTCTGCGAAGAGGCGTCCCCGGACCAGATTTCGCTGGCGGGCATTCTCTATAATGGGGGGAATATGAAGTTCTTTTTCTGTCTGTTGAGTGTGTTGATGATTTCCGGCAACGTCGGCTGGGCCGCCGCGTCTCCTTGGGATTGTCAGGGTCCCTGTGTGGACGCCGTGCAGATCCACCGGGCATGATTGTTCTTGGAGACCACAATTTCAGGGAGTGTACTCAGAGTGGCTTCTGGGTCATCGACTTTTGGTCTCCAAGCTGCGCGCCCTGCCGGGTGGTGACGCCCATCCTTGAGGAGTTGTCGCAGGGTCTGCCTGAAATTCAGTTTGGCTCTGTTGACGCCACCACTGCGCTCCAGTCCCGCTTTGCGTTTCAAATTAGTGGCTTCCCAACTGTGGTGTTGCTGAAAGACGGGCGTCCAGTGGACTTAATTTTCGGACCCCATCCGGCAAGGGTTTACCGCAGCCGCATTGCGGCTGCGAGTGCTGCGAAGCCTTGAAATGACGATTCCGATTGTTGAACCGAGCCTTCAGCATGACCAGCTCTATGATCCATGTGCCTGGCTTGACTGGGTGGCTGAACAAAAAAGACTGGGCGTCCCGCTAAAAGAACGTGCAGCTCAACTTTCATTCTGGGACTCTCCTATCGCCCATCTGAGAAGGGCAGATTTGCTGGAGGGCGCAGGGCACATAGACGAGGCCCTGCCCCACCTGCGGCTGTGTTTGAGGTCAACCCGGCCTGCCCTCCGCGCCCACGCCCTGGCCATCCTGATTTTCAGTGAACGGCATTCAAGGACTACGGAAGCGGTTCGCACCATGGATCAGATTCGTCCAGCCGTTGCCACATTGGAAAAACACCTTCGATTGGTTGAAGTTGTCGAGTCGCAAGACGATTTCGATGCGGAGACGCAGATCATTCTCAAATACAATCTCTGCCACCTTTACACTGACGGAGGAGATTACGAAACGGCACTGCTTCACGCGGGCGAAGCCATTTATCTCAGCCTGCCATTGCAAACGCCACGCCTCACTGTGGCCATCCGCATGAGTTACGCTGGCGCGGCCCTGCTGCTGGGTCAACTTCAAACTGCCCGTCAGGTGTATCAGAGTGTGATTGACACCCTGACGGCCTGACACAAAGTATGAGAAAGCGTCCCCGGTAGGGGACACTTTCTACCTGTGACAACCGAAAATGCTACCGGGGACGCCCCCCGACTCTACCAAGCCGTCTTCTCCCATATCCAGAGTGGATTGTGGAACGACATCCGCAACGCTCACACGCTGGCCTGGATGGTCACGGGCCTGCTGCTCTCCCAGCGCAGTTCCATTCCCGCGTGGCTCCCTTACATCCACTCCCGTGCCACGTTCGCGCAAAGCAGTGAACGCCGAGTTCGCCGGTGGCTGGAGAATCCAGCCATCGACCCCACCAGCATCTACGGTCCACTCGTCACCCGTGCCCTGCGCGACTGGGGGGATCAGACCCT
>NZ_JNIW01000100.1 GCF_000701425.1 Deinococcus frigens DSM 12807 | reverse complement strand
CTCCACTGTTTGCGAACCAATGCCATGCGTCGTGAATGGTTCTTGTCCATGACGCTGTCATCGAAGATGACATAGCCCCTGTCGCTGAATTGGACGTGTGGGCGCACCTGCGTCCACAGCTCCGCTGCCGTCAGGCGATCTCCTTGCAAGTACCGCTGAACTGCGTCATGAGCAAAATCGTCGATGTGATCGGCAAAATAGGTTTGCGTTCGGTTGATCTGTGTGGCAGCCAAAAACTCGCAGTACCGTTGCCGACTGACTTTCCGAGGTCTTCCCATCAGCTCAGAATCTCAAATTTGTCCAGTTTCGCGTAAGCCCTACTCTGTGACATCAAAGGTTTCTAGACCGTGTTCCCCAGGTGCGGCTTAGTCCGGAGACTGCCAAGCAGCGTCGGTAGCAGGCTCACGATGCTGCTGCCTTTCAGCACAATCGCTGTCGGCTTTCCGTCGTCCTCGATCTACGGCACCGCTTTGCAAGTCCACTCGAATTGAAAGCCCCGTCTCACCGGACCAGCGCCTCTGGTCACCTCACACGTTCAATGACCAAAGCAGTCGCGTTGTCTGGTGCGCCCGACGCCAGGCTCAGTTCGATCAGGCGGTCCACCATCCCTTGTAGCGAAGGTTCCTGGAGCAAAAGATCGTGCAGCACAGGCGGCGGCACCTCACCCCAGATCCCATCTGAGATTAAGAGGACACGGCTGCCCACAGGCAACTCCAGCGGCTCTGGAAGAACCTGAACATAATTGTCCTGTGCGGCCCGCAAGCTGCCCAGTGAACGCAGAACCTTGTTGCGTTCCGGGCTGACCTGGGCCTCTTCCGGCGTCATCTGACCGCTGGCAACCATGGCCGCTACATAAGAATGATCTTTGCTGAGCTGCTGCACTGCGCCGCCCTGAGCCATGTACGCGCGGGTATCGCCCACATGCCCCAGTTGCAACTGCGTACCGCAGATCTGTACGCCGGTGAGCGTGCAGCCTCCGTCCCGGCCCTGCATATCGGCCAAGACCGCAGCATTGGCCTCCCAGACCTGGGCCTCCAATGTGGGCGCCCCTGAACCGAGAAAGGCCCGTACTGCCGCCTGGCTGGCCACTTCACCCGCCGCCATGCCCCCCATACCATCCGAGACGACGGCCCGCAAAGTCACTGCTCCGCCGCCGTGTTGCCCGGTCTGGTGCCACACGAACCCGTAAGCATCCTCGTTGGTGGGCCGTTCGGGGTTCAGGCCGATGTCGGTGGCCGCCGCCAACCCATAGACCGGCAGTCTGGCTGCCGCCGTCTTGAGGGCGGCCAGCAGTTCAGTGGGCGTCAGGCGCTGCGGCAAGGGAGCCAGCATCCCACTCAGGAGTTGCGGCACGCCCGATGCATTGACGCCTGCCAGCACGACGGATGACGGCCCCTCGGTGGGCAGGGGACACCCAGTCAGCCACTGGAAAAACAATGCGCCCAGTAAATACACTCCGCTTTTTGCCTGTGCGGGTTGCCCTTCTTGCACCTCAGGCGGTGTAAAATTGTCGCGCAAGGTGGGTTGAGCTGCTTCGCCCAGCCGGGCCACTTGCGGCGGCAGCCTCAATTTCAATCCCTCGCGGGTCAATTGAACGCTGAACGGATCAAGGTCAGTGACGGCGTAGCCCTGTTTTTCGAGCGCAAACAGCAAACGGGCCAGGTCAGTCAGGTACGACTGCGCTGCGTCGGGATCAAGCGGCAGGGTCAGCGGCGTCCCCTCAGTGGGGGCCAGCACCCAGAGATCGCCCACCGGGGTCACTCTGGGGAGCAGACGGTGGGAGCGCAACCCGGCCCACAGCGGCTGGGGCCGCACATACACATCTACGCTGGGACCAGCGCCCAGCGCATTGGCGGTAAACCAGCCGCGTCCCAGGTCCTGATTGAGTTGATAGCCGCTGACCACTTCGCCTACCTGTGGCCCTTGCGGGGCGACGGTTGGCGCGTACGTTTCTTCTTCCAGCTCGCCAGTCACAAAGCCGGAGAGGTCAGGGAGACCCGCTGGAGGCGCGACGTCCAACCCACGATCTGTCCCATTGAGTGGCTCTGCGGCATCTGAACGTGCTTCATCAACCCGGCTGCCCGTGGTGGAGACAGGTGCTGCGCCTGCATCGCGGTCTAAAGGGGCCGGGCTGCTTGAAGGTGCTGAACTTTCTGGACCCTCTGGCCCATCTTCACCCACGGCATTCTCCAACTCGGCTGAGCTGTCTGAAGGACCAGAGTCGAAGAAATCAAGTGAACTTTCCCCAGCTTCTGAGCTTTCCAGGATTTCAGCAGTGGTGGCCTCAAAACCTGCGCCGTCCACACCGCCTCCATCCGGCGGAGAGGGAAAGGCGTAGTCCACATCCAACAGATCGTCCTCGCGCTGCTTGTCAGTAAGATCATCCAGCGTTTCTGTTTCAAGCGGCGGCGTCGGCTCTGTGGGCGGCGTCAGCGCATCAAGCGGTTCGGTCGGCTGGGTTTCAGGCTGCAGAACTTGCTCGGCAGCGGCCAGATCATGTGGCGCATCATCAGGTTGGGTCATTTCAACTCTGGTGGAAGATCAGCATCAGGTTGCCAAAGGCCAACTCGTCGCCGTCTACTAGCGGCGCGGGTTCCTGAAGGCGCGGCGAGAATCCTGTTTCGCCTTTGTGCTTGATGTACACGCCGTTGGTAGACCCAAGGTCACGCACGGTCCATCGGCCTTCTTCACGATACAGCTCCGCGTGGCGGCGCGAGATATGCTCCTGCCCACCCAAGCCGCTCAAGTCGATGTCCACGGGGCCGCTGGAGCCGTCGAAGCGCCCCACGATCAGCCGTTCACCTTGCAGCGGAATGAATTCGCCAGTGGGCGCACCAAATTTCTTGATGCCGAGCTTGGCTTCTCCGGCGGGGGCGGGGGCGTCCGGGGACGTTTCAGCCACAGGCGCGTCGGGGACTGAGGCGGAGGCCCCAGAGATGGGGAAGGACTCTTCGGGGTTGGGGACTTCAGGTGGGGCCACTTCAGACGCGGTTTCAACTGGTGAATCTGCTACAGGCGCGGCTTCTTCAACTTCAGACTCCGTTGGTGGGGTCGTCTCGGCATCCAATTCTGCGCTGGACAGGGTGGCTCCAACTTGCGGCGTTGCGTCAACCGCCGCAGAAACAGCTCCATCTTCAGTTGCGGTGGAGGCCCCCTGGGACAGGATTTCTTCAGGAAGCGTTTCTTCAGGCAGGGTCCCTTGAGGAAAGGTTTCAGGCGTCGCGGTGGAGGTGGGTACAGCGGCGGCGGACAACTCCACGCCGCACCCTTCACAGTAGGTGGTGCCTTCGAGGTTGGCGGTGCCGCAGACTGGGCAAAGAATGGTCATGGTGGTTCCTCCGGGGAATTAGAGCGAGATACGGCGAATGAGGATCAGAAAGATGATGGCGACAACTGCCGACGCCACGCTGGCGCTGATGACGGTGGGCCAGTGAAAGCCAGCCCCCTGGGTGTAGAAATACGCTGCTGCTGCCGCCCCTGCGGGGAGAGCCAGCGGCAGGGCAAACCACAGCAGCGCGCCTGCGAGCGCGCCTGCCCCTGCGCCCACTGCGGCGGCCAGGACAGACTGGGTGGTCTGGACCGGCGCGGCCATGTACTCCCCCAGCGACCAGGCAGCAACCCCCGCACCCAGAACACTGCTCCACACGATAAAGACGATGCGCGTCACCGGAGCGGGAGGTTTGGCAACAGGTAAATTTGGGGGAGGCGCAGGCGGAGCAGCCGTGGGCGTGGAAGCAGGAACAGGCGGCGTGGGAACAGGTTTCGGCATGGCTCGAGGAGGCGTTGGAACGGGGGTTGGCGCAGGTGCCGAGGGAAGGGGGGTGGGCGATGGAGGCGCGGCTCTGGGCGCAGATTTCGGTGGAATCATGACTGGCTGCGCCGGAACGGGTCCCGGCCTGGGTGCGGAGGGCCGGGAAGGTGGCGGCTGAGGGACTGGAGACCAGGGCGTGGAAGGTCTGGGCACAGGCGCAGGGGGAACGGATGAAGAGGAGGCAGCGGCCCTTGGCTTTGACGTCGGCGTTGCAAGGACCGCCAGCAGCGCTTGTGCGCTCTGCGGACGGTCTTCCACGCGCAGCGCCATCGCCTGCGTCACGGCCCGGCGCAGTCCCGGCAAGGTCGCCTCAGGCATCGGCGGCAAGGGCGTGCCCAGCATCAGGTCTGTGGCGGGCGGCGGCATCTGCCCGGTCAGGGCGTGCAACAACGTGGCTCCCAGCGCGTAAATATCGGTGTATGGTCCGAACCGCCCCGAATTGCCGTACTGCTCCAGCGGCGCGTAACCGGGCGTGACCAGCCGGGTATGACTCAGCGTTTTGCCCGCGACGAAAGCCCGCACGGAACCGAAGTCGATCAGCACGATGCGGCCCGTCTGATTGAAAAAGATGTTGTCGGGCTTGATGTCGCGGTGCAGCAGTCCACGCTGATGAATCAGCTCTAACGTTTTGGCCACTGAACGGGCCACCTCGAACACCACGTCGGGGGGCATGGGGCCGCGTTTTTCAATCAGACCGCCCAGGGTGCTGCCTTCGAGAAATTCCATCACCAGGTAAGCAGTGCTGTTTTCCTCAAAATAATTCATCACCTTCACGATGCCGGGATCATTGAAGCTGGCCAGCACTTTTGCTTCGTCCAGAAAGCCTGTTTTGGTGGTCTGGTATTCGGCGCTGCTGATGTTGCCCGGCGCAACCACTGTTTTGCCGCGCCGCGAAGACCCGTCCAAGAACAGTTCTTTGATGGCGACTTTGAGGCCCAGCCGGGTGTCTTGCCCGGCATAGGTAATCCCGAAGCCGCCCTGTCCCAGCACCCGGTTTAGGGTGTACTGACCGCCCATCAGCGCCGTGCCAACGGGCAAGGCCACCAGTCCTGAGGAGGTCAGCGGCGCGCCGCAAGTGCGGCAGACCGTTTCGCCGGACTGAACAGCAGCGCCGCAGACTGGGCAGTTCACCGTCCTAAGCTCCGGTCAGCTTGCGAATTTCTTCGTCAGTGGGCACGCCATCTGCGCTGCTGCCCGCCTTGAGGGTCTGCGTTTTCGCGCCCAGCCGCATGGTCTTGGCGGTGCCGAGACTGATGGTCTTGCTGCTGCCCAGCTCACCGATGGCCCGGTCGAGCACCTGGGTCATTGCGCCGTTCCCGAGGCGCTGGGTCATGCTCCGGGCCTGCTCCAAGGTCTTGGCAGCCTGTTCAGGGTTGCTCTGCGCTTCCCGGCTCGCCTGCGCGACCAGACCTTCAATGTTGCGCTGCTGAACCCACTGCATCACGTCCCCGTCCACCCGCGCCGCCATCGTTTCGTCACCGGTAAATTCCACGACCACGTCAAGCGGCGGCAACTCGCCCCGGTAACTTGCCCCAGGGACTTCGTAGGTCAGTCCCAGTTGGGCCAGCCGCATCCGGGCGGTGGGACGCTCGGGCAGGGTGAATTCCAGGATGTAGGTTGCGCCTGTTCCGGCCTCCACATTACCGAGGAGCAGCGGCCCACCGGTGTTGGTCACTTCGGTCTGGGTGGGCTGCACACGGGTCACCCGTTCCAAGACCACGTCTTTGACGGCGCGCACAGTCAGGGCCACGTTGGTCACGACTTCGTTGGCCGCCTGCTGGAGATCGCCCAGCAGCGCGGCAGGGAGATCGGACGCCCGCACGGCGGGCGGTTGGGGGTGTTGATTGTCGGGTACCACGTCAATGGGTTGGCCCTGCGTGCGGTCTGTGATCTCTGTGAGCAGCTCGGTGTTTACCTCGTCGCCCACGCCGATGGTGGTCACCGACACCTGCATTTCAGCGAGGACGCCCGCTTGCTCCTGCACCAGGGCTGCGTCAAAGGCCTGCCCATCGGTGAGAAGGACCATCCGGCGGCTGCCTGATTCGGTTTCCAGCACCTTCGCTCCAGCTTGCATGCCTGCGCCCATCTGGGTCCCGCCCGAATACCAGTCCAGTTGATCCGTGGCGTTAAGCAAGACGGCCCGGTCAGCCGCCGCCGTGAAGGGAACGAGGATTTCGGCCAGATCATCGAACTTGACCAGGGCGAGGCGGTCTTGCGGCTCAATCAGATCCGAGGTGATGATGCCGCGCAGCGCCTCGGTGACCAGTTGCAGCTTATTTTTGCCGCCGCGCACGACCTCGTACCGCTGACCGTCAGTCACTGTCGTCTGCCCAGTGTGTTCAGTCGGTTCGGTCACGACCTCGCGCATGGAGCCGGAAGTATCAACCACAAACACCACCGACAAATTGGGCCTCGCCTGCGTGGCCTGCTGATCTGGCAAGAGGCCGAGGAGCACAAACAACTTCTGACCTGCGGTGTGGGCCAGCAGAAATTCTCGGTGGGGCCGCATTGTGGCGTCAAGCATGAATTGCCTCCTGTTGTGAGTTCGCCCGTTGTGGCAGTGCATGATAAGCAAGTTCAAATGTTGAGTACGTCATTGTTCGTTGGGAGTTCTCTTTGGCGTGGACTCCGCTTGACCCCTGGCAAAAGCACTGGCACTCACATGGCAGAGTTGCAGGCAAGCCCAGCCGGCGCCCCAGTTCAGATTCTCCTGATCGCTCGATGGATCAAGACTGTGGTCGCATAGCGGTAGAACATGCTGATTGTAGACCGTGAGTCTATCCTGCCACCGCCAGACACAACTCGCCGCACGCGCCCCAGAGCCACGTGCCCCTCACCTAAGAAACCAGGCGTCTGGAAACTCCTATTTCCAAACGCCTGAGGTTTGATCAGTTTTGGTGAATGCTAATCAGAACGGGTGTGTTACCTTAACTTGACCCGTGGCAGACTGAGGGCAGGGGTGATCTGAACTTCAGGCCACCCCTAC
>NZ_JNIW01000099.1 GCF_000701425.1 Deinococcus frigens DSM 12807 | reverse complement strand
GCCCGCAGAGACCATCCCTCGCTCAAAATCTTCATGCAGATGACGAGCAAGACGCTGCTGTTCGTCGGCGGTCAAGACAGGGGGCGCACCAGTATTGGTCTGTCGTCCGTCCGCGAGGCTCTCCAGACCCAGGGTGTGATACCGATTGACCAGTGAGTAGGCCGTGACCCGGCTATAGCGGGTCAGCGCCAGAATCTCGGCAAGGGGACGACGTTCTGCCAGGAGCGCAAAGAATTGCGCTCTGCGCCGCTGGACGGCACAGGTACTGGTCTCGAAGAGCTGCCAGAAGTCAGCCGCTTGATGTGCGAGGGGACGAGTGAAGAGTGCAGGTTTCATCCCTCTATTGTAAACTGTTTAATCGGAATCCGTATTATTCCTCCCTCTGAGGAGCAAAGCGGCGGTCCACAGGGGCTGGGCGGGCAGGGGCAGCCCCCCTCGGTCTCATAGGGGCGGTCCGTTTCATTGCCCGGGGAAAGTGGCAGGTGACCGTTGGCGTCGTCGCACCGCTCCAGCACGCCTGGATTGGAACGCCTTGCACTCAGGCGTGCTCCAGCAGTGGTGTCCCCCGCCGTCTTGCGGCGCGCTTATACTCCACGCCATGACCACCATATCCGCAGTCCGTCCGCCCCAGCCGTGGGTGCTGTCTGCCTTCTGGTTCGGCACGGCTTTCCACTGGCTGGTGCTGCTGCTGATTTTAATGCCCGCCAACGTGGCCAATTTCGTGGGCGACACCAGCAAGGGAACATACCTGGGTGCGCTGGTGGCGATTGGCGCGGTCATGGCGCTGATCCTGCCGCCGCTGGTAGGGGCAGCCAGTGACCGCACCGGGCGGCGGCTGCCGTACCTGCGGCTGGGCGTGGCGGTCAATCTGGTGGGCCTGGCCATCATGGGTTTTGCGGCCATGACCCTCAGCGGCATGAACGGCTTCTGGGTCTACGTGCTGGGCTTTCTGTTCGTGCAGTTTGGCAACAATTACGCCACCGCGCCGTACTCCGCCCTGATACCTCAACTGGTGCCGCCCGAACAGCGCGGGCGCTACAGCGGCGTGATGGCGCTGCTTCAGGCAGCAGGGCAACTGCTGGGCGCGGTGGCGGCCTTTGCGGTGGGGATTCTCAAGCTGCCGGTGGTGGTGTCGTTCGTGTTGATCGCTGTGGTGCTGCTGGTGCCCGCCCTGATCACCATGCGCGGCATTCCCGAGGCCACCAACCCCAAGCCGCTGGCCACTGCCGGTGCCCGGACTCTCAGCATCGCCGAGCTGTTCGCGCATCAGGCGTTCTTGTGGGTCTTCCTGACGCGGGTGCTGTTCTCGCTGGGGCAGTACAGCGTGCAGCCGTTCCTCCAGTATTACAACCGCGACGTGATGCGCCAGACCGACGCCGAAACCAGCACCAGCATCATGCTGGCGTGCATCATCGTGGGCAGCATCATCTCGGCGCTGATCGGGGGGCGCGTCAGTGACCGGGTGGGCCGCAAGCCCGTCATTTACGTGGCGGGCGGGGCGATGGCCGCCGCCGCGCTGCTGCTGCTCGTCGCGCCCAGTTACCCGGTGGCGCTGGCGCTGGCGCTGTTCTTCGGGCTGGGTTTCGGGGCCTTTACCAGTGTGGACTGGGCGCTGGGCAGCGACGCCATGCCCAGTGCCAGCAGCTATGCCCGCGATATGGGTATCTGGCATGTGGCCTTTGTCGCGCCGCAGATGACCAGTGCGCCGCAGGGGGCGCTGCTGGACTGGGGCAACGCGCGCGGCGGCAACTTCGGCTACACGCTGGTCTTCGGCATCGCCGCCGTGTTCTTTATCCTGGGCGTGCTGCTGGTCCGCAAGGTGCCGGACAACGCGCACCGGGGGCAGCAGGCGGCGGCCTAGTTTTCGCTTAAAACCCCCGCCAAAAATCTTGACCGCTCATTAAGACGGTGCGGCGGGTTCCACAGCCCCGCGCCCGCCCGTGTCAGGTTTGAGGGCATGAGCGACACCCTCACCCGCGAACAATCCATCAAACATATCGCCAGCATTATCAAGGATGTCAAGTTCGCCATGCTGACCACCGTGACCGATGAGGGCCATATGCACGCGCGGCCCATGACCACCCAGCAGTTCGAGTTCGACGGTGACCTGTGGTTCATTGGCGGCAAGGACACCGAGGGCGTTCACGATATGGGCCAGCGCCCGCAGGTGAATGTCAGCTACTCCAATGCCGAAGGCAGCGACTATGTCAGTTTGACCGGCACTGCCGAACTGGTGGAGGACCGCGCCAAACTCGATGAACTGTGGAGCGACTTCTACAAGACCTACTTCGAGGGCGGCAAGGACGATCCCAACGTTCAACTGATCAAAATTAGCGCCCACGGCGCGGAGCTGTGGGAGGGTCCCGGCAAGGTCAAGGCGCTGTATGAACTGGCCAAGGGCGCGGTCACCGGCCAGCGCGGCGACATGGGCAACAACGAAACCGTCAAGCTGTAGCTTCATCGGCTTCGCCAACCTTCACCCGAAGCCCCGCCGTTTGAGAACCCAGATGGCGGGGTGTTCTGTGTCTGAAGATTTAGACGATCCGCGTTTACAGCCAGTAAACTTCCGAACAGATGCGCAAATTCATGGCCTTTGGCGACGTACACGCCGATTTTGAAACGTTGTGGGCTGCCCTGCGCGCCGCGAGCTGTGTGGACGGCGCATTTCTGCCGACGTCGCCGGTGCTGGCGGGTCTATTTCAGGTGGTCCTGATCGGCGATCTGGTGCACCCGAAAAACGAGCGCGAATACGCCCGGCTGATCGGCCTGCCGCACTTCGACGCGGACGATCCTGATCACCTGCTGCTGGCAGCCCGCAATCAGGCGGACCATCTGGAGCGTCTGCGGGCCTACCAGGCCGCCGCGCCCCACGCGGTCCACATTCTGCTGGGCAACCACGACGACGCCGTGCTGAACGGCGGTTACATCCTGGGCACCAGCGGCGGTCTGGTCCATCTGGAATTTGATCCTGAGCGCGGCGGCGTACCGCTCGCAGAGCATCTGCGGGCCTGGATCGCTCAGTTTCCCCGTGAGCTGCGGGTGGGCGCGGTGCAGTTCGCGCACGTCTCGCCGCTGCCCGCCCACACGCATTACGACGATCTGTTCTACGCGGACCGCAGTGCCAAATGCTGGTTTCGCGACACCCCAGAATACGTGGCGATGGCTGGCCTGGACTTCGGCGTCTACGGCCACACCCAGATTGACGACGGCATCCTGCTGGATGAGGACCACCGCTTCGCCATGATCGACGCCCTGCACGCCCGCGAGTACCTGGAACTGATGATCGACGAATCGGCAACTGCGGCGCTTCAGGCGGTGCGGACGGTGCCGTTCTGATGCCCGCCCTGCGGGCAAACAGGTGCCCGGCACAACTGTCGGCTTGTTGACAAGTTCCAGGGGCGCGGCTATCCTTAACCCCGCTGCTTTTCGTGGGCAGCACCATGACAATCAAGCGCCAGAAGAAATGGTCCGGTAGTGTAGCGGTTAGCATATCTGCCTGTCACGCAGAAGGTCGCGGGTTCAAATCCCGTCCGGACCGCCAAGACTTTCTCCCGCGTGGGGAAAGCAAGGCTGGATAGCTCAGCTGGTAGAGCAAACGATTGAAAATCGTTGGGTCGCCGGTTCAAGTCCGGCTCTGGCCACCAAGTTGAAGCCTCGTCCTAGACGGGGTTTTTTCCTTTTGTGCTGACGGCCTAAGCCGTGCCCAACTGGCCCATATGCCCAACGCGTGCCCAACGGGTTTTTCATGGTGTCCTTTCTGAGTCTGGGGTGAGTGATGGGAAGGCCAGCGTCAGGGCGTCCCGTTCCTTTGCGAAGACAGTTCTATAGCGGTCCTGAGTGAATGACGCGCAGGCATGCCCCACATGGGCAGAGATGACCTCCACCGGCTGCCCATGCTGCCCCTGTATGGAAATGAAGCTGTGTCTCAGGACATGAGTTCCTTTGTAGGGCACGTCTGCCGCCGCGCATAGCCGCCGCATGAAGCTATACACCGTATCCGGCAGAATCGCCCCGCCCTTCGAGTTGGTGAACACGGCGTCACTGGGCGTATAGCGGGCGGCCTGGGCCTCCATATCGAGGGCCACCTTCTGCGGCTGTTCCTTGAGGATGGCCAGGGCGTCTCCAGCTACCTTCACCGTCCGGCGTGACCGCGCTGTTTTGGGCGTGGTTCGGTGCGCGTGCCCGTTGACGCTAACTAGGCTCTCTTTGATGTGGATCAGTGCGGACGCTTCGCCCAGCTCCACATTCTCCCAGCGCAGGCCCAGGGCCTCCCCAATCCGCAGGCCGGTCGACAGCATGAAGCAGAAGGCCCCGCCGCGCGGGTCACGCCTGGCCACCGCGTAAAACCGTCCGGCCTCTTCCTCTGTCCATGCCTTCACTGTCACTTCGCGTGCCGCTTCCCGCGTGTACGTGGGGCGGGCCACGGTTGCCGGATTTCTGGGCAGGTCGCCATGTCGTACCGCTTCCGAGAACATCTGATAGAGCATGTTGTGAATGAGCCGCTTCATGGAATCGCCCAACGGCTTGACGCCCTTCAATCCTTTGCCGCGCCGTTTGTCCTGGTAGGTCAGTCCGGCATAGAAGGATTCAAGGTCACGGGGCGTGATCGTCGATAGGCGGCGCTTGCCCAGGCTGGGCAGGATATGGACATTCATCATGCTTTCGTGACTGCGGGCATACGTGGCCGCCTGACTCTGTTTCTTGACCGCGTGCCACGCCTCCAGATATTCGCCCAGCGTGGTTTTCTCAGTCATGGTGAACTGACCGCGCGCCGCGTCCGTCCTGGCACGGCTCAGGGCGTCCTCTGCCTCTGTTTTGGTGTCTACCGTCCCGGCCACGCGTACCAGCTCCCCACTGGGCTACTCGGTACTGGCCCGCCATTGCCAGCGCCCGGAAGGCAAGCGCCGGACACTGCCGCGCCCGTTGCCCCGTTTCGCTGTGGGTTGCTCTACTTTCTTCGCCATGCGGTCAACCTCGTTTCGTGTCTTGGCAATTGGTGCAAAACCTGATTTGGTGCAAACTTCCCTGCCCCTAATTACACGCTGTGCAGCACGCTAAAAATGATTTGGTGCAAAGGTGCAGCTACATACCAGAGTGGGGGAGAGGCGGGGCATCGTTTCACCGTCGATAAGTTGGGGGCGAAGTTGGGGCATTCAGTTAAACAGTCGATTTGGGCCGGATGATGTTTCTCTGACTGGACTTCACTTCAACCTTTTGTCTGCCACCGCGTAGGCGTCCCGCTTATCGCCTTCCTTACGTATGCCGATGACCACCACCACCACGGCCCGTGTCTCGGCGTCCATCGCCACCTGATACACGATCCGATATCGCTGCCCAGCGGCCCGGATGCTGCGAAAGTTCTTGAGCAGGCCAGTAAGCTGCTTCCCCTTCTGATCCGGGTCAGTCTCCAGGCCGTCAATCTGCTTCCCGATGGCTTTAACGGTGCGCTGATCGGAGATCCCCAGCAGATCGGCGCGGGCGTCATCGGTGAGGATGACCGTGAAGAGAACGGGGCGCGTCACAGGTTCAGTTCGGCCTTCAAGTCATGCCAGGGGATCAGCTTTGACTCTCCTGCTTCCAGCCGACGCACCCGTTCAAGAATGTCCGGGTGGTCTGCCAGGACTGCCGCTGTTTCTTCCGCGTCCCCATCAGCAGGCGTGTATTCCAGCAAATCAGCTACGGTGTACGCCTTTCCAGTGAGGGCGTTCAAAGCGTCCAGCACTGCGGCAAGCTGGCCCATGTCCACCCTTTCCCGCGTGCCGTGGTACAGGGCATTGACAGCCGCAGGACGGATGCGCGCCGCCTCGGCCAGTTGCCGCTGCTTGATCCTATGCCGCCCCATCACCTCGTTTAATTTGAACTCTATGACTCCCATGCGGCAAGTATACACGCATAGGGCATAAATCGGTACGCTTACAAGCTTAACATTGTTATGCGTATGCGTAATAATAAAGACAGCAGAGAAGGCGCTTCCCCGTCGAAAGAGAGCGCCCCATCTGATCCCCAGTAGCACCGAAGGAGCAAGATGAGCACTACCGCACCCCGCGCCATTTCCCGCACCTGGGCCGCCCACACCACGTACAGGGAGTGCAGCGTGGTCATGTCCACCGCCGTCTACGCCGTCACGGTCAGCCGCACCGGCCAGGGCTTCGCCGCCGAAGTGGACGGCGTACCAGTGGACGTGGTAGCCGCTGATCGCGTGCTGAGGAATGCTGACCGTCTGGAGCTGCTGGCCGAAACACTGGACACCATCGGCAAGCCCGCCGCCTGCAACCTTCACCGGGAATTGGGCCGCCTGGGATTTAAGGACCACTACGCCACCGCCGCCGATGCCCTGGGCCGCCCGGTGCCTTCCCTCGCTGCCCTGACGCCTGTAGACGCCTACACCGTCAGGAACTACGCGCGGGGACAGTGGGGCATGACGGCCTAAGTTCAACTGAGGTTGTGGCACCCGGTCACAACCTCACCCGCGCGAATACGTGTAGCCAGCGCCATCTATTCCCCTTCTCTGGAGGTTCCACCATGACCGTAATTTCCCGCTCTGTCCGCGCCACCCTGCCCAGCACCATCTGTGATTCTTGCCTCGCGCCCATTTCCTTCCTGCCCATTCCGCACGGCCTGGCACACCCGGATGCCCTTTGCCCCGGCTGTAGCGCCCGCGTGGCGCTGGAGAATGCCGCTGCTGAGCATCTTCACGCGCTGCTCTATCCCACGGTTCAAGCCTGGGCGCGTCACTGGAAAGCGGCGGGTGTGGGGGCGTCTGCGCTCGGTACTACGCTGTCTCTGGAGGGTCATTTTTGGCACCCTGACGGCTTACTGTACCGCCGCGAGGATGACGCCCATGATGCTGCTCTTGCCGTGATCCGTGAGGCGCTGGGCGAAAGCTGACCACCGGATAACCGGCGCGGCCCGTTCCCAGCAGTGGGGGCGGGTTTTTTCGTGTGGCGTAAGCTCGGCATACCCCACTTTTGCCCACATGGGTGAAAAGAATCTGCTGGTCAATATGTCCAGCCAGCAGGACGAATAGCAGAGGGGGCCTGTCCGACTTACCCCCTTGCCCGATAGCGTCGCAAGTTGCGACGCCATGCCCGTATTTCTCCCCGTTCAGTGGGCAGTATTCCCGGCGCGGCTGTCCCAACTGCGGAATTTCCGCAGATGATACGGATTCCGATTAAACAGTTTATAATAGAGGGATGAAACCTGCACTCTTCATTCGTTCCCTCGCACATCAAGCGGCTGACTTCTGGCAGCTCTTCGAGACCAGTACCTGTGCCGTCCAGCGGCGCAGAGCGCAATTCTTTGCGCTCCTGGCAGAACGTCGTCCCCTTGCCGAGATTCTGGCGCTGA
>NZ_JNIW01000098.1 GCF_000701425.1 Deinococcus frigens DSM 12807 | reverse complement strand
AGGCTGCGCGACGCCGCCAGTCTGGAGCGCCTGATCCTGGTGCTGTCGGTGGCGACCTTGCTGCTCGTCTCCGAAGGTATCGAGGTGGTGCAGCGTGGGGATCGACGACACGTCGATCCCCACTGGCGGCGGGCGCTGAGCTACCTCAAGATCGGTCTCCGGGCGGTTCATTACGCGCTGAGCCGTGGTCAGGCAATCTTCTCTCACCTGACGCTCCAGGGCGGGCCTGACCCTGAGCCACCAGGTCAGCGGAAACGCCTTCATGCCCCTCCTCAAACCACCCTTGAAGTCGGCTGGCAACTCGTTTTTCGTCCGCTCTCATAAAATTTGTCAGGCCGCCAGGCCTAATACTCCTGAAATTAGCATGTACCTTTTTGCTCTGGGACGCTTGCGGACGGCCTGTATCAGGAAATAGATAAGTAACGCCATGCTAAGTAGCGTCAAAGACCCTAGAATATTGTTCACAGTCATCCGTTCAATCCTTAAGGAGTTCAGCCCTATTTCGGCAGCAGGTCGCCCACATCCACCTGCACCCGGTCCGGCCCCAGGGTGACGGAGCGTTCGGCGCGGGGTTCGTTTGTCTCGCCGTAGATGCCGTTGCCGTTGCGGTCCCGGCCCCCGATAACGTTGAAGGTGCCGCTGCCCAGATAAGCGGTAAAGCGGCCCAGGGCGTCCACGGCAGGCTGGAAAACCAGACCGCGCGAGTCCTGAAGCCGCAGGCCCAGGGTGTCGCTAATGTTTGGCGCGCCCAGCGCGGCGGCAGCGTTGATCATGCCGAAGCCGAACAGCGGATCGCGCCCGGCTGCGCCCAGGTCGGTGGCGGTGGCGTTCAGGCGGGCCAGGGTGGAGGCCGCGTCACCTGTTACGCCCTTGCTGAGCAGCAGCGCGGCCAGCGCCGATACCTGCGGAGCGGCCTGACTGGTCCCGGCCTCGGCCTCATAGGTGGGCTGATTTTTGGCGTAGTCCCAACTCGTGGACAGGACCAGATCCTGGAAGGGCTTGCCATTGAAGATGCCGCCGTTAAAGGTGCTGGGAGCCTGCAACGGGTCCGTCCCGCCCGGCGCGCTGAGCTGCACGGCGGGGTAGGCGTTGCTGTAGACCGCGTGTTTGGGGGCGCTGCCGCCCGACAGGGTCACGCTGCCTACCGCCACCGCCGCCGGGCAGGCTGCTGGGTAATACGGCGCGGTGCCGTAGCCGTTGCCCGCCGCCGCGATGACCAGCGATCCGGCGTCGCGGGCGGCCTGCACGGCCTCGCACAGGGGACGGGCGGTGTCGGCGCTGATCGGCCCGCCCAGGCTCAGGTTGATCACGGCGGCCCGCCGGGGGTTGGTCAACGCCCGTCCCGCCAGCGTGACCGGCAGCCCAGCGGCGTAGCGCACTGCCAGGGCCACGTCGGCAGTTTCAGCGTTGCCCGCCGCGTCGATCACCCGCAGCGGCAGCACCTTCACGTTGGCCCGCCGCACCGCGCCGACGACACCAGTGGGGCTGCATCCCGCACAGGACGGCGCGTTCTGCCCCCAGCGGGCCGCGATGATGCCCGTGACGTGGGTGCCGTGGCTGCCGGTGGTGCGCGCGCTGTTCCCGGCGTCAGTGGGATCGGTGTCTGCGCCGTCCCCGTCGCCATTCTTGGGATCGGTCAGCAGATCCAGCGCGCCCTCGCCCGGTTTCCAGAGCATGCCGGCCAGATCGGGGTGGTCGTAACGCACGCCGCTGTCCACCACCGCCACCGTCACGGGCCGCGAATACGCGCCGCCCTCCATGTCGCGCCACACGGCGGGGTAGCCCAGCAGCCGGAAGGGCCATTGCAGCGCGGCGTACTGGTCCGTCGGTTCCAGGGGCTGGGCCAGGGGGAGTTGCTGCGCGCTGAGCGGCTGAGCTGAGGTCTGGGCGCGCAGGATGGCGTTGGGAACGGCGTATTCCACCCGTGGATCGGCGCGCAGAGTCCGCAGGGCCGCCTGCACGTCCCCGACCCACAGCGCGGCGGTGTCTGCCGACAGCGGGCGGCTGGACCCCACGCTCAGGGCGGAGGCCCGCAGGGTTTCCCCGGCGAGTTGGGTCACGGTGCTCCGCCCCTCGCCGCTGGCCGCGCCGCCTGGGTCACGGTACTTGACGATGATGCCGCGCGCCTGCTCTCCCTCCGACTGACGGGTTGAGGGGCCAGTGCCCACCCGCAGGTCCTGGCCCTGCGCGCTGGCCTCCTCGCGCAGTCGGCCTTTCAGGACGTACTGATCGGCCCGGACGGTCCAGGTGGCGGTGCCGCTCTGCGCCTCGCTACTCTGCGCCTCTGCGCCACCCGGCGTTTTCCCCGTTCCCGCCGTCCACGCGATCTCGATCAGACCTGTCAGCACGGCGGCGTCGGCTTTTAAGGGGGTGCCGGTTCCCCGGTCAGCGCTGACCTGCACGGTCACGTTCCCCTGGCCCGACGTGGGCGAGACCTGAAGCCAGTCGGGCTTCCCGGTCATGGTCCAGGTGCCGCTGAACGGCTGCGTGGCCTGCGTGCCCCGCTGTGTGCCCAGATTCAGCACCCGGTCCTGGAGCGGTGGATTCTCCAGCGGCGGCGCAGCCGGGGTGCAGGCGGCCAGCGTGCAGGCCAGCGCCAGGCCCAGAGTCAAGGTAGGCAGGGGCAGGGTGGACAGGGGCAGGCGTGCCATCGCTCCGTAGCATGCCGTATCGCGGTGGGCGCTGCGTGAAAGGGGGCGGGCCGCGCTGGGGGAGGGCGACGGGGGGGCTGCGGGGGTCTGGCAAAATTCCCCTCCAGCACAGCACAATAGAAGGGTGCCCAGCGGACGAGTCCACAACCTGATCAACATCGCAGCCTACAGCATTCTGTCCGCCGCCGCCCTGGCCCTGAGCCGCCAGGACCTGCTGACCATCACGCCGGTGCAGGCGCTGAATTTTACCGTGGCCTACGCCGCTGGCACCTTCCTGCTGTCGCCGGACCTGGATCTGGCCGAGGGCCGGGTGGACAGCAAGCGGCACTGGGGGCTGCTGGGCGTGGCGTGGGTACCCTATGGCCGCTTGTTTCGCCACCGGGGCCTGTCTCACAGTTGGGTGCTGGGACCGCTGACCCGCCTGGCCTACCTAGCTCTACTGGTCACGTTGATCGTGGGCGTGCTGCGCTACGCCGCTCCCGCGCTGACGCTGCCCACCATCCCGCAGCCGATCAGCCTGAAGTTCATCGTGCCGGTGGTGCTGGGCTATTACCTCAGTCAGTGGCTGCACCTGATCGCCGACGGCATCCGCCCCGATCACGGGTTCCGGCACGGCGCGGGAAGGTTAAAGGTGCCGCGTTCGCGCGCGCGGCCCGGGCGGGCTAGAAGTCGCAGGGCCTGAGCGTCTACATCCAATAGTTAACGGGGATTGAAGCCTTTTTCCCCTCTCCCCTTGCGGGGAAGGGACGCCACGCAGGCAGCGGGGGTGAGGGGGCCGCCGGGCAGGCGGGTGGCATGAAGATCTATGGGACGTTCATCCATCAGGTCGCTACTCGATTTGCAGCAGTTCCCGGTGCGCCAGCCCCCGACCGCTCGCCACCTGCCACGCTCCGCGTGCGTCGCCGCGCTGGACCCGCACCATGAAGTCCGCATCGGCGGCCAGCGTGGTCAGCAGCCAGAAGTCACCCCAGACCTCCAGGCCCCACTGTGCGCGCATTGACTTTGAGGCCGCCACCCAGACCGGCTCCGAGAGGTGTTCCAGCGGTGCGATAAAGTGCCACTCGCCGTCGGTGCCGGGGGTGCGGGCCACCTCACGGTGGTATTCGCGCTTCTCGCGGGCGCTCATGGCCTCCCAGGTCCCCTCGGCGCAGTAGTGGGCCGGAAAGGCGCTGAAGGTGTCGCGGCAGCGGGTGGGCCGCGCGGCGTACTGGGTGCAGGCCCCGTTCTGGCGGTCCAGCAGCGGGCAGAAGCCCACCTCCTGCCGGTGGCGCTGCACGTACTGGGCGTCGTCCTTCGCGGTGCGTGCGTTCTGGAGGGCGGCGCGGGCGTGCGCCTCCACAGCGTCCGCCTGCGCGCCCTCAATGGTGCGGGCGGTGATGAGCGCCTCGGCCAGCGACACCCGGATGGGCATGTTGCAGCACTGGAAACACCCCGCCCCGCAGAACACCTTGCCGCCGCGCGCCCGGTAGCCCGCCTGCCATCTGTCGGCCTGCCGCTCGTAGCGCTCATAGGCCCGCACGACGGGGGCCGTGACCGGATCGCTCTGCAAGGGGGCCTGACTCATGCGGCGCAGCCTACCCCGCCGCCGCGTACCGGATGGAGAGGTGGGTGGGATTGAAGGTCAAGTGCTCGCCACTTCCCGCAAGGCGTCGTCATAGAACACCCTGGTCTGATACATGCGAATCTTCCCGGCGGCGTACAGCGCGTCAAATTCCGCCCGGCCCACGTACCGCGCCTCGGCCACCTCATGCATGAAGGCGGGCTGGAGCGTCCCCCCCGGCAGGGGTGCGGCCAGCCAGACGTGCCGCAGGATCAGCACGCCATCTGGAAAGCGGCCCAGATACGCCCCCAGAAAACGCGTGAGCGTGACCCGCAGCCCGGTTTCCTCGTAAGCCTCGCGCACGGCGGTGTCCTGCGGGTTCTCGCCGTCCTCCACGCTGCCGCTGGGGATGTGCCAGAGGCCCGCCTTCTGGGGTTCGCCCGGCGTGCCGAGTTCGCGCACCAGCAGGATGTCGCCCTCCGCATTCAGAATGACGACTCCTGCGGCCTTCCGCCCCACCTCCACATGGGTGTTGTCATCGTGTTGCATGGCCTTACCAGCCCTCTTGCTCACGCAGGGCCGTGATGTGCCGGACATGGTGCCGCCCGTGCCAGTCGTACATCGCCAGCAGCGTGTCCAGCGTGTAGGTGCGGCCCTGCGCGGGGTGCGTCCACGGGCGGCTCCAGTCGGTCACGCCTTCCAGCACCGGCAGCAGGCGGGCGTGCAGGACGTCCAGCAGCGTCAGGCTGACTTCCGGCGGCAGGACGCAGGACACTGTCCGGCAACCTGGCCCAGCGGTCTTCCTCGTATGGTTTGACGCTGGGATTGTCCTCGGTCAGCGCCAGCTTGACCCGGATAAAGGCGTTCATATAGCTCTCGGCGACGTGGTGGACCACCTGCCGCACGGTCCAGCCACCGTCACGGTAAGGGGTGTCCAGTTGCGTATTGCTCAGTCCGGCGACGGCGGCGCGTAATTCGTCTGGCAGGCGGCGCAGATGTTCCAGCGCCTCCTCCCGCTCAGGCGTGCTCAATTTCAGCGGCGTGGGCATCGGGCCGAGGGGATAGCGGGGATCGGCGCTCATACGCTCCCTCCATTAACAGTTCTGTCCTTGCGGGTCCAGCGGCCCGCGTCGCGGGTTTCCACCTTGTCCATCATGCGGGCAAAACCACGTTCCAGACTGATGCCGCCCCGGTTGGCCATGCAGATCATCACGAACAGCAGGTCCGCCAGTTCCAGTTCCAGATCGCCCGCGTCCTCACCGGGTTTGGGCGTCTTGCCGTGTTCATGGGCAATCACACGCGCCACCTCGCCCGCCTCCTCGCTCAGCCGGGCCATCAGCAGCAGCGGTGGAAAATAGCCCTCCTCAAACTGCGAGATATACGCGTCCACACGGGCGCTGGCGTCGGCGAAGGTCAGAGGCTGGGGTGAGGGCACAGGCATGCCCGCAGGCTAGCGCGTCGGTCAACCACATCAAAAAAAGCCCTCTCCGCTGGGAAGAGGGTGGGGGCATCGGACTTTTCAGTGTTGGCGGATCTATCGGTATCAGCGGATATACAGGAACGTTTCCTGCACGTCGCGGTCACCCTGGGCGTAGGGGTCCAGGTAGGCGGTGGTAGCCGTGTTCCAGCGGGCGCTGTCGTAACTGCCGCTCAGCACGATGCTGGTGGTGGGGCGCACGCGGGTAAAGATGGCGCGCACGCGCTGGATGCCGCGCGGCTCGGCCAGGTTGTACACCACACGGTCCTCGGCACGCGGGAAGAAGGTGGTCCCGGCGTTCACGTAGGCGTTCTGGGTCAGCACGCTGGCGAAGCCGTTGCTTTGCAGGGCGATCAGGGTCACGTAGCCGGGCACTCGGGTACTGAACTGGAACCGCACCGCCTCGCCCACAGCGTAGGTGCTGCCCTCGCCCCGGTCAGGCCGCAGGCCGGTGATCAGGTTGCTGCGCTGCCCCTGAAGCTGGACACTGGCATTGGAGTCGGGCCGGACCGTGACGGTGCAGGCGCTGAGACCCAGGGCCAGCGCGCCGAACAGAAATAATGTACGCATACCCGGCAGCATAGGCGCTGAGGCTGACGGGAACCTGAGAAGCAATCCAGCTTACAGTTCAGACTTCAGGGAGGGCTGGCCACAGTGGAATCACGGTGAATATGGTGCGGCATTCCCTGAAGCCGCGGCATGAACCCACCTTTGCTGACGGTTGCCGTTTGCGGCGCTGGCATAGCATGACGCATGACCCGCGCCGCGCGTTCCCTGGTGTTGCTGTTTGCGCTCTTTGCTGCCGTTCTCTGTGCTGTCGCCGTGGCGCAGGGGCAGAAGGTCACGCCTGCGGTGACGCAGCAAAACCCCGCGGGCCTGACCCCCAGCACCTCGGCGGCGCTGGGCACCTTGACGGTGGCGACCGGCTACAGCACCAACCGCTTTTTCGAGGACCTGGGGGCGGGCCGGGTGGCCACGGTTCGGCTGGACAGTGCTGGAAACGCCAGCGTGACCTTTGTGGCCGGAACGGGCGGCTCGCAGGCGGTGCGCTCGCTGGTGGTGCCGCCCGACGGCGCGACGCTGGACAAAATTCGGGCGGCGAACGTGCCGCTGCGGGTGGTCTCGGGCGGCTCGCCCTTTGGCTGGATCACGCAGGCGCTGCCGCTGGTCCTGACCGCCCTGATCCTGGTGGTGCTGTGGCGCAGCATGCGCGGCGCGGGCGGCGGCGGCAGCAACGCCGCCAGCAACTTCGGCAAATCCAAAGCTGCGGTGATCGCCGAGGGCCAGATCAAGCTCAACTTCACCGACGTCGCCGGCTGCGACGAGGCCAAGCAGGATTTGCAAGAAGTCGTGGATTTCCTCCGCCAGCCCGAGAAATACCACCTCCTCGGTGCCCGCATCCCCCACGGCGTATTGCTCGTCGGTCCTCCCGGCTCCGGCAAGACTCTTCTTGCTAAAGCGGTGGCCGGGGAAGCCAAAGTCCCCTACTTCTCCATCTCCGGTTCAGACTTCGTGGAGATGTTCGTCGGCGTGGGCGCAGCGCGCGTCCGTGACCTGTTCGAGCAGGCGCGCAAGAGCGCGCCCTGTATCGTCTTCATTGACGAGATCGACGCGGTGGGCCGCAAGCGCGGCGTCTCGATGCAGGGCGGCAACGACGAGCGCGAACAGACCCTCAATCAAC
>NZ_JNIW01000097.1 GCF_000701425.1 Deinococcus frigens DSM 12807 | reverse complement strand
ATCTTCCCTCACCCTGTCCACATAGCTCACGGCATGGAACACGTCCAGGACGTGCTGCGTAACTCCCAGGCAGTTCATGCGGTCTTCGATCCAGAGTGCGCCGTCGGACACGCTGATCAGCGTGTCCTGTTGCCATACACCCGCCACCCGCAAAGAACCGGCCAGCAGTGGAAGAAACTCGTCTGCATCGCATTTTTCGGCCACTGTGATGCGGTTGGCTGGTGAATTCTCGGCGTAGACCGTGAGCGCTTTGATCTCGAACGCCTCACCCGTTTCTCTGGGAATGTCGTCTCTGACGACATTCTTCCCTGTCTTGTGACCGAGGACGATCACGCCATCAGCCTGCACCACCATCACCCGTCCCTTCGTGCCGGGAAGATTGGGCAACGGTTCTTCCGCTCGAAGTTTCAGGGTATGACGAACCATCTGTGCCGTCTGATACGCGAGCGGTGCCATCAGCCGCTGAAGCTGACTGGTGGAAACGGACAGGCCAAATCGGCAGGCGAGCTTCACCGCACTGGCGTAGCTCACCGCTGTACTGAGTGCCATCAGGTGGTCCAGTGCTTGCGGGGTGAAGCCGCTGGTGTCCAGGCTGGCATCTTTAGGCAGGCTGAGATGACGCCGGTTGGTTCTATGTTCCCAGGTTTGCGCGGGAATCCTGACCGCTCCCCAGCAGCCGTGAATCAGGAGCGTCGTTGCGCCATCCCTGCACCACTGCGGGTCAGTCGGTTGGTGCTGAGGGGGGAAAATCCTGCTTCTGGCGCAGGTTAATGAGGGTCTGGAACAATTCTCGCATCAGCGGACTCTGCTGATTGAGCAAAGTCTGTTCCAGCTCAGCATTGCTGAGCTGCCCCTCGGACTCCTCCAAAAGCTGGTCCAGATGACGTTCCATGACTTGACCTAGAATCTCTCGCTCCGTTGCCATACACCATCATCCCATTTCAGCGGGACGCACCCTTCGCTAGGCCCCCTCTTTTCCCCACTTGCCCCGGCGTGCTACACTTTTCCAGTTTGCCTTCCGAAGTGGGGGCGGGGCTTGCTGCGTTCTATGGGCAGTCCACGAAAAACGCGACGGGCAGCCAGATGGCAGCACAGTCGCCTGCAAGGAGAACGACCATGAAGCGTACCTACCAACCCAACGTCCGCAAGCGCGCCAAGACCCACGGCTTCCGCGCCCGTATGAAAACCAAAGCTGGCCGGAATATCATCGCGCGCCGCCGCGCCAAGGGCCGCCGCCAGTTGACCGTCGCCGACGAGTAAGGCCGTCGGAAGCGGTTGTCTATCGCCAATCCTGAACAGTCCAGCGCCACACAGGCACGGCCCCGCCGTCTGGTGGCGCTGGATTCTTTGCGTGGTGACCGCGAATTCCGCAAGGTCCGCACCCACGGCGCGGCGGTGCGTGATCCGCTGTTTACCCTGCGCCTGACCGAATACCGCCCGCGTTACGGCGAGGCGTGGCAGCCGCGCGCCATCATGGGTATCGTGGTGTCCAAGAAGACCCTGAAACGCGCTGTGGACCGCAACCGCGTGCGCCGCCGCGTACGCGAGGCATTGCGGACCCTGCCGGGTGGTCTGCCGCCGTGCCGCGCCATCCTGTTGCCCAATCCAGGCGTGCTGAGCGTGCCGTTTACGGAGTTGCAAGCGGCGCTGGGCCGTGCGATTGCCAAAGCGCCGGGACAGGGCAAGCGCGGCGCAAAGGCGGGGAACCCCGGACAGGCCAGGCGCGTACCTGAGCGCGTGACTTCCGCACCACCTCCCCCCACCAAGGACCGCCCGTGAGCCTCGCCTCACGTGGCCTGGTGGGGGCTGTGCGGTACTACCAGCGGGTCCTGTCGCCGCGCAAGCCGGTGCCGACATGCCGTTTCACGCCCACCTGCTCGGAATACGCGGCGCAGGCCATCGAGCGGCACGGCGCGGTCAAGGGCGGCTGGCTGGCGGCGTGGCGGGTGGCGCGCTGCAATCCCCTGCTGCCGGGGGGCTACGATCCGGTGCCGGAACAGTTTCCCGGACGGCCAGGTGTAGAACTGTCCAGCACGTCGCCGCCTTCCTTCCAGCCTCAGGCCCCCTCCCTGAAAAGCCCTTCCCCTAAAAAGAGACGCGTATCCTGATGAAACCCAGCCTGACCAAACAAAAACTGTTCCTTCCGCTGATGGCCGCCGCCAGCGCGCTGCTGCTCACGGGCTGCGGACAGACCGGACCGCTGCCGGTATTCGGCAAGGCTATCACCTCCGACTGGATCAAGGCCGATTTCGACGGCAAGCCCGGCGACGAGTACATCGCCACCAGCAACCTGCAAGACGTGGTGTTCAACGCGCGCGGCGAGGTCATTGGCTGGTTCGTCAAGAGTTACGCGGGCACGCCGTACATCAAGCGCAAAGCCGATGGCGGCGTCGATCTAAGCGGCCTCAAGAATCAGGCCAGTCTGGTCAACATGGTGGGCGAGCGCAAGGCGTTTGCCCTGATCGGCGGCGGTCTCGATCCAGCCAGGGCCGCCGAGACTACCGTGCCGCAACTGTCCACCGATCTGCCCGCCAACGAGCAGACCGCCGTGTTCAAGTACACGCAGAGCGGCGTGAGCGTGACCAAGACGGTGGTGCTACATCCGCGCAACTTCAAGATCGACCTGAAGACGGACGTGACGGGCGGCCCGGCCAACGTGAATATGCTGTTTCCGGGACTGGGCAAGGCCGATAATCCCAGCGTGAAGGCCGTGCCGGTGGGCGGGGAACTTGCTTCCGTGCAGGGCAGCGGCACGCTGAAAGTCGAGAACATCCAGTACGCCGCGCTTCAGGAAAAGCCCAACCAGTTGGCGCACGCGCTGATCATCCGTCCGCAGGGCGGCACCACTGTCAATGCCACACTGACCGGCGGCGAGCAGGGCCTGATCACGGCCAGCCTGCCTGCCGTCAGCACCTTGGAAGTCTACGGCGGCAAGAACGAGCTGGTCCACCTGTATCAGAGCGGCTACAGCGAACTGCCGGGCCTGTTTAGCCCCAACCTCTTCGGCAAGATCAGCCTGGTGATCGTCAAGATCATGGAAGAGATTTACAAGTTCGTGGGCAACTGGGGCCTGGTGCTGATGCTGCTGACCATTTTGCTGCGGCTGATCATGTGGCCGCTGATGCAGGCGCAGGGCCGCACCACCGCCCGCATGCAGGTGATGCAGCCCCGGATCAAGGAGATTCAGGACAAGTACAAGGAGCGCAAGGACCGCGACTCGCAGGTCGCCATGCAGGCCGAGATGCAGAAGCTGTACAAGGACTACAACTTCAACCCGGCGGGCTGCGTGTCCACCTTTATTCCGTTTCCGGTGCTGATCGCGCTGTGGTCCACCATCCGCAACTTCGAGTTTGATAGCGGCTTTCTGTGGCTGCCGGACCTGGCCATCCCCGATCCCTTCTATTTCCTGGCGCTGCTTTATCTGGTGGTCAACATCGGGCAGCTCTATGTCATGACCCGCAAGAACCCGCAGATGTTCCGTCAGCAGGCATTCATCTACCTGATCTTCCTGTATTTCGCCCTGACCTTCCCGGCAGGGGTGACCATCTACATCATCCTGTCCACCATGATCGGCATCATCCAGCAGGTGATCATCAACAAGCAGGTGGAGGCCGAGACTGCCACGATTGGTCAGCGGATTCAGAAAACAGTCGTGGCTGCGGGTGCGGGCGGCAGCGGCAAAGTTGTCATTGCCAAGACAGCCCCCAATATGCCTGGCGCAACCAAGCAGCCCCGCAAAACGCCCAAGACGCTGGACGCGCCCAAGGACTGAAGCGCGTTGGCAAGAATCCGCCCTGCCGTGATGGTGAGGGCGGATCTTTTTGTCTCGGTTGGCCCGTCTCGGTTCGGTTGGCCTACTGCGCCAGTCGTCCCCACGCCTTCAGCGTCAGCAGCGCGTCCAGCGTCAGGGCGCTGCGCCACTCGGCCTCGGCGGTGGGCCAGTCTTCGGGAAACTGCCCCAACCAGTTCCAGCCCGGCCCCCACGAGCCGTCCTCGGCCTGAGACGTGATCAGGTGCAGCAGCGCGGTGCTCAGCGGTTCTTCCAGCGCGTGGGCCAGCGGATGTTCAGGTGTAGGGGCCACCATCAGCGGGTTCAGGCCGTATTGAGCAAATTCGTCGGGTGTGGTCTGGACCCGCCCCGGCAGCACGTCGGCCAGATATTCCAGCACGGGCAGGCGGTGGTCCCCGGCAATGTCCAGCGTTCCGGCGAAGACGGCTGCCGCCGCGTGGCCGTTCACGTCGCCCTTCTCCAGACCGGCCAGCATGGAATCCCGCGCCTCCAGGGTCAGTTGGGCCAGCAGGCCCTCCGGCAGCAGCTCGGGCCAGTGCCATAGCCGCCCCACGATCTCGGCGCGCGGATTGACCCGGAAGCCGCCGAAGGTGCGGGCCAGCTCGCCCGGCTCTGCCTGGTTCCACCACGGCGCGTGCGGGTGCGCCTCGGCCTGCGGGGGCAGGAAGGGCCACACGCTGCCGTCCAGATCGGTGTGCAGGTGGGCGCGCAACCAGTCCACAGCGCTGATCAGAAGCGTTTCTTCTGCTGGAACAGCCAACTCGTGCAGCACACGCAGCGCCATCATCGTTGCCAGCACGCTGCTGTCCGGGGCGCGGCAATCTGGCTCCAGCGCCCGCCCGAAGCCGCCGTCCCCGTTCTGGTAGGCGCACAGGGCGTCCAGCACCTCCCCTGCCGCCGCACCCTCAAAGGCGTGGCGAAACCGGGCCATGTCCAGCGGCCTTCCCCGTGTTTCAAGAAAAGCGCGGGCGCGGGCGAAAGCCTCCGGCGTCAGATCGGGTGTGGGCATACGGGAGCGTAGCACCGGGCCAAGTGGCGGGACCTGCGGAGCAGGGAGGAGAGCGGCCCGGCCCGTCTGTTCACGGCAGTGGAGAGAAAATGCGCGGGTCACGTTGTTGAAGGACATTGTTGAAGCATGGTGTTGAAGAAGGTGGAGAGTGGAGAGGACTGAAGCTGCCCAACCTAGCGGCTGACCGTCCAGATGCCCGCGAAGTCGAGAAGTTGGGTGTTGCTTTCGGGCGTGGCGTAGGCGCTGATACTGCCGTCCAGGTACAGCGCGTCGGGGCACTTCAGGCGGTCCCGGAAGAATACGGCAAAGGCGTAGAAGTTGACCGGCCCGGCGCTGACCGCAAAACGCACCCGTCCATCCGCGCACACGCCCACGCCGCTGCGGACCTTGAAAGAACTGCTGCCCTTGTTAAAGGCCGGATGGACCTGCCCGCCCGCCAGCAGCAGCGGCCCCGACTGCGTGGCAAAGGTGGGCTGGGGGTCCAGGCGACGGTAAGCCTGGGTTTCCGTCACGCCTGCCTGTTTGCCCTTGATCCAGAACACCCCGTTGGGCAGCAACGCAAAATTGCCGCCGGAGCGCGCATTGTTGATCGGCACCAGCGCCCTGCCCCCTTCTACGTGCAGCCCCAGCGGACGCAGCCCCGGCGCGTAGATGCCGCTGTTGGTGGCGAACAACATTTCGCGGCCCATCTTCCGCAGGCGACCCTGCACCTGCGAAAAGCTGGCATAGGGCTGGCCCGTGGTGGGATTGAGCCAGTGCAGTTCCAGCCGGTCCGTGTTCAGATCAACCTCGGCGACGGTGTAGAGCATGCCGCCTGACGTGATTCGGTCCAGCTTGAAGGCGTGAGACGCGGGGCTGCATGACATCAGGAAGAGCAGTGGAAGGAAACGGAAGGCGGTCATCGGGAAGCATCATGCCGTCCGGTGGGCGACGGAGGAAAGGGCGCGGTAACTCGCGCGTCGTTTTTGCGGGGCGAAGACAGAAAGGCTTTCGCCCCACGCCTATCATGTCCGCATGACTGCCACCTCTCCCACCTTTGACCTCCGCAGCCCGTCCAGCGGCGAGGTCATCGCCCAGATTCCCGATCACGGCGCTGCCGAGGCGCGTGGAGCTGCCGACCGGGCCGTGACTGCCTTTGCGTCCTGGCGGCGCACGACGGCTTATGCCCGCGCCGCTTTGCTCCGTAAATTCTTTGACCTGATGCTGCGCGACGAGCAGGAGATCGCTGGCCTGATCGCCCGCGAGATGGGCAAGCCGGTCACCGAGGCGCTGGGCGAGGTCCGCTACGCCGCCTCCTTTATCGAGTGGTACGCGGAGGAGGCCAAGCGCGTTTACGGTGACATCGTGCCCAGTCAGGTGCCGGGCAAGCGGCTGTTTGTTACCCAGGAACCGGTGGGGCCGGTGTACGCCGTGACCCCCTGGAACTTCCCGGCGGCGATGGCCACCCGCAAGATCGCCCCCGCGCTGGCCGCCGGTTGCACGGTGATCCTCAAACCCGCAGAACAGTCGCCCCTGACCGCCCTCAAGATGCGTGACCTGTGGACCGAGGCAGGCGGCCCGGCGGACACCTTCCAGGTCATCACGGCCAGCGATCCTGTCGTCATAACAAAGGTGATGATGGACGACGTCCGCATTCGCAAGGTCACGTTCACCGGCAGCACGGAGGTGGGGCGGTTGCTCGCGGCGCAGGCCGCCCCCACCCTCAAGCGCGTGTCGCTGGAACTCGGCGGCCACGCCCCCTATCTGATCTTTGCCGATGCCGATCTGGAGCAGGCCGTGACCGACGTGATCGCCTGCAAGTTCCGCAACGCCGGGCAGACCTGCGTATGCACCAACCGGATCTATGTTCAGCGTGAAGTTCTGGAGGACTTCACGGCCCGGCTGACGAAAGCAGTGGCGGCGCTGAAAACGGGCGATCCTTTAGACGCATCTACCCAGATCGGCCCACTGGTAGATGGACAGGGACTTGAGAAGGTCAAGCGGCATGTTGACGACGCTCTGGCAAAGGGAGCAGTGGCGACTATCGGTGGCGAGGCAGGTGAAGGTCTGTATTTCCAGCCCACTGTCCTGACGGGCGTAACCCCTGACATGCTGGTCATGCGTGAGGAAACGTTTGGCCCGGTGGCCCCGCTAGTGGCCTTCGATACGGAAGAAGAGGCAGTGCAGGCGGCCAACGACACCGAGTTTGGTCTGGCAGCCTACCTCTGGACGACCGATCTCGACCGCGCTTTCCGCGTGAGCGAACGGCTGGAATACGGCATCATCGGGTTGAACGATCCAGTGCCCAGTACCGCCCAGGCTCCCTTCGGTGGGGTCAAGCAAAGTGGCTATGGCCGGGAGGGCGGCCCCTGGGGCATCCAGGAATACTTGAATACCAAGTACCTGAGCGTGACCGTGCGCTGAACCGGGATCAGACCAGAAGCAGAGGCGCAGCGCCCACAGCAACTTTTTTGGTGTTCTGGGCGCTTTTCCGAACCTCTTTATTGCCTACGCTTTTGCAACCCGTCTCCGCTCTATGCGCCGCGAATGAAATGTTTTGGCGTCTAGCCGGGGGTGAGATGTGGGCATAACACTGGTACGAGACTGCCTGTAACCGGTTTTTCCCCTGGTGATGGTTGACCCTCCTGATCCAATCTAGACGCGGCGAACACGAGGGGGGGTTGACAGTTTGAGGAAGTCCCTGTATCTTTTCTGAGCCTCCACGGAGGCGGGACGCATGACAACCGAGCGTGAAAGAGCGAGAGAGACGCGAAATAACCTGCGTTGACCTCAATTCAACCCGTCTTCGGACTGGGCGGATTGAAGTCACGCATTGAGAATCAGAAGGAAAGGTCAAGATACTAAGGGTCCACGGTGGATGCCCTGGCACTGGAGCCGATGAAGGACGCGATTACCTGCGAAAAGCCCTGACGAGCCGGAGATACGCATTGACTCAGGGATGTCCGAATGGGGAAACCCACCTGTTTAC
>NZ_JNIW01000096.1 GCF_000701425.1 Deinococcus frigens DSM 12807 | reverse complement strand
TGTCGGGAAGATCCTTCTCGGTGGTCAAGACCAGCTACACCCGCAGCGCGGGTGAAGCTAAGGGATCGGTGCGCTACATGCAGCACCGCCAGGACGACCTGGGCGAGCGACAGGCCCGCCTGCTGTTCGATCAGGACGGTGAGCTGAGCCGCCAGGAGGTCTACGAACGCCTGGACCGCGCCGCCGAGAGTGATGGCAAGACCTACTTCTACCGGCTGACCTTCAATCCCGGCGAGGGTCACGCGGACCTGGATGAACAGGGACGGCAGGCGTGGGCCGCCGAGCAGATCGCCCGCATCGAGGCCCAGGGCAACACGGTCAAAACGTGGGTGGGCGTGAGCCACACGGACCAGGGCCAGCATGATCACGTCCACGTCCTGGCGGCCACGTCCCGGACCTTGCAGAAGGACGAGCTGGCGGACCTGCGGACGTTTGGCCGTGAGACCTACGAATATCAGCGGGAGCAGCAGCGGGAGTTGGGGTTGTACCAAGACCACGCGGGCGGCACGCAGGAGCTGGCCCAGTTCCATCAACACGAGCGCAGCTACGAGCAGGACCAGGACTACCAGCGGCAGCAGCAGCGCGACCGGTCTTACGGCTATGAATATTGAGGGGAGCGCCGTAAAGCATTTGGCGTTTATGGCAAAATGACATAAAATGTCTGCATGGGAACCGCCGATCCACCACCACCGCGCCTCAAGGCCCGCATCGTTGCCCGCCCCACCCTCCTCAAGTACATGCAGGAACACCCGGACGCCGCCGACGCCCTCAAGGGCTGGGAGCGCACGGTTACCGACCTCTCTTTCAATTCCTTTGCAGAACTCAGGGCGCAGGTGCCCGGCGTGGATTACGTCAACCGTACATACCTGGTGTGGAACATCAACGGAAATGCTTACCGGCTGGTGACCCTCGTGCGTTGGACGCGTCCGGTGCTGTACCTCCACCGCTTCATGACCCACGCGGAATACAACACCTGGAGTGACCTCACGCGCAAGACGAAAAAGAAGAAAAAGTGACCGCCCCGCCCCCTTCGGGGGCACCCTTCTCGCCCCGGTTCCCCACATTTGCCCTGCCATCCTTCGCCCCTTGATCCCAAATGAAATGAAGAGGTACTCCATGAACGTCACGATCTTGGCCAACCGCTGGACGCAGGTTGAAGCCGCCGCCCGCGAAGCCGCGTCCATCGATCTTTTCGCGCCCATTCACGACGAAAAGCAGTACCACGCCGTGCTGGAGGCGGTGGAGGCGCTGATGATGGAAGCCAGTGAGGCTGCTGGGGGTGAACCCCATGCTCTGGACTCGCTGATCGATCTGCTGTCAGAACGCATCGAAACGTATGAGTCTGCGCTGCTCGGCCCGCCGCAGGGCGCGCCCAAGGACGTGCTGGCGTACCTGCTCAGCGTCCATGACCTCACGCAGACGGCGCTCGCTAAGGCCACGGGCCTGGATCAGGGGACGCTGTCGAAAGTGCTGAAGGGGGAGCGGATGCCCAGCAAAGCGCAGGCTGTGAAGCTGGCCACACACTTCCAGATCTCGCCCGCGCTGCTCCTGGCTTGAGCAAAGACACGCGGCGCGCCCGCTCCTTGGCCCCAACGGCTCAGGGAGCGTGCGCGCTGGATTTTCCTGTCAGATTAAGTTCTAGAGCCTCGAAAAAATACTGTCAGAGAAAGTTAAAAACAACTCTAATCTGACAATTTTTAGCCCCTTAGCTGACGTGGTGTTGGGGTGTACCCTGATCTGACATCGGACACCCTGGCGTAACCGTTACCACGATGGCGTGTAACTGAGTGGGACTAGGAGCTGGCTTTTCCGTGCGGCCTAAACGTCATCCAGCAGGCGAAGACGGGCTTCGCGTAGCTCACTGGTGAGTTGCTGAGCCTCTGCGACAAGCTGACGTACAGTAGCTCTGAGTTGGACAGCCTGCTGTACCACCATCAGTTCACCGTTGTTCATAGGCCAGCGTGACATACCCTGTCATCAGGATGACGGGTAAATTCGCTTCTCGATCAGATGCCAGTTTCTAACGGTGTTCAAACCCAGTTCGCAGTAGACCTCTTCTACAAATTCCTCCCAGACGGCAGATTTTCCCTAACGGGTTTTTTCGGACGATTGAGGCCACAACGCGCCGTCGTGCCCAACAACGTGACCCGCATGCAACCTTTCCCCCCGAGTGGCCGCGTCTGGAGCACGGGTTTACGGGGGGGCTGGAGGCGCCGCTGCGGGCGGCGGGGGCCTGAAGGTCAAACAGGAACGCGCGCCGGAGCATCCCGCTCCGGCGCGCGTCGCTCCAAAGGGATTACCCGCCGAGACCGAGCTTGCTGAAGTCCCCCTTCAGGCCGTTGGGGAAGAAGCCGCCCTTGGCCGCCTTACCGGTCGTATCCAGCAGCACGATGTTCGCCACCTGGCGAGGCGTGCGGCTGAACGCGATGGCGTTGGCATCGGCAGGGATGAGGTTGGAGGCGTTGGCCCGCAGGGAGCTGGGGTTGCCGGACAGTGTTGGCACGATGCCCTGGTCGAGGTCGGTCGGGCCGTCCACCGCATCACGCAGATTGCTGATCGCCTGGACGACCTGGGCGACCGTCAGGCTAGCGACGGCCTGCTCGTCCCGGCGCAGGTACAGGGCGTGGCGGATCGCGCCGGAGTGGTACGCCTCGACGGCCAGGATGCCCGCCGCGTTCTCCAGATTGCCCCCTTCGCTGTCGTCCACCAGCAGGCGGGCCGCGCCCTTGTAGGCGGTGACGCCCACGTCCTCGAAGATAAAGGCGCCGTGCAGGAAGAACAGTTCGTTGGCGTAAGGGTTGAAGTTCGTGATCTTGCCGTCCGAGGCCGCTTTGCCCGCCGCGATAAACGCCCCGCTCAGGTCGATGGTCGGCTGATCAACGGCGGCTTTGCCCAGCACCGAACGGATCACCTTGACGTGAGAGAGTTCGTCGGTCGCGATCTCCTCGGCCATGTTCCGCACGTCGCGGGACAGGCCGGGGATGCCCACGCCGCCCCTGCCGGTGAAGCCGGCGGGCAGGATGATCTGGCCAAGGTCCCCACCATGGGGCGTCAGTTCGTCCAGGCGACCCACGGCGGCCAGGTAGAAGGCGGCCTCCAGGTACTCCAGGTTCAGAGCGAAGTTGAAGATGGCAGCGTCGAGGTTGGCCTTGACGGGCTTGACGGGCTTGGCGGGCGGGGTGGCGATGACGTTGGCACAACCGGCAAGAACGGCGCCTGCGCCCATCATGCCGGCCATACCTAGGAACTTACGGCGGCTACTAGTACCCTGCGTGTCGTTGCTCATGTGTGAAACCTCCAAAAATGAGAAGGAAGGAACGGGATAAAACGGAAGGTGGAGTCTTCAGAACCATTCGCACAGTTCCGTCACGCGGGGTCACCCGAGAGACGAACTCTGCATCGCTTCACTCTGCGTCTTGTAACTCTAGCCGAACCGGGTCACTGGATTTCCCAAATATGGCGGTCATTAACTCAAGGTGAACATTCTGATGCAGATTGGAGCAGAGTTCGCCTGCTTTCAAGCCAGATGGGGGAGACATAATCCATGCATACGAACGCCAGAAACTTGACAGCGCTCCTTCACTCAGCTACTGGCAATCTCTGCCCTAACCAGCCTTGGGCGAAAGTGTTTTGACCCGGCCATCCCCCAGAGATAACACCCATTAACTGGGGTCCGGCTCCGATAATCAGCGTTGCCAGAAAGGGCGAAGACGCTTGATGAGGCCCGCTGTTTGGCTCTCCTTAGTCGCTTGAGAAATATGCTTTTTACTGTTCCAGTCGCATTCGCATGGGGGCGCTCGGGGCGCTCGAGCGCCCCGAGCGACTGGGTGGTAGAGCGCCCCAAGCGCCCCCCCTGTACGCTGTGGCATGACTGACGCCCCACTCGTTCTGACGCCTCAGCAGGTGGCTGAGCGCCTGGGCGTCCGGCTCCCCACACTCAGGCGGCATGCGACAACCATCGAAGCCATTACAGGCGAGGCACTGCCCAGAGGTCAACACCTGGAGCGCCTGTGGCCTGAGTTAGTGGTCAAGCTGCTGGCAGAGGCACTGGGCATGGTTCACCGTCACGAGGCCGTCAGTGTTGAGGGGGCACTCAGGGCGCTCACCTCGCCTCTAGTGCCCCTTTCTGCACTGGATACCTCGGTGCTGTCCGGCGTAGCGATAGGCCGGGACGATCTGGCCGAGTTGCTGCGCGAAGCTCTGGCACCCTCCCTCCTCCCGATCATGGCCGCACTGGAGAGGAGCCAGGGCGAAGTCGAGATCCTTCGCCGCGAGCTAGCACAGGAAGCGGGCGAGGCGGCGGCGGCCAGGGCAGAGATGCAAGCCATGCGCGGACAACTGGCCCGCCTGGAAGTTACCGCTCACGCCGCGTTGCCACCCGCCACAGCAGAGCCGCAGCCGACAGGGTTACGTGGGTTGGTCATCCGGCTGTTGGGTGGGTAAAACTACCTGTGCCCCATCGCGCTGATGTAAGGGACCGTATTACGGTATAGGCATGTCGCAAAAACGCCCTGTCGAGGAACCGCTGACGGATCCCGCCCTCAGTGTTGTGGAGAATTTCCTGCGTGACTCAGAGTCTGGTCAGCGGCGCATGTTGAGCCTGATCGACAGAGAGATTGCCAAAGGAGGCATGTACGCCGAGGTGCCGAACATCATTTTGGATTGGTACATCGCCGATCCGCGAAGTCGCGCCCGGATCGCTGAGTTGGAGCGCACCCAGGGCACAGTGCAATCCAGAGCTGCGCGCAGAAGGGACATCCAGTTGGAGAAAAAGCGGCAGAGGCAGCGGCGTTGATTGACCTCATCCTGATCTCACCTGGAAAAAGAATCAGCACAGAGGGTGATCCAGGTCTTTCTCCTTGCGTTGATATTGCCAGTGGGAACAGAAAAAGCGGCCCGAAGGCCGCCTTGATTCCTTCAATATAGGGCAGTATTCAGCCCCTGTCAAATCTATGCACCGGGTACAAGAAACTGTCGGCAAGTCCCAGGCCGCCCTACACCAGCCCAACAGAGGGCCAACAGAACTCCAACAGATCGCACCCAGCGTAAAATGGGGTGCTAGTGTTAAAAACGAAGCGAGCCAGCGACGCTGCAAACGTCCTGACTCTGCTATCCCACCCCGAAGGACCCACGACTAATGAAAAACCAACAGGGGGACAGCCTGACCTATAGGGTACGGCAAACCGGCCCCGTATTTCCACCCTCGGACACCATTTACCCGTCTCCCACCCCCGAACGGTCAGCCAGCACCACCCACTTTCTAGAGATGAGCCGCGCCGCCCTGCGTGGCGAAGCGGTGGACATGACCCGCCCCAGGCCCCAGCCGGACAGGGAATTCCAGAAATGGACCCGCCCAGTCCCCGTCGCCATCCCCCCAGTGCTGACCCCAGACCAGGGCGAAGACCGGGTCGCCACCCTGTCGGAGATCACCGAGCGCCGGACCAGGAGCAAAGCGCACCATCGGGCCGCGAGGAAGGTCACGCCGCCCGCCGTGGAGGCCACAGAGGGCGAGGACAGCCCGAGCAGCCCCGCCCTGTGGCTGCTGGACACCCTGCGCATCCTGGACGAGCAGGACACCCAGACCCGAACCGAGCAGACCAGGATCTTCGTGAACCAGAAGGTGCAGCGCCAGCCCCTCCCGCGTCTGTCCGAGCTGCTGGAGCTGGCCCCGTTCCGCCCCCAACGGGGCAAGGGGTTTGGGACTGCTGGAGCTGGAGCGCTGGCGGTACGCCTGCACGAGCTGAGCCGGATCTTCCTGGCCGTCCGGCTCTACCTGTACGACAAGGACGGGAACCCGCCCAGGCAAGTCGTGATGCACCTGTGCGCCGAGCTGCTGGCGAAGTCCCTGGGGATCTGTGACAACACGCTGCGCGAGTGGACCGCCCAGCTCACCGCGGTGGGCTTCGTGTACGCCCGCCAGCACTTCACCAGCATGACCGGCAAGGACGGCCAGCGCATGACGGCAGTGGACGGCACGCTGTACGCCGTGCGCCTGGCCCCCGGCCACACCGCCCGCCTGAAGTACCGGGACTACAAACGCCAGTACCGGGACCTGGACGCCGACAAGGCGGCAGGACGGACGGCCTTCAACGCGATTGCCAACGCGGACAGGCGATTCGAGGAAGCCAAAAATCTGGAGTGCGTCGTAGACGATGAAAATTTTATTGCGGGGTCACCTGATCCCGTGGGGCAGAGACAGGCCGAACTACTCGAACAGCTCCGCCGATGGGCCGTTATTCCAGGAAACATTGACACCCAAAACCCGTTAAAAGCTGACCCCGCAATAAACGACGCCGCCGCCGCCGAACGCCTTTTAAATGGCGTGCAGGATGTGGTTTTCTTGCTGCCCACCCTGCTCGAAGCGCACAAGTCCAAGCGGGCGGCGCTGGTGGGGATGATGGGGGCGGCCCTGGCACGCGATCTGAAGGACAGCCACAGTCGGTTGTACTACTGCAAAGTGATCTGGCAGGCGTGGCAGGCGGAGATCGACGGGCGGGACGGATTGCAGGCGCTGGCGGCAGAATTGCAGCGCCTGGAGGTGGACAGACGCGAGTGGAAGGGCCTCAGACGCCCCGCCGCACTGCTCGCGGCCCGACTTCGGGCGGCGTGACCTTCGGCGCAGACTGCGCGCCGGATGCCCCACCCCCCTCAGCCGATCCCAAAGGAATGACCCGCCGCGAGGCAGGCCATTACGTCAGCATCTACCCCTCTATATAGTTCGTGGAAATTTATTCATATCACTTGGCAGGGCTTTGTTGTTGATCCTTGTAACTCCATACAGTGTATATTTTCCGTCTGCTATAATGGCAAATCCCTTTGCTAGATGATCAGATTTTTTTCTATGCCAAGTAGGATCGCTGATATCCAGTAGGTTAATAATATTTATAAATGCCCCTTCTACTTTTATAGAGAGATCACTAAAGCTAACTTCCTTACTATCAATTGGCTCCTGAAAGCGAGCAGCAAAAATATCACACGCATTAGCAAGTAGACGGAAAATATCTAGATCAGCTTGAAAATCCGAATCAGTACTATTAGGTTCTTCTTTACTCAAGCCATTAAGAAAATCTTCGATCTTGGAGTGAAAAGTAGTAATTTCTTCACTCAACTTAGAGGATATAAGAGTCTCTTCTATTATATTTATGATATTCACCTAAACCTTGTTTGCACTTGTAGTTAAGTGAAATAATTCTACCCGGATAAAACCCCTCAATTTTCTCTTCTCTAATCCCTGTTAGAGGAGAGAGAACTCGGCGGACCTTCATAACTTTTCTTGTCGCTGATCTGCCCTGCTCTATTAACTCTGGTCGTACTGTGCCGCGAAGGCTTCTGCCTCCTCATCGGTCAGAAGTACGCCGTAGTACAGGTCTCGGGGAAATACAGTTTCAACGATCTCCTTGGTTTTCGTGTCGAAGACCCACGAGTGCGATCTCCAGCACCCCACACCGTCGGAATCCTGATTCAGTCCAAAACCAGAGACAATGCGGTAGCGCTGAGGGTTCTTCCGGTAATACGAGGCCGTGTTCAGATGACATTGGTTGCCCCGACCTTGCCCCTTCCGTACGGGATCGTTGGAGAGTTCAGCCCGTGTAAGGAAGGCTGTTTCAAACCATCCAAGGGGTGCCATGACTGCGGCATCTCCGCCTGCTTCCAGCAGTTTTGTGTACACATTTGGGTGCAGGTCGGCGTACCGATCTTTGAGCCACTGGATACGCTGGGCGGTCTCTTGAGTCATAACAGAGTGTAGGCAGGCTGAAACCTTGAGAGGGGATGGAACCTTTCTGGTGGTGTCTTTCGTCGAGGCGAGCGCCTAAGCTGAGCGACGTTTCCCCCGGCCACCCATCCCCCTCAAAATCCCTCCGAATCCCTCTCGAATATCTACAGGGGGAAAGTAAACAAGATAAGTACAGTTTCCGACTTCTGCGAAGTCGTCTCCTGAACACTAGCCCACACTGAGTTTCTGGAGTCGGATGGAATTAGAGCTCAAAAGCA
>NZ_JNIW01000095.1 GCF_000701425.1 Deinococcus frigens DSM 12807 | reverse complement strand
CACGTTGGGCGCCATTCGAAGTGGAGACGTGATCGCGTTCTTCCGGCATCTCCTGCGTCACATCCAGGGGAAGATCGTGGTGATTCTGGACAATGCGGGTATCCATCGGGCGAAGATGGTTCAGGCGTTCGTGGAGATCCACGAACGCCTGTCGTTGGTGTACTTGCCACCGTACGCGCCAGAGCTCAATCCAATTGAGCTCGTGTGGGCGTACGTCAAACGAAATGTGTTGGGGAATTTCTGTGCCCGTTCGGTCACCGTCCTCAAGGAGAAACTGGTCGGTGCCTGGCAGCGCGTCAGATACATCCAGTTGCCGCGCCGCTTGATGGACTCTAATTTATGCCGCGATCAATAACCGGAAAATAGTTGCTGCTCTGGGTTGCTCTCTACGGTCCGGCGGAGTCAATCTGAACAGAATTCGGTAGCGGCACTCCAGTGGGTCGTCGTAAACCAGATACCCGCCTCCCAGCCCCACTTCAATCTGCTCAGGCGTGAGGCGTTTGCAATGGCCCAGATTTCCGTCGTCCCATTCGAGTCCCTTGTGCAGGCAGCTCTCCGGCGGCTCCACGCACGGCTCTACCTGCACGCTAGTGTATGACAATCTGTTATACGCCATTGGCACTTCCCACGCTCTGACCTCCTGCCTGCACAGCTCCAGCCTCTTCAGGTTATCGGTTTCCGTACCTACCCCTCCCCCCTTCGGCTGACGTTCCCTACCGCAGCCGGGCGTTACGATGCTGCGATTTTTGCCGCCTTCCGCTCCCCTCGCCCCACTACGCCGCTAGGATGTGCCTGTGACCGACCCCAACCGCGCCCCCCTGTCTCCCAGCCCACAGCCCCAGCCTGACCCACGCTCGCCTGCCCCTATTCCTCCCACCACGCTGCCGCCCGCCACCCGCCATCCCTGGACGCCGCTGCTGCTGGGATTGATCGCACTTTCGCTGATTCCGGCGCTGCTGCTGGCTTACGGGCGCGTGCAGTACGAGCAGTCGCAGAAGACGGCGGCGTTGGTCATGGACTACCCGGCGCTGGTGATCCAGGCCCGCCGCTATGGCCTGGAGCCGCAGGCATTGCTGGACAGGTACAGGGCGCTGGGTGTGGGCGGCGTGGCGCTGTACGAGGACACCATTGCCAGCCTGGAACAGCGCGGCGAGGTGTACCTGAAAAACGGCTCTGATCTGGCGGCGGACTTTCCGGGCCAGGGGATCAAGACCAACGCGGTGTACATGCGCGCCTCCACCCCAGCCATTGCCGAGGAATTGCGAAACCGCTACACCATTCCCACGCGCGAGGTGAACATCGGGGGCCGGAGTTGGATCGAGTGGCCTTCGGACCCACGCTTTCTGCCTGCCGGGCCGGATACGGCGGCGATCAACGACTTTAAAAAGCAGGGGTTGGTCGTGGTTTACCGCCCGTATCAGGACGCCGCCATCCCCACCGCCAAGGTGGGCGCGGACTGGCCGGACGTGCCCTTTATCGCCTTCACCGGCGACGAGGTGATCGGCTCGCGTACGCCGGAGCTGCTGGCGCAGGTGGATAAAGTGATGGGCAAACGCCTTCCCGCCATTATCGAGGGCAACATTCAGGACGGGCTGGCCGACCTGGTGGCAACACACGGCGGGGTGCGGCTGTTCGCGCTGGCCCCCAGCTACCAGAACAAACTCGATCCGCTGGACGTGGCCAGCAAGTACAACCTGGCCGCCCGTGAGCGAGGGATGCGGCTGCTGTACCTGCGCCCCTACCCCACCATCAACGAGACTGAGACCATGCTGGGCCGCACCCAGGACCTGCTGAAGCGCTCCGGCGTGAAGCTGGAGATGCCGCAGTTGGGAACCTTCGCGCCCAGTTCGCTGCTCAAGGCGCTGAGCATGATCGGGCCGCTGGCCGCGCTGCTGCTGCTGGGCCTGAGCTTCCCGCTGGTGCGTCTGGGCGTGATCGCGGCGGGCGTGGTGGTGCTGCTGGCCTTCGGACTGAACACTTTGCATCCCTTCGAGAGTGCCGCACTCGTGGCCGCCGTGGCCTTCCCGGCGCTGGGGCTGGTCTTGCGGCGTTCGAAGGTCACCGACTGGTTCCTGGCCACGGGCCTGAGCCTGGTGGGCGTGCTGTTCGTGTCGGCGCTGGGGGCCAGCCGCGAAAGCACGCTGGGTCTCGAACCTTTCCGGGGCGTGGGCCTGACGCTGCTGCTGCCGCTGACGCTGGTGGCCCTGAGCTTCCTGCCGCGCCAGGACATCCGCAAGACGGCAGCCGACATCTACGCCGCGCCCATCCGGCTGGGCGACGTGGCCGTGATGGCGCTGGGTTTCGTGCTGCTGTCACTGGTCTACGAGCGGCGCGGCAATGCCACGGGCGGCTCGGCCAGCAACTTCGAGGCGTCCCTGCGGCGTGAAGTGCAGGACTCGATCATCCGCCCGCGCTTCAAGGAAATCGCCGCGCACCCGCTGGCCTTGCTGGGTCTCAGCGGCACGCTGCCGGGGTACTTCAGCGGCCTGCTGATCCTGGCCGGGGTGGTGGGGCAGTCGAGCATCCTGAACACCTTCTCGCACTTTCACACGCCGCTGCTGATCAGCGCGGCCCGTGTGTTCATCGGTCTGGGGCTGGGCCTGCTGCTGGGCGGCCTCGCCATCTGGGCGCTGCGGTATGGGATGCAGCTGTGGAAGGGCTACGGCTCCAATCGCGTGTCTGCCAGGACTCAGCCGTGAGCCGCCGCGTGGCCGTCAGCGGCTATTACGGCTTCGGCAACACCGGCGACGAGGCGATTGCGCTGGCGATCACCCGTGAGGTCAGGAAGCGCGGCATCATGCCGCTGCTGCTGTCGAACACGCCGGGGGATTCGGCACAGACCTTCGGGTGTGAGGCGGCAGCGCGGATGAGACCTGGCGCGCTGGTTTCTGCCCTGGTTCGCTCGAACGTGCTGCTCAGCGGCGGCGGCGGTCTTCTCCAGGACAAGACCAGTGCCCGAACGCTGAGTTATTACCTGGGCGTGATCCGCCTGGCCCGCCTGATGGGCAAACGTGTGGTGGTCTTTAACCAGAGCGTCGGTCCCCTGTCCCCGCAGGGTGGGCGCAGGGTGGCCGCCGCCCTGGCCGGACTGCGCATCATCGTGCGTGACGCTGGCAGCCTGGAGACTCTGAAGGGCCTGGGCTTGAAGGGCGAGCTGGGCGGCGATCCGGCCCTGTTACTTTCGCCCACGCCGGGGTTGTCCCGTGACCTGCAAAGCGTGATCATCGCCCCGCGCGGAGACGTGACGGGGGCGCTGGAACCCTTGCAGCAGGTCACCCTGCAACTCCGCCGCGCCGGGCGGCAGGTCACGGCCCTGAGCTTCATGCCGGACCACGACGACGTGGCCGCACATGCGCTGGGAGCAAACCATGTGATCAGCACCCGCGATCCGCAGACCGCGCTGGACGCCATCGCCGGCAGCGGCTATGTCATCGGGGTGCGCCTGCACGCGCTGATCTTGGCTGCCGCCGCCGGAACACCCTTTTCCGGCGTCGCCTACGATCCCAAGATCCAGGGCTTCTGCGCCGATGCGGGCGCGCCCAGCCACCCGGTGCCCCCCACCCCGTCCATTCTGATGGAAGAGGTCATCCGCCGCGTGACCCCCGACTGGAACGCCATCGAGGACATGAAACTGCGCGCCTTGCACAGCTTTAGCTGGGCACTGAATTAGAGCATCTGTCAAAAGAGTGGTTGACTTTTGACCGAACAAAGTGAGTGGATGTTGCGGAGTATTTGGGACGGGCACAGCTTCGTAGGAGAGAATGGAAGCATCGGGAGTCTCCTTTCCCGCTGGCTCCATTCGGACAAATGCTCTGGGGATTGGGGATGGCAGACGCCTCATACGAACTCCGATTGAAAGGTGTTGTAAACACCTGGAAATCCGAACGGAGTGAGCAGGAGAAAAACGGGTTCCGGGCGTGGAGTGTAGGAATCGGCGCTGTCCCGATTCCTACGCGAAACAAACGGAATCCGTATCAGCCTGTGCGCGCTCAAGCCCTTGGTTTGACGTAAGCGGCCAGACCCGCCAGCGCGCTGGTCAGCACGGCCAGTCCCACGGCACGCGCAAAATGGGTCAGGGTGCCCAGACCGAATTGACCGCTCAGGGCATGTTCCAGGCTGCCCACCGAACGAAGCCACAGCGGCGCGCCGCTCCCCAGCGAGGCGAAAGCCCCCAGCGTCAGCACCGCCAGCCCCAGTGCGAGGGCGATCAGCACCGCAGTCAGCAGCCAGGCCACGGCGCGCATCAGTGTCGCGTTCCCATCAAGCCTGGCCCTGTCCGGCGGTCATCGGGCGCATTCTAGAGCATTTGCCCGAACGACGGCATCGGAACGAAGACATCTGATGCTGCTGTTCTCCCGGATGCTCGGCGAACTTCGCCCGTCGTCTTGGGCAGAACAGACGTGTATGTGGACGCTTGCCCGCCCGTTCGGTCAAGACTGGACAGTTCTTTCGACCACGCCTCTATTCAACCCCTGCCCGTCTCCTGCAAAAAACTTCACACGCCGTCCTGCCGACGCACGGGCTGTGTAGCCTGTGGACATGAGCCTGCCCGCCCGTGTTCGCGTGACCCGTCCGCCCCTTCCACTGGCCTCATCATTACGGGCCGCCGCCGCCCGGTTGTGTCCTGAAGTCCCGCTGGCGCGCCTGAATACGGCGGCCCTCGCCGTCGCCGGGGGAGCCGTGATCGGCGCGCATCTGGTCTGGGATGGGGGAGAGGTACAGGTTCTGGAAACGGGCTGGCGTGGGCGCGGGATTGAGCAGGCGTTGGCAGGGGCTGTGGCTGAGGGAAGCTGAGGCATATCTTCTTTTCCTCAGTCTCTTCCTAACGCCCGTTAGAGTGGCGCGTGGCATCATGGCCCCACACGGAGGCCCACCCCATGAGCGAGCAAGAAAGACCGGAGTTGGACGCCTGGAAGGCGCTGGCCCGCAAGGATCTAAAGGGCGCGGGGCCGGAGACCCTGAACCGCGTCACCCCTGAAGGACTGACCCTGAAAGCGCTGTACACCCGCGCCGACCTGCCTGAAAGCGGAGGGGCCAATTCCCTGCCCGGCCTGCCGCCTTACACGCGCGGCCCGCGCGCCACCATGTACGCCGCGCGCCCCTGGACCATCCGGCAGTACGCGGGCTTTTCCACCGCCGAGGCCAGCAACGCCTTTTACCGCCGCAACCTGGCCGCCGGGCAAAAGGGCCTGTCAGTGGCCTTTGACCTCGCCACGCACCGGGGCTACGACTCGGACCACCCGCGCGTGGTGGGCGACGTGGGCAAGGCCGGAGTCGCCATCGACAGCGTTGAGGACATGAAACTCCTCTTTGACGGCATCCCCCTGGATCAGATGTCGGTGTCCATGACCATGAACGGCGCAGTCCTGCCGATTCTGGCCGGGTATATCGTGGCGGGGCAGGAAGGCGGGGCGGGTTTGGATCAGCTTTCCGGGACCATCCAGAACGACATTCTCAAGGAGTTCATGGTCCGCAACACCTACATCTACCCGCCGGAACCGTCCATGCGGATCGTGGCAGACATCATTGAATTCACGGCTCAGAAGATGCCGCGCTTCAATTCCATCTCCATCAGCGGCTACCACTTGCAGGAGGCCGGGGCGAACGCCGCGCTGGAGCTGGCCTACACCCTGGCCGACGGCCTGGAATACGTGCGGGCCGCGCTGAAAAAGGGGCTGGACGTGGACGCCTTCGCCCCGCGCCTGTCGTTCTTCTTCGCCATCGGCATGAACTTCTACACCGAGGTGGCCAAGCTGCGCGCCGCCCGGCTGCTGTGGGACGAGATCATGGCGGGCTTTGGCCCCAAAAACCCCATGAGCCGCGCCCTGCGAACCCACTGCCAGACCTCCGGCTGGTCCCTGACCGAGCAGGACCCGTACAACAACGTCGTGCGAACGGCGGTGGAGGCGATGGCCGCCGTGTTTGGCGGCACCCAGAGCCTGCACACCAACGCCTTTGACGAGGCGATTGGCCTGCCCACCGAGTTCTCGGCCCGGATTGCCCGCAACACCCAGTTGCTGATTCAGGAGGAAACGGGCATCCCCGACGTGATCGATCCCTGGGGCGGCAGCTACCTGATGGAACGCCTGACCGTCGATCTGGCCGAGAAGGCCCGTGACTTGATGCGCGAGGTGGAGGAACTGGGCGGTATGGCCAGGGCCATCGAGGCCGGGATTCCCAAGCTGAGGATTGAGGAAAGCGCGGCCCGCAAACAGGCCCGCATTGACCGGGGCGAGGACGTGATCGTGGGCGTCAACAAATACCGCTTGAGTGAGCAGACGCCCGTGGAACTGCTGGAGATTGACAACGACGCCGTGCGGGAATCGCAGATCGCGCGGCTGAACAGGGTCAGGGCCGAGCGTGACCCGGAAGCTGTCAAGAATGCTCTGGACAACTTGGAGGACGCCGCCCGCAATGGCGACGGCAACCTCCTCGCCCTGTCGGTGGAGGCCATGCGCGCCCGCTGCACGGTGGGCGAGGTCAGCGACGCGCTGGAGCGGGTCTGGGGCCGTCACAGTGCCGAGGTCCGCACCCTCAGCGGCGTCTACGCGCAGGGCTACGCCGGGGACGAGGGCTTCGCCGCGCTGCAAGGCGACATCGAAGCCTTCGCTGAAGCGGAAGGCCGCCGCCCGCGCATGCTGGTGGTCAAGATGGGCCAGGACGGCCATGACCGGGGCGCGAAGGTCATCGCCACCGGATTCGCCGATCTGGGTTTCGACGTGGACGTGGGGCCACTGTTCCAGACCCCCGACGAGGCCGCGCGCCAGGCGGTGGAAAACGACGTGCATGTGATCGGCGTCAGCTCGCAGGCGGCGGGCCACAAAACGCTGATCCCACAACTGATCGCCGCGCTGCGGGGGCAGGAGGCGGGCGACATCCTGGTGATCGCGGGCGGCGTGATTCCCCAGCAGGATTACGCGGCGCTACGGGCGGCGGGTGTGGCGGGCATCTTCGGCCCTGGTACGCCAATTCTGACCAGCGCGCGGGAGGTTCTGCGGCTGCTGCATGAACGAAATACACCGAGCTAATTATGTTCTTGACAAAATATGGATTGTAGCCTAAACTGCTGTGAGTACCGGGTTCAGCTCTGAAGCCCGGCCAGCTCAACCTCTACAGGAGGCAAAATCCATGACCCAGACCCAAACGACGGCCCCCGTCGCGTCCTCGCCCATGACCATCTGCGCCGGAGAACCGATCTGGGTAGAGCTGACCACGCCCACACCGCAGCAGGCGCGCGATTTTTACGCTGCCCTGTTCGGCTGGACATACCAGATTTCAGAGGAATTCGGCGGCTACGCGACCGCCCATAGCGGGGGCAACAAGGCAGCGGGCATCTCGCCCCCACCGCCAGCAGGGATGGATGCCTCCTCGCAGTGGCTCATTTATTTTGACAGTGAAGACATCGTGGCCGACGCCCAACACGTCAAGGCGCTCGGTGGTACGGCCTTTGAGGGGCCAGTGCGGATTGGCACCCAGGGTCAGGCACACCACGTCACCGATCCCAGCGGAGCCATGTTCGGGCTGTGGCAGGACGATCAGCATGGCGGCTTTCTTGGCAATGACGGGCCGGGCCGTCTGGTCTGGGCCGAGGTCAACACCCGCGATTCGGCGTCCGCCGTGGACTTCTACAGCCAGCTCCTAAATGCCGACGCTCAGCAACTCCCTGGCGCGGACTACCATCAGCTTCTGCACGGGGAAACGGGCTTTGCGGGTGTGTCGGGCAACGCGCAGAATTGGGAAGCCGTGAACGCGGGCGGCTGGATGGTCTATTTCTTCACCGAGGACGTGGATAGAACGGCGCAAATGGCCGTGCAGAACGGCGGTAAAGTGCTGGTGGCCCCCTTTGATATGCCCTATGGCCGTATGGCGGTGCTGACCGACCCGGCAGGTGCGGTCTTCACGGTCATGAATCCGCAACCAGCGGGCGCTTATTGATCGCGGCATAAATTAGAGTCCATCAAGCGGCGCGGCAACTGGATGTATCTGACGCGCTGCCAGGCACCGACCAGTTTCTCCTTGAGGA
>NZ_JNIW01000094.1 GCF_000701425.1 Deinococcus frigens DSM 12807 | reverse complement strand
ACAAGTGGTCAGTCCAGCGTGCTGTTTGGCATCGCGGAACACAAACTCCAACTGAAAGCGGGCGCTGTACAGCGCCCGAATCTGATCAGCAGGCATACCAGTGTCGGTGCTGCAGAGCACTACATGGGCCTTGACATGGCCACGACGATCCAACCGCTCAATCACCACGACTTTCAAGAAGCGTTCAAAGCGTGGTCCCCAGACCACGCGCGTCCAGATTCGCTCGTTTCTATCGCCAGGTACGGCAACCCAGCCGGTGAAGTTTACAAAATCTACTTTGCCTGCCCATTTCTGTCTGGCCCCACGCCGTTTGGGATGTGCGCCCGTGTAGAGATACAGGAGGTGGGATTGACCCACTTTTGTGGTTCTTCCACTGATTCCGTGCCGCTTGTCAGCTCGCGATTCGGTAGCGGAAACCTCGCTTTTCATCGCTCCTAGCGCTCGAAAAGGGTTCATCAATCGGATGAGATACTCAGCCAGCTCATCGAGCCCCTGAACCTCAGGCCACCCCTGCTCTCTGCGTGCCGTTGGACCAGTTAAGGCAACATCACCCCGTTAGCCCCTTCCAGCCCGGTGGCCCGTCAGGATCGTCAGCAGCAACGTGACTAATAGCAACTCCAGGGTAGTGGTGATCAGGCCGAACGCGTCCCACCCCTCGATCTCGCCTGCTTCTGGGCCGAAAAAGGGTATCCCGACCGTGCGGGTGACGACATACATCCCCGCGATCAGCAGGTTCCCGATCACTCCGGCCCAGTAGTACGGTACTTCCATCCTGCTGTTGCCCACCCGAGGGAAAGGGTCACTTTGCGCCGCTTTCATCTCGAAGGAGCGGAGCAGCAGGAAGCCACCCCACACGAACTGCGTGGCCGTCGCTACCAGGAAGAACAGGCCATACAGGAACCATTCCGTAAAGTGCGCGCCGGTCACGCCCCCGTGAAGCGCAGCAGTCAGCATGGAGAGGCCCGCTACCCACGGAATACGGGAATCGGTGAAGGAGTACAGGCGACTCGTCAAGGCCGCTCACCTTCCTGAGCATCGGAGAAAGTGATTTCAAGCTGAACGAAGTACGATGGTCCAACTATCCGTTCTTGCCGGATGCGGTGCTCTTCATCGACGTGAAGCTGATACCAGATGCTTGATCCAGGGACGAACAGAGACAGGAGCATGAAGAGCGGGTAGATGATCCGTGCCCAGCTTCCATCTGTTCGCGTTATGACCGCAGCCTGCGCTCCAGGGCGTCGAGTTCCTCTGCGGTGATCTCCCCGCGTGCGAAGCGCTCGCGGGCCAAATGCCCAGCCCGGTCCTGCCCTTCCTCGTAGCGTCCGTCCCGGTTGAGCCGTACCAGCAGGTACGCCACGGCGACGATGACAGCCACCCACAGCAGCAAGCCCAGGATCATGCCACCGCCACATCCCATCATTCCCATCATTCCGGTCACTCCTTACGTGCGCTCCACCCTGAAGGCAACTGATACTCACGTTGCCGAGGTCAAGGTAGTGCCCCGGTGTTCAGCTTCGATAAAAGCAGGAACCCGCGTCGCACGCGGGTTCCTCCAGGCGTTCTGACCTGGTCTCAAACTTGCGCCATCAGGCGGCAGGAATCTGCGCAGCGGCGGCAACCGGCCTGTAGTTCATCCAGCAAGTGGCAACATCTACCTCGCTGGTCCCGCTGGGGTCGCCCGGTCCAAAGGTCAGGGGGCCGACTGGTCAAATCTGGGGCTGCTTCGCTGTGGGCGAGAGCGGCTTGGTCCACCGCTCGTCTGATGGAGGAAGGTCGTGGAGCCCGTGATGTTCGTGCGGGTCTGCCGCCAGTGTCACCCAGATACCCCAGCCAGCCTGAACACGCCACTGTCCGAGACAGTGGCGTGTTCAGCAACGGTAAAGCGCGGGGCCGAGAACACCGGATTGTGCGCCCTGAGCGTCACCAACGCTTTTACAGCTCTTGAACACGAAGGGTCTACGGTGGAGAGGTGACCAAGATGAGCAAACCAGCCAACGTGAAGTTCAATTCAGCGCCGCCGCGCCGCAACCTGTGGCCCGCCGCGCTGGTGGGAGCTGTGGCCCTGCTGCTGGTGGGGGCCGCGTGGTGGGGACGTTCGGGTGCGGACACCGGGGGTCTGGGCCAGACCTTCGCCAATCAGGGCCAGGAGCACATCGCAGTGGGGACGGCACATCCTGCCTACAACTCGTTTCCGGCCACCAGTGGTTGGCATTACGTACAACCGCAGCCCTGGGGAACGTTTGCGTACATGGTGGAGCCGGAACGCCTGATCCACAACCTGGAACACGGCGGCATCGTCATCCAGTACAATCCAGCGCTCCTTCAAGGCACAGAGGGTGCGCTGGACGGCATTCAGCGGCGCTTCCCCAACAAGACGGTGGTGGCCCCCAACGAGGCGTTGAAGGTGCCGGTGGCCGTCACAGCGTGGCGGCGGCTCTACACCCTCGACAGCGTGGATGAAACCAGAATCGTCGCTTTCATTGAGCGGTACAAGAACCGTGCCCCCGAGCGATTCCCCGATTAACCGCCGGACGTCCGTGGCCTGGAAGCGGTGGCTGCCACCGGTGCTGGCCGCCAGTGTGGCTGCCGCGCTGCTGAGGCCCAACTCCGGGCCGAGTTCCCCCCTGATCGGGAAGCCTGTGCCAGCGTTTACGCTGGTCACCCTCAGCGGACAGTCCCTCAGCCTGGGCGAGCAGGGTGGCGGCCCAGCCGTGATCAATTTCTGGGCGTCCTGGTGCGTTCCTTGCCGGGAGGAAGCCCCCCTACTCCGGGAATTTGCCCAGAAAGCCCGGAATGTCAGGGTGGTGGGCGTGATCTTTCAGGACCGGCCCGAGGCGGCGCGGGCCTTCGAGCAGGAATTTGCCATCCCCTATCCCAGTGTCCTGGACCCCCAATCCCGAACTGCCATTGATTTTGGGGTTGCGGGCGTGCCGGAGACTTTTTTTATTGATGCACAGGGCATCGTGCAGGCCAAGCAGTCGGGGCCACTCACCCGTGACAGCTTGCGTTTGAACGCCCGGAAGATCGGCGCGCAGTTTTGAACGCAGCGTCAGGGGAGTGCGCGTCTCACTGGGATGGTCGCGCCGATGGCGCTGGGTTCGGTCTTCGGGACCCTGCTGGCCTACGTCCCGACGGGAGCGCTGAAGTTCGTGCTGGGCGCGGTACTCATGGCGTCCGCTGCCAGGACCAGGATCAGCATCACGGGCGAGGCCAGCAGCCCAAACGCCAGCTCGCCCGCCTGCCGGTACTCGGGGCTTGACCAGAACCTGGCTAAGGAAATTTCACGGCTTTGTGACGGAGATAGAGGTGTCTGAGCTTGATACGAGCATCCTCGGTTCGAAATTGCCAATCCATCCGTACCTGACCCTGGTTCCACTCCTGCTCCCAAACACTGATCCGGGTGGCCAGATCCTCGCGGTTCACGTGTCACTAAATTTGCAGCAGGTTGACGCCGAAAACAGGGGGAGGGTCACCAACCACTCGCCACAACTACTGCGGGGGTTTATCGAAGTTGAACAAAGGGTCTCTACTCTGAGGGCATGAAACTCTTTAGGTTTTGCCTGAACTGGAAAGTGCTCATCGGCCTCGCTATCGTCGCTGCGGGTTTGTACTTTGCCGCGTCCCCCGGTGTGTTCGCTGCCGCGCTGCCCTTCCTGCTGGCCGCCGCATGCCCGCTCTCCATGCTACTGATGATGCGCGTCATGCCTCACGGGCACCAGGCCCCACAGCAGGCGCCTGTCCCCGTGCAGGCGGCCATGCGGAAGTGACATGACGACCAAGGCCAGGACAACGAACACCGCGCCGGCCGGGCGACGGATGCTCGTCCTGGCGGCGCTGCTGACGACGGCGCTGCTGGGCGGCGCCGTGTGGTGGCTTACGCAGGGAAACCAGGGCGAAACCACGGCGCGCCTGTCCGGGGACTTCCACGCCCTGCGGGTTCTCCCTGACGGGCGGCTGCTGTACGGGCAGCACGCGGGCGTCTCCGTGAGTGCTGACAATGGGAAAAGCTGGGGACTATCCGATGGCGCGGGGGACGCCATGGCCCTCGCCTCGTCTACGCGCTTCCCTGACACCGTGATGATGGCCGGGCATGACGTCCTGAAGGTCAGCCAGGACGGTGGGCGCACCTGGCAGGATCAGGGGTTCGGGAATTTGCCAGGCACCGACATCCACGGCTTCGCCGCGTCGCCTGACCAGCCCGGCGTGTGGTACGCCAACCTCGCGGGGCGGGGCCTGTACCGCACCGCCGATGGCCAGAACTGGCAGTTCGTGTCCGCCGCAACCCCCAGTGCGATGGCCCTCGCCGCAGGACCAGGCGACACCCCACGCCTGTACGCCCTCATGATGGACGCCAGGCTGATCGTCTCGGATGACGGTACAGCATGGCAGCGTGCCGCAGCCGCGCCGCCGGCAGCCGCTGCCGGCCTGGACGTTCATCCCATGAGCGGCAACGTGTACATCGCCGGCCCGGAAGGTGTGGCCCGCTCGGAGGACAAGGGCGCGAGCTGGACGAACCTGAACCTGCCGGAAGGCGCGCTGCTGGTGACGGCGGACCCACAGGACGAGGCACGGCTGTACGCCGCCGGCACCAGCGGTACGGTGTACCGCTCGGACGACGGGGGAAGCACCTGGCACCAATGAGCACCCGGTGGCTGGCGCTGGGGGAGCCATGTTCATTACAGGAGCCTGCAAAAGCAACAGGATCTTCACGGCGGTGGCCGGCACGCCGGAGTCAATGGCCAGAAGTGTCAGTGAATCAGTATGCAGTCCTGACGACATCCCTTGATCAGTCATCTCCCGGCATACTGGACGCAGCATGACGACAGTGTTGGTGGTGGATGACGAGCCGAGCGTGCGCAAGGTTGTCGCCGCATACCTGGAGCGTGAAGGTTTTCAGGTGCAGACGGCGGCGGACGGTCTCGACGGCCTGCTTCAGGCTGAAGCGGGCGGTCTGGCGCTCATCGTGCTTGACGTCATGCTGCCGAAGGTGAACGGCCTGGATGTCTGCAAACGTCTCCGGGCAACCACCAACGTGCCCATCATCCTGCTCACGGCCCGCGGGGAGGAGTTCGACCGGGTGCTTGGCCTGGAACTCGGTGCCGACGACTACGTGGTCAAGCCGTTCAGCCCGCGTGAACTGGTGGCCCGGGTGAAAGCGATCCTGCGCCGCACGTCGGGGGAGGCGGCTCCGCTCCCAGTCCTCTACGAGGGCCTGCGGGTGGATCCAGTGACCCGCGCGGCCAGTCTCGCCGGGCAGGCGCTTGACCTGAGTGCCCTGGAGTTCGATCTGTTGCACGAACTCGCCCGGGCGCCCGGGCGGGTCTTCACCCGCAATGAGCTGATTCAGCGGGTGTGGGGTGAGGACTTTCCCGGAGTTGACCGGGTGGTGGACGTGCACATGGTCAGCCTGCGCAGGCACCTGGGAGAGTCTGGGCAGGCGCCGCAGTTTCTTCACGCTGTCCGGGGGGTGGGGTACCGCTTTGGCCGGCTCAAGTAAACCCGGCGGCAGTGCCGGACTCGGCCTGCGGGCAAAGCTGCTGCTCTCATACCTCGCCGTGATCGCCCTGTCCGCCATGACGATGACCGTGATCGCGGAATGGACCGCGCCGTTCTTTTACCGCTCGCACACCGAGCAGATGGTGCAGATGTTCGGCATGCAGGACATTCCGGAGATGCGCCGTCAACTGTCCGAGGGCTTCACGGGCGCGTTTGGAAGCGCCCTCGCGGTGGCGAGTTTCGTGACCCTGCTGGTGGCGTTGGCGGTGAGCGCCCTCGTCAGCCGCCAGATCCTGCGGTCGGTGCAACGCGTGAGCCACGCCAGCACGCGTATCGCGGCCGGACATTACGCTGAGCGGCTGCCGGAACTGGGCCGGGACGAACTTGGCGAACTGACGAACAGCTTTAACCGCATGGCCGAAGCGCTGGAAGCGACGGAAGTGCGGCGGCGGGAACTGATCGGCACGGTCGCGCACGAGTTGCGTACGCCCCTGACCGGCATGCGCGGGCTCACGGAAGGGCTGCTGGACGGGGTGTTCCGCATTGAGGAGGCGGGACCAGACATCATCCGTGAAGTTCGGCGGTTGGAGCGGCTCACGCAGGACCTGTCGCTTGTCACGCAGGCGGAAGCGGGCGTGATTCCCGTGACGCCGCGCCCTGTACCGCTCGCGGAACTTGCCCGTGGGGCCTGTGCGCAGTTCGAACGGCCCTTTTCCAGCGCGGGCCTCACCCTGACCCTCGACGTGCGGCGCGAGGTTCAGGTGCTCGCAGATCCGGACCGGCTCACCCAGGTCCTGGTCAACTTACTGGCCAACGCCCTGAGACACACGCATCAGGGGGGCGTGACCGTGCGGGTGAAGAGAGACGGACAGTTCGGGTGCGTGGAGGTGCAGGACACGGGGGAAGGCATTGCCCCAAATGACCTGCCACACGTGTTCGAGCGGTTTTACCGCTCTGACCAGTCCCGGGCCCGCGACGCGGAGGAGAGTGTGGGGGCAGGGATCGGCCTCACGGTCTCACGGCACCTCATCGAGGCGATGGCAGGCGAGATCCGGATCTCGAGCACACCAGGCGTGGGGACCACCCTCACGGTGGACTTGCCGCTGGCCACAGCATCCGACGCGCCTAGAGCATCTGACAGAAAAGATGCACCGTCCTGAGTGAAGCTGGAGTGTTTGGAGACGCTCTTGGATAAGCCTCGGCTTCGCTCTACCTGACAACTATTTCGACAAATGCTTTAGGTCGCACAACCCTTGATACAGCCAGGACCGACGCGAGCACGGGGACGATCAGCGGCCTGTGGTTGGGGCCATCTCGTGCACCGCCACCGCCAGCGTCCGGCGGGAAGTAAACCACGCGACGACGGGCGCGGCGGTCAGCATGCCCAGGATCATGCCAATTTGCATCTGAAACACGAACACCACATCGGTGATCGGTGCCATGAGCTGATTGGTGTGCAGGTACAGCATCCAGCCGACCATGCCAACATCGAAGGCCAGAACAGTCACAAAGGTGGCCAGAAGGAGAGTACCGGCAGACGGGCTGGCCAGAACGCTTGATCGGTGGCCTGCGGAGGTGGCGTACTCCGCCAGAAACAGCAGAGCAGTGGCCAGGATCAGGATGAAGAGCGCCACCGCCCACAATGCCTGGCCGGCAATCGTCCAACCGGCTCCGAAGACCACGGGCACGCCGATCAGGTGGGCGATGGTGGACGCGGCGGCCCCGGACAGCAGCGCCACAGCGAACGGTGCCCCTGCCGACCGTGGTGTGCTGCCGGGCGCCCGGCCCCAGCGGGCATACGGCGCGAGGGCCGCCGGTCCGAGGAACAGGGCACTCAGGGGCCAGACCCAGTCAAGCGCTGAGCGCGGCCGCCGGGCGGCGACGGTATACGTGAGGAATGCGGCCGTCAGCACAGAGGCGAGGACGTAGGTCCATGCCAGGGGCGTCAGCCATGCGGGAATCATCGTCGTCATGTCCATTCTGGGTTCCTTGTCCGGCGTGGTGCCGGAGTGCGGTGATGCGCTCTGAAGTTCATCATTCCGCTGGGTGCTTTTCCCGCCTGGGCGGAGGCATTCCACCGCAGACTGTAGGGGCCGAATGTTCAGCGTTGATAAATGAGAACGATGCTTGTCCAACGTCAATCACGTCAGTAAGGGTGATCTGCACCTTGGATTCCTGCCCCCACCCCACCCCGGAGGGCTGGCTGCGCCGGGAGGAAATCGAGCGTATCTTCGGTCATTCTCCGGCATAGGGCCGCGACGTCCTGCTGTTCCGGATGGTTTACGCGCCCGGACCGCGGATCGGCGAGGCGTTGGGGTTGCACTGGAGTGACCTGGACCTGACTCGGGGCGACGAACACCTGACCGTGCTGGGTAAGGGTGGGCGCAGACGGACGGTGCTGCTGGACGATCCGGCCCTGGTGGCGCGGCTGCGGCGCTACCTGAAGACGCTGGCCTTCACGCATGGACCGCTGTTCCAGGTCACCAAGAACGGGCGGGTCCACTGCGCTACCAGAGTGTGCAGGCCCGCTGGCAGGGGTACGCGGCTCAGGCGGAAGTCCGCTGCACCTTGCATCAGCTCCGGCACAGCCACGCGACAGAGCTGGTCAATGGGGGCGTGAGTCTGGCCACCATCCGTAAACGGCTGGGACACCAGCACATTCAAACCACGCTGCG
>NZ_JNIW01000093.1 GCF_000701425.1 Deinococcus frigens DSM 12807 | reverse complement strand
TCAGGTTGGGGCTTCGGTGGACGAACTGCTCCACCTCATTCGACTCTGGACGCCGCGCCAGACGACGGCTGTGGAAAGTGTCGGGTACTGAGGGCTGGCACAGCTCCACGAGAGAGAAAAGAAGCATCGGGAGTCTCCTTTCCCGATGCTGTCATTCAGGCAAATGCTCCAGGAAAAGGACTCTCTCAAACTTGCTTAAGCGGCGCTCGCCCCATCCGCCGCCTGCGCCGCCCCTCTCGCCTCATGCCAGAGGGGCTTTGACATGCAATTCAGTACTTCTGTCCGTCCAGCACGCGCCCTTCCGGTTCCTGGCCCTGCTGCATGGTCAGCAGAAAATCACGGGTGAGGCCCGCCCCGCGCGCCAGCAGATCAGTGGTGGTGCTGGCGATGTGCGGCGTGATGATCACGTTTTTCTGTGCCCACAGCGGATGGCCTTCCGGCAACGGTTCGGGATCGGTCACGTCCAGCGCCGCGCCGCCCAGGTGGCCGGAATCCAGTGCGGCCAGCAGATCATCCGTCACGATCAGGTTGCCGCGCCCGGCGTTTGCCAGCCACGCTCCGGGCTTGAACTTACCCAGAACGTCGGCGTTCACGATGCCGCGCGTATCAATCGTGCTGGGCAGCAGTAACACCACCCAGTCGGCGCGGGATAGTAAGCGGTCGCGCTGGAGATCCGATGTGGAACTGCGAATACCGCTGACCCCGGCCCTAAACGGGGTGAGCAGCCCTTCGAGGATGTGTCCGATATGGCCGTGGCCCCAGAGCACCACCTGCTGCCCGTCCAGCGTATGTAAACCGGAATCGGAGGGTGACTTGGTGGAGGCCCAGCGCCCCTCGTGCTGCGCGTCGCGGAAACGGTGCAGGCCGCGCATGGCCGCGAGCATCAGCGCCGCGACATGCACCGCCACGGCGCGGTCATGCAGGCGGTTGGCGTTGTGCAGCGCCACGCCCTGGGGCAGGTGCGGCTGAACGTGATCAATTCCGGCGGTCAGGGTCAGCACCCATTTCAGGCCCGGCGTCCTGAGCAACCTCTCGCGGGTGTCGCCGCGCGCCAGCCACAACACCACGCCCTCGGCCTCCTGTGGGGGCACGTGATCCTGCGAGTAAAAGGTGAACTCTGCGCCGGGAACGCCGTGTTCATCGTGGCCAGAGAGGGCGTGGAATTCGGGCAAATCGGGGAGCAGGACGCGCATGGAATCTATTGTGGCGCATGGGTGTGGCGCATGGGACGGGGCGTCAGGTCAGGCCTCGGTTTGGCGTTCAGACCTTCAGACGGTTGGACCTTCAGACCCCCTCGTCTCCCACTCCTCCCGCGTGATCTCCATATGCACGTCGGTGCGGCCCGTGCGCGGCGTGCGGCCCACCTCGCGGAAGCCGCAGGCGGCAAAGGCCCGCTGGGCGCGGCGGTTGTGGGCAAAGGTGGTCAGGCGCACCCGTTTCAACGGGGTCTGGCGGCCCGCAAAGGCCCGGGCCAGCAGCGCCGAAACCGCCTCGCGCCCGTAGCCCTGGCCCCACAACGCAGGAAAGCCGATCATCACGCCCAGTGTGCCGGTGGTGGACGTCAGCGGCGGCGCGGGGCGCAGGTCATACAGTTCGGCGCTGCCGATCAGTGCGCCGCGCTCGTCCAGAATGCCGAAGCCCACGCGCTCGCCGCCGCGTTCCTCGTCCTGCATGACCTTGCGAAACAGCCATTCGGGCAGGCGGATCGGCTTGGCATCGTTCCAGTCCGCCAGCTCACGGTCCTTGAAAAAGCCGTGCAGGATGTGCCATTCGCCGTGATCCATCTCCAACAGCGGCTTGAGACGGACCCGCCCCGCCCCCCCGCCCGCTGCCGGGAGGTCTGGGGCTGTAGGGGAATTGATCATGATTGAAGTTTACTGCTCTACAGGCGAGAGTGGACCCGGTTCCAGCGGACCCAGTGCGCGAACCACATCGCGGGTCAGGCGTTCCAAGTGGAAGGCGTCGCCCTCGGCGCGTTTCACGGTGCGGGTCTCTGGGTCCACCACCAGCAGGGCCAGGACCTCATCCCCCGCGTGCCGGATGCTGACGCCGGGATGACCGCCGAGCGCGGCCTGATCGCCTCTGGGCAGGTGTTTCCAGGCCGGGGCCGACGCCTTCAGGCCCAGGTGAGCGGTAGGCAGGCGGCGGCGCGACAGCTCGCCCTCCAGCCAGGTCAGCGCCCCCGGCACTCCGGCGATCAGGCCCTGTTCCAGATACGGCTGGGGCTGGTTGTAGCGGACCTCCCGCCCGTCCCGGCGGCGCAACTCGCCGCCCGCCGCCCGCAAAAGAGCGTCCCCGGCGGCAATATCCCACTCGCTGCGCGGCGACATGGTGAAGGTGGCATCGGCCTCATCGGCACTCAGGCGCGCCAGCTTCAGCGCAATGCTGCCGCTGGGAAGCATCCCCGGCAGGTCATGCCGGTTCAATTCGCGCCCAAATTCGGTGTCCGAGACGGCGATGCGCCAATTCTCCGAACGGGCCGCACGCTGGACCTGCTGCCCGTCTTTCCAGACGCCCCGACCCACCACCCCCGCGAACAGCTCGTCAGTGGACGGCGCGTAGACCACGCCCAGCACGGCGTCAGCGCCAATTGCCAGGCCGATGCTGACGCAGTAATCCGCCGTACCCTTGATGAATTCGCTGGTGCCGTCGATGGGGTCGATGATCCAGACCCGCCCGCGCGACAACCGGGCGGCGCTGTCGGTTTCCTCCTCGCTCAGCAGACCGTCTTCGGGAAATTCTTTGCCCAGGCCCGCCACGATCAGCGCGGAGGCTTCGCGGTCCGCCGCCGTCACGGGGTCTTCGGGGCTGGTCTTGTGTTCCACGCTGAAGCCCACGGCGCGCCATCGCAGCAGCAGCGCCCCGGCCTCGCGCGCCAGCCGGGAGGCCACCTCTAATTCATGGGTCAATGTCGGCAGGGTCATCGGCCCAGAATAGCCGCCGACGGGCACAGGTCACGCAGCACGCACACGCCGCACGCCGGATTGCGGGCGCGGCAGGTCTGGCGTCCGTGGCGGATGGCCGCGACATGAAAGGTGTAGCGGGCCGCCCACTCGCGCGGCAGCACTTCATCAAACCAGCGTTCCACCTTGACCGCGTTCCAGGCTTCGGGGACCAGCTCCAGCCGCCGCGCGATGCGGTGGATGTGCGTGTCCACCGGCATAGCGGGCCGCGCCAGATCGAACAGCAGCACGCAACTGGCGGTTTTCATCCCCACGCCCGGCAGACTTTCCAGCAGCTCGCGGGCCGCCCTGTCGTCCAGATCGCGCGTTTCCCGCAGCGAGAGGCTGGGGCGCGTCTCGTCCAGCTCCGCCAGCAGCGAGTAAATATATCCGGCCTTGACGCGCGAGAGGCCGCCGCCTGCCGCTTTCAGCACCGCCTCGATACCGTCCGGGCCATCCGCCAGCGCCCCCTCCCAGCGCGGGTAGGCGGTTTTGAGGCCCTGGAACTGCCTCCGGGTGATCGGGGCCGTGTTCTGCTGCGACAGAATGGTCTGGATCAGGCCGTCCAGCGGCTCGGCGGCCCGGCGGGGCTGGGGCGGATCGGGCAGGTATTCCCCGGCCAGACGCCGCGCGATTTCGGGCAGATTTTCGGGGGGCGGTTGCTGCTGGCTGAGCGTGAGTTTTTCGGGCGGCCTTTTGGCGGGCAAGGGCGGGCGGGCGGGCATGGGCAGAGGCTAGTGGTCTGGGGCGCGCAAGACCGTAAGACAGATTCGTTGAAGAGAGAAGGAATGATGCCAGGTAAGGCGAGGTTCTCAGAATTACACTCCCAGGAGACCCGCTGAGCAGATTCGGGGCTGGGCGGCGTCCGTTCTGGGCTGGTGTCCGCGTTCCATGCTGCCAGGCAACTCGCGGACCTGACCGCCTGCCAGCCTCGGGCCGCCCGAGCTTTGGAGAACCACAGGAATACCCCATTCCCTGGGCTGAGTCTGGGCCGGGCTGAAGTGCCGCTGGATGCCACTGGTGTTCTCCTGCGAGGACCTTGAGCGGCGGGCCTTCGACTGGCTCCAGAGATGGCGACTCCTGAGCGATCTGGCGGTCAAGACGGCCTGAAGTCGGCTCAAACTGTCCGGGCCGTTGCCGAGGCCCGGAATGGTGGTCCAGACGCTTGTCCCCTCCACACTGCAAGCGCTAGGCTTCTCCTCTTGTACTTCCCCTCTGCTTCGCCACGTCGGCAAGAGCCACAGGCGGGAAGATCGGCGGGAAAGCCCGATAACGCCAGGGCTGACCGACACCGAAGGAGCGTTGAAAATGCATAAAGTTGCCATTGTGGGCCGACCCAACGTCGGCAAGTCCAGCCTGTTTAACCGTTTAGTAGGGCGGCGTGAGGCCGTCGTGGCCGACTTCCCCGGCGTGACCCGTGACGCCAAGGAAGGAATGATGCTGTACCAGAACCACCGGATTACCCTGGTGGACACCGGCGGGCTGTGGAGCGGCGACGAGTGGGAGGTCGCCATCCGTGAAAAAGCCGAGTGGGCCATCGAGGGCGCGCAGGCCGTGGTGTTTGTGCTGGACCCGCGCGAGGGCCTGAGCGCCGCCGACTACGAGGTGGCCGACTGGCTGCGCCGCCTGGGCATTCCGGTGATCGTGGTGGCGAACAAGATCGACAGCCAGAAGCACGAGGTCTACCTGGCCGAGCTGTGGGGCCTGGGCTTCGGCGATCCGGTGCCGATCAGCGCCGAACACGCACGCGGCCTGGACGAGTTGATGGACCGCGTGATGACCCACCTGCCCGAGGACGACGAGGACGTGCCGGAAATCGCGCCCATCCGAATTTCACTGATCGGGCGGCCCAACGTGGGCAAATCCAGCCTGCTGAACGCCATCGTGCAATCGGACCGCGCCATCGTGGCCGATCAGCCGGGCACCACCCGCGACAGCCTGGACGTGGAGTGGGATTACGGCGGACAGCGTTTCGTGCTGGTGGACACGGCAGGGATTCGCAAGAAGCCCCCCACCGCCATCGAGGACTACGCCATCCAGCGCAGCCAGTCCGCCATTGGCCGCAGCGACCTGATCTGGCTGGTGGTCAACGCCGACGAGCTGGGCGACCACGAGCTGAAGCTGGCCAACCTGGCCTACGACAGCGGCAAACCCGTAATCGTGGTGGTCAACAAGTGGGACCTGATCCCCGACGCGGACCTGAAAAGCACCGAGCGGGACCTGAACCAGAAGCTGCACCATATTTCCTACGCGCCGCGCGTGTACACCAGCGCCATCAACGACTACGGCATCCACGAGATGCTGGCCGAGGCCATGAAGCTGCACGACAAGTGGCAGAGCCGCGTGCCGACCAGCGAGCTGAACCGCTGGCTGGAGGTCTGGCAGATGCGTCAGTCGGTGCCGAACTTCCACGGCAAGAAGCTGCGGATGTACTTCATGACCCAGGTGGAAACCGCGCCGCCCACCTTTGCTATTTTTTGCAACCGCGCCGACTTCGTGACCCGCGCCTACGAGGGCTTCCTGCAAAACCGCATCCGCGAGGACCTGAGCCTGGCCGGGATTCCGGTGCGCCTCAAGTGGAAGGAGAAGGGACCGTACAAGCGCGGTCAGAAGGGCGAGGAAGCCGGGGCTTAATCGTCGGGCAAGCCCACCCCGCCCGCGAACCATTAGCCTGCGGGCATGACTGCGCCGCAGACCGATCAGATGGCTGGCCCGCCGCGCCACTTCCGGGCCATCGCCGTGCAGCCAAAATGGAGCGCTGAAAACTTCGTCAGCGCCGACGCCTTCCGGAGCTGGATGCGCGGCCAGTTGGAAGCGGCCCGGCCCCACCTCTCGCCGGACCGTCCCAATCTGGTGGTCCTGACCGAGCTGAACGGCCTGCCGCTGGTGCTGCGGGGCGGGGGCTGGGCGCTGCCCTTAAAGACCTTCGAGCGGGTGGCGCTGGCGCTGGTGTTCTCCCGCGCATTCCGCGTGCTACCAGTGCTGCTGCGCGAGCGGGCCTCCCCTATCCGCACGCTGCAACTGGCGGGCAGCGACGACAACGCCCGGCTGTACCTGCACACCTGCCGCGATCTGGCGCGCGAATACGGCGTGTACCTGTGCTGCGGCTCTGCGCCCATGCCGCGCTACCGCCTGGTGAACGGACAGCCCCGGCGCGAGGCGGCCACCCTGACCAACCAGACTGTGCTGCTGGCCCCCGACGGCACGCTAATCGGCGTGACCGACAAGATCCACCTGACCCCCGACGAGGAGGCGGGCGGCGTGGACCTGACGCCGGGCGAACTGAGTGAAATGCGCGTCTTCCCCACCCCGGTGGGCGATCTGGGCGTGGCCATCAGCCTGGACGCCTTCCGCCCCGACGTGATCGGGCGGCTGGAGGCGGGCGGCTGCACCGTGCTGCTGCAACCCGATGCCAACGGCGCAGCCTGGACCTCCAAGGAGGGCCTGCCGCCAGATCCGGCCAACCTGCGCGATCAGCCGGTGGCGTGGCTGGAATCGTGCTGGACGGCCACCACCTCGGGCCAGAGCATCCGCTACGGGGTCAACCCGATGGTGGTGGGCAACCTGCTGGACCTCAGTTTCGACGGCCAGAGCGCCATCACCGGGCGCACGGCAGACGCCCCCGAACCCCGCAGCTACGTGATGACCGAGCCGCGCCCCGGCTTCCTGGCCCTGACGCCCTGGGTGGCCGACGGCCCCTACGAGGAATTGCGGACGGTGGGCCGGCACCTCGCCGCCCACAGCGGCCACCCGCGCGAGAATGCCTACCGCGTGGACGTGCTGCACGCGGACCTGGAACTGCCTGCCAGTACGCTGGCCCCGCCGCCCCGCACCCCACACGAGGCCGCCCTGGAAATCATCCTGAATGGGCAGGACGGGCCGGGCCGCAGGTCGTCAGCGGGCCTCTGGCTGCTGGCCGGGCTGGGCCTGTTCGCCGCCCTCTGTGCCCTGCGGCGCAGGCGCTAGGCCCAGGCCAGGCGCAGTAGAGAGTTTAAGGTAATGACGCGTTGTAGCGGTGGATGAACAGCCAGATCAGCATCTCTAGGTTGGCCTGTTTCCGGCTGAATGACAGCGTTCTGCGCACCAGATGCGCCAGGCGTACCCGGAGTGTGGCGTTGAATCGCTCGATGTGCTGGGTGCCACCAATGCGGTGCAGTGCGCCAAAAACCACACTTTTGTAAGCGCCTAGACGGTCTGTATGACAGACCGCGTCCAGATAGGGGGTGGGCAAACCCTCCCATAGCCCAAAGGCGCTGACGGCATCCCGCCGTCCGATGAAGCAGCTCACGATTTTGCGGGTGTGGCGGTCCAGGGCCAGCCAGATCCAGACCTGATGGGTGTGCCGCGTCACAAAAGTGCATAACTCGTCGCACTCCAGTACCAGCTTCGCTGGTACTGGAGTGCTCACCCTTTTGAAAACACCACCTCTTGTGGATCACTACGGTGCGGCACGGTCTGAATCAGCGATTGCAGGTAACGACGAAACCACGTCCGGCTGACCCCGACCACCCGGCAGATCCCCCGGTGGGAGATGCGTTCAGACAGCAAACGGTCCACCAATTCCACTTTTTCAGCGGAAATGGATGGGCGGATGTGGTTCAGGGTGGATTGGTAGGTACAGGCTCGACACAAATAGCGCTGTTTGCCAGTGTGTGCGTGGCCGTTTTTGACGATATAGACGCCTCTGCACTGCGGACATTTCAGACTGTTCATGTTTCATTGAACACCCGTCATTCCAAAAAGTCCACTACCCCGGGCGCAGTGGCGTTGACAAGTCGGGGGGGCCTCCCTATACTTCCCTTCGCGCTTTTGGGGACCGTTCCCCAAGACCGCACCCGCCGTGAATGGGGGGTTGGCCGAGTGGTTGAAGGCAGCAGTCTTGAAAACTGCAGTGGGCTTAGCCCACCGGGGGTTCGAATCCCTCACCCCTCGCCACGTCACAGCGGCCCGGCACAACCGAGGAGAGGTGGGTGAGTGGTTGAAACCGCATCCCTGCTAAGGATGTATACCGCAAGGTATCGAGGGTTCGAATCCCTCCCTCTTCGCCACAGCGTTGCCTGCCAGATTTCATCTCGTGTACCCGTAGCTCAGCTGGATAGAGCGTCTGACTACGGATCAGAAGGCCAGGGGTTCGAATCCCTTCGGGTACACCACACCAGAACGCAGTCCCAGACTGCGTTCTTCTCGTTTTGGGGCAACCGCTTTCGGGCCAGGTTGCCCTTTGTCGTGCAACCCGCGTGCAACGGGTGACCCGGCGTTACACGCGCCCACCTCTCACCCGACCGGGCGAACATTCCCACTTATACTGACTCCCATTAATTCCTTGACAAGGGCCACCAATGGAAGAGGGTCTGCTGGGAGATGAGATCTGGCTGGGTTTCCAACCAGGCGCATTGCTGGCCCAGCGTCTGAGTGAAGTCATCCATCGTGTCGAACCAGCGATTGGCCACTGTGTCGTCCGTCAGGTCCCACATGCGCTCCACGGGTTGCAACTCGGGTGAGTAAGGGGGCAGGGTGATGATCTGGACACCTGGTGGCTGTCCCTCCTCTGGAGGGACATGGAAACCCGCTCCGTCCTCTACCACCAGAACATGGTGATCTTCACTCGCGCCCACACTGTGGGCAAAAGCCGCCAT
>NZ_JNIW01000092.1 GCF_000701425.1 Deinococcus frigens DSM 12807 | reverse complement strand
ACACTGAGCCGCAGGAGGGGGCGATGTTTGCCCTTGGCTGCCAACCGCAAGCAGTCCCATTGGGCTTGCTCCAGCAGTGTCCAGCACGCCTCCGTACCCCAGGAATACTCGTTCAGGAGGCGGCTGAGCGCACTTTTGCTGACCAATTCAGCACGGTGCAGCGCGGTTTTGGTCGCCGTGTCCAGAAACATGAAGAGCGCAGCCCCCAGGCTGCGCTGTTGGTACGACGTAGTGGGCACGGCCAGGAACTCGTCTGCCAGAATGCGGACGCGCTCCCCCGGAATCTGTGACTTTGACATTCCCAGATTCTCCCGGCTGGGAGCGCTTCGCCGTCGTTATGCAGGTGCAACTCCTGAGCAAGACCTACGGCAACAGCCGGATCACCGCTGTGGATCTCAATGGCGAGGATCTGGATACTGATAAGCTGATCGTCTACCCGCTGAACCAGGAGCAGGACATCCTGCGCCAGCAACCGCACGGGAAGCGTTGACTTGAGGGGACGTCTCACCTGTTTTACACTGCCCTCCGCCACATGAAAAGCGTGCTGCAAAGAGTTTTTCGGCGTTCGGCAGTTTTCTATCCAAGATACTCAGGCGTAAATGCCTCGTATCGCGAACTGCTCAGGGTCATCTTTGCGGCCATCAGCGGCATCACGGCCACCACCACGATGGTCTGGCTGGCGGCACGGAACAAACGGCGACCCGTCTGGACGCTGGTCCTCACCATGCTGGCAACGCTTGCGGGCATCACGTTGACCGTCAGTCTGGTGTGGTACGCCGCCGGGCCAGGAGACCGCCAGAGGAGGCCCGCCATGAGAGTTCTAATTTCTTCCGCCATTTTTGGGGTGATTCTGACCCTGTTGCTGGCCCGCCTGTTGATTGGCCTCGCCGTGGAAGCGTTGCCCGACGCGCAGGTGTTTTTGCGGGCCTATGTGGCGGCGCTGGCGGCGTTACTGGCCGTCACGGCGGGCTTTGCCCTGATTGGGGCATTGAGCGCGGGGGCGCTGTCGCTGACGGCGCTGGGCGTGCCGACCCGCGCCAGACCGTACCGCGTGGGCGTGGCGCTGGCGGTGGCCGGGGGCGTGCTGATGGTCCCGGCGCTGCTGATCCTGGTGGGAACGGCGGTGTACCAGCAGGGGGCGCTGGGCAGGAACCTGCACCTCAGCGTGCTGCTGGGCGTGGTGGCGGCGCTGTACGGCCTGCTGGCGGGTTTGCTGCTGGGCCTGCTGACCGTGAGGCTGGGGCAGGTCTGGCGGCCCGCGCTGGCCGGACTGCTGGGCGCAGCCCTGGGCGGCGTGGTCTGCGGGCTGCTGTTCCCGTTGCTGGGCGTTTCGGGCGTGATCCGCAGCGGCTGGGGCTTCGTGCTGATCGTCATGCTGCTGGTGGGCGTGATCCATCTGGCCTGGGGCCTCAGCGTGCGCCGGGCCATGACACGCATCGTGGAAGTGGGGGAGAAGCGCGTGGGCTACCCGTTGCAGGTTGCCAGCCGCCTTCAGGTCAATGTCGTCGCCACCCTCTCGCTGCTGGTGCTGACGGCGGCGCTGGGCCTGACCCGAACGCTGGGCGAGTTCGTGACCTCTCGCCCGGTCAATCCGGCCCCCCTGCGCGTGACGCAGCCCGCGAATGTCAGCGCCCTGTCCGCATGTTCTGAACCCACAACCGTGCTGGAGCGGGCGGTGTGGCGCGTGACCACCCAGGGCGACCGCCCGGACCTGTCGTGCCAGAACGCGGTCTATCCCCTGATCCGCATGCCCGGTCCCAGCGCCGCCGCGACTCAGGCGGTCTCGTCGGCAGACCTTGCCATAGAACAGGGGATGGAAAGCCAGGACCCGGCGGCGGCCAGCGGTTTTGACGACGTGGCCGCGCTGGTCCTGAGCGCCAAGCGCGAGGTGCTGTTCACCACCATGCAGTGGGAAGAGGGCCAGCTCAACCCAGGCCAGACGCTGGCAAAGGCGCTGGGAGGGCTGTACCAGCGTGTCAAGGCCAACCCCGCTGCCTATCCCGGCGGTATCGTCGTTCGCCTGACACTGGGCAATTACCCGGTGGTGGCCTCCTTTGAGTGGGGGCCGAGGTCTGGGGCGCGCTGCGTGACCTGACGGAAGCGGGCGTGCCACTGGATGATTCTGCCCTGAAGTGGCAGGTGCGGCTGGGCAACTACACCGGCACCTTTCCGCACAGCCACGTCAAGCTGCTGGCCATCGACGGCGAGTTGCTGATGGGCGCGGGCTTCAATTACGGCCACATGCACTTCCCGCCCAATCATCTATCGGGCCGGGGGGGCAACCTGTTTGATCTGGCGCTGGTCACTCGCGGCCCGGTGGCGCAGGAGGGCGTGACCGTTTTTGAAGACCTGTGGACCCGCAGCAAGGTGGTGGAATGTGCTGCCGAGCCAGACCCCGCCGACCCGCAACAGGGCTGCCGTCTGGGTGCACGCGGCGTCCGGGGCGGCCCGCCCGAGGTCCGTGACGTCCAACCGGCGGGGTCGCAGCGCGTCTTCAGCCTGTACCGCCGCGAGGGCTTCACCGAGGCCGATCAGGCGGTGGTGGCCGTGCTGGAGGCTGCCAGAAGCCGGGTGGACCTGCTCCAGGTCAACTTCAGCATGGACCTGGGTTGCTTGGTCGCGCTGCTGAATCCAGCGCTGTGTACAGAGCGCGCCCGCCTGCCCTACATGACGGCCCTACTGGACGCTCTGGAACGCGGCGTCAAGGTGCGCCTGATGACCGACGAGGGCGGCCTGGGCGGCATTGAAAACCGTATTGCGCTGGCCTACCTGGGCCGCGAGATGAGGAAGCGCGGCATCCCCGCCCCTCGCTTCGAGGCCCGCCGGTTCCCCACGCCGGTCCATGCCAAGGCCATTCTGGTGGACAATCAGATGCTGGTGGTGGGCAGCATGAACCTGCACTATTCCTCGTGGACGCAGGGACCGCTGGGCCTGGCCGAGTATGACCTGGCCACCACCGCCCCCCCGGTGATCAGGGAATTCACCTCGATCTACCGCGAGTACTGGCCGCGCTCCGAGAAGGTGGTCCTGCCGCCCTTCCTGACCGAAACCAGCGTGGGGCAGCCGTGAAAGGCTCAAGGCCCTCTGCCCAACCGTCTGCGAGCAGCTCTACCAGTCATACGGACTCCGATTGAAAGGTGTTGAGAACGCCTGGACATCCGAGCGGGCGGCCAGGCGTTCTCATGGGCGCTGCCCTGGACAGGACAGCCAGGAGGAGGAAACTGAATCCGAATTAGATCTGCTGGACCAGTCCCGTCAAGCGAGCGCCCCCGCCATGTGGGTGGGGGCGCTCGGTAGTGCTCTGTTCTGGCGAAGAGGGTGGGATTCGAACCCACGGTACAGTTGCCCGTACTTCAGTTTTCGAGACTGACCCATTCAACCGCTCTGGCACCTCTCCGCGCCGGTTCAAACGATGGGCAAGCGGGAGTGTAGCACGGCAGTTACTCCGGCGGAAGTGGTTTCTGGAATGCTGCTTGGTGCTTGCCGAGAAGCTGGCGCATGGCTGGCATGACCTTGTAAACATTATCCAGCGCGTTTCCCATACCAGCCCAACACCAGACGGTTGAAATGTGGATCCCAATCCTCTGATCGAGCCGGGCCAGCAGTCGCGGCCAAGCTGGATGCTGACTTGGGCAGCCCGTATCTTTAAAAGACTCGATCATGATCTCCATCAGCGTGAATTGCTCGTCCTCGGGATGCCCGCCAGAATCATAAGCGGCCAGCAATTCCTCGACCCTACTCTGCTCACCAACCTCCCATTGCCAATCTTGCATATCTGGCAAATTCGGCAGCCCAAACCGTTTGCTGAGACTTTTGATGGCTTCCCTCGTGGGCCAGCGCCGAACATCATCTGGTACATCATTCACAGCTCAGTCTCTGCCCGGTGACGGCGGGAGTCCAGACCCGCAGTTTTTAACCTCTTTCCCCTTGCGCCCTCACCCCCGCGCGGCGTATCATGTCAAGGTTGAAAACTGCCCCGGTCCAGGGTTGCACCGCGAGGAGTTTCTCGGCATGCCGCTCCGGCAAGTGACCCATCAGGCTGATGCTGACAGTCCGGTAAAGTCCGCCAGGAGCGCGTGATTACCTCAAAGCAAGACCTGTCAACCCGTCGCCCGGCCCCGTACGCGTGGGCTGGCCCCACCTTCCGAGAAAGATTCACGCATCTCTGAACACCGAACACGAGGAGTGATTCACCCTGCCTACCACCCAGCAACTGATCCGCAAGGGGCGTTCCACGCTCCAGAAGAAGAGCAAGGTTCCGGCCCTGAAGGGCAGCCCCTTCCGGCGCGGCGTCTGCACGGTCGTCAAGACCACCACCCCTAAGAAGCCCAACTCGGCGCTGCGTAAGATCGCGCGTGTGCGCCTGTCCAGCGGCTTTGAAGTCACCGCGTACATTCCCGGCGAGGGCCACAACCTCCAGGAACACAGCGTGGTCCTGATTCGCGGCGGACGCGTCAAGGACCTGCCCGGCGTGCGTTACCACATCGTGCGCGGCAGCCTGGACACCCAGGGCGTCAAGGACCGCAACAAGAGCCGGTCCAAGTACGGCACCAAGAAGCCCAAGGCGGCCAAGAAGTAAACGTCCCGCTTTTCTAGGGACAGTTTATTAGGGACAGTCGGCACGCCCCCTTGCGGCAAGAACAATCATGTTCGCCGGAGGTCAGGCCAATGAATCAAGCAACACGCGCTTAAACACAGCGCAACCAACAAGTACCCAAGGAGTTCAACATGGCACGTCGCCGCAGAGCAGAAGTGCGTCCCCTCCAGCCCGATCTGGTTTATCAGGACGTGCTGGTCAGCGCCACCATCAACCGCATCATGGAAGACGGCAAGAAGAACCTTGCCAGCCGTATTTTCTACGGAGCCATGAAAGTCGTGCAGGAGCGCACCGGCCAGGAGTCCCTCAAGATCTTCAAGCAGGCCATGGACAACATCAAGCCGCGCGTGGAGGTTCGCAGCCGCCGCGTCGGGGGCAGCACCTACCAGGTGCCCGTTGAGGTCAGCGTGCGCCGCCAGCAGAGCCTGACCCTGCGCTGGATGATGTCCGCCGTGGACAGCCGCCCCGAGCGCACCGCCATCGAGCGCCTGGCGGGCGAGATCATGGACGCCGCGCAGGGCCGGGGTGGCTCGATTAAGAAGAAAGACGATATCGAGCGCATGGCGGAAGCCAACCGCGCGTATGCCCACTACCGCTGGTAAAGGTTTTTCCGCCCAGAAGCGATGACTGGACGGTGGGCATTCCTACCGTCCATCTCGCGTGAAGGGTTCCAGACTGTTCAATCGGCGCTGCCCGTGAGCTGACGCCTCTACAACGAGAGCGACGTTCACAGCGCGGCGCACCACCGGGGGGCGAGACACGTTCCCCTACCTATCAGGGAGTCTAATGATCACCAAAGCCACCAATTATCTGACCCATTTCCGCAACATCGGGATTGCCGCGCACATTGACGCGGGCAAGACCACCACCACCGAGCGCATCCTGTTCTTCACCGGGCGCAACCGCAGCATCGGCGAGGTGCATGACGGCGCGGCCACCATGGACTGGATGGAACAGGAGCGCGAGCGTGGCATCACCATCACCGCCGCCGCCACCACCGCCAAGTGGACCCGTTCCGGCACCGAGCAGGAATACGTCGTTAACATCATCGACACCCCCGGTCACGTGGACTTCACCATTGAAGTCGAGCGTTCCATGCGCGTGCTGGACGGCGCGGTGGCCGTGTTCGATTCCAGCCAGGGCGTCGAGCCGCAGAGCGAGACCGTGTGGCGTCAGGCGGACCGGTACGGCGTGCCGCGCATTGCGTTCTCCAACAAGATGGACAAGACCGGCGCAAGTTTCGAGCTGGTGCTGAACGACATCCGCGAACGTCTGGGCGCGATTCCTGCCCCCATCCAGTACCCGATGGGCGAGGAAAACGACTTCAAGGGCATCATCGACATCGTGAGAATGCAGACCCACACCTTCGCCAACGATCTGGGCACCGAGATCGTGGTGGGCGAGATCGGCGATATTCCCGAGAAGTTTGTGGGCAAGGTGGCAGAAATGCGCGCCATGTTGATCGAGGCCGCCGCCGAAGTCGACGAAGACGTGATGATGAAGTTCCTGGAAGGCGAGGACCCCACCCCGGAAGAACTGATCAGGGCGCTGCGCAAGGGCACCATCGCGCAGAAGATCTTCCCGGTGCTGTGCGGCAGTGCGCTGAAGAACAAGGGCGTTCAGCTTCTTCTGGACGCCGTGATTGACTACCTGCCCAACCCGCTGGAAGTCCCGGCCATCGTCGGTAAGGTGGAAGACAGTGAGGAGACCGTTACCTTTCCTCCCGATCCTGACGGCAAGCTGGCCGCGCTGGCGTTCAAGATCATGGCCGATCCCTACGTGGGCCGCCTGACCTTCGTGCGCATCTACTCCGGCACCATGCAGTCCGGCAGCTACGTGATGAACGCCAGCAAGGACAAGCGCGAGCGCGTGGGCCGTCTGCTCAAGATGCACGCCAACAGCCGTGAGGAAGTCACCGAACTGAGGGCCGGGGAACTGGGCGCTGTGATTGGTCTCCGGGACTCTGGAACGGGCAACACCCTGATCGGGGACGGCGACGACGCCGTGTTGCTGGAAAGCATCGATATCCCGGAACCCGTGATCAAGCTGGCCATCGAACCCAAGACCAAGGCCGACCAGGAAAAGATGGGTGTCGGTCTCCAGAAGCTGGCCGAGGAAGATCCCACCTTCCGTGTGGAATCTGATCAGGAAAGCGGTCAGACCACCATCTCGGGCATGGGCGAGCTGCACCTGGAAATCCTGGTGGACCGTCTGAGGCGCGAGTACAAGGTGGAGGCCAACGTGGGTGCGCCGCAGGTGGCCTACCGCGAAACCATCACCCGCGCCACCGACGTGGAAGGCAAGTTCGTTCGTCAGTCGGGCGGACGCGGGCAGTTCGGGCACGTCAAGATCCGCGCCGAGCCTCTGGAACCCGGTTCCGGCTTCGTGTTCGAGAACGCCGTGGTGGGCGGCACCATCCCCCGCGAGTACATCAACCCGGCCCAGAAGGGCATCGAGGAAGCCATGCAGAGCGGCCCCATGCTGGGCTTCCCGGTGGTGGACATGAAGGTCACCATTTACGACGGGTCTTACCACGACGTGGATTCCTCGGAAATGGCGTTCAAGATCGCGGGCAGTATGGCCCTCAAGGAAGCCGTCCAGAAGGGCGCTCCTGCGATCCTGGAACCCGTGATGCGCGTTGAGGTCACCGTGCCTGACGACTTCATGGGCGATATTATCGGCGACCTCAACAGCCGCCGGGGTCAGATTCAGGGCATGGAAGCGCGCGGTAACGCCCAGCTCGTCAAGGCCTTCGTGCCGCTGAGCGAGATGTTCGGGTACGCCACCGAAATGCGCTCGATGACCCAGGGCCGCGCCAGCTATAGCATGTTCTTTGATCACTACACCCAGGTGCCGACCAACATCGCCCAGGGGCTGATGAAGAAGTAAATCAGATCCAATGGAGAAGGCCCGCCAGTGACGGCGGGCTTTTCCTGTGGCCAGCCTTTTCTGTGGCCAGCCTTGTGGAGGCGGGCGCGTTACTCTGGGCAGTCATGACTGCTCCCAGCACCCCAGAACAAAAGCAACCCGGCCCGCGTCCACAGCGGCTGCTTTTCATCACGCTCCCGCTGCTCATCGGGACCCTTTACTTTGCTCTTCAACTTCTGACGGTCCCTTTTTCCGGTCCCTTGCTGAACGACGTCATGCTTCAGATCAATGAACGGTTCTCAAATTCGGGGATACCGCCGGTACAACTCGCACCGGAACAACTGCAATGGGTCCTCTGGATCTCGTTTGCCGTCTTCGCGCTGCTGATTCTCTGGCTCTATTTCACGCGCCGCGCGCTGTTGGAAGGCCGGAGCTGGGGCCGCGTGTCGGCCATCGTGATCGGCGTTCTCTCGTTGCTGGCCCTCCCCATCGGGACGGTGCTGGGCGTCTTCATTCTGATCGGCGCGTTCGATCGGGATGTGATGGCCTATACCCGGCGCTGACGCAGTGGAGGTGCTGAAGGCTTGAGCTTGGCGCGGTCCGCTTCGGATCAGGACCTCCTCAGTGTCCGAACCGATATGCCCACAGCTATGGCCCGGAAGCAGATTTCGGGCCTCTTTCGCGTACTTGCCATCATTCCCCATTTCCTGTATCCTTCTTCTTCGGTGCGTCTGGATTCCAGCGCAACGTGCCAGCACGGCGGGACACTGCCCTGGCGAGAATCAACCCAATGTGGGTCACACCATCAGAACCCTGCGGCATGCGCGGGGGACGCCCGATCAAAGGGGCGGTTTTGCGTGTGAATCCACCACTTGGAGGGAGTAAAGAACATGGCAAAAGGAACCTTTTCGCGCAGCAAGCCGCACGTGAACATCGGCACCATCGGTCACGTCGATCACGGCAAGACCACCCTCACCGCCGCCATCACCTTCACCGCCGCCGCCATGGACCCCACCATCGAAACCATGGACTACAGCCAGATCGACAAGGCCCCCGAAGAAAAGGCCCGTGGCATCACCATCAATACCTCCCACGTCGAGTACCAGACCGCCACCCGTCACTACTCGCACGTCGACTGCCCCGGCCACGCCGACTACATCAAGAACATGATCACGGGTGCCGCGCAGATGGACGGCGCAATCCTGGTCGTCAGCTCCGCTGACGGCCCCATGCCCCAGACCCGCGAGCACATCCTGCTCGGGCGTCAGGTCGGCATTC
>NZ_JNIW01000091.1 GCF_000701425.1 Deinococcus frigens DSM 12807 | reverse complement strand
CGGTCCGTGTCCGCATCCGCCACGATCTTGATGAACCCGGCCGTCTCCCCCAGGGTCCGCGCCCTGGCAATCTTGTGCCCGTCGTAGCGCCCAATCTTGACCTGGTAACCGAGTCGCCGGGCCTCGCGTTCGGTGAGGCCCACCCGCCCGAGCTGCGGGTCACTGAACACGGCGTAGGGCACCACCCGTTCACGGATGGACAGGTCCGCGTGTTTCGTGACGTTCTCGTATACCACCCGCGCGTCGTCCCGTGCCGTGTGGGTGAACATCGGGCCGCCCCGCACGTCGCCCAGCGCCCAGATCCCCGGTACGTTCGTTTCCAGGCGGTCGTTGATTGGGATGAAGCCCTACCGCTGAAAAAGGAGAGAGGACGGGCCAACTGCTCCCATCCCCCTCTTTGCCCAGCTCTTGCTTACTTCAGAATTTGACCAGAAAGGCCGTGAAGTACATCAGGGCCACGCCCACAGTGAACCCCGCCAGGTTGGTCCAGTTCATCACCGAAGCGCTGGCCTTGCTGGCCCCGGCGACGGCGACACCCCCACCCGTTCCCAAAACGCCTGCTCCGACAGCGCCGGAATCCTCTTCAGCCGCCACCTTCTGCGTGTTGCGGATCACCATGCGGCCCACTTCCCAGACCACCTGCAAGATCGCGCCCAGGCCCACGGCCAGGAAGACGGTTGCCAGCACCGGGTTGAAGGCGAAACCCCCGATCCAGGTTCCCAGGATGGCGGGGCCACCGGCCAGCAGCGCCAGCAGCGCGAACTGCGACAGCGGCGGGCGTTTCTTGGTCAGCGGCGCAACGATGCCAACGCCCTCGGTGATGTTGTGCAGCGTGAAGCCCAGGATCAGGAAGGTCCCCAGCGCGGCCTGACCCAGCGCGAAGGCCGCGCCAATCGCCAGCCCCTCGCCCAGGTTGTGCAGGCCGATGCCGGTGGCGATGCGGTACGACACGCTTAGCGGTTTGGTCTCGCTCCTGCGCCCCGACACGGCGAACAGCAGCCCAACACTCAGGGCCGCGATCAGCAGAATGGCGGGCGTTCCCTGCCAGAAGGCCGGGAGTTCGGCGGCAAATTCCTGTGCGTCCAGATACGTGCCAATCGCCAGGTACACCAGCAACCCTACGGTCAGCGACAGAATAAAGTTCATGGCGTTGTCCGACAGGCGGCGCAGCAACGGATACCACATCATCCCCAGCAACACCGGCACCACGCCGACGTACAGCCCCACCAGACCGAAACGGGCGAACAGCGAGCTGCTGGCCTTGGGAGTCACGGTGGCGACGGGAATCTCGCCCTCGAAGATGGCACCCAGACTGCTCACGGCGGCCACCACGAGAGTATCGTCCTGCACCCAGGGATAGGGAATGGTCAGCGTCGCGCGGCCCAGCCGGGGAATCGGGCCGGGCTTGTCAGAAGTGAAGTTCCAGAAGGCGTCGTCCACCAGCACCTGCGCGATGGTAATGGCTTCCGGGCCGTCGTTGATGATGTTCATTTTGATGACGCCGCGTTCGGGTAGGGTGATGCGGCCAATCGAGATCTGCTCGATAGGCGGCCCCTTCAATTCCTTGAGGCCGCCCCCCGTGGCAACGAGGTACGCCAGCACCGCGCCGAGCAGCAGGATGGGCAGGATCGCCAGTCCCCACAGGCTGCTGGCTGAACGGGCAGGGGCGGGGGCAGATGCGCTCATACGTTCCTCCTGGCGGTGCTGCCGTTCATACCCAGTTCGTCCCAGCGGGCGTCTACCCCGGCTTCTTTAAGGGCAGCGTCATAATCTCCAGGTTCAACCACCTTGAAAAAACCCATCCAGCCCAGTTCAGTGAACTCGGAGATGTGTGGGTGGAACATGAAGTTGCCGGTGAACTTGTACTTGAATTCCAGGATGCCGCGCTGCCCCTGCCCCTGCATGATGGTGTCGATGATGCGGCTGGTGGGTTCCAGCGACGTGCCAGTGTCGTAGTAGTTAAAGAAATTGGCGTGCAGGTGGAAGCCGTTCATCAGATCGAATTCCAGAATGTTGACCAGGTAGATACGAACCAGTTCGTTTTTCTTGATGGGAATGGGACGCTGGGCATACTCGAAGGCCACGGTGTTGACCGCGTACACGTCGTTGGCTGCGTCAAAGTTGGTGTCGAAGCCGTTCATCACCATCACGAACTCGCGGGCGGGTGGGCGGTCCTCCCTGGGGTCCACGATGAACGCGCCGTACATGCCCTTGTGGATGTGCCTCTTGAGGCTGGTGGCGTGGCAGTGGTACAGGTGGCAGCCGAACGGCTCGGCGTCAAACTCGTACACGAAGCGTCCGCCAGGGGGAATCTCGCCGGGGCCAGCGCCAGGCACGCCGTCCATCTCCGAGGGGTGGACGCCGTGGAAGTGGATGGTGTGCGGGTGGTCACTCTGGTTGATGAAAGTGATCTGGAGACGGTCCCCCTCAGTGCAGCGCAGGGTGGGGCCGGGCACGCGCCCGTTGTAAGTCCACGCGGGAAAGAAGATGCCCGGCGCGATTTCGATGTCCTTGTTCTGCGCGATCATGGTGTACTGGCGCAGGGTCTGCCCGCTGGGGAGGGTGCTGACCTTGCCCGAATCCCAGTCGGTCAGCAGGCGCATCGGATCAAAGCCGTTCTGCTTGTGATTGACGGTTCCCACCGTCATGTTGTTGTCGTGACTACCGTGGGCCGCGTTGTTCTCGGCGGCCATCATTGCTTCGTGGTTTGCTGGATAATCCTTCTGGCTCTGGCCCAGAGCCGCGCCGCCCACCAGGGCCGCCGCGCCGCCCAGGCCAGCTTTGAGGACGGCCCGGCGGGAGCTGAAGGCACGGAGGAGATTCATGATGTCCATCCTGACCATGCCAGGTTATTTAGTGTATTCACACTCTATATTTAGGTATAACTAAAATAAAGTCAAGGTGAAGCTGCTCACTTGCAATAGGCCCAGGATGCCGAGTGTCGGTCATGGGTGGCTTCCATGCCAATGGCGGGAGGCCTCAACGGGGATAAGACATCATTCTGAAATTTTCGTACGCTAAGCAAAAAACGTCGTGTCAGACAGCCTCAGCGGCCTAGATCCCGATAGGTGCCGCTCGGCGGCACCAAGTCTTCTCTCCAGAGGTAGTCACCCGTCAGACCGATGTGTTCCCAGCCGAGTGGAGAGACATGGGCCAGCAATTCGTCCGGCACGGTCTTGCCTTCTGCCCGCACCGCATCCACGACCCGTCCCACGTAGGCCGTGTTCCAGACGCTGATGGCCATCACCACGAGTGAAGTTGCTACGGTTTATCGGAGGGTAAGTTAGGGATGACCGACACTGGAGGTCATCATGCCCAAGGCCAGAGAAATCTACACATCCGAATTCAAACAGGAAGCCATCCAGCTCGTTAAGACGACCAGCAAAAGCTGTGCCGAGGTCGCGCGTGACCTCGGCCTCCCCCCTCATTACGTCGTTCGCTGGCGACAGCAGCACGAGAAACAAGAGCAGGCTGGCCGCCCAGCCTTCACTGGGCGCGGCAACGCCGCGCTCAGTGCCCAGGAAGCGCGCCTCAAAGCGCTCGAACGAGAGCTGGACGTGACCCGTCAGGAGCGCGACATTCTAAAAAAGGCGCTGGCCTTCTTCGCCAAACAGCCTTGATCTTCCAGTTCATCACTGACCACCGGTACGAATATGCGGTTGACCGGATGTGCCAGGTGTTGGAAGTCAGTCTGAGCGGGTATTACGCCTGGCGGGGAAGGGTGGACAGTGGGCGCTGTCAGCAGGACGCGGTGCTGAGGGAGAAAATCGAGTTCTACTTTGACCGAAGCCGGGGAACCTATGGCACCCTTCGGCTGAAGGCCGACCTCGCGGAAGAGGACGGGCTGCAGGTCAGCCGCCGCCGAATTGGGCGACTGATGCGATCAGCGAACCTCATAGTTCGCTGTAAGCGGAAATTCCGTGCCACGACGCAATCAAAGCATTCGCATCCGGTGGCCGAGAACATCTTGGATCGTGATTTTCATGCGTCCGAACCGAACCAGAAGTGGGTTACGGACATCACCTATCTGCCGTGTACGGACGGCTGGCTCTACCTGGCGACCGTCATGGATCTGTACTCGCGGAAAATCGTGGGCTGGGCCATGCATGAACGCCTGGACACCCGCGTGGTCGTTCAGGCCCTGCAGATGGCCCTGAATCGCCGTCAACCAGGGGCAGGGTTGCTGCACCATTCGGATAGGGGCAGCCAATATGCCAGTGCAGCGTACCGGTAGGCATTGCAGCGCCTGGAGGCTGTGCAGAGCATGAGCAGGAAGGGAGATTGCTGGGACAACAGCGTGCAGGAAAGCTTTTTCGCGACACTCAAGACGGAGCTGGAATTGAGTAGGGCGCGAAGAAATCGCGCCCAGACGAGAACAGAGGTGTTTGAATGGATTGAAGTGTTCTATAACCGTCAACGCCGTCACTCATCTCTGGGCTATCGGTCGCCGGTCGCCTTCGAGGAGCACGCCCCCATCCCGAACTGACCTTCCACCAAAGTGTTGCAATTTCAAAGTGCCTGTACCGCCCAACGAAATCAACCAAATGAAATGAACGCACTTGGTGTCATAAAGACTACCTTAAAGTGGCGAAGTGCTGTGCGATGTCCCCACCTCTAAAGTGAAGCACTTCCAGAGAGGTCAGCATGAAAAGGAGAGACTGATGGAACACCGCGCACTGGGGAAATCAGGCATTCAGGTCTCTGAGATTGGGTTTGGCGCCTGGGCGATCGGAGGGGATGCCTGGGGCCCGGTCGAGGACAGCGCCTCGCTGAGTGCGATGGAGCGTGCGCTCGACCTGGGCGTTACCTTCATCGACACCGCAGACGTGTACGGCAACGGTCACAGCGAAACACTGGTCGCCCAAATCATCAAGGGCCGCCGTGACCAAATTGTTGTGGCCAGCAAAGGTGGCCTGATGGGTCACCACCGCGATCCCCAGCAAGAGCCGGTTTACGACCGTCCCGAGAAAATCATCGCAGCCTTCGAAGCCAGCTTGCGCCGGCTGGGCACCGAGTACATCGACGTCTATTTCGATCACATCTGGTGGAATGCCCCACGTGAGACCGAAGCGTTCCTGACGGCGTTCGCCCAGCTGAAACAAGAAGGCCGGGTGCGGGCCGTCGGCGTCTCGACCGATGACTTCGCGTATGTCCAGCAATTCAACCAGGGCGGCACACTGGATGTGGTGCAGCTCGACTACAGCCTGCTCAACCGCAAGGCGGAGCAGGACATCCTGCCGTACTGCCTGGAACATGGGATTGGCGTGGTGGTGCGCGGGCCCCTGAGCAAAGGCATGCTGACCGGAAAGTTTAGCCCTGAGACGCGGTTTCCGGAAGGCGATGTGCGCCACAACTGGCCTCAGGAGGCCTGGTATCAAACACAACTCGACCAAATGGAGCAGCTGCGGGTTCTATCCTCCGCCAACCGATCCCTCGGTCAGCTGGCCTTGCAGTTCGTGCTGAACCATCCGGCAGTCTCAGTGGCCATTCCCGGTGGCAAGACCCCAGAACAAGTCGAGCAGAATGTCCAAGCGTCCATCCGCCCCCTGCTCACGGAACAGGATCTCCGCCAGATCGAAATTGTCACCCCTGGCGCCCGGACATGACAGCGCAAGGCGGTGTAGCGCCGACTGCGCTGTCCGGGCAGGTAGCCCTCGTGACGGGAGCCAGCAGCGGGCTGGGCCGCGCCACCGCACTTGGCCTGGCCCGGGCAGGCGCGGACTTAATCCTGCTGGCCCGCAGCGAGCACGACCTCCAGGCCGTGGCCCAAGACGTTGAAGCGCTGGGGCGGCGGGCGCTGGTCTGCCCGGTTGACCTGGCCTCCGGGCCGGCGTTGATCGAAGCAGTGCAGCAGGCCATCCCATCCCTAGGCCGTTTGGACATGCTGGTGAACAATGCCGCCACAGACGTTCCAGGGTCGGTGCTTGACCTCGGTGCGGAGGAGTGGGATCACGTGCTGGACGTCAACCTGCGTGCGCCCTTTCTGCTGGCCAAAGCGGCGTTCCCGCACATGCAGCGGGCGGGACGCGGCACGATCATCAATGTGTCCTCGGTGGCTGGGAAACGGGGCTGGGCCAATGCGAGTGCGTACTGCGCCTCGAAATTCGGGCTGACCGGCTTCACGCAGGCACTGGCCGCAGAAGGCAAACCGCACGGGATCCGTGCTTGTGTGGTCTACCCTGGTGGCATGGCCACCAGCTGGGGCACCTTTGACGCCCACGCACGCGCAGACCAGAAGCCCCCTGCCGCATCACCCACAGACGCCCTCGCGCCGAAGCGGGTGGCGGATCTACTGGTCTGGATGTGCGCTGCGCCGCCAGAACTGGTGCTGAACGAGGTGGTTGTGACGCCTCTGAACGAAGGTGGGTGGCCCTGATGAGAGTATTGATCACTGGGGCAGGGGGGAGTCTGGGCCGGGTGCTGGCACCGGCCCTGCAGGAGAACGGGTATACCCCGGTGTTGATGGACTTCCGGCGGCTGGACACCCCGTACGAATTCATTCAGGGGGACGCGCGCAGCAAAACGGATGTGTTCCGGGCCGCCGAAGGTGTAGATGTCATTGTTCACGGCGCCGCGCTGCACGGCATTCACCTCCGCGACCATTCCCGGGACGAGTTCTGGAACCTGAACATGGAAGGGACGTACCACGTCTACGAGGCCGCCCGTGAGCACAGCATCGGGAAAGTCCTGTTATGCAGCACCATGGGCGTGTACGGTGCGAGCATCACCGTGCCTAACGACAGTTTCGCCGTCGTCACGGAGAATTTGCCTTGCCTGCCAGGAGATTTCTACGGGCTGACCAAGACGCTCGCCGAGGAACTGGCAAGCTTTTACAGTCGCGTCCACGATATCCGAACCATTTCGTACCGTCTGGGCATGTTCGTTCCCGAGACCTTTGTGCGCTACGGCTTCCGGCTGCTGAAGGGCGGGGTGGACGACCGAGATGTGGCTCAGGCGTTTGTGCTGGGGCTGCAGAATGACACGATTTCGTGTGACGCCTTCAACATCATGGCGGCCGTTCCGTTCTCACTCGAACAGTTGCCGTTGTGGCGCGAGAACCCTCGGGCGTTGGTCGAGGCTCAGTTTCCTAGCATCACAGAGCTGGTGGCCCAGCGCGGAGCAAACATGGATGACCTGCTGGGTGCCTGGGGTCAGGTGTATTGGTCGATCGAGAAAGCCAGGGCCGGGCTGGGCTACCAACCCAGGTATAACTTTGCGGAGTTTTACGCGGCATTGAAATCGGGGAACGACGCGCACTATCCTTTCGCGAACCTGCCCTGGTGGGGGGTGCCTGAGCAGGCTTGACGGTGGCGCCTGCACTGTCCTGGAAGACTCTCGACCCACTGGGCTGAACAAGGAAAGACACCAAAAAGCAAACGGGCCAATCCTAGATGGAATGGCCCGCCTCTTTTGGCAGATTGGCTTGATGCTGCCGTTCAGCCCGTTGTGAGAGAAGCTGCCCTCGTTGGCATTAGGCGCGAGAAACATGATGTTCAGCACGAGAGGGGAGATCAAGCCTCCAGCGGGCTGGATTGAGCCGAGAACGACTCTGGGTCCGTCAGTCTCAGTTGGATGCTCTGTTTGAGAGCGGAGCGCGCTGCAGGAGCTGGAGTCGGCGCTGGGCCATCCCAGTGACCCAAACCCGTGCAGGCAAACCGGAACGAGGCCAACCCAGAGCGTGGGTGACCAGATCTCGCAGGACGGTTGTGTTGCCTTAATTGGCCTCACGGCAGACGGAGGGCAGGGGTGGCCTGAATCTCAGGCCACCCCTGCCGCGACGGTTGACCACGTCTGGAACGCTTGGTTTTGGTTGCTTCTTCGGGTAGCGGCGGGAACACTGGTTCGGGAGTGATGGTGGAGGTTGTTGATCCGGGCGTGCAAATTCAGGAACGCTTGAGCGCGTTTTCGTCGTCTGAATCCTTGCTGACTTCGCTCTTGTCGCCGTGTGGATCGGTGTTCCTGCTCGACGATATTGTTCCACCTGGCCGTGGAGATCACCTGCTGGTGGTCGACGCCCTTCAGGCTCGGGATTTCCCGGATCGCGGCTCCGTAGCTACGGAGCTGATCGGTATGGATGACCTCTGGAACGTCATGCGCACTCAGCAGCCGAGTCAGGAAAGTCTTCGCCGCTTCAGTGTCCCGATGCCGCTGAAGGAGAATGTCCAGCACGAAACCGTGCTCGTCCACGGCCCTCCAGAGCCAGTGGCGGATACCATCGACGCTCGTGCACACCTGATACTGTCGGCCAATTCAGGTCGGGCAGATAGGGTGTTCTGCGCGTGGCGTCAAGTGGCGGGAGTCGGGTCTCGCCGATAATCTTCGCGGTAGGGCTGACCGGATTTCACGACTGCCAAGCCCACCCGTAACAACTTCCTTCCCAAAACCGTCAGCGCGACTTTCGGCGGTTTTCCTGCTGATCGCAAGTGACGGTAGAACTCGCCCATCCGGCTTTTGGAGTGCTTGGCACCGTAAGCGGCAAGGTAGGCAGTTCGACGCAGGTGAGCATTGCCCACTTTGGAAATCCGACTCCGTTTCCGTACACTGCTGCCGGACTCGAATGGTGCGGGAGCGATTCCCGCGTAAGCAGCGATCTGCGCACCATCCTCTAAGTGAGCGAAGCCGGTTGTGTTGCCTTAATTCGGGTTCAGGTATGAGGAGGGCAGGGGTGGCCTGAATCTCAGGCCACCCCTGCCGAGATCATTGACCACGTCTGGAAGGCTTGTTTCTGATTGCTTCTTCGGGTGGAGGCGGGAACACTGGTGCGGGAATGATGGTGGAGATTGGTGATCCGGGTGTGCAAACTCAAGAACTCTTGAGCGCGTTTCTGTCGTCTGAA
>NZ_JNIW01000090.1 GCF_000701425.1 Deinococcus frigens DSM 12807 | reverse complement strand
CGCAGGGCACGGGTGACGAGTGGACCGTAAATGCTGGTGGGGTCTATGGCTGGATTCTCCAGCCACCGACGAACTCGGCGTTCGGTGCTCTGGGCGAACGTGGCACGGGAGTGAATGTAAGGGAGCCAGGCGGGGATGGAACTACGCTGGGAGAGCAGCAGGCCCGTGACCATCCAAGCCAGCGTGTGGGCGTTGCGGACGTCATTCCACAATCCACTCTGGAGGTGGGCGAAGACGGCTTGATAAAGTCGGGGCGCGTCCCCGGTGGCATTTTCGGTTGTCACAGGTAGAAAGTGTCCCCTACCGGGGACGCTTTCTCATACTTTGTGTCAGGCCGTCAGGATCCCAGATACACGCCGTCCACTACCTTTGAAACTTTTGCCTTCCCTCACCCTTCGCCCGTACAGCGCGAGGCCATAGAGAAGGCGGCGCGGCAACTTGAGAATGTGCGGGCGCATCTGTTGGCACAACAAGACCCATCCAGAAAGGTCAACACGGGCGCACTGAAGGCCGGGCAGGAAGTTACAGCCAAATCCCTGACGCTGACCGGGGCTTACAACCTACTGGCCGACTACCGCAAGTCGGGAACGGAAGGCATGGCGGGGATCAAATCGCTGGCCCCCGCCCATGACACGCTGGACGCGGCGGTGGCGGCGGCCTACGGCTGGGACTGGCCCCTGCCTGAAGACGAGATGCTATCCAAACTGCTGGCCCTGAACCTGCTACGCGCGGCAGTCGAGGACGTGCACCGCAAACAGGAAGAGACAGAGGCGGCCCGACTGCGCGAACTGGAGAAGACCCAGAGGGCGGAACAGCACGCCGCAGATAAGGTACAGAAGGCAGAGCAGCGCAAATCAGACGCGGCAGCCCTGGCCGCCCAGAAGAAAGCAGAGCGGGCAACACGTCTGGACGAAGTGAACCCGGCAGACTGACCGCGTGCTGCCGGGGTAGGTTGCCAGACTGCCAGTATTCCTTCTAACCCCGCTGGACGCGGTTTTATTTGTGGCGCTCCACTTTTGCCACAATTCCGGTCCTGCCACGATTCGCCGGACTTACGGGCTTCCACGAAAAGACCCGCCCGGTGGGGGGCGGGTTTCAACTTGTGAAAGGACTTGAACTCAGGCAGCGAAGGCGCGGGCGGCGGGGTACAGGCTGGACAGGTGCGCCCAGACGGTGCGGGCCTCTGATTCCGTCAGTTCTGACAAAGTGGGCAGCGGGGACCACTCGCCCAGCGCGGCGGCGGCGAAGGCGTAGTGCTGGGCATGGGAGAGGCCCACCTTCCCCATGATCCGGTGAAGCTCGCACGCGCGGCCCTTCCCGATGGTGGGCGGCGTGTCCAGAACTTCGGCGGTCACGGTGAGGCGGTCAGCGCCGGACAGGATGCGCGCGGCGTCCAGTACATCCACCGGCTGCCCGTCCACAGTGGCCGTGAAGCCGCCCTGGGTGCGGGTCATGGTCACGGTGTGTAAGGCCGTGCCTGTGACCACGCTGCACTCCCTGTAGGTGGTGTGGGCTTCCCAGGTGCGGGACAGGGCACGGGGTTTGGTAGTGTTCATCTTGCTCCTTTACTGCTGTGGGGGAGTCAGTCAGGGGCGCTTCTCTTCGCGGGGTAGGCGTCCCTGACTGCTGCTTGTAATTGTATGACTTTCTGATACTATGTGTCAAGAGGTGATACCATGACGGGAATGAATGAGACTGTACGACAGGGCGTAAAAGACACCATGAAAGCGCAGGGGCTGACCCACCAAGAGTTAGCGGACCTTACGGGGATCGAGCGCCCCAACATCACGCGCCTGCTGACTGGGGCCGTCGGGAAAGTGCCGGACAACTGGCAGCGGGTCTTAGACGCGCTGGGCCTGGAACTGGTGGCCGTACCCAAGAAGGACGGCAACCCATGACCACACCCAAGAAGGCGAAGGCACGCGGCAACGGTCAGGGAACGGTGCGTCAGGTGGGCAAGAAGTGGCGCTGGGAAATCACGCTGGGCTACCGCTCCAGCGGTTCGCGTATCTCGCGGTCAGGCTATGAGGAAACGAAGGGGAAGGCGGAAGCGGCGAAGAATGCCGCTCTGACGGACTACTCGCGCGGGCTGATCGGTGAGCCTGACCGGGTGACGGTGGCAGACTTCGCGGCCCTCTGGCTGAGGCGGCAGCATGACGTGACCGCGCGCACGGCGAAGAAGTACGGGCAAGAACTGGACTACGCGCTAGAACACATCGGGTCTATGCGCCTTCAGGACGTGCGCCCCCACCATCTGAAGGACGTGGTGGCCCGGCTGGTGGTGCGCGAGATGCGAAACGATACGCGCATGTCCCGGAGTACCCTGGGCCGGACCCTGACCCGGCTGCGCTCCCTCTTCCGGGAAGCGGTGGCGGATCAGATCATCTATGTCAATCCGGTAGACGGCGTGAAGCTGCCCAAGATCAGCGTGAATGAGGCGGCGTCGATTAAGGCGCTGAACCCGGATCAGGCGGCGCGGCTGCACACCATCGGCGCGGCCCTGTATGACGCGGGCCTGTGCCGATTGTGGCCCGCGCTGTTCCTCGCGCTGGGCATGGGCTTACGGCGCGGCGAAGTGATGGGCCTGAAGTGGGCTGACGTGGATATAGAGCGGGGAACGCTGCGGGTCCGGCAGACTCGCGTGATGGACGTGGAAGGCATCGTGACTGGCAACCCCAAGACCACCAATTCCCGGCGTGAGCTTCACCTTCCCGGCAGTGTGACGGCGCTGCTTAGGCAGCACAGGGACGCTCAGAAGGCAGAGAGACAGGGCGCCGGGGACGCCTGGCAGGAAGGCGGCGTGCTGTTCGCTACCGCTCTGGGAGAGTGGACGCATCCCGACAACCTGAACCGGGCGCTAGGTGCGGTGCTGGATTGGACAGACCCCAGGCGGGCAGGGCAGGACGGGCGGGGCAGCGTGTGGACCCGCGTACCGCGTGAGCTGCGCGCCGGACTCAAGGCGGCGGTGCTGGGCGGGGAACGGCTGCCCGGTATCTCGCCCCATGACCTGCGCCACACTTACGCGACCCTAGCCCTGCGGCATGGTGTCCCGGTGGAAGTGGTGTCAAAAAATCTGGGACACGGCAGCCCGGCCATTACCCTCACGGTGTACCGGCATGTCCTGGACGACGAGCTGCGCGCGACGGTGGTAGACCTCTTTCCCACCCTGCCCACTGCCCGGCTTCATGCGTCCGCGCTGCTGAACTGAAGCCGGTTACGCCATTGCTACGCCAAACGCGCAAAACCCCCTTCAGCTAAGAGGGGGTTTTTGCGTGCTGGACGTGGTGCACTCGACTGGAGTCGAACCAGTGACCTGCCCCTTAGGAGGGGGCCGCTCTATCCAACTGAGCTACGAGTGCCTGCGACCTCTGCCACCCGAGAGGGCCGGACAGAGCTGCGAAACCGGCCCTGAGATCCGTTTGGATCGGGGCCGCAGGGAGTATAGCAAAGGCGGGCAGGACGGACAGAACGGCTGCGTGAGACAAAAATGTAAGCCCGCTCTGGCTACACTCCCTTGAGGTTTCAGAGATGACCCATGCTGTGCACACCATGACGGTCCCGGTCCTGTTAGGCGTCGTTTCGACCAGAGCAGTAAAAATGACGCCGCAGGGACTGCTGGCGTGCGAACTGGCGGCGACATACCCTAAGGCTCCCAGTCTGATGTCCCAGACGGCCTCCATTGCCACCTGGGTCATCGGGGTGGGGGCCGGCGACTTCGCGTTCGGTGATCCCGAATACGTGTCCGCAGGGCTAGGCTACAGCCACGATCTCGGTGGCACCGGGGGGCAGGAGCGACTGCCGGGCGCAGTGGTGGGGGCTGCGGCGCTGCTGGGCGAGTACCGCGTGGCCGTGCAGGTGGAATGGCAGGGCCTGCGGGTGGCCGCTTGACTGGCCCGGTCAGGGGAATCAGGGGCTGGCTGCTGACGGCAGCGCTGCTGGGCGCGGGTTCGGCGGGCGCGCAGGACCTGGGGGCGTACCGGGCGCTGGCCGCCGAGCTGGACGGGGCCGTGACGGCGCGGGCCAGCTCGGCGGCCCAGGCGCTGAACCGGCTGGACGCGGCGAACGCCAAACTGGACAAGCTGGCCCCCAGCCTGCAAAATCGCCAACTGGTCAGTGCCCTGCGCGACTCGCTGGAACGCTCACGCGGCGCGCTGGCGCGCAGTCCGGCAGAGCTGGAGGCCCAGGTCCTGCTGGCGCGCGGCTTGATGCGCCGGGCGCTGTATGACCAGACGCTGGGCCTGCTGGCCAGCGCCCCGGCCAATGGCGCGGCGCAACTGCGGCTGCTGGCCGGGGAATTTGGCCTGAGCGGCGCGGCGGCGCAGGCGCTGGTGGACGACGGCGCGGCGGGCGAGTTACCCCGCGTGGCCTGGCGGCTGCAACGCGTGGCGGCCCAGAAGATCGGCGTGGCCCTGAACGCGGCCCAGCCCAGCCCGTCCCCCACCACCTACCTGAACCTGTCACGCGGTATGGCCTGGTTCACGGCAGTCCAGGACGCCGCCGGGGCAGGTGACCTGAAGGTCTCGCAGTTCGGCGACGCGCTGCGGCAATTGACGGCGGGCGATGTGGGGGCGCTGGGCACCTCGCTGACGGCGCTGCGGCAGGGCAACGATCAGTTTGTACGGTCACTGGCCGTAGCACCCAGAGACGCGGCGGTCACGCCGAAGCCGATTCCAGGTGCTGGAGCAGCCACCGCCGCTTCCAGGACCCCACCCCGGTCCACGGCCACACCCGCACGCCCGGCCAGGGCGGGCGCGGGCGAGGTCTACGCTGCGCTGGGCCGGGCGCTGACCGCCGCCGGGCACGGCGATCCCGCGCTGGCCCGCGAGCAACTCGGGCTGGCCGGGACCGCGCTGGCCGCCGCGCCGCTGGCGCTGCGCGGCGCACACGGTTACGGCGCGCTGGTGTTCGATCTGGGCGCGGCCCAGGCCCGCACGGCGCTGCGCCCCGACGACGTGCAGGCGCTGATCGCCAGCCTGACGGGGCTGGAACGCCGCGCCGCCGGTCAGCCGGTCAGCGCACTGGACCGCGTGTCTGCGGGCGTGGCGCGCGGTTTCGGGGGCTGGCTGCGGGTGCTGGTCTTCGCGCTGCTGGCGGCCCTGGCCACCGTGCCGCTGTACCTGCTGAATCTGGCTTTCGGCGGACGCAGCGCCCACTGGCGGGCCATCGCCTCGGGGCTGGCTCTGCTGCTGCTGCCGGTATTTCTGGAAGGGCTGTTCGGATTGATAGGGGCCATCGGCGACCTGAGCGGCGGCGCTGCGCTGCGGGCGGCCAGCAACTTCACGCTGACCCAGAACGCCTACGGGCCGCCACTGTGGGCCGTGTCGGCGGCGGTGGCGATTGCCCTGAGCACCCTCGGCTTGCGGGGCCTGTGCCAGCAGTTCGGGCTGCTGGGCCGGAGCGCGCCGCAGCAGGAAAACGCCGCCGCCCAGAGTCTGGACTGGGACGAGGACCTATGATGGAAGGTGGGCCATGTCGACCGCAGCCCGTGCCCGTGGCTCCCGGCGTCCCGGAGAAGTCATGCCTGACCCGCTGACCGGGAGGGGGGCACGCTTCAGACCAGATTCGGCGGCCTGCCGGTGCCGTCCATGACGGCCAGCGTGCAGCACTTGCTGGTCAAGATGCTGGGCGACCTGATCTCGCCAGGCGCGCTGGAACACCTTTTGCAAGAGGCCGCTGATCAGCGCGGCACCACGCCAGCCCGCATGGACGCCCGCACGCTGGAGGACGTCCTCAAGCGCGAGGTATTCAGGCGGCTGCAACTCAGCGTGCCCGCGCCGCTGGCCAAGCGCCGGGTTTCCGAGGTGCTGGCCGAACTGTTGCGGGCGGCCCAGGACCGCCTGCCAGTCAACGACGCCGCGCTGGGCGAGCTGGAGCAACACTCGCGGCGCTTCGCGCTGTACTTCGACTGGCCCGAGACCCAGCGCCTGCGCGGCGTGCTGGGCGTGGCCCGTCAGGAGCAGCGGGGCGGCCAGGACACGGCGGCCATGGTGCAGGAGGGCCGCGACCTAATCGCCCAGATGGACCGCCGCCTGCAAGAAGGGCTGGTGGTGCAGGCCCAAGACCTGGCCGAACTGCGCGCCACCTTCACGCGGGTGCAGGGCCTGGGAGGGCGCGAGGTGCGCCGCCTGGACGCCCTGATCGGACAGATCGACCAAGCCCAGACCCACAGCACGCTGCTGCCCGGCGAGGTGGACCGCGCCCGCATCCTGACCTACACCCTGCGCAAACTGCTGGAATCCTCGGTGGTCCAGGGCCTGGGCACCACCGACAGCGCCGAGGGCAGGCAGGCTCAGGCCGACGTGCTGGAACTGGAGCGCGAACACGTCCGGCAGGCGCTGGACACCGCCGAGCGCGAGTTCGCGCCGCTGCTGCTGGTGCGCCCGGACCTGCAAGAGCAACTGGCCGCCCTGCGCGGGAACAGCGAGCAGCACCCGCTGACGGCACAGGCGGTGGAGGGCTGGTGCGAGACCCTGCGCGCCGTGGTGGCCGAGGTCCTGAGCGAGCAGCGCGCCGAACTGGCCGTGCTGGAAGGCGAGCTGAGTGTCCACCCGGCGGGCGCGGACGCGGGCGTGCGCGTCTCGCTGGACACCGCGCGCCGCCTGCTGGACGGCAGTGCCCTGGCCAGCGACGACCTGCGCGCCCTGGGCACGGCGCGGAATGCCTTGCAGGCCAGTCCTGGCAGCGAGGCACTCGGAGACGAGGCGGGACTGAACGCGGGCCGCGGATTGCTGGAGATCGAGCGCAGCGCCCGCGACCTGCCCGGCGCGGCAGCCGAACTGGCCCCGCTGCTCGCAAAAGCCCAGGCTGCGCTGACGCAGGGTCAGCCGCTGGACCTGGACGCGCTGTGGGCCGTGCTGGAAGGCCACATGGGCGCGGCGGCCCAGGAGCGCGAGGGCTTCGACACGCGCGCTGCCCGGATCGTGGCCGAATACGAGGCCATGCGCGGCCTGGCCGGCGAGACCACCCAGCGCCTGGGCCGCCTGGCCGACACCCTGAGCGCCCAGCGCCACCTGGGACCGCTGAGTGCGGCGGCCCGCACCCACTACGCCCAGACCCTGGACGACGCCGAGGCCCTGCTGACCGAGGCCCAAGCCGAGGCCCACACCGCCCGGGAAGTTGCGGCCACCTTCGGCAGCGACGCCCTGAGCGGCCTGCCGGGGGCCGCCGAGGTCTGGACCTTGCAGGGCGGCCTGCTCCTGGGCGGCCCCGGGGACGAGATCACCGTGCCGTTGACCAAGCTGATCACGCTGGCCGGAGACATGGGCGTCACCGAGCTGACCATGCACAGCGCCGGACAGCGCTGGGAAGCCCGGCAGGACGCCGGGGGACGGTGGCAGGTAAGCCGCACGCGGCGCTAGCATCGGCGGCGATGCCTGCTTTCCCCACTGAACCTGGCCCGCTCGCGACTGGCCCGCTCGAAACTGGTCAGTCCCGCCTGCTGCGCGGCCCCGGGGAACAGCGCGACTTCGGGGCCGCGCTCACGCCCACCTTGCCGCCCGCCGCCGTCCTGTTTCTGGAGGGCGAGCTGGGCGCGGGCAAGACCACGCTGACGGGCGGACTGATCGGTGCGCTGGGTTTCACGCAGGCCGTGACCAGCCCCAGCTACGCCCTGATCCAGGTCTACCCCACCCCGGCGGGCCGCGCCCTGCATGTGGACGCCTACCGCGTGCGGAGCGTCCAGGAGCTGTACGAGCTGGACCTCGAAGACCTGATCGCGGGCAGCCGCCTGAGCGTCATCGAGTGGGGAGAGGGACTGTACGCCGACTACCCGGACGCACCGATCCTGCGGCTGGAGCATCTGGAGGGGGACGAGGAAGTGCGGCGGGTGACCCGCCTTCGCTGAGGCTCTACATCACCTGCGTCTGCGTGCCTGCTTCCCACGCCGTGATGGTCAGATCGGTGACTCCCATACCGTGTACGGCGGCCACTGCCTCGCCCACTGCCTCGCCCACTGCGGGCAACGCCAGATGCGCCCCCATGTCCTCCATGCTGGCCCACTGCTCGGTGATGATGAAGTGGCCCGGCGTCTCCAGATTCTCGGACACCAGGTAAAGCTGGCAGCCCGTTTCCTGGCGGGTGGCCTGCGCGATCTGGCCCAGCATCTGGCGAATGGCGTCGGCGTGGGCAGCGGGGGCGGTCAGGGTTCCGTGGGACAAGATCATGTGGGGTTCTCCTTTTGTGAGATCACTTTTTCCAGCTACTCAGACGGGCAAATAGGGCCATATCAATATCGCTGACAAACCATTGGTCTGGACGCCCAGGAAATGGGTTTTTTGTTCCTCGTTCAGTCAAGGCGTCGGCGATTAACTTGCAATCTCTGGCAAACCGCTGATACCCCTCTGGCGTTCGTTCATATCCTAACTTAGCTGTGTTTACGTCAAGGACTGGACAAAACTGAGGATATAGGAAGCGGAGATGCTTAGAGCCGAATGAAATCCTTAAGCCTGGTATTTCTACTATCTCTCTTATCGCAAGGTCAATGTGCCGATTGCCCTCATTCATAAAATTATGAGCAGCTAAAAATCTTGGAGGAATGCGTTCTGCTGGCTCGTACTTTTCATCAAGAACTCTTGTGTATACTAGGGCAAACCCACCCCAACGGCATACGTCCCGAATGAAGTCTTTTAAGAATGACCACCTGACGGCCTGACACAAAGTATGAGAAAGCGTCCCCGGTAGGGGACACTTTCTACCTGTGACAACCGAAAATGCCACCGGGGACGCGCCCCGACTTTATCAAGCCGTCTTCGCCCACCTCCAGCGTGGGTTGTGGAATGACGTCCGCAACGCCCACACGCTGGCTTGGATGGTCACGGGCCTGCTGCTCTCCCAGCGTAGTTCCATCCCCGCCTGGCTCCCTTACATTCACTCCCGTGCCACGTTCGCCCAGAG
>NZ_JNIW01000089.1 GCF_000701425.1 Deinococcus frigens DSM 12807 | reverse complement strand
GCCAAACAGCACGCTGGACTGACCACTTGTCAGCTCCGGTCTACGGTGGCACTGGAGAACCACTGGAATGCCTCATTCTTTGCGCTGAGCCTGGGACGGGCAGAGGTTTTGCTGGAGGCCAACGGCCTCCAGCAACGTCCCGCCACTTCACGAGTGTTTTCCTATGAGGACATCAAACGACGGGCTTACAACCGACTCCTGGCCTGGCGAATTTTGAGCAATCTGGGTCTTCAGTCGCGATTTACTGAATTAGAAAAACACCCGTCTAGGCCGCTGGATTTGGGGGTTAAGGCAGCCTGAATCCGGCTAAAAGTGTCCGAACCATTGATCAGGCGGGCCGATGCGCCGCGAACAGCACCCGCGTGAAGCCGTAGAACACGCGCCCACCGGGGAACGCTGCCGTCAAGCGCTCCAGATACGCCGCCCGGAAACGCCGTCCGTCCTCCTCGCCCAGCCGGGAGAGGTAGGGCACCAGCGCCGTGCCGCGCGTCCAGTCCAGCAGGCCCGCCGCACCGTTCAGGACCACTGGATAGACCTTGCTGATGGCGGTGATCTCCGCTGCTCCCAGCGCGTCCAGCGTCTCGGCATAGGCGGCGGGCGTCAGCACGGGCGATGAGCCGTGTGCCGGGCCGAAGCGTGTATAGCCGCCCAGTTCAGTGCGAAACCCGTCCGCCGTTTCCGAGAGCAGGCGATGCGAGGCGTGATCGTGGTTGGCGGGAACCTGCACGGCCAGCACGCCGCCGGGCCGCAGATGCTTCCACAGGCGGGCCAGCAATGCCGGATGATCAGGCAGCCATTGCAGGGCCGCGTTGGAATAGATCAGATCGAAGTCGCCCTCCAGCTCAAGAATGTCGCTTGCCGCAAATCGCAGGTTGGGGGCGTTGTGTTCACGCGCCCGCGCCAGCATCTCCGCGCTGCTGTCCAGGCCCAGAACCCGCGCTGCCGCAAAGCGTGCGGCCAGTTGCGCGGTCTGCTCGCCGGTGCCGCAGCCCAGATCGACGATCTCGCAAAAGGGCCTGTCCGGGATCATCGCCTGGAGATCGCGTGCGGGGGCGCTGCGGGCGGCCCTGAACTGGTGGTACTGATCCGGATTCCAAGTCATGCGCCAAGCATAAATCACCCCACGCAGATGTGTCCGTACTCCAGTGGTAACAGCGGGTCAAGGGCTGGCCTTTCTTCCCACGACCAACGTTCCAAATCCGTGCGCCCGATGCTCTACACTCCGCAGTGATGCTGGCAATCATTGGCGCGATGGACGAGGAAATCGAGTTGTTGCTGGGGGACTTGCAGGGGCGGCAGGACCTGTCCTATCCCGGCGCGACGCTGCACCGGGGCCAGTTGGACGGCGTGAGTGTGCTGCTCACGCGCGGCGGCATCGGCAAGGTGAATGCGGCGCTGACCACCGCGCACCTGCTGGCGGCGGGGGCGACGCGCATCATCTTTACCGGCGTGGCGGGCGGCGTTCACCCCGACCTGCGGGTGGGCGACATCGTGATCAGCACCGACTGCGTGCAGCACGACGTGGACGTGACCGCGCTGGGCTACGAACTGGGCACCGTGCCGGGAGAAGCGCCTGCCTGGGCCGCCGACGAGCTGCTGCGGGCCATGGCCGTGGAGGCCGCGAACGAGGTTCCGGGGGTGCGCGTGACCCAGGGCCGCGTCGCCAGCGGCGATCAGTTCATCGCTTCGTCGGAGGGGGTCCGGCGGCTCCAGACCACCTTCGACGCCGCCTGCGCCGAGATGGAGGGCGCGGCGGTGGCCCAGGTCTGCGCCAAGGCGGGCGTGCCCTTCGTGGTAATCCGCAGCGTCAGCGACACGGCGGACGGCAGCGCCGGGGTGGATTACCGCGAGTTCATGCCGCAGGTGGCCCGCCACGCCAAGGCCGTGGTGCGCGGCATGCTGGCGCGGCTGACGGCTGGAGACGATGACGGCACCTGAACCATCCACAACGGCCCGCCTTCCCGTCCCGGTCCGGTTCGTGCTGGGGCTGGGCGTCCTGGTGGGCTTTGCCGCCGGCGGACAGGCGCTGGTCACGGTGTCGGGGCTGCCGCTGCCGGGTTCGGTGGTGGGACTGGCGCTGCTGTGGGCCGCGCTGGGGCTGAAGATCGTGCGCCTGCACTGGATCGCGGACGCCGCCGACGGGCTGCTGGGCATTTTGGGGCTGCTGTTCGTCCCAGCCACGGTGGGTTTTATCGGCTACCTGTCCGCCGGGGCCGCGTGGGGGCTGTGGCTGCTGGTGATGACGGCGGGCCTGCTGCTGGGCGGCGGCGTGGCCGGAGTGCTGGCCTCGCGCCTGGCACGGCCAGAGCAGCGCGGGCCAGAGGTTTAGGGTGGCCTGGATCGCCCTGACCTTAATCGCCTTCGCGCTGGGGGTGGTCCTGCAAACGCGGGTCCGCTCGCCGCTCGCCAATCCCACATTGATCGCCACGCTGATCGTCGCCGGAGTGCTGCTGGTGGGCGGCGTCTCGCACGCGGATTATCTGGACCGGGTCAGGCCGCTGACCGCGCTGCTGGCCCCGGCCATCGTGGCGCTGGCGGTGCCGCTGTACCGGCTGCGGGCGCTGCTCTCCAGGCAATGGCGCTCGCTGGTCATCGGCGGCCTGAGCGGCACGCTGGTGGGCGTGGGGACCGACGTATTTTTCTCGCGCATGCTGAACCTGAGCGACCAGGCGCAGCGCTCGCTGCTGACCGCGCCCGCCACCAGTCCGGTGGCCCTGCAACTGGCGCAGTTCACGGGCGCGCCGTCCGCGCTGGCCGCCACGCTGGCGGTGCTGTCGGGACTGGTGGGCGCGCTGATCCTGCCCGGATTCCTGACCCTGCTCGGCGTGAAGCATCCGCTGGCGCGCGGGCTGGCCATCGGGGCGGTCGCCCACGGCGTCGGCACCGCCCGCGCCCGCGAGGAAGGGGAGCTGACCGGGGCGGCCAGCTCGATTGGCATGGGGCTGGCGGCGCTGCTCGTGACGCTGGTGGTGGCGGGGGTCAGTCGGGGCTAGGGGCCGGACGCTGCCCGGCAAAGCACGACTCGAAGTGATCGAGGACCGTCGGTGCACCGTCCGCCACAGCATTGGCGAGGGTCACGGCGTCGCCTGCCCGCACCCCGCCTTCCCGGATGACGCGGGCGTACATGCCAGGTCTGCGGGCCTCGCGGAAGCGCCTCACAAAGCCCGGATCGCCCATGCGCTCGGCCAGGGTCACGCAGGGCACGCGGGCAAAGGTGACCTCCAGCAGCACGCCGCCCACCCCAAACCGCTGGCCCAGCCGTACAGGCGCGGAGTCCAGGTCCGAGAACAGCAGGTTTTCCCCGAAGGTTCCCGGCTCCAGCGTTCGGCCCAGTTCGGCGCACCAGAAGGCGTAATCCGGCGCGGTGTAGATGTACACGGCCTGATCGGGGCCGCCGTGGTTTTCCGTGTCCAGGATGTGATCGCCGCTCAGGCCCAGCCGCCCGATGGACACCGCACCGTTCACCGGCTGCTTGTGAATGCCGGTCCAGCCGGACTTGCTCCGCACGGCGTGCGGCTGGCCCACGCAAACGCTCAGCAGGTTCATGAGGGGGAGTATGGCAAATCGCGCGGCTCACCACAGGAGGGAAAGCACCAGGACACAAACCGTCCGGGTGCTTTCCCTCCGGGCGACTACCTGACGGGAGCGCCCTGCCGCCGTTCTTCCGGCCCCGGTAGAGCGGCACCGGGCCTTTCCATGACGCCGAAGCGCGGCAGAATCCAGCGGTCCAGGCCCCACCAGCCGGCCACGCGCCAGCCCAGCACCAGCCAGGTGGCCAGGATGAACAGCAGCGGATTGCTGCTGAGCGTGCCAGCCAGCAGGAAATTGGCATTCAGGAAGCCGCCGAAAAAGGCCGCGATCCCGGTGAACAGGCCCAGGATCAGGGCAACGCCCACCAGCAGTTCGCCGTAAGCAACCATGTACGAGAACGCCGCCGCGTTGGGCAGGGCCAGATTTTCCACGAACCAGCCGTACCAGCCCGCCACGTCCTGGTGATCGCCGCCGGTCTTGGCGAGCGCGCCGTTCAGAAAGCCAGTCACGGCTGTTCCGGCCTTCTCGCCCACCCAGACTCCGGCGGGATGGGTTATCTTGCCCCAGCCCGCGCTGAGCCACTCGTAACCCACATACAGGCGCAGCAAAAGCCACAGCGGGGCCAGACGCGGATCGGCGAACAGCAGGCGGGAAATGGCGGGTTCCTTGAGGGTGGCCGGGGTTGGGGCACTGGGCAGGGTGGTCATGGGTGAGCCTCCAGAGCACAGAGGGGGATGCCGAATTGATCATCGTCTCTGCTGCGTACCCAGCCTCTTCCTGCTGCATTACCACGGTATTACGGCCAGGGGAGGCTGGCACGAGTTGACTCCCTACGCCCCAGCCCCGATGCTATGAGGCCCCATGGCCCGCACCGTCAACCCCATTCAGGACCGCGCCCGGCGCTCAGCGCTGGAAAAAGCGGCGTATCTGGCGCTGTACGAGCGCGGCTACGCCGGGGTGACGCTGGCGGACATCGCCGGGCACGCCGGGGTCAGCCGGGGGACGCTGGTGTACCACTTCGGCAGCCGGGCCGGGCTGCTCTCGGCGGTGATGCGGCGCTTCACGCGCACCATCACGGTGGCCACACGCCGGGCACTGAGACAGGCCGGGGCGCCCGACGCCAAGCTGCGCGCCTTCGTGGACAACCAGTTCTACGGCGTGCAGAACACCCGGCGCTTTTACACCGTGTCGCTGGATTTCCTGGCGGCGGCCACCCGCGACCCGGAGCTGATGGCCGTGCAGCGCGATTTTTTACGGCAGACGCTGGAGCTGGACCTGGAACTGGCGCGGCTGGCTGGAGAGGAGGGCGCGCAGACCCGGGCGCGGCAACTGCGGGCGCTGGTAGAGGGCCTGAGCGTGCGCTTTCTGGCTGATCCCGAGCCTGATCTGGCCGCCTACCGCGCTGATTGCCTGGCCGGGTTAAGGGCGATTCTGGCCTGGGAGTAGGCAATCTGGCCGACGCCCCGCAACTCCCTGAGGCTCAAGATGGCGCATGACCGAAAACTTGGCCGCCTACCGTTCCCGCGCCGCGCGGGCGCTGGTGCTGCTCCACGACAAGAAAATGCGCGAGTTTCTGGGGGTGTGGCAGCGGGCCAGGGCGTCGAACGTCCACCTCCCCGCCACACCCGACAAACACTATCAATCGCTGGAGCATTTGCTTTGGCATGTTCTCAATTCATCGGGGCAGTACATGGTCAGGATGTGCGCGCATCTGGGGCTGCCGGACCCGCAGTTGGAACCCGTCCCCAGCATTGAAAACGTGGAGGCGCGGGCCGAAGCCTATCTAGAGCACCTGCTCGCGTGGTGGCGCGTGCCCCTAGCCGGGGTGACCAACGCGGACATGCAACCCGAAATCTATACGCCAGGGATGCACTACTGGATCGACGCCATGCTGGAACACGCGGTCATGCATCCTGTGCGCCACACCTTTCAGCTCCGGGAATTAATGACGGCGCAGAGCTAGAACCGCTCAGGCATTTGCCAGGGCCAGTGCCTGGAGCGCCGCCGCGATCTGCCGTGCGCCTTCCAGCAGGCGGGGACCGGGGCGGCCCAGGCCGCTCTCGGGAACGGCGATCACCGGAATGCCCAGGCCGCGCGCCTCGATCACCTCCGGCCGCAGTTTCTTCGCGCCGCACCACGAACACACGATCAGGTCCGGCTGGCAGTCTCGCACCTCGTCCAGCGTCAGGGGCGCGCTGCGTCCAGGGCGCGTGGCCAGGGCGTTGACCGCTCCCATGCCTGCCAGCAGTTCCGTGACCCACGACTCGCGGGTGGCGGCGATGATCGGGCGGGGCCACCACTCCACCAGCACGCGCGGCGGACGGGGATACCTGGCACGCAGGCGGGCGAGGTCCGCCTCCAGTTGCGCGGCCACCTCTTGCCCGCGTGCCTGGAGTCCGATGGTTGTGCCGATCAGGCGGATGTCGTCCAGCGTGTCGGCCACTGTCACCGGATCGAGGATCAGGGTGGGCAGGCCACGCGCATGCAGGCCGTCCACCACGCGTTCCATGCCCGGCACGCTGAGGCTGGCGAGGACCAGACCGGGGCGCGCGTCGGCCACCGCGTCCAGGTCGATGTCCAGATCGGGGCCGACCCGGCGGGCGGCCTCCAATCCAGGCGCGTCGCTGTGCGAGTCGGCGGCCACCACCCACCCTGCGGCCCCCAGCGCGGCCAGAATGTCCGAATTGCTGGACACCAGCGAGACCAGCCGGAGCGGATGAGACGACAGAGATACCATGCTGGACAGTGTAGCGGTGCGGGGGCACAGGGCGGGTCCGTCACGCACCCTCCAGCATTGTATTCTCGGCGCAATTCGCCGTGTCCAGCGCGGTCAAAAGCCCCCTGACCGTGTGGTAACCTCTGGGCCATGAAGAACACGTTCGCCGTCACCATGACGCTGCTGCTGGCCCTGACGCTGGCTGGATCGTTCACCGGATACCGGATGGCCACCACACCGCACGAGGAACAGACAGAAGAAAAGGCCCGCGTTCCGTCCGAGGCCGCGCCAAGCGCCAACGTGGCCGCCACCGGCGCGGCAGGCGCACCCGGCGCTCAGGGCGACGTGAAACAGGACGCGGCGGGCGGCACCGCCAGCGGCTCCGAGGGCGCAGTGGCCAGGCCCGGCGGAGAGATGAGCGGCGAGGGCGCGCCCAGCGGCGACACCGACGCGGCGCTGGCCGGGACCCCCACCGATCCCGACACCAAGAGCAACGAGCAGGCCGCCACCGGCGCGCCGCCCGCCGCGACTGCCGTGGCCGCCGAGACCCAGGGCGACCCATCGGCGGGCCAGGAGCTGTATGTCAGCAACTGCTCGGGCTGCCACGGCGCGGACGGCGGCGGCGGCATCGGCGCGAACCTCAAACTCCCCAACGGTCCCAAATCGTGGACGCAAGAGCAGTTCCACACCGTGCTGCGCCAGGGCAAACTGCCCGACGGCACCGAGCTGAACGCCACCATGCCGCGCTTTGCCGACAGCCAGCTCACCGATTCGGACATCGCCAACATCTTCGCCTACGTCAAGACCTTCTGAATCTCGGGTGAACTCACGGCCTGCCCGCGCGGCAGGCTTTTTCTATGCCCAGGTTGGCAGAGGTTGAGACTGGCTCAATATCACGGCGGACCCGCCGGGAACCCTCTCACGCGGATGCGCGTAGTTTACGGGTATGGCCCCCATCAATATTCCCTTTCTGAACAAGGACTCTGACCTGCCCGGCGGCATGACCCACCCCACCTGGATCGTGCTGGACGTCACTGGCCCCTACCCAGAGCGCAACCCTGGCAACCCGATTGCCGCGCTGCTCAGCCGCACCGAGACGCTGGAGGCGCTGGAGGCGCGGCTGGAAAAGCTGGCGGACGCCGACTGGCTGCACGGTGTACTGGTGAAGATCAGCGAGTTTACGGCCTCGCCTGCCGCCGCGCACGCCATCCGGGGCATGCTGGGCCGCCTGGCGCAGCACAAGCGGGTGGTGGCCTATCTGCCGCAACTGACCATGACCGCTTTAATCGCCGCCAGCGGCGCAAAGGAAATCGCCGCCCCTGAATCGGCGGACGTGCTGCTGGGCGGCTTCGGTCTGGAGCAAACATACCTGGGCGAGTTCCTCAAGAAGCACGGCATCGAGTTCGAGAACCTGCGCATCCGTGAATACAAGGCCGCCCTGACCCGCTTCTCGCAGGACCACATGGACGACGCCAACCGCGAACAGCTCCAGGCGTACATCGACGGTCTGGAAGCGGCCTGGGCCGACGATCTGGCGGCGGCGCGCGCCGTGGACCGGGAGGTGGCCGTGACCTGGCTGACGGGCGATCTGACCAGCGCGCAGGGAGCGCTGGAGGCGGGCCTGATCACCAAAGTGGCCTACGAGGATGAACTCGTCGGCCCCGGCACCCGTCCACTGGCGGCGGTCATCGACTTGCTAATGCCGCGCAAATTCGGCAGCCCCAAGGCGGGCAAGGTGGCGGTGGTTCCGGTGATCGGGACGATTGTCACGGGCAAGAGCCGCAACAACGCGCTGCCCCTGCCGCTGCTGGGCGGCCCGATGGCCGGTTCGGACACGGTGGTGGCGGCCCTTAAGCGGGCCAAGGAGGACAAGGACACCCGCGCCATCGTGCTGTATGTCAACAGCGGCGGCGGCAGCGCCCTGGCCTCGGACCTGATGTGGCGCGAGGTATCCACGTCTGAGAAGCCGGTGGTGGTGGTTATGGGCGAGTACGCGGCCAGCGGCGGGTATTACGTCGCCACGCACGCCAGACACATCGTCGCCTCGCCGTACACCCTGACCGGCAGCATCGGCGTGGTGAGCGGTAAGCCGATCTTGCAGGGATTCAACGCGCGCCAGGGCCTGAAGCCCGAGCGGGTGGGCCGGGACCGCGCGCTGATGTACAGCCCCAGCCGCCCCTACAGCGACGAGGAACGCCAGCACGTCGAGCGCGGCATCCTGGAAGTCTATGACCGCTTCACCTCGCGCGTGGCCGAGGGCCGCAAGATGACCAAGGAGCAGGTCAACGAGATCGGGCGCGGGCGCATCTGGAGCGGCAAGGACGGCCTGGAACGCGGTCTGGTGGACGAGCTGGGCGACCTGCGGACCGGCATCGAGCGCGCCTGCGAACTGGCCGGGCTGCCCTACGATGCGCCGGTGTATACCGCCACCCCCAGGAACGCCGGACCCCTCCCCGAATTCGTGCAGGAGGCGGGCCGCGCCGCGCAGGTGGGCGTCTGGCCCTTTGGCCGCGAGCGGGTGCTGACGTGGTTCGATCAGGAAGTCAGGGTGCGCTGAGCGCTGGCACCTGACGGCCTGACACAAAGTATGAGAAAGCGTCCCCGGTAGGGGACACTTTCTGTCTGTGACAACCGAAAATGCTACCGGGGACGCGCCCCGACTCTATCAAGCCGTCTTCGCCCACCTCCAGAGTGGATTGTGGAATGACGTCCGCAACGCCCACACGCTGGCTTGGATGGTCACGGGCCTGCTGCTCTCCCAGCGTAGTTCCATCCCCGCCTGGCTCCCTTACATTCACTCCCGTGCCACGTTCGCCCAGAGCACCGAACGCCGAGTTCGTCGGTGGCTGGAGAATCCAGCCATAGACCCCACCAGCATTTA
>NZ_JNIW01000088.1 GCF_000701425.1 Deinococcus frigens DSM 12807 | reverse complement strand
GGGGGATACGGGGGTGGACCTTTTGAAGCCTGGGCAAAAACCACCACTGGGATTGAGGTTGAAGTGGTTCGTCGCCCCGATGAAGGCATCAAGCTCGTCGGTGGCATCGCACAGTTGCCCACCAACACACCGACCGAAGAGCAGTTCCGATTGGCCGTGGAGATGGCACGGCGAGGTGGGAAGGGGTTCAAGGTGGTGCACAAACGCTGGGTGGTGGAACGGACCTTTGCCTGGCTCTTGAACTTCAGACGGCTGAAGGTGGACTACGAGGAGTGTATGCCGATCTCCGAGGGCTTTATTGATGCGGCTGGGAGCTGTATTTTGCTGAATAGGTTGTGCGCTTGACGCCGGGCGATGCACACGGCATGCCCCAAGAATTAGGCTTCAAACAGCCTCTGACATGGCCGCCTGACTGCAATCAGTATGATTGGGGGCTGTGTCCCCGGAGTTTACTTTCGGGTAACGCGCGCGCGCCTATGCTGCCCCGCAGATGACGGCCCTCCCCCCCTGCTGCCCCGCCCAGCCTGCCCGCCTCGCTGCGCCCTCCGCCCGATGAAGGTCCTGCACCTGAGTACCAGTGACGGCGGCGGCGGCGCGGCCAGAGGCGCGTTCTGGTTGCACCGCGCGCTGGACGCGCACCTGGATTCGGGCATGCTGGTGCAGCGCAAGGTCAGCGACGACCCAAAGGTAACGCAGTACCACCCGGCGCTGGCCTCGGCGCTGGCGCGGCGCGCCGAGCGCGTGGTGCGCGGGCGACTGCACCCGGCGCAGTACTTCTCGCCCGCCGCCCTGAATCTGCCGGTTCAGCGTCAGGTTAATGCCCTGCGGCCCGACGTGGTCAACCTGCACTGGGTCAACGACGGCTTCCTGAGTCCCGAGAGCCTGGCGGGCATCCGCGCGCCGCTGGTGTGGACCCTGCGGGACCAGTGGCCCATGACCGGCGGCTGCCATTACGCCCAGGACTGCACTCGCTTTGAGGGCGAGTGCGGCCACTGCCCGGCGCTGGGGTCCACCCGGCCCGGCGACTATTCGCGCAGGTTGCACCGCCGCAAGTCACGGGCCTGGAACCGCCGTCCCCTGACGCTGGTGGCCCTGAGCCACTGGCTGGCCGACGAGGCGCGGCGCAGCTCGCTGTTCGCCGGACGCCGCACGGTAGTGATTCCCAACGCCCTGGATACAGCGGTGTTCAGGCCCCTGGGGCGGGAAGCGGCCCGCGCGGCCCCCGGCCCGCTGGCCGACCTGGGCCTGGCGGCGGGCCAGCGGCTGATCCTGTTCGGGGCCATGAGTCCGCTGAGCGACACCCGAAAGGGCTTCACAGAACTGCGCCGCGCCGCCGAGGTGCTGGCCCGGCGACCCGACGCCCACGGGCTGGAACTGGTGGTCTTCGGGCCGCTGCACGGCCAGACCCCGCCGCCGATGGCCCTGAAGACCCACTTTCTGGGTTCGGTGGACGATGACCACGCCCTGGCCACCCTGTATGCGGGTGCGGACCTGACGGTGATGCCCTCGCTGGAAGAGGCGTTTGGCAAGGTGGCCATGGAATCACTGGCCTGCGGCACCCCGGTGGTCTGCTTTGACAGCAGCGGTCCAGCCGACATCGTGGACCACCGCGTCAACGGCTACCTGGCCCGGCACGGCGACGTGGCCGATCTGGCCGCCGGCATCGCCTTTCTGCTGGATCATCCCCAGCCCCGTGCGCTGGCCGGGGCCGCGCTTGCCAAGGTGACGGCCCAGTACACCTTCAATCGGCAGGCCCAGATGTATTCGGACCTGTATGCTCAGGTGCTCGAAGAGGCCCGCTGGGCGGGTCAGCCGTCCTGGCCCGTTTCTGGTCCTCCCGTCTCTGGCCCAGAGAAAACCCCGTGAGCTGTTCCTCCCGTAGCCCACGCCTCCTGATGAACCATCAGACCTGGACCGCCCAGCAACGCGGCAGACCCGGAGTTCCCCTGTGACCAGTAGCGATCTCAAGAGCCGGACCGTCAATGCCGTGAAGTGGAGCTACCTGACGATGGGCATTGCCACGGTCCTGGGTCTGGTCTTCACGGCCATCCTGTCACGCCTGCTGACGCCTGCCGAGTTCGGCGTGGTGGCGATTGCCTTTGTGCTGCAACGCTTCGGCCAGTTCATCGCCGATCTGGGGGTGGGCCAGGCCCTGGTCCAGAAGCCGGAACTGAGCGGTGAGGACGTGCAGGCGGGGTTCACATCCTCGATTGGGCTGGGACTGCTGGCGACGGTGGCGGCGTGGCTGCTGGCCCCGCTGGCCGGACAGTACTTCAACATGCCCGATCTGGTGATGGTCTTCCGGGGCTACGCCGTCGCCTATCTGCTCAACGCCATGATCATTATCTCGCAGAGCCTGCTGCGCCGCCAGTTGAAGTTCCGCCCCCTGATGATCGGCGAACTGGTGTCCCTGGTCATCGGTCACGGTCTGTTCGGGCTGGGGGCCGCAGCCCTGGGCTTCGGGGCGTTCAGCCTGGCGATCAGCCAGATTGCCCAGGCCCTGATCCAGATGGTCATCCTGTACGCCTACACCCGCCACAGCCTGCGTCTGACCTTCCGCCCCGACTCCTACCGGCACCTGTATGCCTTCGCCACCCGCGTCACCGTCATTAACTTTCTGGAGTTCGTCAGCACTAACCTGGACAGCATCATGCTGGCCCGGCTGTATCCCACCGCACAACTGGGCCTGTACAGCCGGGGATACAAAGCCATCGGCACCCCGGCCATGAGTTTCGCGACCAGCCTGACGCGGGTGCTGGCTCCCTCGTTCAGTGCGGTCCAGAGCGAACCGGAGCGGCTGCGCCGGGCGCACCATTCGGCCCTGCTGGCCCTGCTGATCGTCATTTCCTGTGTCGCGGGCGGCATCTTCGTGGCGGCCCCTGAAGTGGTGGGCGTGCTGCTGGGTTCACAGTTCGTGGGGGCCGTGATCCTGGTCAAGATCTTCGCCCTGGCCGTGCCGTTCATGGCCTCCAGCAACCTGGCAGGGGTGCTGGCCGAGGCCACCGCCAACCTCAGTGTCAAGCTGAGGATTCAGGCCGTGTACACCGTGGGCCTGGCGCTGGCCTTCTGGACGGCGTACAGCCTGGGCGGCAGCATCACGGCCATCGCAACCGTTTTGCTCGGCGGCACGGTGCTGCGAAATTTCGCCCTCGAACTGCTGGCCCGCTCCATCGTGGGCAGTGGGCGCGAAATTCTCCAGTCCTACGGGGTGGGCCTGCTGTGTGGCCTGGGGACCGCCGTTGCATTTTACATTGTGGTCATCCCGCTGCGCAGCCTGGGAACGCCCCTGCCGCTGCTGTTCCTGGCCGAACTGGTGGTGGGCGCAATTGCGCTGTCAGCCGCCATTTTCCTGGGGCCGCCCAACGAACTCAAGACCCTGGCCCAGCGTGCCGTACCTGCGGTGACCAGTCGCCTGCGCCGTGTGGCTGGGCGCGGGTAAGCAGACTTTCAGCCGCTCTCTGCTCCCGCCTCCCCCCGCGTCGCGTCCGCCAGAGCTGCCGTGAACGCCTCCACATCTTCCGGAAAGAGGCACAGCGTCATCTCCACGCCCGACGCGGTGTACTCCTCCTCGCCGCGCGCCGTATCGAAGGTGTCCAGCAGGTGGTACAGAGCGCTCAGGTGCGGGAACGGCACGCGCACGCGCAGACGCTGACGCGGGCGGACCTCCAGCCGGGGCGCAGTTCGCAGGCACTGGGCCGCTGTCCCACCGTAGGCGCGCACCAGGCCACCGGTGCCCAGCTTGACGCCGCCGTGATAGCGGACCACCACGGCCATAACGTGATCCAGTTCCTGCCCGCCGATGGCCCGCAACAGTGGTGCGCCCGCCGTACCGCTCGGCTCTCCGTCGTCGTTGAAGCGGTACTCGGTCCCGATTTGGTACGCCCAGCAGTGGTGCGTGGCGTCGGGGTAGCGTTCCCTGACGGTCTCCAGATATGCCAGGGCTTCCGGCGGCGTGTCGGCCCGCGCGGCGAAGGCCAGAAATTCGCTGTTCTCCACCACGGCGCTGTGGCGGTGTTCCCCGGCCAGGGTGGTGAAGGGGGCCGGGAGGTCAGGGGCAGGCAGGTTAGACACGGCGGAACCCTACAGCAGTCCCCGCTCCACCAGATGCCGCCGCGCGTGGAACAGTGTCAGGCCGCTGGGGCCGTCCTGAATCTCCCCGGCCTCCAGCATGCGGTACGCCTCGGGTAGCGGCACCACCACGCGTTCGATGGTCTCGGTGTCCTCATGGTGGGTGGCTCCCAGGGTCACGTTCAGGGCCAGCGTGGCGTAAAAGACCACGCCGCTGATGCTGGGCTGCGGATAGAAGCCAGGCAGCGGCACCCATTCGTGGGACACGCCGCCCACCTCCTCGAGCAACTCGCGGGCGGCGGCGGGCAGCAACTCCTCGCCGCGTTCCACGCCGCCCGCGACGACTTCCATGATGCTGGCGCGTAGCGGGTAACGGTACTGGCGGATCAGCACGGCCTCGCCCGCCGCCGTCACAGGAAGCACGAACACGGCGCGCGGGCCGCGCGGGCGGTACTGGTACAGCGTTTCCACACCCGCCCTGACCCGCACACGGTCTTCCAGGACCACCCGGTACCCGTCCACCAGCTTGCGACTTTCCAGCGTGTCCCAGGGCTGGGTGTCGTCTTCGGTCAGCGTGGCCCAGTTGGGATGGACCGAGAGGGGGAAATCAGGCATGGGTCCAGGCTAGCGCAGGCCCCCAGGATTCAGCAGTCCACCGGCCTTCAGGGTAACGTGCAGGTCTCCACCCGCCACGGCGGTCAGCAGCAACGCGTCGGGGGTCATCTCCAGACCCGTCACTGCCAGTTGCGTGACCGTGCCCATTATCTCTATGCCGTCCAGCGGCGAGAACGGCAGGCGGGCCTGCGCCTCGGCACGCACCTGCGCCAGCCGGGGGCCGAGGTCCATACGCGCCAGCCGTGTCAGGTACGCCGTCACGCGGGCGTCGGCCAGCAGGCCCAGCAACCGTCCGCTCAGACTCTCCTTGCGGGTATTTAGAGCCACGTCGTCCAGCGTCAGCACCTGCCCGGCCTGGTCCAGCACAGGTTTGCCGGACAGATCGAAGGTGGCCTTCAGGCCCAGCAGCCCGCTACTCTGGACCGAGACGGCAGCGTTCAGGCGCGGCCCGGCAGCGCTGAGCTGAATGCTGGTGACGCGCAGGGTGGGCGCAGTCGGCAGCGGCAGCGTGAAAGTCTGCTCCACCGCCCAAGCTGCCGCCAGTTTCGACAGTTCCGAGTACGGCAGACGAAGGGGCAGGGTCAGCGAGGCGGTGGGAGGTGGGTCAGGGGTCATCGGCCCCCCAGGGATAGCGCATCCCGGCGCTGCACGGGTTTCGGGGCCGCGCTCACGCTAGACTCTGCGCCATGCGAAGCGCGTATCTCACGGCGGCCCGGTCCCTGCAACTGGGGCGCGAGTGGGCCGTCGAGGGCGATCAGTCCCGCGCGCTGGAAGCCTACGCCGACGCCCTGAGCCTGCTGCGGACCCTGCCGCCCGAACGCACCCGCGACGTGCTGCTGGCGCACACCCACCTGGCCTTTTACCAGACCCTGGCCCTGGTGGGCAGTCCCGGCGGCCAGACCCACCTGCATCTGGGCGTCAGTTACGCCCGCAGCACCCGCGATCCCCTGGCCCGCGCGATTGCCGAGGAGTGCCTGAGCGGGCTGGACGTGGTGATGTGACCGGAGGCAGGTACCAGGGTCTTTAACGCAAAAAAAGCCCCCTCCGCTGGGGAGAGGGTTCGGGGAGGGGTCCCTGTCTTTACCGTTCCGGCCTTACTGCCCCGGCAAACCCAACTGCGCCTGCGTTTCCTTGCCCTTGGGGTGCACGCACTGCATGGGCAGTTGGCCCAGCGCGCGGGTCCTAGAACCGTTACGGACAGAGATGGTGGCGGGCGCGGTCAGGGTCCAGCCGCCGCCCTCGATGGTCTCGGTGGCGCGGATGATCTGGGCGGGTTCGGCCTCCAGCTCGGCGTGCAGCTCGTCGCCCTTGGCCAGCGGAGCGCTCTGTTCCACCAGAGTCTGCAAGGGGACGGCCTGCCCCTGCGCGTTCACGGTCAGCTTCTCGGTGTCTTCCAGCAGTTCGCGGCACTGCTCGATAAATTTGTATTTGCTGACGCCATTGGCCTCGCGGTCACTGTAGATCGGGTTACTGCGCACAGCCACGGCGGTCACAAAGCCCAGCAGCGCCACAGTCAGCACAATGGCCACCCACAGCAGCGCGCGGCCCAGGCCGCCATGACGTTTATTGGAGGTCAGTTCGCTCATATCGCCCCGTAGCATAGCGCCGGGGCGGCGGGCAGACGGTAGGCGACGGCCAGATTCAGGCAGGCGGGAACCAGTCGGCCTCTTCCACCCGCAGCCCCGACGCGTCCGCCCGCGCCAGCGCCTGTGCCACCGTTTCCCCAGTCTGTGGATGGATCAGCCCTGCATTCAGATCCGCCAGCGGTGCGAGAACGAAGGCCCGCTCCCAGGCGCGCGGATGTGGCAGAGTCAACCCCGGCCCGGCCTCCACCCGACTGCCGTACAGGATCAGATCCAGGTCCAGCACCCGCGCCTCCCAGCGTTCCCGGCGTTCGCGCCCGGCCCGGGCCTCGGTGCCGTGCAAGGCGCTCAGCAGTTCCAGCGGCGAGAGGCTGGTCCGCAGGCACAGCGCCGCATTCAGGTAATCCGGCTGATTCAGCGGACCGCCGACGGGGGCAGTGCGGTAAAGCTTTGAGACCGCGCGTACTTCACCTAACCGCGCGACTTCCGCTGCGGCCCAGCGCAGGGTGGCGAGTGGCTGGCCCAGATTCGCACCCAGGGCGATGTAGGCGTCGTCATGCGGATGGTTCAAGGCGCAGGCTGCTCCAGCGTCAGCTCGGCGTACACGTCGCGGAACACGCCGGGCAGCGGGGCGAAGGGCTTGTGGACACGCACGGTGACGCGCGCCAGCTTCGGCTGATCGCGCAGGATGCGCCGGGCGATCCGGTCCGTCAGCACCTCGATCAGTTGATGGCGCTGGCCCGTGACCTCTTCCTGAATCGCGGCGTACACGGCGGCGTAATTGACGGCGGCGCTCAGTTCGTCGGGCAGCCCGGCAAAGTCGTAATGCAGTTCGGCGTCCACCGCAAAGCGCGCGCCCAGCACCCCCTCGGTGTCGTAGACGCCGTGGCGGGCGTAAAATTCCAGCCCCTCCAGCACCACCCGGCTCATGCTCGTGTTCCCGGCACAGTCCTCATCCCGGCAAGTCTAGCGCCGCCTGAACGCGCAACGCCTGAACATGGGCCGCCGCCGCGTGCGCCCGCACCACTGCCGCGCCGCTGCGGGCCGCATGCAGGTGCAGGGCCAGCGTGCCGGGATCGCGGTCCCCGGCCTGCGGCACGTCGGCCAGATAATCGATCAGGCGTTTGCGACTGGCCCCCACCAGCACGCCGTCCGGCCCGGTCGTGAGTTGCGGCAGCGCCCGCAGCAACGCCAGATTGTGTTCCCGCGTCTTGCCGAAGCCGATGCCGGGATCAAGCAGCACATCCGGCACGCCCGCCGCCCGCGCCGCCGCCGCCTGCCCGCGCAGGAACGCGAAGACCTCGGCCACCACGTCGCCGTAGTGCGGACTGTTCTGCATGGTGCGCGGCTCGCCCTGCATGTGCATGATGCACAGCGGCGCGCCGGCATCGGAACACACCCGCAGCATCTCGGGATCACGCCCACCGCCCACGTCGTTGACCAGATGCGCCCCGGCCCGCAGCGCCGCCTGCGCCACCTCCGGCTTGAGGGTGTCCACGCTGAGCAGCACCCCGTCTTCCTTCAATTCCCGGATCACAGGGAGAACGCGGTCCAGTTCGGTGTCGGCTGGCACAGGTTCCGCGCCGGGCCGGGTACTCTCGCCGCCGATGTCCAGGATCAGCACGCCCGCGCCGTGCATCTGGCGGGCACAGGCCAGGGCCGCCCCCAGCCCAAAGTGCTGCCCCCCATCGCTGAAACTGTCCGGCGTGACATTCAGGACGCCCATGACCGCCGTGCCGCGCCATTCTACCCGCCAGCCATCCGCACCGCGCTCGCCGCCCGGCATCCGGAACCCAAAGGTCAGGCCGTGCCGAGAGTTCAGACCTCTTCCCTGCGGTCTTGAACTGTACTGGGCTTGACGGGCAAGGCGAAACTGACCAGCGCGCGGTGTCGCTCCGGAAAAACATCCACGTAGGCGGGCATCTTGCGCCCGGAGCGAAAGGGAATGTAGCTGTCCTGGGTGATGGGGATGCGGGTATCCAGCGCCACTGCCACCGGATGATCTTCGGGGATGGGGGTGCCAGGACGCAGGCTGTATTTGACGCCGGGCGCGGCGCTGCTGGCGCGGACGGTCAGTGCCTTGCCGGTGGGCCGCGCGTCGTCGGCGTCGTCTGCCGGATCGGCCTCCAGGCGTGAGACGGCGCACACCGCGTAGATCACCGGAGCCTCGGTGCGCTCGGCCAGGGTGTACAGGGCGCTGGTGGCACTCACGTCGGCGCGGCGGCTCAGCTCGGCCAGCGCGCGTCCGCTGGGGCCGAAGCGGGCCAGCAATTCGGTAATCAGATTCTCGGGCATCAGGATCGCTGCCGCCGCCACATTGCACAACGTTTCAATCACCTCCTCCAGCCGGTCTCCCTCAAAGTTGTCGTGCAGGTCGCTCAGCAGGTCGTCGTCGCCCAGCAGCAGCGCGTGGCCGATCTCGTGGGCCAGCGTGAAGCGCTGCCGTTCCGGGCGCACGCGGCTGTTGATCAGAATGACGCGGTGTTCGGGGTCATACGCGCCGTCGCGGTCCCCCATCGCCATGAACGTCAGGGTCACGCCGTCCAGTCCCGACATCAGACTGTGGGTATCCAGACCAGGCAGCGCCTGAGCATAGTCGGCGGCCAGCTCGCGCATCCGCGCCTTGGCCGGGGCCAGCACAGGGGACAGGCCAGCCGTATCAGGACTGGGTTCAGGAACGGGGAGGTCCGCCACCCGCCCAGCTTACTTCAGCCCGCCCACCTGAAGCGACCTGACCAGCTCCACGTATGCCTGCTGCGCTTCCTCTGACGACTTGCCGCGCACGGCGTCCCAGGCATCATATTTGGCCGCGCCCACGAAATCAAAGCCACCTGGACGCTCTGTCCCGGCGTCACCTGTGGTGCCCTGTTTGTACAGGGCGTACAGTTTGAGCATCACGTCGTTGCCGGGTTTTTTGGGCAAATTTTGGACGTCCTGTTGGGCCTGAACAAAGGCAGCTTGAAAGTCAGCGGTCATATCTTAAGTCTATCTGGTGTTGGTCAGTCAGAAGACAGGCAAAGAAGCGCCCCCAACTTTCGTTGGGGGCGCTGGGGCAGATGAGATAAAGATTCTCACGAATCATGATGAACGCAGTGCGGAACCGTGTAAAGGAGGTGATCCAACCGCACCTTCCGGTACAGTTACCTTGTTACGACTTCACCCCAGTCATGTACCACAGCCTAGACGCCTGCCGTAAAGCTCCCGGCGGTTTGAGCTGCAATATACTCCCGTGGTGTGACGGGCGGTGTGTACAAGGCCCGGGAACGTATTCACCGCGGTATGCTGACCCGCGATTACTAGCGATTCCAACTTCACGGAGTCGAGTTGCAGACTCCGATCTGAACTGGGGATGGCTTTTGGCGATTCGCTCACTCTCGCGAGTTGGCTGCGCGTTGTACCATCCATTGTAGCACGTGTGTAGCCCAGG
>NZ_JNIW01000087.1 GCF_000701425.1 Deinococcus frigens DSM 12807 | reverse complement strand
TCTTCGCTCAGTACCGGGACGTGAAGTTCCCGGTGGCCTACCGGGTGTACAAGGGGAAAAGCACGCCCACACCCACAACATTGGCGCGCGAGATGCTTCGCACTGTTCCTCACTCCATCCGTTCCCGGTTTCGCATCCGGGTGCTGGCTGACAGCGGTTTTGAAGCAGCAGTGTTTCTCGATGAGGTCCGGCAGCTTGGTTTTGAGTTCGTGGTGGGTGTCCGTACCACTCGGCGCACCCTGCATCCAGGGGAAGTGACCGTCTCTGAGTGCCCACACGGCGGTTATGTTGAACTGAAGAATTGGCCGTATGAGACGCTGACGTTGGGCCGCTTCGACCGTAGAGATCGAACATTTCATGCGGTGTCTTCAGAACTGATGGAAGGAGACGAGGTGACCCAGGAGGGCAAAGAGCGGTGGAACGAAGAATCCTTTTTCAAGGAGGGGAAGCATCAGTTCGGCCTGGAACAGTTCGCGTTGCGAACTGTCGTGGGGCTGGATCGCTGGATCCTGCTGGTTTTCCTGGCCTGGACGTTGGCAATTCTCCATCGGCAGGACGGGCTGACCCCGGAGGAATGTGCGTTCCTGGCGCTGGTCACGGTGCTGCCCCATCTACATCTCAACCGACTGCTGCACCTGTTCTCGAAAAACGCGGAATTCCTGCACTAGCACGGCTATTCACTCCGCTATGCAAGGTGCAACTCCTGAGTTTGATCTCCTGCGACTCCGTGTCCTTTCTGGCTAACCGCATGCACCAAAAGCGTGCAAGAACCACTAAACCCTTGCAATTTCAAGCCTACCCTGTTCGAGGACGTGCAGGAGATGTTTGACGACGCCTTACGTCGTCCATTCATCCAGACGGCGCTCCAGACGGTGACGACGGTGGACACAGGACATGGCCGGGAAGAACGTCGCACATGCTGGACCCTACCCTGGATGATCACGTGTGGCCGGGCCTTCAAAGTGTGGTAATGGTGCGCTCTGAGCGCACCATCAAAGGGATCCTGGGCGTGCAGGATCGCTACTTTTTGAGTTCGCTCCCAGGTGATGCCCACGAGGCGCTGGAGAGCATCAGGACGCACTGGCACGTTGAGAACAAGCTGCATTGGGTGCTGGATGTCGCGTTCGATGAGGATGCCCGGCGCACCGTGAAAGACCACGGTGCAGAAAATATGGCCGTCATGCGGCGCTGGGCCTTGAATGTCATGCGACTCGAAGGCACCGCTGGAGGACTGGCAAAAAATCGCAAGCGCGTCGGTTGGGACGACGCTTATCGGGATCGCCTTCTCGCCAAACTGTTTGCGCCGTTGACGTAAGTTGGCCCTGTCTCATACTGCCCTTTACGCTGGTGCCCGTTGGAGAGCTGTTAGGATGGCCTGCGTCCCGAACTCAAGGCTATCCACCGGGATTCGTTCGTTGGGTGCGTGAATCGCTGACATGGCGTCGAATTCATTCGGAAGTGGGGTTGGCAGGTAGCCGTAGGTCTGAATGCCGAGCCGGGCGAAAAATCGCCCATCTGTCACGCCACCCAGCACAGAGGGAAGAGGGATGGCATCTGGCCTCATCTCCTGGAGAATGGTGGCCAGGGTGCCGAACCAACCCAGGTCTGGTTCGGCAGGAGACCAGTCGTAACGGTCGACCACCAAGTCGACGTCCTCCCCGACAAGCGCGCGGATTCCGAGAAGGAGGTCATCCGGTGTTTGGCCGGGGAGTAGCCGACCATCCAGCTGGAGGGTGACCTCGGCCGGAATCACATTGATCTTCTCTCCCCCCTGAACAATGGTGGGGCTGATCGTGTTCCGCAACAGCGGAGCCAGTCGACGGCCCGTCTCGCCCAAGCGGCTGAGCGCGGCGTCCGCCTGATCCGCGCTGGTCAGGTCGCGCAAGTCGCGCGCCACCGGTGCACTTACGCCTGAAGCGATGGCACCGAGCATGGTCTGCATTACGGGCGGAACGTGGATAGGGAGGGGAGTGCGGTCAAGCATATTGAGCATGCGTCCCAGCTTGGTCATGGCCATATCCGCTTTGGGCACGGATCCATGCCCCGTCGGTCCTCGGAAAGTCGCCGTCATCCAACAGATCTGTTTCTCGGCCACCATGATCGGGAAGAAGGGCTGGCCATCAATCGTCTGCATAAATCCGCCAAATTCACCGATGGCGTACTTAACGCCATCAAACAGATGGGCCCAGTCCTTGACTAGGTACTTTGCTCCAAGATCGCTGCCGGCCTCTTCGTCACAGACGAGCGTCACGATCACGTCGCCAGGCAGCGTGAGGCCGCTCATCCTGGCGCGGAGGAGGGCGCTGAGCATCATAGCAAGGCCCCCTTTCATGTCCAGTGCCCCCCGTCCCCAGACATAGCCGTTTTCGATCACTCCAGCGAAGGGAGGGTATTGCCATTGAGGTTCCTCTGCCGCGACCACGTCAACATGTCCGTGTAGCAAGAGCGGCTGGGCAGTCCCGGCTCCCGCCAGTCGGGCAATGAGATTTGGGCGGGCTGAGTGATGCCCGAGAAGTCTGGAAGGAACCCCGGCACTGGCCAGCACGTCCTGAACGAACTGCAGACAGGCGAGCTCGTTTCCTGGCGGATTGACCGTGCGGAAGCGAAGAAGCTGCTGAAGCAGCAGTACCGGGTTCTGGTACGTGAAGGCCAAGGCGCGGTTCACCCGGGGGTCAATCATGGTGTGCCCCCACTGCCGGTGCCGCGGCCAGTTCGGCGGCAAGGAGGTCCGAGAGGATGTCACGGCGGCGCCATTGAACCCACTGAACCCCGTCCCACACCGCTTCCGCTGGCCGCAGGCGAGTCAGGTAATTCGACGCCATACTGGCACCATAGGCTCCTGCCTGGGCGATAACCAGCAGGTCGCCCTCGACCGGTTCGTGCAGAGTGATGTCACGCGCCAGAACGTCTCCAGCCTCACAGGCGGATCCTGCCAGATCCCAGACGGAAGGAGGGGCGTGACGTTCCCTGAGCGGCAACACCGCATGCCTGGATCCGTACAACATCGGCCGGAGAAGCTCCGTCATGCTGGCGTCGCAGATGACAAACGGCCGGTGCGTGCGCTTTAACCCCACAATCCGAGTGAGCAGGATCCCAGCATCAGCAACCAGGTAACGGCCTGGCTCTATCCACAACTCGGCCTGGAAGGCCTGCGCAAGCCTCGTGGCCTTCTGGCCCAGAGCGTGCAGATCCAAAGTCAGGCCGAAGCCTCCCCCTATGTCGAGCACCTCAACAGGGCCGACGCTGGACGCCAGATTCTGAATTTTGGCGAACGCCTGAGTGAAGTCCTCCGGATTATCGATAGAGGATCCGATGTGTACGTGCAGGCCGATGACGTTCAGTCCGACTTTACGCGCCTTCAGATAAACCTCAGGAACGTCCTTTAGCAGGACACCGAACTTGGCACTTCCGTTGCCGGTCGCCAGGTGATCATGGGTGCCGACCTGCAGTTCCGGATTCACCCGAATGAGGACGCGGGCGCCTGGGGCGTGGCGAGCGGCCCGGTGGACTTCGTCATGCGAGTCGAGGACAAGGGTGGCCTGCACCTCGTGTGCCAGGGCGAAGTCGGCCGTCAGTTTGCCAGGCCCGTTGAGCACGATGTCCGGCCCTGGCGTGCCGGCGTAAAGGGCGCGATGGACTTCGCCACCGGAGACAGCATCGAAGCCAAATTCGAACTCGCTCTTGAGGCGCTCAAGCAAGTTGACGTTGGGGTTTGCTTTGATGGCGTAACGAACCTGGGCGTCAGGGAAAGCCGCCCGTAAGGTGGTGGCGCGTTCGCGGAGGGTTGCCCAATCATACGCGTATGTTGGGGTACCAAATTGAACCGCAAGTTCTGGCAGGGCCGCGAAAAATGAGGGGCTTTGACTTGCATCCATGCTGTCCTCCAGGGGTATTTACTGTACTGGTTTTTATTGACCGAATCGTCGACGCCTCTAGGCACCTCTTTGGCATCCATTTGGGTGCTAAGTTGTTGACATGCAGTCCGGCCCACCGTAGGGTGACCAAACGTTCAACCTCTCGACCATGTCACCCCTCGCCTCAACAGCACGTCGTCCTGGTGGCCAGCGGTGCCCAGGCCATGAATGAGGAGGCATCATCCACCCTGTGTCGACCACCGACCTTCTCAAGACAGCTGCTGGCCAGTGGCTCCGCCGTTTCCTCGCGCTCTACGATGAGTCGACGATGCCTGAGCTCGTCGCGTTTCTGCAGGCCACATCCGCACCCGGACTCCATCTGGAAGAAAGCGATCTCGTGCCCGTACCCACGGCTCACCCCGAACTCGGTGACTGGGCCGCTCCGCTGGTCTACCTCAACCGTGGGTTGAAGGTCGAAACAGTCCACGAGCACACGGAAAGGCGCCTGAGCATCACCGCCAGGGAACGGCATCCCATTGTTACTGGCCGGGTGCGTCTCACCATTGAGGTCGATCCAGACGTGGGGCAGCTGAAGCGGTTTCACCTGGCGTCTGTGCACGACGGTCACCGTTTTGTGACCGTGCCCACCCGCCCCGAAGCGCGAGTTTCCGTCTGGTCCGCTGCACAAAGTTACATTGATACGCTCGCCACGCATGACCTGTTCTCTGGATGCGTCCTGCTCCGCCGAGGGCCTGAAACCATATTTCAGGCCTGCGCGGGCATAGCCAATCAGGCGTCACAAACTCGCATTGGAGCGGGCACTCGTTTCAACCTGGCTTCGCTCACGAAGATGTTCACGGCGGTCGGTGTTCTTCGGATGGTGCAAGATGGCCGCCTCTCACTCCAGGATGAGATCAACGATCATCTGCCCCAGTGTGTCGACAGCTGGCGCGGCATCACCGTGCATGAGCTCCTGACCCACACCGGGGGGTTCGGCCCGGCCGTCCTGACTGGAGACCTGCATTGGTTGTGGAAAGACCGCTGCCGCGACATGGAGACCTGGTGGGATCTGGTTAAGCGATGTACGCCTGAGCGTGAGATGCATCGGCACTGGCATTACAGCAATGTCGGCTACGTCATCCTGGGCGTCATCCTTCAGCACGCCGCACAAAAGGACTACTTTGACACAGTCCGGGAATTGATTTTCAAACCAGCGGGCATGCATGGGGCTGGGTTTGACGAAATCGACTTCGACCATCCCGAGCGCGCCACAGGCTACGAACTGCATATCCGTCACCCCACTGACTTGGCACGCCCGCGCCGCACCCATGTCCGCGAGATCGAGGTTCGCGGTGGGCCCCACGGGTACGCCTATGCCAACGCGATGGATCTCGTAAATTTCATCCAGGCGACCCGGAATGGCACACTCCTCGACGAGGCCCGGATGCACCTGCTGGCATCGACGTTCGTGCCGACCAACCGCTCTGATAGTCAGGCCGGGTACGGGGTGTTCAAAGTTCATGCGGATGACCGCGATCTGCTCCATATGTCCGGCGCAGGCACCGGTATCAGTGCCTGGCTCGATTTCGACCTCAGCAGTGAGCTGACGACCGTGGTGCTCTCCAATTACGGCCCGCCTGCCGCCCACCGTGTGGGAAGGGAATTGCGCAGCCTGCTCACCCGCGTTTGACCACTCAACCGCACCAGCCCCTGATCTTACACCCCACACCAAGGAGGGCCGCATGAGTTCACTCCCACTCACAGAACAGATTGATCCTCGGTATGAGAACTTTGACCTGCTTCCCCCAACGAGCTTCTCGAAGTCATGTCGGATCAGGCTCGCGCCTCCAAGGCGGTTCAGGCAACGAGCCCTGAGCTGGAAGAAGCGGTGAAACACACTGTGGCACGCCTCAAAGGTGGTGGCCGCCTGATCTATGCAGGTGCCGGAGCAAGTGGACGGCTTGCTTTGCTGGACGCTGCTGAATTGCCGCCTACGTTTTCATGGCCAGTAGAGCGAGCGGTGACGATGTTCGCCGGCGGATCCAAGGCGGCCGTTACGGCTGCAGAAGAGGCCGAGGATGATATGGCGCAGGGCGCGAGTGACGCTCGAAATCTCGGTGTAGGCCCCCTTGATGTGCTGATCGGGGTGTCGGCCAGCGGCACCACCCGGTACGTGATTGGCGCGCTCCAGGCGGCACGTCAGGCAGGTGCCTATACCATCACGATGATCAACAACCGCAGGGGAGCGTTCGAGGCGCTCCCTCACTGCGTGGTTGTCCTCGATACCGGCGCCGAGGTCATCACCGGCTCAACCCGGCTGAAAGCTGGAACAGCTCAGAAAATCACGCTGAGTATATTCTCGACGGCTGTCATGGTTGGTCTCGGCAAAGCCTTTGGCAATCTGATGGTGGACGTCAAGCCGAACAATCACAAGTTACGCGAGCGCAGCGTCTGGCTGATCATGGCGGCTACTGGCGCAGATGAACACACAGCCCGCACAACCCTGGAGTTGGCTCAGGGACAGCTCAAAGCAGCGATCGTGATGCTCCGCCTGCAGGTCAGCGCGTCCGCAGCCCGTCAACGTTTGACCGCTATGAACGGTCAGCTTCGCGACGCCCTCGCGCACGCATGATCCCGCCCTTCGCTCTAGTCGAGCAGGCCGTGAACGACGGTCTGTTCCCTGGCGCAGCCGTAGGTATGGTCACCGCCGATGGAACGTTGTATCAGGCAGCGTTCGGGGCGTCTCAGCGGGAGCCAACCATAATTCCTTTGCACCACCACATGTACTTCGATCTGGCCAGTCTGACGAAAGTGCTCTTCACCGTGCGAGAGATTCTTTTGCTGGTCGAGGAGGGCAAGGTAGACCTGGACAGCCGGATTCAGCAGTGGCTGCCTGAAATTCTGACGAGCAACCGCGACCTCTTGGAAAACGTTACGGTGCGGCAACTCCTGATGCATGAAGCGCACCTTCCTGCCTCGGTACCACTGTACGAATGGGTAGGCACTCCTGAGTCCAGAAAAACACGGTTTCTCAACGAGGTGTGGCAGAAGGGCGCAAACGTCTACTCCGACGTCGGCTACATCCTGTTAGGCCTGTTAATCGAGCGGATCCGCGGAACACCGCTGCAGCACCGGCCTCTTCCTCCTGGTTTGACGTTCCGGCCCAATCCCGACTGTGCGGTGGCCACTGAGCACTGCCGCCTTCGGCGCCGCGTGTTGCGCGGTGAGGTTCATGATGAGAATGCGTACGCGTTGGGCGGCGCCGCTGGACATGCTGGACTCTTCGGCACGGTGAGTGGGGTGATGGAAGTGCTCCAGGACGTTCTAAATGGTCGTTGGCTCTCGGCGGCCGCGATGGACGAAATGCTGCGGCCCGGGTCGGCCACCCGAGCACTGGGTTGGGAACGCAAACACCATGGTTGGAGTGGGGGGAGCCTCGCGGGAGCCAGCGCGATTGGCCACACCGGCTTCACGGGCACCGGCTGCTGGGTGGACATCGGGCGCGGGGTGGCGTGGATCCTATTGACCAATGACGTGCACCCACGCCGACGGCACGCCGCGCCGATCATCAACCTGCGCCGATTTTTCGGAAATGCCGTGGCTGTTTTCCACGCCACAGGCCCCTGAGTCTTCGTTTCGACCCGTCATCCATGGAGGAGTCATGTTCTACGCAGGTGTCGATGTGGGAGGCAGTGGAACGAGGGCTGAATTGTGCAGTGGGTCACGTAGACTTGGTGAAGGGCGAGCCGGTTCGGGAAATCTGGGCACCGTCGGGCATACAGGAAGCCTGCGGGTAGTCGTAGAGGCAGTAGCAGCTGCCTTCCGGGCCGCTGGTTTGGAACCCAGTCTACGGGAGACAAGAGTCCATGCTGGGATTGCCGGGCTCGGCCGGCTCGAGGACTGTGCCTTGCTGCTGGCCCTGCCTCATCCATTCCGACGGTTGACGGTGGAGAGTGACGCTCACCTGACGTTGCGGGCAGCGTATCCGAGTGGTGAGGGGACCATCTTGCTGTGCGGCACTGGGGCACTCGCCTTGCGGCGAATCGCAGCTGGGCAGGAAGTTCGCGCCGGAGGATGGGGGTTTCCCTTGGAACGTGGTGGAGGTGCCTGGCTGGGGATGGAAGGGCTGCGCCTGGGGCTCGAGGCGATTGAGAGCGGCCAGCACACCGCTCTGGCGACCGCGATGCAGCGCCGCTTCCTGGGCATAGATGGCGCCATTCGATGGACCCGTACGGCCAAGGCGTCGTCCTATGCTGGCCTCGTTCCTGATGTGCTCGCTGCGGCGAAACAGGGAGATCAGGAGGCCGCCCGGCTCCTTACCTCCTGGTCTTCCGAGCTGATGGGGCTTCTCGGTCGCATTAACGCCATGCAAGGTCCCTGGACGGTTTGGGGTGGGTTATCTCGGGCCGTGTTGGACTACGCACCTCCAGAGTGGTTGGAGCGGTACCAACCTATGGCGGAGCGGCCTCTAGGCGCCGCGCTAAAAACGGCACAACTCCCCCACTAATCGCTGTATACGGATGACTCTGCTGGATACCGGTTGTGTACCAGTGTAGAAACAGGAGGGTGACGGGTCGTCCTGGCCATCACAACAGGATGTGGGCTCATCCTGATGAGTGAGACGGCTATCGTCCTCCGGTCTCCACGACGATTTCGTAGCGGGAGGCGTGGTAATAGCCCCGGGTGAATTCGATCGCGTGTCCGTTGGCGTGATACGTCACCCTGCGGGTAAAAAGGGCGGGCTCTTTGGTGCTGAGCATCAGCACCTCAGCTTCTTCAGCCGGCATGAAGAGGGCCGTGATGTGCTGAAGCGCCCGCACTGGCCGTGCGTTGGTGGCGTCGAGATAGGCATAGAGGGAGTCATGGATCTTGTGGGGATCCGGAACAAATTCCGCCGGAAGAACGGTGTGTTCGATGCAGACTGGGAGCTTGTTGGCATACCGGATTCGTTTGAGGCGGGCGACCCGGTCCCTGGGCGAAATGGCCAGAGCAAAAGCCTCGTCCGGCGTCACGGCAGTGGTTTCACGCACCAGCCACTTTGTGGTGACGGACATGCCGCGCGCGTGCATTTCTTCAGTGAAGCTGGTCAACGTCTGGGGGGCCTGGCTGAGCCGGACAAGCGGATCTTCCGGGGCCGTCAGGCTGGCGGCGTAGGTTCCGGAGCCCCGTTTGCGAACCAGTGCCCCTGCCTCTTCAAGCCGCTCGAGAGCTTTGCGCAAAGTGCGCCTCGAGACGCCAATTTCCTCAGCAAGCTGCCGCTCTGGAGGCAACGCCTGGTCGGCCGGCCAGGTACCAATGGCAAGACCCTGACGAAGTCGCGCTTCCACCTGGAGGTAGAGCGGAGTGTCATCCGTCATCGATGCGTGAACCAATCCCACACCAATCAATGTAGCTTTTTTCTGTTGACCAAACAAGCCAAACGACAGGAGTGTCGAACGATTGTCATTTTTCACGGCTTATTGATCACGGCGTAAATACTGCCTGATAGCCTCATGGCATGGCCGAATGGCAACCTTCACGGTATTCCCGCGCCCAGCTTGAGGAACGCCGACTGGCCGCTGCCGACTGGCTTCAACGCGGCACCCACACGCACCGCGAGATTGCCGAACATTTTGGCGTGTCTGTCTTCACGGTCACCACCTGGAGAGCCCGGCTCAAAAAGATCGGCACGCTGCAGGCCACCGTCGCTCCAGGACGTCCATCACGTCTGACCTCCAGCCAACTTGAGCAGCTTCGCACCCTCCTGCGGGAGGGTGCGCCGCAGCATGGCTTTCCCGATGATACGTGGACAACCCGCCGGGTCACGGATCTCATCGGTCGGCACTTTGACATCTGGTACCACCGCGACCACGTTCGGAAAATCCTTCATCAGATGGGCTTCACACCACAGATGCCGGATGGACGGGCCGCCGAGCGCAATGAACTTCGAATTGCGTCCTGGCGGGAACA
>NZ_JNIW01000086.1 GCF_000701425.1 Deinococcus frigens DSM 12807 | reverse complement strand
CACGCCCGAACCAGCGTTTCTACCTCAATCAGACGAAGCAATCAGAAACAAGCGTTCCAGACGTGGTCAATGGTCGCGGCAGGGGTGGCCTGAACTTCAGGCCACCCCTGCCCTCAGGCTGCCACGGGTCAAGTTAAGGCAACACAACCCAAATACAGGCATGGAGGACATCTGGATCTCTCCCCTACCCGCTAGTCGGCCCATGCCCAATCGAGATTGGTCCCTTGGATATCCAGGCAGCTCAAATTCTGCCGTGTTCTCTGGATAATTCCGACTTCTTCACCAAAATTAGGATCGGGACGACCCCATCATACGGATTCCGATTGAATCGTTTGCAAAAACGGTAAAATCCGAGCGGAGCGAGTAGGAAAAAATACGGGTTTCGCGCATGGATTAACACTCCGGCGCTTTCCCGGAGTGGTAAGGAATTAAGCGGAATCCGTATCACTCCACTGGCAGCAGTGGGTTGAGCCTACGTTTGAGCTGACCGATCTGTTCGAGCAGTGCGGAGCGGGCGGTGGCCTCCAGCAGTTCCCGGGTCAGGGCCACCGCCCCGATCTCCCCACGCTGGGCCAGGTGCTCAAGCTGGCTCCACTGCGCGGCATTGAGATGCTTTTTGAGCAGCATCTGTAAGGTGGCGCGCTGGGCCGTCCACTGCTCTCCTGGAGAAGCTTCACCGAGGTGATCCAACTGCGCCTCTGCCTGGGCCTGCGCCTCCCGCTCGGCGCTCAGCTTCTGCTCTCTGACCTGACTGGCGCGCTCCTGACGCTGCCGCTCGGGCGTCACGAAGTCGGCGGGCAGATCGTACTTGGCCGGATGCTCCAGAAAGTCGGCCACCAGCCCCCCCGGATTGCGCACGCCGCCCTGGGCGGCGCGCTGCCGCAACTCCAAAAAGCGCAGGGCCTCTTCCACCCGCTCGGGATGCTGGCCCGCCAGCGCGGTGGCGCGGGCCACCGTGACCCCGGCCTGACGCAGCAGCCGCACCAGGGCCGGGTCCGCCGCGTGCGTGTCCGCAAAGGTGTACTGGGCCACCGCCTGCTTGCCCCGCCCCTCGATCACGGCGCGCTCCAGGTAGTGGTTGGCCAGCAGTTCCTCGTGGGCCGAGGCCAGCGCCCGGCGCACCAGATCACTGCGGTCCGTGGTCAGCCCGGTGGCCTGCCGCCACTCGGTCAGCGGCACCTGAAGCTCCCTGAGCATCTGGCCGTCGTCCTGCCGCCGGTGCGCCTGCAACGTGCGGTACAGCGCCCGGGCGGGCGGCTGTTCTACACTGTTGTCCTCTGCGTCTTGATCTGGCGAACCACCAATCACACGCTGGGCGATGGCGTGAAACGCAGATTCCAGCCCACGCGTCTCTTGGCCTGAAAAAGCGGGATACCTTTGGGCCGTTCCCTGACCGTTTCAGAGCCTCAGACGGCTGGCAGCATCGACTCTGAGTGCCAAGGTGATGGGATACCTTTGGGCCGGAGCAGAAAAACGCCTGCCAGGACGGCGTTTTCTTCTGGGATACTTTTGGGCCGTCGGTGGGATACTTTTGGGCCGATTTTTTGGGACACCTTTGGGCTGAATGGATAATTTACAGCTCCTAGCGCATGTTTCTGGCTCTTTACCGCTTGCTGGAACAATTTGGGATACCTTTGGGTCATCAGACCGAAATTCTGGGATACTTTTGGGCCGTTGGGCTAAAATTCTGGGATACTTTTGGGCCGTTTTGGCCCAGAAACACCGTCTACGACAGCTAATGCCTCCTGCTCTGTTGTTGTTTTCTTTTATTCTTTAATCAGGAAGAACAACTACATGTACCGAAAAAAGCCGCCACAACTCCCTCCCCTGCTCACGGAGCGCAACTTGGACCGACTGGGTTTTTTTAGTATCCAGACGCGCCTCTTTGCAGAATCCACCTGGAAAAGCCAGTTCCAGGTGGGTGGCCGCATGGTTGTGGTTCACGGCGAAGGAACCCGGGGACGCCCACATGGGGCAGATACCGACATCATGCTGGGTCTGGAACAGCTTTTCGTCGCGCAGGGCAGCCCGGAGGACAACTGGATCCACACGACGCCCAACGCCCTGCGTGAAGCTGCCATGATGACCAAGAATGGCCGGGCCTTCCGGCGGATTCGAGAGGGCTTGCTCCGTATCTGGGCCGCCGGATTTATCGTCCGCGAGGGCTGGGTTGATCCCACGGGCCGCCCTGTCCGTTTCAATGCGGCCTTCAGGCACCGCAATCTGTGATGGTTGGACTAAACGCCCCTGCACTTTCAGTGCAGGGGTTTGGAAACGACTGAAAGTCGCCGTCAACGCCACAGCTTTCCGCCTATCAGCACGTCATGGCTCCAGCTCAATGTCCTGCTGGCACGTTATGGTTCCTCTTCCTCATGCCCAGCCGCTTCGCTTTTCGTGACGGCGCAGGTCTGAAAGACTTGCACTGAAGTGCATGGCTTAGGACCAGCGCGCTCGGAGAGTTAAAAAACGGCAGCCTGCCCAGCAGAGCTAGCCTCTTTCACAGGCGCACCACTGATCAACCCGGCCACCCACATGCTATCGGCGCGTCTTTTACGTGCCGGGACCGCTGGCCCAGATGACGGCTTCAAGGGTTCTGGCGTTTCTGCCTCTCAGTCGCCACGCGTTACATCGCCTCCAGCTCAAGAATCAGGCCGCCCATCTGCTTCAAGCGGGCAAGATAGCGAGTGGGTTCAAGCAGTTGATACGGGAAGTAAAGCCCGGCTGGCGGCGGCGTTTGACCATCCAGGCCGGTGAGCCGTTCAAGGAGCATGGCGACGCCGAGGCTCGTGAGCGGCATCTGGCCTTCAGGATGAACCACCGCGTGGCGGGTGCGGAGCGGCTTTCCTGAATGACCCTCGCCCGCGATTTCAATGATGATCTCAGTGGACATCGGCCCACCGCGTCGGCGGGTGGAGGTGATTCCAACTGCGAGATCGAATTGAATGTTCGGCGCGTTGGTCGCGTTCGCCAGGCCAACGATGTCGTAAGCGGCGAACGCAGCAGCCTCCACTTCGGTGCCGTCGACAGCACGGAACGTGGCTCTGGCGTCGTCACCCTCACGCCACATGTACACGCCGCCGCGAAGGGTCAGCGCCGCAGACATGGTTTTCGTCAGGCGCTCAAGATCAGCGGTTGTCGCCGGGCCGCCGGTGTCCTGCTCATCGAGCAGCGCGCTGATGGTGATGTCGTGAACCTGGCTAAACGCCCTAGCGAACTTAAGCGTCGGCACCGTCGTCGCGCCCACCAGCCACGCCGCACCGAGAACAACCGGTGCGGCGTGCGGACTGTGCATGTAGGCCGCCACTTCGGGGCCAATCTCGGTGATGCCCCCAGAGATGCTGATGTAGGCCGCGCCGTGTGCTTGGGCGAACCGGAGTCCAGCGATCCTGTCGTCCTTTGGAATGCCAGCGACAGCGCTGACCCGGCGCTCACCGAGGCCAAGGTCATCGGCGGCAAGGTCAAGTGAGACGCCCTGGGCATCGCCGATCTCAGCGGCGACCTCCTCGGCCCTGGCGAGGTCGCGTCCGCCGATCAGCAGTGGCAGATCAGGGTGAGCGGCGCGCAGAACCCGCGCCGCCGCGCGGCCAATAACGCCGGAGCCGCCGATAAGCAAAATGGGATGAATGGGACTGGGTGACATAATGAACCCTCCTCTATGCAGGCTTGAAACCTACCAATAGTAGATAGCACAAATAAACTACTTATGGTAGGTTAAGAGCGGTGATTGGGTGACGATGAAGAGCAATAAGAATGGCGCTGCTGAAATGGTTGCCCGGCGCAGGCTGTCCAGGGCTGACCGGCGGCGTCAGCTTCTTGATGTGGCGCGGCTGATCGTGCGGGAGGAGGGCGCAGACCGGCTGACTCTGGGACACTTGGCCGTGCGCGCCGCCGTGTCCAAGCCGGTCGTCTATGACCACTTCGCAACGCGCTCAGCGCTGCTGATCGAGCTGTACCGGTGGATTGACCAGGCGCAGGTCATGGCCCTCCAGAACGCGGTCACCGGTGACCACCAGAGTCTGCCAGAGACCGTCCAGGCGCTCGCCGCCGCCTATCTCCACTGCGCCGCCGATACCAACGGCGAATTCTATGCAGTCGGCGCGGCGTTGGCAGGCAGCGGTGAGAAAGCGTCGGTGTTTCAGGAACTGCTCGACGGCTGCGTTCTGATGTTCGTCTCGGTGTTCGGGCCGCACAGCACGGTGTCGCCAGCCGAGTTGGAGCGGCGCTGCGTCGGTCTGGTCGGCGCGGGCGAGGCGCTCTCCACTGCGATGGTGCGCGGCCACATCAGTGAAGCACAGGCGGCTGAGACCTTTGCCTCCATCATCCAAAGTGCATTGCGCGTTTCCCCGTCTTGAGACCGCCAGCTCTTTGAAGAGCCGTCGCAGTCATTATCGGATTCAGATTCTGGAGAGCCGTAATAGCAACCGCGTGCAGATCATCGGCCCGCTACCTAGAGCATCCCCTGCATCTGGGCTACCCCCTGGGTTGGACCGGGTCTGCGGTGGTTAGCTGGCCTGGGCCTGGGCCTGGGCCTGGGCGCGGGCGCGGGCAATCCTGAACGCCGTGGGCGCGATACTGGCGGCGGCAAAGGTCTTGCCCTCCTCGTGGATGAGGCGGTCAAGCTCCAGCAGGTCCGCTGTGGACTCCGTGACGCAGTGCAGGGCGCAAACGTCGTGCATCTCCCACATTTTTTGAAACGCCTTGCGGGGGTCCGTGGTGGTGAAGCCTTCCAGCGGGTGCGGCTTGCCGTTCATCAGGTACACGCGGGCGCGGTGGCCCTCTGCCGGGTTGCGGGTGGTGATCCGGTAGTGGTTGAAGTCGGGGCGCTGGATGCTGGCGAAGCGGTCCACGTTCACCGTGCGCTCTCCTCCATCGGCGGGCAGCAGCAGGGAGGCCACGCTATCCACCAGCACGCGGCGGGCCTGCTCACCCTCGGCGTCCAGGTCTTCGCAGTTGTAAAACAACTGCTGAAGGTGGTTCATCAGCTCGGCGGGACTGATGGCGGCGTGTTCGCCGTTGTCCTGCGCCTGGGCGTACTCGCGGCGGTGGGCCTGCTTCTCGTCGTCGGTCAGGTCGCGCTTGCCGTACAGCAGGACAAAGGCGCGGCGGTTGCTGAAGTACAGCGCGGGCCAGATGGGGCCGCCCACATGCGGGCCGCACAGCTCCACGGCGGCCACCTCAAGGCTCTTGATCTCGTTTGGATTGGACGGGATGACGGACATTTTTAACGCTCCTTTCCCTCTGTCTGAGATAAGTACATAATAAGCTATATAGCCTATTCTGTCAAGCTATTTGACCGACTATTTTCGAGACGGCCTTTACTTTGAGAATAGAAAAAGCCGCGCTAGGCGCGGCATAAGACAGAGAGAGAAAGAGGTTGAGGGTGTTGAGCGAGACTGGCGGACCACCTCCTTAAAGGTGGCCGCGCGTCTATCTCCAGCTCGTGCGGTCAGGACAGAACATTGTCGTCGGTCACTTCGCCAGTTTCCCGGCAAAAGACCCGCCAGTCTGCGCGGAGTTGCTGGCCGCCCGTGTTGTACTCGTTGCCGCACTCGCAGCGGGTTCCCTGCCAGTCGCCGGTCATCTCCAGCGTCCGCCCGCAACCGCACCGGATGGCCCCGGCGTCCCACTGTTCGCGCCCGTAGTCCTGCACGCCGTGGTCAATCATGGTCCCGGCGCACACACCGGCCTGGGCTTTGGCGTAATTCTGGCGGGCGGCGTCGTTGTCCAGAATGACCGCGTGATTTTTCTCGTCCACATCGAACATGAAACCGCTGAAGGCGTCGGTGGCGTAGCTGTAGTGCTGTTGCAGATTGGGGACGTGGACCGGGCCGGGTGTTCTGATCCATTGTGCGGGCATGTCTTTTTCCTCCTTGGGCTGGGTGGTGGCCCCGCTGGGCGGGGCCTGGGGCAGTGGGTTTACCAGTCGGCAATGATTCCCAGCTCGGCGCGGGCCGCCGCGTTGCCGCTGAGGGCTTCGTCCAGACGTTGGTGGGTGGGTGAGGGGTCTGCCTGGCCCGTGGGCGCGAGGACCACCGGGCCATACCGAAGGGTCTTGAGGCCCAGCGCCTTTTGCGCTACCCGGTTGGGGCGCTGATCAATGGGCGCGGCGCTGTAGATCACAGCGTAAGCCTGCACGCTACACGCGTTGGTGGGGACGCTGTACGCCTCGCCCAATTTGCCGTCAATCCACCTGTGGGCCTTGTCGTTGCCCCCTACCGCGTACCGCTCGGTGTGGCCGTCCGGCTGCATCAGGTACAGGTGCAGCGGCGCGGCCTCCCTTGCGTCAATCACGGTGATCTGCTCGGGACTGCTGACCCCCAGTTTTGCCAGCGCGTCGGCGTTACCTTCCAGGGCGCGGGCGTACAGGTTCACCAGATTGTCCGGGGCGGCGGCGTGGCGGCGCTGCTGGGCGGGGCTGGGGCTGGGTCCGTCTGCCGGGTCATGTGGCACCAGCACCAGCGGGCCGTGCAAGGGGGGGGTACTTTGTCAGGTCCATGCCGATCATGCGGCTGCCTGCCCAGTTTGGCGCGAGTTCTTTGAGCATTCCTTCCTCGTCAATCACCACCTCGTGGTCTCGAATGGCGTGGTAGTGGGCGGGGACGTATTCCAGCCAGCCGCCGATCAGCTTTTTAAGCAGCGTGTAACTGTCGGTCTCCGGGGTGAGGTTGTGAAGCTCCTGGCGTCCGTCGGGGTGAATCACGCGCATGGCTTTTTGCATGGGGTTTTGCTCCTTGGGTGTTGGAATGGGGGGACAAGGGGCGGGGGCGCGGTGGCCCCCGGCCCGGTTAAGCGGCCTGGGCCTGGGCGGGCGCGGTCTTGGCCTTCACGCGCTCTCCGATCTCGCGGGCGCTGGGATAGACGGCACACAGATGCCCCCACACGGTCCCTGCCTCCTGCTCGGTGAGGTCTGAGAGGGTGGTCAGGGGCCACGGCTCCCCCAACGCGGCGGCAGCAAGGCTGTAATGCTGGGCGCGGGGCAGTCCAGCGGCCCCCATGATTTTGTGCAGCGTGTGGGCGCGTCCCTTGCCGATCTGCGGAACGGCCAGCGCCACGGGCGCGGGTGGGGTGGGCGTCGGCTCGGTTGGCCCTTCGCGCAGGACTTCCAGGTGGCTGCCCGCTTCCTTGCCCCAGTTGAGATAAGACACGGCGCGGTCAATGCCAGGCTGATTCTCGCCGTCAATGATCGCGGTGAGGTGGCCGCTGTGGTCTGCGGTCAGGGTGATGATGTGGCTGCCGATAAACAGGCTCGCGCTGGAGCTGTCACCCCAACTGCCATAGAGGTTCACCTTCCATGTGCGGGTGAAGTTGGTGGGTTTGGTGCGGGCGGTCTGGGTCATTTTGGCGCTCCTTTCCCTCTGTCTGAGGTAGCCTTATAATAGGCTATCAAGCCTACTATGTCAAGGTCTGAGCGTGAAGGATAAAGGCGCTTTTCTGCGCCCTCATGGACTTTTCTCCCCTTCGTTGTCCGCTGGACACGTCGCCCTCTTTGGGGCGTCGTGTGCCGCTCCCAGCGGCGTTGTCTGGGTCTCCCCTCGCCGTGGTGCGGCCCGCCCTACCGGGGCCGTCCTTCACCCCTGCTCTCGGCTGCTGTCAAGCTGGGCCGCTTCAAGCGGCCCAAAGTCGGAACCCAGCGCTCTTTGCCGGGTTTGACAGCTCCCTGGGCGCTGTTGCACCCTTTGGCCGCAGGTCAGCCGGGAAAATGTTTGGCGCATTTCCCAACATTTTCCCGGCTGGCCGACAAGCTGCTTTCGGGTTTTGATCTCATGTCTTCTATCTCTTCAAAAAGAAAGTGCGGCCTCTGGCCGCTCCCTTTGTGCTGGTGTCTTTGCCGCGCTCGGCTAGGCTGCCGGGTCGTCCCAAAGCCGACGACGGGCGCGGCCCCCCTGCCGTGACCAGCGGGACGGCGGGCATGACACCGTGCGCCATCAGGCGCTCCTTTGTCTTCGGTGCGCTTCTCGTGCGCCGAATGGAGCCGCGCAGCGGCGAGGGGGGCGGTGTTGCTCCCCACCGCTCAAGACCCACCCCCAGCACCTCTCACGCCTCCGGCGAAGGGACTGGAATGCGGTAAGCACGTCAGCGACGTGACGTGAGGAACACTGCATCGTTGGCGTGCTGGTGCGCGTCAGCGCAACCGCATGGAAGGCCGCCCCAACGGGGCCGATGGTCTACCCGTCAGCAACAGTGAAACCAGCAAGACAACCGAGAATCAGAGTGAGCGAGCTACCCTGCCACCCTCACGAGCGTTTTTTCAACGCTTTGAACTGTGCCGGAGTCATTTCCAGCATCGTCATCAATCCCATTTCCATGTCGCTCAGCTCCATCACCCGGTCAATCGTTCCCTCGCGGAGTTCGGCACTCAGGGCCAGCACCCCGTCCACCGCCGTCTGCGCGGCTTTCACTTCCTGGGTCAGCGCCTCAATGCTGGTGCGCTGCCCTTCGGTGAGGTCCAGCGTCTGCCACCGCCGCAGTTGTTCCGCAAAAAGGTCCAGGTCCTCCTGTCTTTCGCGGTACTGCCTGTCTACCCGGTCCAGGGTGCCGTCATCCAGAACATGAGATTTGCCGCGTGCCTCGCTCAGCGTGACCTGAAATTCCTGCGTCTCTTCAAGCATCCCGTCCATCGCAGCGACAATTTTCGGCAACGAGCTGATCGGTTGCCACTCGAAGTTCTGGAAATCATTCATGCGCCGCCTCCCTCTAAATAGTCCTCAGAGTATCTTCCTGGTTGCGGGTCAGCTTTGAGCAACAGGCTGGATCTCCATGCATTCATGAAAAACCCCCACCGTGAGGCGGGGGCTGTCAGGCAGATGACGAACTGGGGGTGAGAGGGCTTACTTCAGGGCGGTCAGGAGCGCCGCCAGGCCCGTCAACAGAGCGCTGATCGCTGTGATGATCACAGCAATTTCACTCGGCTTCAGTGGCCTGCGGGCGCGTTTTGGTGTATTCTTACGTTGGGACATAAGAACATCACCTCCTTTCCAGCACCCGGAATGCAACTCCGGGTGCTGACGCTTTTCCCGGTGTTGCTGCCCTCTACAAACCTCCCCAGTTGTCATGCACCCCGTCCCGTCAGGGACACCGCTATTATAGGGGATAGAGGCCGGATTTTCTAGCGCCTGGAGCGCATATTTTGCCCTGGCCCCTCCCCGTGAGACTGCCCTGAGACCGTGGCCTGGACCCGGCACTCTGTCATGCTGTCGCCATGCCTCCTTGCGCTGAGCGCCCCCCTGTGTGGGTGGCCGTGTTCACCTGCATCTGCGCGGGCGGCGGCCTGGCGCTGAATTCCACCATGAACGACACCGACGTCTTCAATTGGCGCTGCTCATGGCCTCGGTAGCGATTGGCGCTGTAGCCTGGCGAGTCTGGGGCAAGCAGGCGCAGCTCCCGGCTGGACGGCCCGGCTTAACGCAAAGACGAACTGGCGACTCCGGGGTCCCCTTGATGCTGATTGCGCCGTCCTGCTCTCTCCCCTACTTCTTTTTGCGGCTGTTGCCTAGACCGAGCTTTTGACCCTTCTCATGCTTGGCCTGCATCTTGCGCCGGGTCTCGGCGGCCAGGGCTTTAAAGGGTTGTGTTGCCTTAACCGGATTAGGGTAGGCTCACCACCGTGACCGAAGGAACGCCCTACCGCCACCGCTTCCCGATGACGATCATCCAGCACGCCGTGTGGCTGTACCACCGCTTTCCCCTGAGCTATCGGGACGTTCAGGAATTGCTGCATCAGCGCGGCACCCTGGTCAGTCACGAAACCCTGCGCGAATGGTGCATTAAGTTCGGTCCTCTGTTCGCGGCAGACCTTCGTCACCGCGAACCCCGGCGGGGTTCGCGGTGGTATCTGGACGAGATGTGCACGACGGTGGACGGCGTTCGTCACTGGCTTTGGAGGGCCGTGGACGAGTACGGCTTCGTGCTCGACATCTTGCTCCAGCGACACCGAGACACTGAGGCTGCAAAGACCTTCCTGACAAGGCTGCTGGGTGAATATGACGTCCCAGAGGTCATTCACACCGATCAGCT
>NZ_JNIW01000085.1 GCF_000701425.1 Deinococcus frigens DSM 12807 | reverse complement strand
CCCGGCGGGTTGTCCACGTATCATCGGGAAAGCCATGCTGCGGCGCACCCTCCCGCAGGAGGGTGCGAAGCTGCTCGAGTTGGCTGGAGGTCAGACGTGATGGACGTCCTGGAGCGACGGTGGCCTGCAGCGTGCCGATCTTTTTGAGCCGGGCGCTCCAAGTGGTGACGGTGAGGACAGACACGCCAAAATGTTCGGCAATCTCGCGGTGCGTCTGGGTGCCGCGTTGAAGCCATTCGGCAGCGGCCAGTCGGCGTTCCTCAAGCTGGGCGCGGGAATACCGTGAAGGTTGCCATTCGGCCATGCCATTAGAGTATCAGGCTGTATTTACGCCGTGATCAATAATCATCTCGACAGCGCAGGGCAGAATGCGCCCCGTCTCGGTCATGGTTGAAACCTCGGCAGAAATGAAGAGAGATTTTTTTGAAGCACTTGAGGCAGGTGAAACTGAATGACACAGACATCAAGAAAGCTCACGGGCACACGCCCTGAAAATCAGGAGGCGGTTTCCTTCCGGTTACCCACCATTCTTCTGGAGCGCCTGGATGAGACTGTGCAAGCTGAAGGCTCATCCCGTACTGCGGTGATCCGCTCAGCGCTGGCGGTTTATCACCGTTTGGCTAAGGGTGGAACACTGCTGGTTCCGGTGACGGTTAAAACGCAGGAACAATTGAAAATGCTCGGTGAACTGAAACAGTGTCCTGAAGAAACTCTGGCTGGTGAGTTGCTAAAGAACACTGTTGAGCAGTGCATTGCAAAAGAACAGAAGGGCTGGAATGCGTCTTTGACGTTTAGTGTCGTCAGAACCTCGCCTAAGCCTCAGCGTACTCAGACCATTGTTATCAAAAGCTTGGTGACGCAATGAAGCTTTTGCGTAATGTGATATCTGTTCTCAGTGTATATGTTGATAAAGTAAGCTGGAATGTAGAGGGAATTGACACTGAAGAGAATTTGAATCCTGCTGTAAATATTGATTTTCGGCCAATAGATATATCTAAAAATACTATTAAATCATTTACTGATTTCAGTTTTGGTAATAAAGGTAAAATATATTTTGCATGTAAAGTCGAAGTTTTAGTTATTACTCCAAACTTTGACTTTGATCAGATTATGAATAATCCCGAACATCGTAAGCTTGTCATGGATGTATGTGCAGAAATGGCGATGGGCCACATCAGAAATATGTTGATATACGCCACTTCAATGGCTGGTTTGGGTACGCCTATTCTTCTGAACGGCGTCGTGCCAATTGCGCTTGTTCCCGGAGGATTCCAAGAGTCTGGTACTGAGGAAACTCAACAGACATCTGAAGGGTAATTCTCCCCTCCTCGCTCACGCGCTACACTCCACTGTCACGCCCAAGCAGGCGCGCGAAAGGCCCCGGAATCCATCCGGCAAGCCGAGAGGAGAACTGCACTATGAAGGCACACATGATCACCTACGGGTGTCAGATGAACGAGTACGACACGCACCTGGTCCAGTCGCAACTGGTCAGTTTCGGCGCGGATCTGGTGGACAGCATCGACGAGGCCGACTTCGTGCTGGTCAACACCTGCGCGGTGCGCGGCAAGCCGGTGGACAAGGTCCGCAGCCTGCTGGGGCAACTGCGGAAAGTAAAATCTCAGCGCCCCCTGGTGGTGGGCATGATGGGCTGCCTGGCGCAGCTTGAGGAAGGCCAGCAGATGGCCCGCAAGTTCGAGGTGGACGTGCTGCTGGGGCCGGGCAGCCTGCTGGACATCGGCGCGGCGCTGGAAAGCAACGGGCGATTCTGGGGCCTGCAATTCAAGGACGAGCTGCACGAACACATTCCGCCGTCGCCACAGGGCAAGTTGCAGGCGCACCTGACCATCATGCGTGGCTGCGATCACCACTGCACCTACTGCATCGTGCCCACCACGCGCGGCCCGCAGGTCAGCCGCTCGCCGGACGACATCCTGCGCGAGCTGGACACCCAACTGGCGGCAGGCGTGCAGGAAGTCACGCTGCTGGGCCAGAACGTCAACGCTTACGGCGTGGACGGCGGGGCGCGGCTGGCGGGTTATCCCTCGTTCGCGGACCTGTTGCGTTTGGTGGGCCGCAGCGGCGTGCGCCGCATCAAATTCACCACCAGCCACCCTATGAACTTCACCGAGGACGTGGCCGCCGCGATGGCCGAGACCCCCGCCGTCTGCGATTTCGTGCACCTGCCGGTGCAGAGCGGGAGCAGCCGCGTGCTGCGCCGCATGGCCCGCGAGTACAGCCGGCAAGAGTACCTGGGCCACATCGCCGCCATCAAGAAGCACCTGCCTAACGTGGTTCTCGCCACCGACATCATCGTGGGCTTTCCCGGGGAGACCGAGGAAGATTTCCAAGAAACCCTGAGCCTGTACGACGAGGTGGGCTACGACAGCGCCTACATGTTTATCTACTCACCGCGCCCCGGCACGCCCAGCTACAAGCACTTTGCGGACCTACCGCGTGAGCTGAAGACCGAACGCCTGCAACGCTTGATCCTGAAGCAAAAGGAATGGAGCAAGCTGCGCAACGCTGGCAAGGTCGGCACCGTGCAGGAGGTTCTGCTGCGCGGCGACGCCCACAGCGAGGGCTTTCTAGAGGGCCACACGCGCGGCAACCACCCCACCGTGGTTCCCAGAGCGGTCGGCGCGGACGGCGCGGGCGTGTACCCGGTGTTGATCGGCCACAGCACCCCACACATGCTCTACGGCCAGATCGTGGGCGCGGACGGCCAGCCGCTGCCCGAGATTCCCCGGCTGGAGCCGCAGGCAGCGGCGCTCAGCCGCCCGTTGCAGATGGCCTAAAGGGCACTGCTCACCCGGCTCTCTCCCTACGGAGAGGGCTTTTTGATGGCCGCTCTACCTTTGCGGAAGGGGGGCCTTGCGGAGCAGGGGGATGTGGGGGCTGCCGGGCAGACCGTGAACCACAGCGGCATGCCAGCGACCCAGCCCAAGGCCAGATGACTACTTGATATCCACCTGAAACGCCGGGACTTTCACCTGAATGGTACGGAAACCCTCTGCGCTGTTGCCGTCGGAGGCCAGCTTGACGTTGACGCTGGCCTGGGCCTCCAGCGTGCGGGTACCGGTTTCCTGCGGGAATTCCACCACAGCCTGAATGCGCTCGCCGATGTTCCACGGGACGGGCGGCAGGTACGAGGCCACGCACACCTGAAACTGCCCGTATTTCAGGTTAGGCTGCCCGGTCTTAGCGGTGTCCAGCACGCTGAGACTGAAGGGCCGGGGGCAGTCGTTCTTGAGCAGCAGATTGTGTGGGCCGAGGTTGACCAGCGTGACGGTCAGCAGCCGCCCGTTGACGCTGACGCCGGAGCTGATCTGGGTCTGGGGGAGGGTAACGCGCGGGGCACAGGCAGTGACGGCCAGCGCGAGGCACGCCAGCAGGAGACGCGGTGACAGCAAGTGGGAAAAGCAAAACATGGCGTTCAGGTTAACAGCCCACGGCTGAGAATGCGTATGAAGCCGGATACACGTGAAGCCGGATACATGGAGCCACCCAGCCACACGAAAAGCGCCTTACCCGACTGGGCCGGACCTTCCAGATGCCAGGAAGCACAGGGCAAGTCAAGCCTCCGACCTGCCGGGCATCAGTTAGCGACGGCGCGGCGAGCTGCTGTGATCCCTTGATCGCCACGCCCTGGGCAGATGCTGGCCCAGTTCACACTAAGCCGGATGACCTACGCTATGATGCGCGCGTTCAAACACTAGACGGGGAAAAGGCCGGGCCATTTCGCGCTTCGCGCGTTCCTTTTGACCTACCCCACCCGTCAACCCCCTTTAGGAGGCATCATGCAGAAAACCACGAAGAAATTGACCGCCCTCAGCTCGTTCCTGATCGTTTCCGCCGCGCTGGCCGCGTCGCCCGCCGATACGCTGGTGATTCAATCCGCAGCCGACATCCCCACCATGGACCCTGGCGTCACCTACGACACGGCGTCTTCCTCTGTTGTGGACAACATGTACGAGACGCTGCTGACCTATGACGGGTCCAGCCTGACCAAGCTCGTTCCGCTGCTGGCCACCAAATGGACCCCCAGCAACGGCGGCAAGACCTACACCTTCGATCTGCGCAAGAACGTCAAGTTCCACAGCGGCGCGACCATGACCTGCGCCGACGCCGAGTACACCTTCGAGCGCAACCTGGTCACCAACAGTGGCGCGAGCGGCAACTGGTTTTTGGCCGAGGCCCTGACCGGCACCCAGAGCAACGCCGCCGACGACAAGAGCGTGACCTGGGCCAAGATCGACAAGTCCGTGGAGTGCAACAACGGCGGGCAACTGGTCTTCACGTTGCCCGCCGTAGATCCTGCCTTCCTGGCAAAGCTGGCCTACACCGGAATGGCGATTGTCGAGAAGTCTTACAGCGCCAAGATTGGCGAGTGGGACGGCACCGAGAAGACCTGGAAGGACTGGACCGGTAAGGACCTGACCGGCTCCGAGCTGAGCAAAAAGCCCAACGGCACCGGCCCTTACAAGTTGGTCCGCAACGACGCCAACAACTACCTGTTCCAGGCCTTTGATGGGTACTGGGGAACCAAGCCCACCATCAAGAACGTGATCCGTCAGAAGGTGGCTGAACTGGCCACCCGTCAGCAGGCGCTGTTGCGCGGCGATGCCGATATGATCGAGGGCGGCGGACGCGCTGTGGACGAGGCGCAGATCAAGGGCAAGCCCGGCGTGACCTGGGTGGACGATCTGCCCAACACCAGCTCCACGGCCATCTTCATGAACGAGAAAATCGGGGGCAAGGGCAACAACCTGCTGGGCAGCGGCAAGCTGGACGGCAAGGGCATTCCCTCCAACTTCTTCAGCGACGTGAATGTGCGCCGGGGCTTCTCGTACGCCTTTGATTACCAGGGGTACATCAAGGATGTGCAAAAAGGCAAGGGCATGCAGCGCACGGTGCTGATGCCCGACTCTTTCCCCGGCTACGATTCCAAGGTCAAGACCTACACCTTTGACGCCGCCAAGGCCACCGACTACTTCAAGCGCGCCTGGGGTGGGCAGCTCTGGAAGAACGGCTTCGTGCTGACCGCCAACTACCGCGCCAACTCGGTCGCCGCACAGACTGCGATGGAAATTCTGAAGAAGAATGTCGAGGCGCTGAACCCTAAGTTCCGGGTCAACATCCAGTCCAAGCAGTGGAGTGAAATGCTCTCCGATTCCCGCAAGGGCGAGGAAGCCATGATTCTGATCGGCTGGGCACCCGACTATGCCGACGCGGACAACTTCATGTACACCTTCTACGCCAGCGACGGCTACTACAGCCCGCGCGCCAACTGGAAGGACGCCAGCGTGGACAAGTGGCTGGGCCAGGCGCGCAGCACCATCAACGCCGCCGAGCGCAACCGCCTGTACAGCCTGGTGGGTCAGCGCGCCTACGAGCAGGCCCCGTACATTCTGGTGCCCGCCCCCGTGGACTACATGTTCAACAGCAGCCGCGTAACGGGTGCACCCCGCACCAAGGCCGGGTACAACCCCATGACCTCGCTGCTGTGGAAGGAACTGGCCAAGAAGTAATTACCCGACAGGCAAACTGTTTAAGTGTTGAGGAGAGCGGGCGGGGCGACCACAGTGCGGGTTGCCCCCCCGCTTCCCCTTTGCCTCCGCTTTTTGTAAACTGCGTCCCTCAGATGAAAAGACCATGCTCACGGCCTCTTTTAGTGGTTCTTCCGCCTGGTTTCAGGTCGAAAGCCCCCTCTCTCCCGCGGACCCCGAGGCCCCCATGCTGAATTTCACCATTCGACGGCTGATCCAGATTCCCATTGTCATGATTGTCCTGTCCTTTATCGTCATCGGCCTGACGCAACTGCTGACGCCCGAGCAACGCGCCGCGCCGTACATCCGCAGCGAGCAGCAGGCCGCGCGGCTGGAGCAGATCATCAACGAACGCGGGCTGCGCGATCCCTTTCCGGTGCAGTACGGGCGCTGGTTTTCCAACATCGTCAAGGGCGATCTGGGCTATTCCAAGGCCAGTAACAAGGACGTGGTAGAGACCATCAGGGAGCGGCTGCCCAACACCATCGAGCTGGCGTTGCTAACCGCCATTCCCATTCTGCTGCTGTCGGTGTGGCTGGGCACTCTAAGCGCGCTGCACAAGGACAAATTGATCGATCAGATTCTACGGGTGGTGGTGGTGCTGGGCTACAGCCTGCCCACCTTTGTGCTGGGCATTGTGTTGCTGGCGGTGTTCTACGCGTATCTGGGCTGGCTGCCCGGCGCAGGGCAACTGGACATCATCAATCAGTTCGTGGTGGGCGACCTGAAACGCTACACCGGCATGATGACCGTGGACGCCGCGCTGAATGGACGCTGGGATATCGCCTGGGACGCGCTACGGCACATGATCCTGCCCGCCGTAACCCTGCTGATCGTGCTGAGCGCCAACCTGGTCAAGGTGATGCGCAACAGCATGCTGGAAGTGCTGACCAGCGATTACGTCCGCACGGCACGCGCCAAGGGACTGTCCTCGAAGGTAGTGAACGTCAAGCACGCCCGCCGCAACGCGCTGCTGCCGATCATCACGCTGGGCGGCTTTCTGGTAATCAACCTGCTGGGCGGCTCGGTCATCACCGAGACCATCTTCGCCTACCCCGGTATCGGGCAGTGGTTCGTGCAGGCCGCGCTGCAACTGGACATCGCCGGGGTGCTGGGCTTCACGCTGCTCTCGGCGTTGCTGGTGGTGGTCATGAGTACGGCGGTGGACATCCTGTACGGCGTCGTCGATCCGCGCGTGAGGTTTCACTGATGTCGCCCTGTCCGACCACCCGGAGACCCGCATGACCACCACTTCGTCTGCGCCCATCGCCATCGAAAAACGCGGCGCATTCCGGATGTTCTGGACGGGTCCGGCCATGCGGAAAATGCGGCGCAACCCGCTGGCCATCGGCGGTCTGGTCATCACACTGATGTTTGCGCTGCTGGCCCTGTTTGCCCCGCTGGTGGCCAAACCCACCGGCAACTGCCTGCGCGACCTGAACATGACCAGCCAGAACCAGGTGTACAACCCGCTGGCCGCGCCGTTCTGGAGCGCGGTCTTTGCGCCACCTGCCAGTTGCTACAAGATCCAGCGCCTGAGTTTCGCGCAGGAACCCGCACCGCCCAACTCAATCCCTGGGGCCACCGCGCCGTTTGGCACGGTCAACGGCTACAACATCTTTTATGGGCTGGTCTGGGGCACGCGCACCGCGCTGAAAATGGCCTTTATTATCGTGGGCATCACTCTGGTGGTGGGCGTGCTGATCGGGGCCATCAGCGGCTTCTACGGCGGCTGGATCGACAACCTGATCCAGCGCTTTATCGACGTGCTGTTCGCCATGCCGGGTCTGGTGCTGACGGTGGTGATCCTGACCATTCTGCGCGCCAAGAATCCGGGGGGCGATCCGACCTGGCCGATCATCCTGGCGTACTCGGTGGCGGGCTGGGCCGGCTACGCCCGCGTGATCCGGGGCGACGTGCTGAAGACCCGGCAACTGGAATACGTGGACGCCGCCCGTGGCCTGGGCGCACGCGACCTGCGAATGATCCTCAAGCACATCATTCCCAACAGCGTGACCACCGTGTTCACCATCTCGGTGCTGGACCTGGCCACCGTGCCGCTGGGCATCGCGGCCCTGAGCTTTCTGGGCCTGGGCTTCGAGCCGGGCTACTCCGAGTGGGGCCAACTGGTGGACTTTGCCCGCGCGTGGTTAAAGCCCGAATACTGGTACGTGCTGGTCTTCCCCGCCGCCTTTATCATCCTGTTCAGCCTGGCCTTTAACCTCTTCGGCGACGGCCTGCGCGACGCGCTGGACCCCAAGACACGGTAAGGCACAAAAAAAATTGGTATGTGGCGTCCAGGAGTGGTCCTGTACGCCGCGCGCCTTTTGTACGGGGCCGGGTGGCCCAGCAGAGTAAACTGACCGTATGACCGAACCCGCCTACCAGACCATGACGGAAGAGGAATACCTGCGCTGGGACGGCCCACGGGACGCCAAGTGGGAATATGTGGACGGCTTCGTGTATGCCCAGGCAGGAGCTAGTAGGCCGCATAACACCATTTCCACCAATCTCCAGCGCGTATTTATTCCTGCGGCTGATGCCCGGAATTGCTCAACTTACGTCAGCGACCTCAAGGTTCGTATCTACCGTGATGGACGCCCCCGTTACTACTTGCCGGATGTCGTGGTGGTCTGTAATTCCAGGTCAGAGGGCGACACTGAAACCCAACCCTGCCTGATCGTCGAAATTCTGAGCGCCAGCACCCGCGCCGTGGACGAGACCTTCAAGGCCAGCGACTATCAGCGATTGGAAAGCCTGCAAGGTTACTTGCTGGTAGACAGTGAGCGACAGCAGGTGATGTTCCACCGCCGCACCGCGCAGGGCTGGCAGCTTGAACAGGTGGCTGAGGCGGTGGAGCTGCCGTGCCTGGATGTTTCGCTGTCTGTGGCTGCGATTTACCGCAAAGTTATGCTGTAATCCTCAGCCCCGGCACGCGCCCCACGATCCCCGCGCATACCTCCACAAAGTTCCCCTCCACCTCCGCATTCCCAAAACGCAGCACGCGCACCCCGGCTCCCGCCAGGACCCGCGAACGTTCGGCGTCGTATGTCTGAGCTTCTGCCGAATCGTGCGATCTGCCGTCCAGCTTGATACACAGCCGCAGCGAAGGCGCGTAGAAGTCCAGCACATAGCCCAGCAGTGGCACCTGACGGCGGAATTTGACTGGGTAGGTTCTCAGGAACAGGAACCAGAGTTTGCGTTCGGCGGGTGTCTGTTCACGCCGCAGCTCGCGGGCGCGCGGAACCAGGGTCTTGGTGTGGATGTCGCGCATTGAGAGGAGTCTATTCCTGTCAATGTTTTAGGGTTGCTCCCACGGTTTAACCCATCTGCTTCGCAGCTCTACGAGTCCGCCCCTGCGGGGCACCTCCCCTCAAGGGGAGGCAAGTGGCTTTCTACCTGGCAAGATTGACGGCCACTCTTGGCTCCCCTTGAGGGGAGCTGGCCGCGCAGCGGACTGAGGGGTTCGCACGCCACGCCCCCGCCCCACACTCCCCCCAGGTTCGCCGCGCCCAAGCGTAGGCTCTGGGCAAAGTAGAATATCCCATGACCAGTTCGGCCCTCCAGAAAATGAGCGAGACGGAATACCTCCGCACGGAGGAACTCAGTCCATTCAAACGGGAGTATGTGGACGGATTCGTGTACGCCCTGCACGGCGAGGACCCTCCGAACGCTCAGGCTGGTGCATTGAGCAAGCATGGTCTGATCAGCACAAATATCATTGCTGCCCTGCACCGTCCGGCGTTGCGTCAGGGGTGCAAGGTCTATGCCAGCGATATGCGGGTGCGAATCCAGGCCAGGGGACCGCGCTATTACTACCCCGACGTGGTGCTGACCTGCGAGGACATGGACGATGACGCGCGCTACGCCAGCAGTCCATGTTTCATCGTCGAGGTGCTGAGCCAGGGGAGACAGGTGATAGACCGGGGCCAGAAACTCTCGGAATACACCGCGTTACCCAGCCTCCAGGGCTATCTGATGGTGGACACCGCCACCCGTGCCGCCCGCCTGTACACCCGCCACGGCGAGGGCTGGAGCGAACAGTACGTCGAGAAAACTGGGGTACTGCGGCTGCCATGTGTGGACGTGGAACTGACGTTGGACGATTTATACGAGGGAACAAGCCTCTAGCCGCCCCGCACCCCCCAAGCCCCTCCACCCCCACCGCGCCCAAGCATGGGCTTTTGGCTTGGGAAAAGCACGTGGAACAGAGCTGTGAGTAGACGTTACGAGGATTGGGCAGAGCAATATAGCGCAGACCCCGCAGATATGCGGCACAATGCTCTGGATGACCACTCAAAGCACAAAAAGCAGCAATCTCGCAAGCCCAAACATCGTGATGCTGGCTCAGGGCAAAATTCTTGATTTTGTTGATGGAGTCACGCAGCGGGAAGACACCCCCGAAGAATACGTTCGTCAGGAGATCAGCAAGTCACTCGTGAGGGAATACGGTTATCCAAGGACAGACATCGCCGTTGAGTTTACCCTCAAGCTTGGGAGTCGCCGCCCGCGTGCTGACTTGGTGGTGTTTCCGAATGGAGCGCCGCATGAGCAGGGCAACGCCGTCCTCATTGTTGAGTGCAAATCAAAAAATGTCAAATCTAGCGACAAGAAGGAGGGAGTGGGCCAATTAGTGAGTTACCTTTCAAGCTGTCTCAATGCAACATATGGGATGTGGACAAACGGATTATTGATCACGGCGTAAATACTGCCTGATAGCCTCATGGCATGGCCGAATGGCAACCTTCACGGTATTCCCGCGCCCAGCTTGAGGAACGCCGA
>NZ_JNIW01000084.1 GCF_000701425.1 Deinococcus frigens DSM 12807 | reverse complement strand
TCAATGGTTCGGACACTTTTGGCGAAATCAACACGTGATCTAAAAAACGGGTCTCCAGTAGGGTGAAGTTCTCAAGACCACACTCAAGGAGACCCGATGTGAGGGTGACCCAGTTTTGCGTAGATGGAGGTAAGCCTCAACAATAGGAGGCACCATCATGACCCACCGCAGAATCCATTCCGCCGAATTCAAGCGAGACGCTGTTCAGCTCGCCCGAATGAGCGGCAACCTCTCCCACACCGCCCGTGAGCTGGGCCTCAATGCCTCACTGCTCCGCAAATGGCTGAATACCGAGCAGGAACAGGGCGAAGCTGCTTTCCCTGGCCAGGGAAAGCAAAATCTGACCTTTGCATATGCTCGCCCATTCCGGCCAGTCGCGCTCGACTTATCCGGCCACCGGCGCTCGATTGAGTCGGCCACACAGGCTCGCTGAATCCGGCCACCTCACTCCCACCACACGAGACTCCACGGTCATCCTGAAGGATGACCAAAAAGCGTGTGACTATGCGGAAAATACGGGAAGTCCTTCGACTCAAGTTTGATCTCAACCACAGCGACCGAGACATCGGCCGCAGTGTCGGCATGGCCCGCAGTACCGTTCAGGACTACCTGAAACGCGCTCACGCCGCTGGATTGACCTGGCCGCTCTCCCCTGAACTCAGTGATCCCCAACTCGAAACGCTGCTCTTCCGTCAACGCGAACAGCCGAAATCCGACCGCCGGCTCCAACCCAACTGGGACACCATCGACCGCGAACTGCGCCGCAAAGGGGTCACCCGCTTCCTGCTCTGGGAAGAGTACCGACGCCAGTACCCGAACGGCATGCAGTACGCGACGTTCACCACCCACTACCGCCGCTGGAAGGTCACAGCAGGTCTTTCCATGCGGCAGATTCACACGGCCGGTGAAAAACTGTTCGTTGACTACGCTGGGCTCACGCTGTCCATTACAGATCCCAGTACCGGGGTGATCCATCCCGGCCAGGTCTTTGTCGCCACGCTGGGCGCCAGTGACTACACCTACGTCGAGGTGACCCGCACCCAGCGCAGCGAAGACTGGCTGTCCTCACATATCCGGGCATTCGCCTTTTTTGGCGGCGTTCCTGAAATCGTCGTTCCAGATAACCTGAAGGCTGGCGTGACCCACGCCAGCCGCTACGAACCGGAATTGAACCGCGCGTATGCGGAACTGGCCGAACACTACGGTGTCGCCATCATTCCAGCACGGGTACGTCGACCCCGGGATAAGGCACTGGTCGAGGTGCATGTCCAGATTGTCGAACGGCGACTCCTGGCACCACTCCGCGACCGGATCTTCTTCAGCGTCACCGAGGCCAATGAAGCGCTGAGCGGCCCGCTGTTGGCCCTGAATACTCAAGCGTTTCAGAAGCGGCCGGGCAGCCGCTGGGCGTTGTTCACGGAACTTGACCAACCGGCCCTGCATCCCCTCCCGGTACAGCCGTTTGAGGTCGCGACCTGGAAGCGCACCACGGTCGGCCTCGACTATCACGTCGAACTTGACGGACACCACTACAGCGTGCCGTACCAGCACGCCAAAACCAGTGTCGACCTGCGTGTCACCCCCCTGCTCCTTGAAGTCTTCCGGGACAGTATGCGGATCGCGGTGCACCACCGGGTGCTGGACGTGTCCAGCACCCACCAGCGTCAGACGACGGTGAAGGAACATATGCCGATGCGACATCAGCAGTACGGCGAAACCACCTCCCAGCATCTCCTTCACCGAGCCGAAGCGCTGGGTAACGACACCACCCGGATGGTTGAAGGTCTCCTGGCAGCCGGTCGACATCCACAACAGGGTATCCGCGCCTGTCTCGGTCTCTTCAAACTGGCGCAGGCATACGGTGCTGAGCGGCTGGAAGCCGCTTGCTGCCGTGCGGTCACGCTGCAGTCGTTCAGCTACCGCAGTGTGGAATCCATCCTGAAGCATCACCTGGACGTCGTGCCGATGACACCAGAAGATCCGACGCCACGCGTGGCCGACCACGTCAATGTACGGGGCCCCGCGTATTACGGCCAGGAGCAGGTCGAGCACAGCTCGACCTCAACTGAACACGACTTCGCCCCCACCCTGAACTGAGGTTTCTATGCTGCCACATCCGATTACCCATCACCTTCGCGCCCTCAAACTCGACGGGATGGCGCAGGCCATGCAGGAACAACAGGAGCAACCCCAGGCCCGGGAACTCAGCTTCGAGGAGCGCCTGACGCTCCTCGTTGACCGGGAACTCGCGCACCGGGAGGGACGCACCACCCAGCGCCGCCTTGCGGCCGCCCGCCTGAAGATTCAGGCCACCCTGGAGGACGTCGACACCAAGCACCCACGTGGCCTGGACGGCAAACTCCTGCGCACGCTGGCTGAGGGGCTCTGGATTCGGGAAAAGCGGGGGGTGATCATCACCGGCCCCACCGGGGTCGGCAAGACCTTCATCGGCTGTGCGTTGGCCCACCAGGCTTGCCGAAAGGGCCACAGCGCGCAGTACACACAGACTGGACGACTCTTACAGGAACTGATTCTGGCGAGAGGGGATGGGCGCTATCTCAAGCTCCTGGCGCAGCTCGCCCGCGTCCAGGTGCTGATTCTCGATGACTGGGGGCTCGATACCCCGACCGCTGAGGGACGGCGCATTCTCCTTGAGATCCTGGATGACCGTTATGAACGTGGCTCGACCATTATCACCAGCCAATTTCCCACCACAGTCTGGCACGAGAATCTCGGTGATCCCAAGCTGGCGGACGCGATCCTTGATCGCGTTCTGCATCATGCCTACCGCATCGAACTCAAAGGAGAAAGTCTGAGAAGGAAGGACCGAAAATCGACTGCCTTGACGGCTGAACGCCTAGAATGACCTCAGCTCGTGTGGGGGAGAACGGTGGCCGGTTTCCAACGAGTGTGGGTGGCCGGAAAAAACGAGCGCAGGGTGCCGAAACAGAGAGCGTACGCACTTGGAGCGGAGCGAGTCTCCTGGAGCATGAGCGACCGGGCTGGGGACAGCAGGGACATGGTGATTAAATCTCCTTGGACATGACGCCGGACTGGGGATGAAGCGGTCAAACCACGGCACATGTCAGGCTGATCCGTGTGACAGGCGTGCACCTTATAAAGGATCAGACGTCTGAAACCAGGCCTTCCCCAGCACGATGGCCGGACCTGCTTCTCACGAGGCGCCTCAGGACACCTTGAGGTGCGGAGGATGAATGACGTAGGTGAGCCCCCCCGAATACCTGAGCCATAAAGCTTCTAGCCTGGCGCGGGGGTAGGTGCGCCGAACGCAGCCATCCGTGGCTGCACCTGGGTCGTTGACAATGGGTTGCCCAGTCCGGTCAAAGCCTCGGAGAACTACCAGGTGCCCTGGAGACCGAGGAATAGGTGCTGAGGGAAGTTCACCTTTTTCCCAGCCGATACTGATGGCCACCGGGACGCGCTGAGAAATCAGGTGCTCGAGCTCGGTGAAGCTGTCATACCGGGTGGCGGTGGCGCAGAAGCCCAGTGAGGCCGCGAAGGCAGCATTGAAGGCCCAGTTGCCAGTCCCTTTGTACGCCGCGTCATACGTCGCGCGCGCCGCTTCCGGAACACTGACCGTCAAGCCCCAGTACTCCAACAGCATGGTCATGGAGGTGGGCGAACACCAGCCCTGCCCTCCCGGATACAGCATCTGAGATCTCGGCACCACAGGAAGCACCATCCCCCAGGCAGAACTGGCCATAGGCACCGGCGATGACGGCCGTGGCGTGGCAGAGATCGTGGTGAAGACCAGTCGGGTGACCTCGGGGCTTAGGATCGGATTCTGGGTGTACAACGACAGGTGGTACTGATAGGCGTTTGCCGGTTGACGGAGCACCAAGACGTCGGTCTGAACTTCCCCGAACTCATCCGCCTGAGCGCCCTGGCTCGTGCGCTCAGGACTGTTCCGGCTGGTCCACCGTCCAAACGAGTACGCGGTGGACCAAGTCTGTACGATACGAACACAGACCTTGAACTCAATGGACGTTCCCATCGGGGTCAGGGCATTCCAGGTCGGTAGAAGTTCGTAAAACGGAGCAAGGGGCGTGATGACGGGCGAGATGAACGTCCCGGAATATTCTCCTGCCTGGTGGCTCAGCCCTGAATCGGCCAGGTTGAGCAGGTTCGAGGCGTTGAGACCGGACGCGCTCAGGGACTGGTGAAAGTCGGTGACGGTATGGCGAAGGACTCGCGACATGGTGCAGGCTCCTGCTCCAGACTGGCTCCGCATTCACGGAGCCAGTACTACGCTTGGTGTGATGGCGAGGTCTGGCGGGGTGGAGTGATTTAGCTTCTCACTCAGGATCGGACGAACAGGATTGAGGCGTCTACGCCGGGCGAGTCAGTCACACGAAGACCTGGCTGAAGACCGGAGCCTGCCCGTTACTTCAGTTCTGTGACCGTGTATTTCTGAGCGACAGCCGGGATGTACTTTTGCTGCGCTTCTGAGTACCACATCAGGGGTGGGAACGACATGTGATAGACCGGGGAGCTAAATGTCTGCTGCAGGCTGTTGCCCGTAAAGAAGTTGAACGAGTAGTCCTGCTGCTGATAGGGCAGGGCCGTGCGGAACGACTTGTCCGAGCCCGCAATCGGTTTGAGGGTGCCGTTGAGAAACTGAATGGCGACATAGTTGTCGCTGCCCTGATTGTTCTTGTAGACGGCGTTTGTGAAGGGGAGCCAGCCTGTGACGCGGGCTTTGGTGTTGATCGGGTCGGTGGTGTACCGCTCGAAGATCGGGATCACCGGCAACTGGTCGTTAAAAATCTGCGCCAGGGTCTGAACCCTTGTTTTCTGGGCGGCCAGATCGTCGCCCGCCAGCGACTGTTGAATCAGGGCACGGATGTTGACTGTGGCTCCAGCTTTCGTCTTCTGGGTGAGGGGCCAGTTCATGCCTTTGGATCCCGATGTGGCGTCCGGTTTGTTGGATCCGAAAAAGCCTTCCGTCATGTAGTACCCGTACGAGGTGGACGGATGGGACGGGGTTGAAATCAGACCGAAGTCCATCAGGGCCTGGTAGCGCGCCTGATCGATTGTGGTCGGGCGTTCCTGCGCAGAAATGCTGCGGACGGTGGTCTGGAAACCGAAGCTGTTGAGCTGTTGTGAGACTGCCTGTGCGGCGGCGAGGAAGTCCACAAAGTCTGCCGGTGCCGTAATTTCGAATTTGACGGGTTTCCCGGTGTTGTCAACCCAGGTGTTGCCTTGTTTTTTGAAGCCAATGCCGGTCAGCAGAGCGGCCGCCTTCGTCGCGTCGGTTTTGTACTCGTTCAGTCCGTTCCGCGTGGCTGCGTTCAGCCATCCCGGCACCAGTAGATCTGAGAAGCCGGCCATGTACTTGATCGGTTTGCCGGCCGTCCCGAGGGCAATCTGTGCCGTATCCTGACGGTTGATGACGTAGGCGACGGCCTGGCGGAACTCTTTGCGGTCGAACGGTTTGAGGTTCTGATTAAACCAGAGTGCCGGACCGACCGACAAAGGACTGCGAATCAGGTTCAGGTCCGGGTTCCGCTCGATGGCTTTGACGTCTGTTGGCGTAAACGCCGCCACGGAGTAGTCGATCTGTCCGGAAAGTAGCAGCGGAAGCACCTGCTGGGTTTCTCCGTAGTAGACCACCACCCGGTCGAAACCGATCTTGCTGGCGTTGAATCCGCCCAGGTTTTTGACGAGCTCCAACTGTGTCGGATTGACTTTACCGGCGGTCAGGTAATACGGGCCGTAACTGACGGTCGTGTTTGGTTTGTACTTCTCGAGATCGTTCAGCAGTGTTTTGACTTCTGCACTGTCTGTTTTTGCGCCGTCGAGGCGCAACTTGCGTGCCTGGGTGTACAGAGGGCCGTATTGTGACCATGACCCGGTCTGGTTCGAACGGACCAATTGCCGGAGGATGGTGGGGGAGAAGTCGGTGAGCAGGAATTCGATGGTCTGGCTGTCTTTGGCGCGGACGTCGGTCAGCTGATTCCAGATGCCGTAGCCCTGAGCCCAGATCATGTCGTACCCGCCGACGAAGTCCTGGGCGGTCAAGGGGGTTCCGTCACTCCATTTAATGTTCTTGTTCAGCGTGACAGTCACCGAGTATTTCGCTGGCCCGGTGGCGGCCAGTGCGGGCGAACTGGTGCCTGCCGCGAGGGTTAGGGCACCGGTCATGACGCTCATCAGTACTTTGTTCATTGCGTTCTCCTCCTGAAAGGTGGGATTGAGGGGGCTGGCGAGGACACGCTGTGCGGAGAGGGCCACTTCAGGGCATGATTTGCGAATCCAGCCGAAGCAGACCGGAGGGAGTGACAGAGTCGAGGTAAGCCTGGGTGCGCACCGTGCAGGCGACGGCATGGCCCGGCGTGAGGGGAACGAGCGGGGGAACAGCAGTGTCACAGATGCCTTCTTGAAATTCAGGACATCTCGGATGAAAAGGGCACCCGGACGGCCGGGCGAGCAGGCTGGGGATGTCGTCCTGCCGCAGTTTCATGGGTGGTGGGCGGTGCCGTTCGGACAGGGGATCTGGGGGGCTTGCAGCCAGCAGGGCCTGCGTGTACGGGTGTTGGGGGTTGCGAACGAGTTCGTCTGCGTCCGCGAATTCCACGAGGCGTCCGAGGTACATCACGCCGACCCGGCCGTTAGAGGCGAAGTGCCTGGCCAGCGCGAGGTCGTGAGTGATGAACAGGATGGCCAGACCGTACTCGTCGCGCAGGCGCCGGAGGGTGTTAAGGATGCTGATGCGGATGCTGACGTCAACCATCGAGACGGCTTCGTCAGCCACCAGGAACGATGGGCGAACGGAGAGGGCGCGGGCGATCGACAGGCGTTGCCGCTGGCCTCCCGACAGCTGGTGGGGGAACTTTCCGAGCACTTCGTCTGCGGGCGTCAGGTCGACCGAGTGCAGCAGCTCACGCATGCGAACCTCCAAGTCGTCCCGGCCGCGAACCAAGCGGTGCCGGGTCAGTGGAGCGGCCAGGATCTGACGGACCCGCTGGGTGGGATTGAGGGACGCGTACGGGTCCTGGTGGACCAGCTGGACGCCCAGGCGGTAGGCACGCCGTTCCGCCCCCTGGAGGGTGCTGATGTCCGCGTCCGAGTACAGAATGCGGCCGGACGACGGGGCCAGAAGGCCTGCGATCATACGCCCGGTGGTTGTTTTCCCGCACCCGGACTCGCCAACCAAGGAGACGATTTCACCTGGTCTGATTTCGAGGTTGACGTCCTCGATGGCGCTGACATGCCGGCCTTTTTGCACGAACGATTTCCCGACGTGCTCGAGCCGGATCAGGCTGTCAGACATGTTGTCTCCTTTCTTCGGCGGTTTGGGCACGAACCTCAGGCGCAAAATGGCATGCTGCTGCGTGGCCTGGGGCGACCTGGACAACTGGTGGGGCGTCGCCGGCCGCGCAGAGAGGGCGGGCGTGTGAGCAGCGCGGGTGAAAAGAGCAGCCAGTGGGCAGGGTGATGAGATCGGGGGGTGAACCAGGGATGGAGGTCACCTCGCGGTCGGTGTCGAGGGATGGAATGGCTCGTAGCAGGCTGGCTGTGTACGGATGGCTGGTCGCGCGTAGCACCTGCGGCGTGGGTCCGGATTCAACGACCCGCCCGGCATACATGGTGAGCATCCGGTCGGCAATCTCGCTCGCGGCGCCCAGGTCGTGGGAGATGAAGATGATCGAGAGCTGTTTTTTCTGGCGCAGGCTGCTCAGGACTTCCATAATCGCGCGCTGGGTAAGGACATCGAGCGCGGTGGTGGGTTCGTCCAGGATCAGGACCTTGGGATCCAGCAGGAGCGCCAGGGCGAGAAGGGTACGCTGACGCATGCCACCACTGAGTTCATGGGGGTAGGCGTACCACACCCGGGCCGGCTCGAGACGCACGCTGGCCAGCAGGTCGAAGGCGACCTCCCTCAGGGCAGCTCCGCCTCTGCGGCCGTGGGCCTGAGCGGTGTCTTCAAAGTGACGGCTGATCCGCAGCAAGGGATTGAAGGCGCTGATGGCTGACTGGGTGACGTACGCGCAACTGCGCCACCGGTAGGCGCGGAGTTGTTCCTGGCTGAACGCCAGCACCTCGGCCGGGCCACTGTCGCCGTGGAACGTCACGTGTCCGCAGGTCGTGGTGCCTTTTGGAGGAAGCAACCGAACGAGACTCTGCCCCAGGGTGCTCTTGCCTGAACCGCTCTCACCGATCACGGCGACGCATTCGTCGGGGAACAGGTCGAAACTGACGTCATTCACGGCCTGAACCGGTCCGCGGGAGCTGTGATACGTCACGCCGAGATGGCGGGTAACCAGGACGGGCTGCCGGATGGGGGAGGGGAGGCCAGTCACCGTGAACTCCGCAGGCGAGGGTTGAACGTCTCTTCGTACCCGCGCGCCATCATGACCAGGGACAGTTGCAGTAGACAGATGGAGGCGATGGGGGTGAGAACGCTCCAAGCTGCGTCAGCGAAATAAATGGCGTTCTGTCCGTAGGCGACGCTGAACAGCAGGCCCCAATTGTCTTTCAGGGGAAGGATCCCTAAAAAGGCCAGGCCGACTTGCTGGTAGATCGCCTGGGTCATGGACTGGATGGTGCTGACGACAATGAACGGCGCCATGTTCGGGAGCAACTCTCGGAACAGCATGTGGACAGGTCCCAGGTCAAGGAGACGCGCCGCCTCGACGTACTCGCGCTCCTTGAGTGACAAGACGTTCGCCCGGATCTGACGGGCCAGCACCGGCCAGCTGAACACCGAGATGAGTGCGGCGAGGCTGACGGTGGATTCGACCCGCCAGGTACTGGCGATCACGACCAGCAGGATGAAACGGGGAATGGTGAGCCAGAGGTCGGTGGCGCGCATCAGCAGGGCGTCCACGCGGCCCCCAAAATACGCTGATGATGACCCGAACAGGACTGCGATCAGGGTGGTGAGGGTTCCGGCAATGACGGCCAGAACGATCATGTCGCTGCCACCACGCACAGCCAGGGCCAAGTTGTCGCGGCCTTGGTAATCAGTCCCGAGGATGTGGTGGCTACTCGGCGGCTGGCTGACGGACAGTGCGTCGAGTTGCGGTGCGGCGACCACCAGTGGTCCGATGAAGGACACCAGCACCAGCAGAGTGAACAGAACCGTGCCGATAAGGGCGGTGGGGGTGATGCTCAGCTTGAAACGCTTCGGCCGTGGGGTGGCGAGCAGGGGCGCGATGGTCATGACGCTTCATCTCCCAGGCGGATGCGGGGGTCGAGCCAGGTGTACATCGCGTCTGCTACGGCGGTGGCGATCAGCACGGCGAAGGTGGTGATCAGGACGATGCCCTGCATGATCGGGTAGTCTCGCCGGGCGATGGCGTCGGCGAGCAGTTGTCCAACGCCTGGGGTCACAAAGACCTTCTCGATCAGGACGCTACCACTCACGGTAAACCCGAGGGCGATGGCAAAGCCGGTGACCAGGGGCAGAATGGCGTTCTTGCCGATATACGCGTCGCGGATGCGCTCCTCACTGAGGCCGCGGGCCCGGGCGACGTGCACATAGTCATCGCTGACGGCGCTCATAGCATTACTCCGCATGGCCAGCACCCAGCCTCCCAAGGAAGTCAGGGTGTACACACTGCCCGGAACGATGTAGTGCAAGGCAGCGCTTTTCACGAAGGCCCAGTTGAACCCAGGCATAACGTCTGGCGAATAGGCTCCACGCATGAGTTCGAGGGGGACGACCTTCCAGACCACGCCCAGCAGCAGAACTGACAATACGGCCAGGAGCACGGCGGGAACGGAATCGATGGCTGCCCAGGTGTTTGAGATGAGATGATCCATCCAGGTGTGCCGCCGGGTAGCGGCGATGAGGCCCAGCCGGACGCCGATTAGAAAGCTCAGGGTCAGGGCGATGCCTACGCTGAGAATGGTCCAGGGCAGCCGCGAGACAATCATGGGCAGAACCGGTGAGTTGGGAGAGAGGATTGATGAGACGCCGAGGTCGCCCCTCAGAACGTTACGGAAGTATTGAACGTACTGCTCGAGGAAGCTTCCTTCGACGTTGTAACGCAGTACGGCTGAAGCTTTCGAGCGCGCTTCTTCCGGGCTCATGCCTGAGGCAGCGAGGTCCTGGATATAGAGGTCAACGGGATTGCCTGGGAGGGCGCGAACCACGATGAAGGTGATGGTGGCCACCAACCAGAGCATGAGTGTCATGCGTAGGAGGATGCTAAAGGTCTGACGCAGAAGGATGACGCGGCTGCGCCTGCGGGCGGCTTTCAGGTATGACTCGGTGAGCAGGCTTTGTTCTGCCGTATTGGGAAGCTGAGTCATGCGGTCCTCCTGAGTACGAGGGACGAGGCGGATGGTTGGGAACAAGGCAACTCACGGGCCCACGATTGACCTTCCTGCGGGTGGCCAGATACTTGTGTTGGTTCAAAGATGATTCTAATTGGTAGCTATGCGGTTTACAAGGGGGCTGCGACAACCTCACGGACGCATTGGCTTATTGATCGCGGCATAAATTAGAGTTCATCAGGCGGCGCGGCAATTGGATGTATCTGACGCGCTGCCAGGCACCGACCAGTTTCTCCTTGAGCACGGTGACCGAACGGGCACAGAAATTCCCCAACACATTTCGCTTGACGTACGCCCACACACGCTCAATTGGATTGAGCTCTGGCGCGTACGGTGGTAGATACACCAGTGACAGGCGTTCGTGGATCTCCACGAACGCCTGAACCACCTTCGCCCGATGGATACCCGCATTGTCCAGAACCACTACGATCTTCCCCTGGATGTGACGCAGGAGATGCCGGAAGAACGCGATCACGTCTCCGCTTCTGATGGCGCCCAA
>NZ_JNIW01000083.1 GCF_000701425.1 Deinococcus frigens DSM 12807 | reverse complement strand
GTCAGCTTCAGCGGCTGATGGCACCGCTCGCGTATCAGACGGCACAGATGGTTCGTCATACCCTGAAACTTCGAGCGGAAGAACCGTTGCCCAATCTTCCCGGCACGAAGGGACGGGTGATGGTGGTGCAGGCTGATGGCGTGATCGTCCTCGGTCACAAGACAGGGAAGAATGTCGTCAGAGACGACATTCCCAGAGAAACGGGTGAGGCGTTCGAGATCAAAGCGCTCACGGTCTACGCCGAGAATTTACCAGCCAACCGCATCACAGTGGCCGAAAAATGCGATGCAGACGAGTTTCTTCCACTGCTGGCCGGTTCTTTGCGGGTGGCGGGTGTATGGCAACAGGACACGCTGATCAGCGTGTCCGACGGCGCACTCTGGATCGAAGACCGCATGAACTGCCTGGGAGTTACGCAGCACGTCCTGGACGTGTTCCATGCCGTGAGCTATGTGGACAGGGTGAGGGAAGATCTGGGTTGGAGCGACGAACAGCGCACCGTAGAGCGTCAGGCGTGGCTCAGGGGAGAGTGGGACGCCCAGACCTGGCTCCAGACCTTTGCTTCTGCCCCTGTGGGGCAGAAACATTGGAGTCCAGAGGCACAGCAAGCCCTGAACTATTTGAACAGGCGTACGCATTTGATGAACTATCCCCACTACCGCGCCCAGGGCTGGCCGATAGGCTCAGGGCAGATCGAGGGCATCAACAAGAGTGTGATTGGCTGGCGCATGAAGGGTTCGGGCATGCACTGGTCCCGTTCTGGGGCCAGTGGCATGGCCTCGCTTCGTGCCAACCTGAACAACACGCAGCCTCTGGTGCGCTTGGATGATGTTCGTCACCTTGCCTTTCCGATCCCAGCTTAGCGGGATGCACCCGGTCTGGCGGCGGGCAGCAGATAGCCTCTACGGCTGGATCGCCGGCACGCTCTCCGGCAGATGCTCGCGCGCCTGTTGCAACTGCCTGTCCGTTTCTGGCCCAGTCTGCGGGTGGGCCAGCCAGAAGCCCTGGCTGTGGTCGCAGCCCAGGGCCGTCACTGCCTGCCACTGCGCGTGGGTCTCTACGCCCTCGGCCACCACGCTCAGGCCCAGCGCCCCGGCCAGGGCGGCGGTGGCCTGCACGGCGTGGCGGGCCTGCGCCTGGAGGTCCAGCGGGCCGTCCAGCGCGCCGATCAGGCTGCGGTCGAGCTTGAGCACCCCGATGGGCAGCCCCAGCAGCGGCGAGAGGGCCGAGAACTGTGCGCCGAAGTCACACATGGACCACTGAACGCCCCGCTCATCCAGGGCGCGCATCACGCCGCCAGCGTGGGCCTCGCAGCCGCTTAGCAGGGCGGCTGAAACTTCAAGTTCCAGGGCCGTGCCGTCCAGGCCGTGCCGCGCGAGCGCCGCCTCCACCGTCCCGGCAAAGTCTGCACGCCCGAACTGCGCGGGGAAGACGTTCACGGCCACCCGCAGCCCACCGTGGCCCGCCGCGTGCCAGCGCGAAAGCTGGGCGCAGGCCTCGTTCAGCACCCAGTCGCCCAGGGCCTCGTCCAGGCCAGTCTCATGGACCACCGGCAGAAACTGGTCGGGGGAGAGCAGGCCCAACTCTGGACTGTCCCAGCGCAGCAGCGCCTCCAGCGCCACGATCCGCTGCGCCGCGTCCCAGATGGGTTGATAGTGCAGCCGGAACTCGCCGCGTTCCAGTGCGCCGCTCAGCCCCTGTTCCAGCGCGGTCCGGGAACGCAAAGCCTCACGGGGTACGAAGACGCGCGCCGCGCCCTTGCCCGCACGTTTGGCCTCGTACATGGCAACGTCGGCGTGCATGTACAGGCTCTCGGCGTCCTGGCCGCTGTCCGGGTAGACGCTGACCCCCACCGAGGCGCTGATCCGCACCGGGCGGCCCCCCAGGTCAAAGGGCGGGGCGAACAACTCCAGCACCTGCTGGGCGCGGGCCTGCGGCGGCTGCGAGGTCAGGACCATGAACTCGTCGCCGCCCAGCCGGGCCGTGAACTCGCCGGGCAGCAGCGCGCCGCGCAGCCGGGCGGCCACCTTGATCAGCAGTTGATCGCCCACGGTATGGCCCAGCGTGTCGTTGACCCCCTTGAAACCGTCCAGATCCAGAAACAGCACGGCCAGGGGCGCGGCGCTGTCTGATGATGAGCCGGCATCAGCCTGTGCGGTCCCGGTCTGTGCGGCACCAGTCTGCGCCACACCAGTTTGTGCGGCACCAGTCTGTGCGGCACCGGTCTGTTGCGCCACCGCCTCGCCCAGCGCGCTCAGGAATCCGGCACGGTTGGGCAGGCCGGTCAGGGCGTCGTGGTGGGCCTGCCACGCCATCTCGCGGGCGCGGGCCTCCAGTTGGGCGCGGCCCTCCTCGACCTCGGCGGTGCGGGCGGTCACCCGCTGTTCCAGGGTGGCGTTCAGGGCGGCCAGTTGCGCGGTCAGGCCCGTGTTGTCGCTCAGGACCGCGATCTGCCGGAAGGCCACCAGCAACGTGACCCCCGCCGTTCCCCACAGCGCGCCGTGGGCGGCCAGCGTGTTCTCGTCGTGGGTCAGCAGGCTCAGGGCAAAACAGGCGGTCAGGCCCAGGTAGGGGGCCAGCGCATACAGGGGCCGGGTGATCTGGGCAGTGACGTGGGCAGCCGTCCCGAACGAGCGGCCAGGGCGCGGGGCATGGCGTGAACTCCAGGCGGCCAGCGCAAAGATCAGCGCCCCTCCAGTCCAGAAGAGTTCCACCGGGGTGCCGGAAGCGAAACCTGCATGGGCGTCGATGAACAGGTCCAGCAGATCGCCGCCAATAAACGCAACCATGCCAAGGGCCATCAGACTTTCTTCGGGCCGGAAGCGGTCGCTGCGCCTCATGACCAGCAGCACCAGGCCCAGCGTACATAGGTCCAGGACCGGATAGGACAGGTTGACCAGTTTGCTGATCAGGCTCGCCTCTGCCGCACCCAGCAGGGCCGCCAGCACGCCGTACCACACCAGCACGCCCAGGGACCCCACCACAATGCCGACATCCAGGGTCAGCCGCCACGCCTCGGCACGGCGCATGGGCTGGCGCGGCAGGGCTAGAGACCCCAGCCAGAACAGTGAATAGAACGCCAGATAAAGCGCGTCGATCACGGTAGGCGTGGGCACTGATCCGCTGCGCCATTCCACCAGATCGTAGGCGGTGTCGGCCAGCGCATAGGTGGCGACTGCCAGGGCGATCCAGTGCCAGGGCCATGCACCGCCTGAGCCGCTCCGCGCCGCCAGAACGCAGGTGAGGGTGGCCGCATACATGACGCCCAGATACAGGACCTGCCCAGGCCACAGTAAAGTTGCGTTGCCTGCGGCCAGCGTTATCCAGGCCAGATGTGTCAGGGCAAAGGCCGCCGTGACCAGCAGGGCCATGTTCAGCCAGGTCCGGCCCGAGGGTCTCACAGCGCGCTATCCCCGCCACTGCCCATCGGCGTGGACAGGTGCGGCCAGCAAAAGAGTGACCCGGACATAGGCCTACATTCTAGACATGACATTCTTACTGCATTCTTGTTAGAGAACCGCGAAGCGAGATTGAGTTATTTTCCTATTCCCACGCCGCCTGCCCCTTATCATGGCCGGGATGGACGTCATCCAACCCTACCTGCCCCTGATTTCTAAGGTGCTGCGCGTGCTGGCGGTGGTGGGTCTGGTCCACGCCATCGTGACCCGCCAGCAGATCTTCTGGATGTTCCTGCTGGGTTTCGGGGCGCTGCTGGGCAGCATTTTTGGGATGCTGGGCGCGCTGGCGTATGCCTTTCTGGTGCTGATTCCGTCTCTGCGCGGCAGCGGGCGCGTGGCCGGGCAGGCAGTTTCACGCGGCGTGGAGGCTCTCAAGCCGCTGGACACCCGCATCCGCGAGGCAGGGGAGCAGCTCTCGGAGAGCGACACGCTGGCCAACCGCGCGGGCCTGGCCGGTCTGCTGGCCCGCGCCGGGCGCAACGACGAGGCGCAGGCCACCCTGGACCCGCTGCTGAGCGGCATCTATGCCGACGACCCGGTCGTCTTGCTGACCAGCGCCGAACTGGATCTGGCGCGCGGCCACCCCGCCGGGGCCGAGGGCCGCCTGAACGCGGTGGACCTGAAAACCAGCGCCGCCACTCGCACCCGCGCCTTGACCCTGCTGGCCCAGGCCCAGGACGCGCAGGGCAAGGCCGAGGCCGACGCCACCTACCGCGACGCCATGACCGCCGCCACCACCGAGGAGCCGCGCGCCCGCTACGCCGCGTATCTGGTGAAACAGGGCCGCGCTGCCGAGGCGCAGGGGGTGCTGGACGCCATGGCCAAGACCGAGAGCCGCGCCACCGGGCTGTACCGCCGCCAGGAACGCGAGTGGTTTGATCTGGCGTCGGGCCTGAGGCGCGAGCTGAGGTGAGTGCAGCCCTCTCACCCCTGATGCCTGACGTGGATTTGTGCCTGCTCCGGCCCTTCGAGTCGCGGGATGCTGGCTTGATCGTCGAGGCTGGACTCGGTCCCCTGATTCCGCTGATCACCACTGCTCCTGCAAGGTGTGACCCGCCGCAGGCCCATGAATTCATCGAGCGCCAGCACTCGCGCCTGCCCTCTGGGGCGGGCTATTCCCTGGCCACCGAGAGCAAAGAAACCGGGCAGGCTGCCGGGCAAATCGGGCTGTGGTTTCGGGACCGGGATCAGGGCCGCGCCAGCCTGGGCTACTGGCTGGTGAACAGTCGGCGCGGGCGGGGTCTGGCATCCGCCGCTCTCAAGACGCTGGCCGACTTCGGCCTGAGCTTGCCGGATATTCACCGACTGGAACTGTACGTCGAGCCGTGGAACGCGGGTTCCTGGTACGTTGCCGAACGCGCGGGCTTCCGGCGGGAGGGCGTGTTGCGAAGCTGGCAGCAGGTCAGCGACGGGCGCAGGGGGATGTTGATGTATTCGCTTCCACCATCTGATCTTCGCCAGGCTATTCATATTTCCCGGATACTCTTGACTTCCTGATTTATACCCGGATAATATTTGGTATGTCTGCCGCTCCCACCATGACCGTTTTCCAGGGCCACGAACGCCTGCTGACTGCCCCTCCCCAGGACGTGTTGTCCCTCCTTAAGGCCGAGGAACGGGCCGCCGAACCGTTACTGACCTTTGATGATCAGACTGGGCGGCAGGTGGACTTTGACTTGCGCGGCACGTTGGACGAGGTGCTGGAGCGTTACGCCCCCGCACCTGCCAGATCGGGGCGGGGGCGTCCCAAACTGGGTGTCGTGGCGCGCGAGGTCACGCTGCTGCCCCGGCACTGGGACTGGCTGGAGTGCCAGCGCTGCGGGGCATCGGCGTCGTTGCGGCGGCTGATTGACGAGGCGCGCAAAGCGGACCCGGACGGAGAACGCCGCCGTGGGGCGATGGCTGCTACAGACCGTTTCCTGGGGGTGATGGGAGGAGACCTGCCCGACTACGAGGATGCTACCCGCGCCCTGTATGCGGGCGACGGCGGAGCGTTCGGGACGCAGCTTCAAGGCTGGCCGCAAGATGTTCGCACCCACGCGCTGTATCTGGCCGCGCCCGCCTTTGCACGGGAAGCCTGACCACCGGGTATGGCGGACGAAACTGAACTCAGTCGCAGAGTCTTGACGGCGGAGCTGACGGCGGCGCAGCTAACCCTTCTGGCCGAGCAGTCCCCGCCAGAGGTTCGCGCGGCAGTGGCGGCCCACCCCAACACCTCCGCCGCTGTTCTAGGCCGTCTGGCCACCGATTATCCCGCCGAGGTGCTGAGCAATCCAGCCCTGAGCCTGCTGCGTCTGGCCCATCCCGGTTTACTGGAGGGCTGGCCGGTTGACGCCGTCTCGAATCTGGTGGCCCAGCCCCAGGCCCCCGACTGGCTGAGGCGCTACGCCCTGGCCCATCCCGACGCCCGCTTTCAGGTGGCCGTGGCGGGACATCCTGAGCTGAGTGCCACAGAGCTTGAGTTGCTTGCTCGCCATCCGATTTGGCAGGTGCGGGCGCGGGTGGCGGCGCGGACTGACCTCCCGCCGCAGTGGCTGGCGACGCTGGTGTCTGATCCAGATTACGGCGTGCGCCTCGTGCTGGCGGCCCGCGCTGATCTCCCCACACCGGTTCTGGAAATCTTGGAAAAGGACAGTTCGCTGCTCATTCGGCAGGCGCTGACGCAACGGCACCAGCTCCTTTCGTGGTGGCTGCCTGATATTGAGTTGAAATGACAAAGTGCGCCTTTTCCCTCTAGCCCTGCGGGAGGGTGAGGGGTCCACCGGGCAGGCCGTTACCGCGAGCAAGATTCACAGTCTCTCGCTCAAACTGTAAAAAACCCCCCGGCCACAAGGGCCAGAGGGCTGCACTCCCGGTTACGGGGTCAGGCCTGTTGAGGCTTACTTCAGCTCGACAGTCGCGCCAGCGGCTTCCAACTGGGCCTTAAACTTCTCGGCCTCGTCCTTGGCCACACCCTCCTTCAGTGCGCCGCCCTTCTCGCTCATGTCCTTGGCTTCTTTCAGGCCCAGGCCGGTGATGGCGCGGATTTCCTTAATGACGTTGATCTTGCTGGCCCCGGCGCTCACCAGAACCACGTCAAATTCGGTCTTCTCCTCGGCTGCGGGGGCCGCAACGCCGCCGCCGCCGCCCATCGAAACGGCTGCCGTGACGCCCCAGGTTTCCTTGAGGCCGTCGATCAGGTCCGCGAGTTCCATGATGGTCAGTGTGCCGAGTTGATCGATCATTGCCTGTTTGTCGTATGCCATGTTGGTGTTCCTCCAGAAGTGGATTGAGTTCGGGTTTGAGCCTGTTGAAGAGGGGAGTGACGCTTAAGCGCCCGCGCCCTCTCCTTCGAGTTTGGTCTTGTAGGCTTCGAGGATGCCCACGAAGTTGCTGAGGTGGGCGCTGAGGACGCCGACCAGTTCGGCCTGCAAGGTTTCCTTGCTGCCCAGGCTGGCCAGACGGTTCACGACGCTCACGTCCACCTTGTTGCCTTCCAGGAATCCGCCCTTGACGGTGGGGATGCCCTTGTCGTTGCCCTTGGCGGCGTCGGCCAGCGCTTTGGCGACGCCTGCGGGGTCCGTCTGGGCCAGCACCAGGGCGCTGGGGCCTTTGAGGGTGCCCGAGAAGTCGCGGCCCCCTTCCTGAAGGGCGCGGTCGATCAGGGTGTTCTTGGCAACGATCAGTTGCCCGCCCTTCTCGCGGATGTCTTGGCGCAGTTTGCTCAGTTGTCCGGCACTCAGGCCCTGGTAGTCGACGACGTAAAACGTCTCGATCTCGTTCAGGCTCTGCTTGAGGGAACTGAGGGTCTGCACGTTCTTGGGATTCGCCACGCAGTGAACCTCCTCGTGGTTGAACAAGTCTCAGGTGCAAGTTCGCGCTGGGCGCTTCGCAGCCTGGCAACTCGGCGGGATGTTTAAACCGGGCAAGGGTCCCCGCTGTCTTGGGTGCCGCACTAGAAACGAATTGGGAAAGAGGTGCGAAGTTGCACCGGGGTGCCAGAAATTAGGAATGAGGGAGAGGCGAGGCTGCCCCCTCGGTGAAGGGTTAAGACAGTGCGCCCGCGCTGAGGCTCAGCGGAATGCTCGGCCCCATGGTGGTGGTCAGGAAGGCGGTCCGCAGGAACACGCCCTTGGCGGTGCCAGGTTTGGCCCCTTCCAGCGCGGAGACCAGCGCGGCGTAGTTGGCGCTCAGGTTGGCCGGATCAAAGCTGGCCTTGCCGATGGGCGCGTGAACCACGCCGGTCTTGTCGTTGCGGAACTCGATGCGCCCGGCCTTGAGGCTGGAGACCATGCCAGTCACGTCGGGACCCACGGTGCCGCTCTTGGGGTTGGGCAACAGGCCGCGCGGCCCCAGCAGGCGGGCCAGTTTCTGACCCACGGCAGCCATCATGTCGGGGGTTGCCACCACGGCGTCGAAGTCCATGAAGCCGCCTGCGATGCGCTCGATCAGCTCGTCGCCACCCGCGATGTCCGCGCCAGCGGCCTCGGCAGCGGCGATGTTGTCGCCCTTGGTGATCACGGCCACGCGAACGCTGCGGCCCGTGCCGTGCGGCAGCGAAACCGTGCCGCGCACGTTCTGGTCACTCTTGCGGGGATCGATCCCCAGGCGGAAGTGGATCTCCACCGTCTCATCGAACTTCGCTGTGGCGAGGTCCTTGACCAGAGCGGCGGCCTCATCGATGGTGTACTGCTTGTCGCGGTCCACCTTGCCTTCCAGTGCGCGGTAGCGCTTGCCGTGCTTAGGCATTGGGGCCTCCCTCAATGGTCACGCCCATGCTGCGCGCCGTTCCTGCGACGGTGTTGGCGGCGGCTTCCACGCTGCCCGCGTTGAGGTCGGGCATCTTGGTCTTGGCAATTTCCAGGACCTGGCTCCAGTTCAGCTTACCGACCTTGGCTTTATTGGGCGTGGCGCTGCCCTTCTGAAGGCCAGCGGCCTTGCGAATCAGGTAGCTCATGGGCGGCGTTTTGGTGATGAACGTGAAGCTGCGGTCCGCGAAGATGGTGATCTCCACGGGAATGATCGCGTCGCCCTTGTCGGCGGTCAGGGCGTTGAACGCCTTGGTGAACTCCATGATGTTCGCGCCGTACTGACCCAGCGCGGGGCCGACAGGCGGGGCCGGGGTGGCCTTGCCTGCGGGCAATTGCAATTTAACGATGCCGGTGACTTTCTTCATTTCGACTCCTTAGCTCCCCCAGTGGTGCGTGCGTGGGGTGCTGGCGCTAAGTTCCGCCTGCGCCGCCTGTGTCAGGCAGTTTGGCAGCAACTTTTTCATTTTACTCGTTTCCCCTCTCTCTGCCAAGTGTGGGAGAGAGGGTCCTACTTGGAGACCTGGCTGAAATCCAGCTCTACCGGCGTTTCACGGCCAAAGATGCTGACCAGCACCTTGACCTTGGCCTGCGGCACATTGATCTCGCTGATCACGCCGCTGAAGTCCGCGAACGGACCCCCGGTGACACGCACCATGTCGCCCGCCTTGAAATCGGCCTTGACGCGCGGCGCTTCGGCGACCTTGGGCTGCACCCCCACGCCCACGGAGGACAGCAGACGCTGGACCTCTTCATAGGACAGTGGGACCGGACGGGTGGCGGTGCCCACGAATCCAGTCACGCCGTTGGTGCCGCGCACAACTTCCCACGACTCGCCCAGTTCACCGGGCGTATCGTCGTCTTCCACATCCATCTGCACGAAGACGTAGCCGGGGAACAGCTTGCGCTCCACGGTTTCCTTCTTGCCGCCGTCGCGCAGTTCCACGGCCTTCTCGCTGGGTTGCAACACCTGGAAAATCTTGGTGCCGCGCATGCCCAGGCGGCCCGCGCGGTCCATCAGATGCTGTTCCACGCGGTCTTCCTGGCCCACGTAGGTGTGGACGGCGTACCACTCAATGCTCATATGGACACCGCACTCATGGCAGCGCCAGCCGGATCAGGTTGCTGAACACCAGGTCCAGTATCCACACGATGATGGTCAGGGCCACGACGAAGATCAGCACGGCCTGCGTGCCTTCGAACACCTGCTGGCGCGTCGGCCACGACACGCGGCCCAGCTCAGCGCGCGAGTCACGGAAGTACTGGATCAAGTTCATGCATTCACCTGCGGGAGAGGAAAGGGACTGAAGGGGCGTCTCTGGGCCAGCGTGTGCGGCCCAAAGAAAGGCCGGAATCAGACCTTTTTCTCCTTGAAAACCACATGCTTTTTCGCCATGGGGTCATACTTGCGCAGTTCCAGCTTGGCCTGCGTGTTGCGGCGGTTCTTGGTGGTGGTGTAATAAAAGCCCGTGCCAGCGGTGCTTTCCATCTTCACGATAATGCGGGGTCCGTCTTTCGCCATGTTCGTCGCTCCTTTCGCAGCCCCCAGTCATGGGAAATACTGCTCCCAGCGCCTGCCCCCAATCATTCTGACCGGGCAGGATCATTCGCTGGTAAAAGCCCGCCGGGGTGGCGGGCAACACCCACGAGTATAAACCGTCATGGGCGGACTGTCCACCGCTGCTTTCAGGAGGTCAGGAAAGCGGAGGCTTGGCGGCTTCGGGCAGCCCAGTCGGAAATCCGTCAATGCTCCGGGTGTTCTTGAGCTGTCGGTATTCGGCCAGTTGCGCTTCACCCTTCTTCCGGTGAACCTCGTTCAGGTTCTCGCGCCCCTCGCGGAAGTCCATGAGCGGTACAGCCATCCCGCACGAGGTCTGGACCAGATCCACGTCCAGTAGGTAGATCTGACGCGATCCGGGCAGCGGTGGGAACAGGGTGGCGAAGGCCGTCCATTCGGCGTTGTTCGGCTGGACCATGCGCGCCTCGCCGTAAACGCGCAGGATCAGCGGCGGCCCGTCGAAGGCGCAGAACATCAGCGTCATGCGCGGGAGCTGGAGCAGGTGCGCCGCCGTTTCATTGCCGCTGCCCGTGACGTTCAGCCACGCCACCTGCCCCGGTCCCAGTACCCGCAGACTGTCCATGCCCTTTGGGGAGACATTCACCCGGCCATCTGGAGCCGCCGTGCCGACGAAGAAGACCGGCTGCTTCTCGATGAACTCTTGAAGGTGCGTGGAGATGGCCGGGAGCTGTGTTGCCATGCGCTCAGGGTAACGCACGGCCAGAGGGATGGAACTCAGCGTTCCCGGCAATTGAGCGCTGTTTCCAGGACGGCCCGCGCGATCCGGCCTGGTCCCCAGTTCAATGCCGCCACAAATTCTTCCGGAGTCACCGTCCAGCGAAATTTTGTCTCGAACCGGGCCTGAAACGGGGAGAGCCGGACCCTGGCGTAGAACCGCAGCGGCCCTTCAATCTGCTGCGTTCCCAGAGAGTGATTGCTCAGAACTCCAGCACATGCCTCTTCCAGCAACTCGCGCCGCAGGGTTTCAAGTCAGCTTCCGGTTTCCCGCCGGGCAGACCGCAATGCTGTCCGTCCCGCGAGATAAGGACGATGGATTGACCGTCAGTGAAGCAGATACCGCTAACTCGTGTCGAGGCCCCGACAGGAACAAAATCAGGACGCCACCGGGCAACCCCCGAGATTCAGCGCCACTCAACCGGCCCATTCAAACCCATCAATCAATAAAAAAGGGGAGGCCCGCAAGCCTCCCGCACTAGATTTGAAACCTTATTCGATGACTTTCGTCACGACGCCTGCGCCCACGGTGCGGCCACCTTCACGGATGGCGAAACGCAGACCCTCTTCCATGGCAATCGGCTTGATCAGTTCCACCACAAACGT
>NZ_JNIW01000082.1 GCF_000701425.1 Deinococcus frigens DSM 12807 | reverse complement strand
GACGGCTTGATAAAGTCGGGGCGCGTCCCCGGTGGCATTTTCGGTTGTCACAGGTAGAAAGTGTCCCCTACCGGGGACGCTTTCTCATACTTTGTGTCAGGCCGTCAGGAAGTAAGGGACAGTCAGGCTTGAAGCCAGCCAGGCGTCATCCTTCGCTGCAAACGCTTCAAGGGTGGCGGCGCGGGAAACTTCCAACTCGGTAAGTAGCCTTTCAAGGCTCTGGCCGGTGGGGGGCGGCGTGCCCTGCTTACCCATCGACAACCCACCCAGGACGCTGGGTTCCGCCTCTTCGTAGGGACGTTCATCAAACGAGACATGCTGATACAGCCGGTCTACTGCCGCGATATGCGCCAGCAGCATCCCGATGGAGTTGAAAAATCCTGCCGGCACGGCGTCCAGTTGCTCCACGGTCAACCCTTCCACCGCTTGCAAGGTGGTCATACGGGCGTAATTCATCATTTCCACCAGCGCGCCGATTTGCGGGCTATACCGGGCGTTTGGCTCAATGCGGCTCCAGTTTTTCTCAGGCATGAAAGAGAGTTTAAACCTCTGCCACGTCCCGCTTACACATTCCCCCCCAGTCTTTTCAGTTCAGATCGGAGTGCGCCAATTTCTATATCCCGCACCGCTCCGCCGTACTCCCGTGCGGCCCAGGCAGCGGCGATTCCGGCGGCCTCACCCATGCTGTGGCAATTCTGCTGCACCCGGATGGCCGACTGCGCCTCGAAGGAGCTGCTGGCCGCCCGCCCCGGCACCAGCAAATTGGCAATGCCAACGGGGACGATTGAGCGGTAAGGAATCTCGTGGTAGGCGTCTTTCGCAAAGTAAGGCGCAGTGCCGTCGCGCTCGTGCAGTAGCTTTGCGCCGCCCCTGACGCTGTGAATGTCTACCGGGTAGTGGTTGCGGCAGATGGAATCGGGGAAGCGGACGCAGTCCAGAATGTCATCCAGCGTCAGCATGTACTCACCCACGATGCGCCGCGACTCGCGCACGCCCACCATCGGGGCCACCACGCCGATAAAGGTAGTTTCGCAACCGGGCAGGGAGGAGCGGCAGAAGGCGGTCAGGCGGTCAATCGCTTCCCGCCCGTCCACCTGCGCCGCGCTGAGTTGCCAGGGATCAGCGCCGTAATGCAACTCAGGCCGGATGCGTGGGCAGTTGAAGCTGATCTCGCCGGGCCTGCCGGGAATGCTGAAGCCCTGAAAATAATCGCCGTCGCGTTCCAGCAACACGCCATCCGTGACCGCCTGCCGGAACAGCGGCTCCAGCGTGCTGTTCTTGCCCCAGACCATCCAGAAGTGCATGAAGTTCTCGCCCGTCTGCCCCTGCCCGTTAGCGTTCAAGTAGGCGCATAGCCGCGCCGTATCCACCCCCGCCAGCGTGAAGCGCAGGCTCATGGCCTGATGGATGCCGTCCTCGTCGCCCGCATGAAAGGCAACGCCCGCGCGTGCGGCGAGGTCCGCGTCCCCGGTGGCGTCGATGAACGCGGTGGCGTTCAGGGCTTGCAGGCCGCCCTTGTTGTGGATGACGAGGGCTTGGATGGTGGACGCTGGCCCTTCCTGGCCTGCTGCAAGCAACGGCTGAACAATATGCGTGTGATACAGAACTTCGCCGCCCGATTCCAGCAGCATCCTCTCTAGCACGAACTTCATGCCCTCAGGGTTGAACCAATTGTCGTTGCCGCCGGGGTCAACCGCGCCGTCGCCGCGTGTCAGCATTCGCGCTTTCAACTCGTCCGTCAAGCCCCGGTTCAGGTTCTCGCCCGCCGAGACGTTCCGCATCAGGGGCGTGACCCAGGCGTTGGTTCCGGTTCCGCCCAGGCTGCCCAGCGCCTCAATGACCAGCACCCGCGCTCCGGCTCTGGCGGCGGCGATTCCGGCGATTGCGCCAGCCGTCCCGCCCCCGGCGACGATCACATCCCAGTGTTGGGGGAGGGTCTGATAAGAAAGAGTCACTTGATGGTGACGGTCCCGTAAGACTTGCCATTCACGATAATTTCAAATGGATTGGTGCGGGCGGGGCTGCCGGGATCGGTGTAGTTCAGAGTTTTTTCAACATACTGGGCAGGGCAGGCCAGAAAAACATTCCGGGTTTTGACGGTGGCGCTGAGCTGTAGCCCTGTTGCCGTGCGCGAGGTCTTTGTGACCTGCTGATCAAAGTCGCCGCAGCCCACGCCGTAGCGGATGGTGACAGTCAGGCTGTCGGTGGGGCCGGTGGTGGGCGGGAACTCAACTCCCGCGATGCCCAGCGCCTGGGTGCGCGGCAGCAGGGGCGTGCCGCAGGAAGCCAGAGTAAGGGAAAGAGCCAGAGCAGAGAGCAGCTTTTTCATGCCGTCATTTTGCCATTTGGATTGATCTGCTGCGCGTTGATTCGTTCCTGCCTACTTGACCTCTACCTTGCCCCAGCTCTTGCCGTTCACGATGATTTCAAATGGATTGGTGCGGGCGGGCGTGCCGGGATCAGTGTAGGTGTACTTTTTATAGTTGATGACGGGCTGGCAAGGTGGGCCAGGGTTTGTGGATATGACATAGGGCTTCGTCAAGGCTTGCAGGCTCAATGCGGTAGCCATTCGAGTGGCTTTAAATTCACCGAAAGGCGAGTCAATGGGACAGCCCCACCGGACTTCCACAACAATGTCCATAGGGGCGTTAGCAGCGACGCTGGCTGGAAACTCAACAGAACTGATACCCATCAAATCCATCCACGTCTGCGCTGTCTGCTCAACCTGCCCGCACGCGCTGAGCAAAACCGCTACCGCCACACCTGTCAGAGCTTTTTTCATCCCTGAATTGTGGCACGGCGGATTTGCTCTGGCCTCACCCCTTCACCGCCCCCTCCAGCCCCTTCATGAAGTACTTCTGCCCGAAGGCGAAGACGATTAAAATGGGAATAATCGTGATCACTGCGCCCGCCATCACCGCGCGGCTGTTGGTGCTGAATGTGCCGCTGAGTTCCAGCAACCCCGCCGAGAGGGGCAGCATGTTCTTGTCGGGCAGCATGATCCGCGCCCACAGAAACGAATTCCAGTACGCCACGAATTCCAGAATGGCAAAGGCCGCGATGGTGGGCATCGCCAGCGGCAGCATGATTAGCCGCCAGATGGTCAGCTCCGAGCCGCCGTCAATGCGGGCCGCTTCAATCAGCTCCAGCGGAATGGTCAGGTACGCCTGCCGCAGCAAAAACAGACCCACGATGCTCGCCAGCCCCGGCAAAACCACGGCCATATATTGCCGGATGGCGTCCAGCACCGGGTTGGTCTGGGCCAGCAGCCCCAACTTGATGGTGGTGATGTAATTGACGATCAACCCCGATTCGTTGGGCAGCACCATCAGCGCCAGAATCGCGTAAAAGATCAGGTCACGGCCCGGAAAGCGCATCTTCGCCAGCGGGTAGGCGGCCAGCGTCGCCAGCGTCACGGTTAGGGTCACGCCCAGCGTGCAGATGACGACGCTGTTCAGGATCAGCCGCCAGAACGGCACGGTGGTGCCTTTCCACATCTCGGCATAGTTGCGGATGCCCACCGACTTGGGCAGAATCTTGGCCTCGTAGATGTTGCCGGTCGGCTCAATGCTGGTGATGAACGTCCAGTAGAAGGGGTACAGCATGATCAGCGCGATCACGATCAGCACGGCGTAGGCCAGCAAGTCGGTCAGGCGGCGGCGTTGCCTGCGCTTGGCTTTCAATCGCGCAGCGGTGATGGCGAAAGTGTCGGTCTGAAGGTCGGAACGGCCCGCCTCAAGCATCGACTTTGCCCCCGCGCGTCAGGCGGAAGTTGATCAGCCCGAAGATGATGGAAATCAAGGCGATGATGATGCCCCCCGCCGCCGCCAGCCCATACTTGTAATCCTGAAAGGCCCGCGAATAGGTGTAAAACAGCGCCGTGTAGGTGCTGCCCGCCGGATAGCCCTGCGTCATCACGTAGATTTCCTCAAAGACCTTGATGGCGCTGATGGTGGACAGCAGACTGCACACCAGAATGGTGGGCCGCAGCCCCGGCAGCGTGATGTTCCAGAACACCTGTATGCGGCTCGCGCCGTCGATGGTGGCGGCCTCCTCCAGTTCCGGGCTGATGCTTTGCAGGCCCGCCAGATACAGCACCATGTAGTAGCCGATGCCCTTCCACAGCGTCACGAACATCACGGCGTACAGCGCGGTGGCGGGGTTGTTCAGAAAACTGCCCTTCTGCGGCAGGCCGATAAAGCCCAGAATCGTATTCACCGCGCCGCCTTGCTGGTACATCCAGTTCCACATCAGCCCCACCACGGCAAAACTGGTGACCACCGGTACGTAGAAGGCAGTGCGAAAGAAGCCGATGCCCTTCATCGGGCGGTTGACCAGCAGCGCCACCAGAATGGCGATCACCTGAATCACCGGCACGATCAGGATGTATTTGAGGCTGTTCTTCAGCCCGGACCAGAACTGCTCGTCGGCGAACAGCTCCCGGAAGTTTGCCAGTCCCACCCACTGGGGCGGCGAGATGATGTTGTACTTGGTGAACGCCAGATACGTGCCGAAAATGACCGGCCAGGTGTGGTACACGACCAGCAGAATCAGGAAGGGCATCAGAAAGGCATAGGCGATCAGCGTATTGCGCGTGGTCACTTTCGCGCCCGTGCCGCCGACGCGGTGTTGTTCTCGGCGCGAGGCTCGCCGGGGGGTGGTGGTCATGTGCGAAGGATAAAGGTTGGATTGAGCTGTGGGGTGTGGTTTGTCGGTTGCGGGGGAAAGAGGCGAGCGCGAGGTGGTGAGAGGCCACCAGGCAGGCCACAAAAATGAACAAGCTGTCCTGGCCCTTCTCCATTCCCCATCAACCTTCACCCATCAATAAGAAAGCCCCCACCCACACGGGGCAGAGGCCGGGACTACGGGAGCCGGAGTCTCAGACCTTAATGGCCGTCGCCGTCCTTGGCTTCCTTCTTCCCTTCGTTGTAGCTGGCATTTGCTTCAGCGTTGTGGACCTCGGCCTTGGCGCGGTCCTTGACGCCCTGGGCCTTGTCGCCTGCGTTTTCCAGGGAGCTGCCGCCCACCTTCGACGCCAGATCGTGTCCAGCGGCGCGGGCGCGGTCTGCACCCTCGTTGACCTTGGCCTTGGCCGAATCGAGCATATTGCCAGCAGTGCTTTTGTCGTCACTCATGCAAATGACCTCCTGTAAAGTGAATTCCCGTTAAGGTTCCCTCAAAATGCGCCCCCTCATCAATATTGGGATGAGGGAAAGCTTCAGACGCCGTTATCAGCGGAGGGTATCCTGCGTGCCAGCCTCTCATCCAAACTTTTGAATCCGCCCCAAACCTGGACGGTGACAGCGGCATCCTCGCCAGACATTGCCCCAAGGCGCTAGATTGAAAGTTATGAGCAGCCATATTCAGCGGCCCGAGCAGGGCGAGAAGATCAGCATGCAGGGCGACAAACTCAGCGTCCCCAACCATCCCGTTATTCCCTTTGTGGAGGGCGACGGCACCGGCGCGGACATCTGGAAGGCCAGCGTGCGGGTGCTGGACGCTGCGGTGGAAAAGGCGTACGGCAATGAGCGCAAGATCGAGTGGATGGAAGTCTACGCGGGCGAGAAAAGCGTGCAGGTCTACGGCGAGGGCCAGTGGCTGCCGCAGGAAACCATCGACACCTTCGACGAGTACCTGTTCGGGATCAAGGGGCCGCTAACCACGCCTGTTGGCGGCGGCATCCGCAGCATCAACGTGGCGCTGCGCCAGGAGTTGGACCTTTACGCCTGCGTGCGTCCGGTGCAGTATTTCGCGGGCGTGCCCAGCCCCCTGAAAAATCCCGAGTACGTCAACATGACCATCTTCCGCGAGAACACCGAGGACATTTACGCCGGGATCGAGTACATGGCCGGAACGCCCGAGGCCGACAAGATGCGCGATTTCCTGGTAAGCGAGATGGGCGTGACCAAGATCCGTTTCCCCGACAGCTCGTCTTTTGGCGTCAAGCCGGTTTCAAAGGACGGCACCGAGCGGCTGGTGCGCGCCGCCATCCAGTACGCCATCGACAATGACCGCAAGAGCGTGTCGCTGGTGCACAAGGGCAACATCATGAAGTTCACCGAGGGCGCGTTCCGCGACTGGGGCTATGAACTCGCCAAGAAGGAATTCGGCGCGAAGGAAATCGACGGCGGCCCCTGGTGCGAATTGCCCGGCGGCATCGTGATCAAGGATGTGATCGCCGACAACTTCTTGCAGCAAATCCTGCTGCGCCCCAAGGAGTACGACGTGATCGCCACGCTGAACCTGAACGGCGATTACATCAGTGACGCGCTGGCGGCGCAGGTGGGCGGCATCGGCATTGCGCCGGGCGCGAACATCAACTACGTGACCGGCCACGCCATCTTCGAGGCCACGCACGGCACCGCGCCCAAATACGCGGGCAAGAACGTCATTAACCCCAGCTCTGTGATCCTGTCCGGCGAGATGATGCTGCGCTACATGGGCTGGACTGAGGCCGCAGACCTGATTCTCAAGGGTCTGGACGCCACCATCGCCCAGAAAGTCGTGACCTACGATTTCGCCCGCAACATGGAAGGCGCGAAGGAAGTCAAGACCAGCGAGTTTGCGGATGCGATTATTGAGAACATGGCGTAAAGTTCAGGATGAGCAGAGGGGCCGGGGCGCAAGCTCTCGGCCTCTTTTCTTTTTCACGGCGTGGAAGGCGAACCCCTCCGCCCCTCCGGGACACCTCCTCTCAAGGGGAGGCAAGTTTTTTGTTTTCCTTGGCTCCCCTCGAGGGGAATTGGCTGTGAAGCAGACTGAGGGGTTGAACTGCAATCAGCTCCTCCACAAACCCGCCAAGCAAATCGGCTCACCTCCTGTACCCGCCCAACTGTCCTATTCTGCCCACATGGCAAGACTGATTCTGGCCGCCGTCGGCGTGATCCTGCTGGCAATCGCAGCTCTGGCGCTGGTGTGGTTGCTGGGCCAACTGCTGGTGGGGCTGGGCGCGTTCGTGGTGGGAACGGCGGCGGTGCTGTGGCGTTTGCTGGGGTTCCTGATCCTGGCGGGGGCGCTGGGCGGGCTGGTTTACTTTCTGGCGAGTGCATGGCGGCCCTCGTCGCGGGTGGCGGCCCCGCCTGAACCCGTCCGGTTGAAGAAGGCGGCTCAGAAGGCCAAAGCGTGACCCACCCGGACCGCTTCCTGGGCCGTGCCGACGTGTACGCCTGCGCCCGTCCGACGTATCCCCCGGCGCTGGGCGAATGGCTGGCGGGTCTGGGTCTGCTCTCGAATCGGGTGGCGGATGTCGGGGCGGGAACGGGCCTTTTCACGCGGCTTTTGCTGGCGCATGGCACCGGACCGAACTTTGCCGTGGACGCCGTGGAACCCAACCCGGAGATGCGCGCTCAGCTCGGAGCGACATTGGCCCAGGAAATGGCGTCAGGCCGTTTGCGCGTCCATGACGGCACTTCTGAGGCCACCCCGCTGGATTCCGCCTCCGTTTCGCTGATCACTGCGGCGCAGGCCGCGCACTGGTTTTCTCCTGTCCCCACCGTGCGGGAATTCCGGCGCGTGCTGACTCCCGGCGGGCAGGTGTTGCTGGTCTGGAACGACTGGCGCGGCGTGGCCACGCCATTCAACGCCGCCTACCGCGAAGTCGTGACCCGGTTCAGCCGCGAGGACGGCGAACTCGTGTCGCGCGTGCCGGAGCAGGAGTTGCCCAAGTTGATGCCGGGCGGGTTCGAGGTCCAGACCTTCGACAATCCCGTACCGTTTCCCCGTGAACGCCTGCGCGCCCTGGCCGGAAGCATCAGCTATCTGCCGTCGCCGGACGATCCCCAGTTTGCGGACGTTGGGCAGCAGCTCGACTCGGCTTTTGATGCCCATGTGTCGGGCGATCACGTCACGCTGACCTACCGCACGCACGCCTATCTGGGGCGATTGGACTGAACGGCTGGCCTCGTTCACCTGGCAGTGTTACGCTGTCGTTATTAAGGAGGCCACGCGCCATGACCATCGCCATCGACGATCTCAAACGCACCGGATACGCCGCTGAGGTGGTGGCGAACGCCTTTCTGGACCTGGCCCGCGCTCAGGGCCGCACCCTGACGCAGATGCAGGTGCATAAGCTGGTGTACATCGCGCACGGGTATACGTTGGCGCTGCTGGGCCGCCCGCTGATGTACAACACCATTCACGCCTGGCAACGAGGCCCGGTGATCCGCAAACTGTGGCAGCACTGGGGCGAACGTGGCAGGCAGCCCATCTCTGAAACCCTGCCCGTCGCGCCCGGCGAGCCGGAACTGGACCGGGATTCGGAAGCGCTGGAGATTATCCGCAGCGTCTGGAGCGGTTACGGCAGTATGGCGGGCGGCGAACTCTCGCGCCTGACGCACCGCGCGGGCAGCCCGTGGTCCCAGACCTTCGGCCTTCAGGACAACCTGATCCCCGACGAGATCACCCGCGAGTACTACACCAGCCTGGCGCGCAGTGCTTGAGCTGCCCCGTGCCTGAACTGTGCCGTGCCTGAGATGCGCCGTGCCTGAGCTGAGCAATGCCTGAAACTTCTGATCGGGAACGGATCGACGACAGCCCGGCAGTTCCCCCCGCAGATGGTCAGTCTGCCATCGAGCGGGCCGTGCAGCAGGGCCTGGAGAGCGAGCGCCGCGCACCCGCCTCCAACGCCGATCTCGAGCGCCTGACCCGCCAACTGCGTTACCGCGAGGCCGTGGACCAGCGGTGGTTGCGCCTGGGCGTGGGGGCCATCGTGTTCATCCTCTCCGCTGGCTGGCTGGCTGCCGACGTGACCCTGACCCTGGCGGCGGGCTGGGGCGAGTTGGCCGGGCGGCCCTTCCGCCTGGACAGCAGCGTGCTGGTGGCGTTTCTGACCACCAGCACGGCCACGGTGATTGGCCTGTTCCTGGTGTTCCTGCGCTGGCTCTACCCGCAGACCCACCCGGTTGAGGAAAGAGAGCCAGAGCGCGACAGGCAGCGCGACAGGCAATGAAAAACCCCCTCCGTGGAGAGGGGATCGGGGAAGCGGTCTTTACTTCAGCAAACTCCGCGCGATCACCACGCGCTGAATCTCGTTGGTCCCCTCGTAGATCATGTTCAGCTTCACGTCGCGCAGCAGTTTTTCCACCGGGTATTCGCCGACATAGCCGTAGCCGCCGTGGACCTGAATCGCCTCGTTGGCGGCGCTGAAGCCCATTTCCGAGCAGTAGGCCTTGGCAATGGCGCTCTCGAAGCCGTGCGGCAGGCCTTGGTCCACCAGCCACGCGGCCTTCTGGTACATCAGGCGGCCTGTTTCTATCCCCATCGCCATCTCGGCCAGCTTGAACTGGATGGCCTGGAATTCGGTGATCGGCCTGCCGAAGGCCTCGCGCTCCTTGGCGTACTTGATGCTCTCTTCCATGGCGCGGCGGGCGATGCCCACAGATCCAGCCGCCACCGGAACACGGGTCTTGTCCAGCGTTTTCATGGCGATCTTGAAGCCGTCGCCCAGGCCGCCCAGTTGGTTTTCCTTGGGCACGCGCACGTCCTCGAAGACCAGTTCGCTGGTCAGGCTGGCGCGCTGGCCCATCTTGTGCTTGATCTTGTTGTGGCTGAAGCCGGGGGCGTCTTTTGGCACCACCAGGGCCACCGTCGCCTTGTGGCCGCCCTGCCTGTCGGTGGTGGCGAAGACCACGTTGAATTCGGCCAGGCCGCCGTTGCTGATCCACATCTTGGCCCCGTTCAGAATCCAGGCGTCGCCGTCGTCACGGGCCACGGTTGCCATGCCCGCTGCGTCCGAGCCGTTGCCGGGTTCGGAGAGGGCAAACGCAGCCAGCCCGGCCTTCTCGGTCAGCGGGGCCAGAAAGCGGGCCTGCTGCTCCTCGGTGCCGCCGATCAGGATGGGCGCGATGCCCAGCTCGGAGGCCATCAGCACGGTGTAGATGCCCATGCAACCGTAGGCCAATTCCTCGCCGATCAGGCATTCATCGAACATGCCCAGGCCCAGGCCGCCCGCGTGTTCGGGAATGCTGGGGTTCAGCAGGCCCACCTCAAAGGCTTTCTCCACCACCTGCCACGGCAGTTCTTCCTTGCGGTCGTACTCGGCGGCAATCGGAGTGATCTCCCTGCGGGCAAAGTCGCGGGCGAGTTGCTGGAGCTGACGCTGTTCGTCGTTCAGGGTGAAATCCATGCTGGACACTCCTTCGGGCAAGAGGCTGTAGTGGAGAGATTGGGGCTAATTTAGACTCGGTTCAATTCTATCATTCTGGCGCGGGCAGCGCGAGGATGCACTGCCCGTGCGTCCGTTCCTGCCGATCATGGTCCGGTCATGGCCTGCCGGGTACAACTGGCCTTGCAGCCGGGGGGGACCTCCGAAGTCTGCAAGGAGGCGGGCAAGATGCAAAACAGGGTCGCGCACAACGTCAGGATGGACATCACGGATCACGAAACGTTTGGGAGCAACGAGCACGCCAGCGTTAGCCGGGGGGGAACGCTGGTGCTGGATGCCTCACGGCCAGAGCTGACCGATCTGACGGTCGGCAAGTGCGGCGGCGAGGTGCGCGTGGAGCTGCGCGTCACGTACCGGCAGGCGGCGGGCGGCGCGGTGAATGTGGCGGACCGCGCCCTGCTGTACGAGGGGACCAGCGAGAACACCACCGATCTGGATGGCCGCGCCAGCTTTGACGGCACGGTGGCCAGCGGCACCTCCCACCAGTTTACCGTGCGCGTCCGCAACACCGACGAGGGCGGTGACTTCGCCGATATCCGTGTGAACGTGGACAACCTGGCCCTCAGCGCCAGCGATCCCTGCCCCAACATCGACGCCAAGGCGCTGTCGCTGGGGGCGGGCTTTACCGGCAACGCGGTATCGGGCTGCGAGGCGGTGCGCGGGGGCCACCGCAAACGCTTCCAGAACGCCGATCTCTATTACTCGCCGTCCACCGGCGCGCATGAGATTCACGGCGAGATCCGGCGCAAATACGGCAGCAAGGGTGGGCCGGACAGCGATCTGGCGTTGCCCGTCACCGATGAAACACCTACCCCGGACCGCGTGGGGCGCTTCAATCACTGCTCCGGCAACGGCAGCATTTACTGGCATCCGCGAACTGGGCCGATGGAAGTGCGCGGCGGCATCCGGGCGCGCTGGGCGCAGACTGGCTGGGAGCGCGGCGCGTATGGCTACCCCACCAGCGATGAGCTGAACATCAGCCAGAACCCGTGGCAGTGGTACAGCGACTTTCAGAACGGGGTGATCTTCTTCGAGGGCAATGGCGTGGTGGAACCGGCCACAGCCAGCCTGTCGGGAGCGCAGGTGCTGGCCGCTTTCGCAGGGGCCTTCCGCAGCCGCACGGCCAACGATTCGCGGGTCCAGATCGACTCGGTGGTGGTCATTGGCGTCAGCGACACCGCCTACGACTTCACCCGCAGCGGCAACCGGGTGGTCACGTACCGCGTGTCCGGCGAGATCGGCAGCGGGCACTGGTATATCCCCGATCCCAATTTTGAAGTCACGATTCCAGTGCAGTTTACCGCCTCGCCCCAGCCGGACGCCCGGCGCGCGGTGGCCCTGAGCGCGCGGCAGGCCGGGGTCATCGGCATTCATGTGGACAACTTCGCGGGCATCGGGATTCATGCGGTCGCCAATGCCCTGCACGACAAGCTGGCGGCCATCTTCAACCGGCCCATCGCCCTGGGCAGCGTCCCCGCCCCCGCTGGCCTGCTGAGTTTCAAGGTCATGAAGGACGGCGGCCTGACCCTGTACTTCCGCCCCGACGTGGCCGGACGCTTCGCCGCCGGGCTGGCGCAGACCATGCTGAACAACATTCAGATTTGAGACCGGCGCTCAGTACCCGACACTTTCCACAGCCGTCGTCTGGCGCGGCGTCCAGAGTCGAATGAGGTGGAGCAGTTCGTCCACCGAAGCCCCAACCTGACGGGAATACGCCCGGACGAGCGACCGGAGGCCCAGGGTCACGACACTCCATGCGCGCCGTCCGTGTTTTTTAAGGGCCGTCTCCTGGTCGATGCCGACCAGAACGGTCCAAACATACGCCAGGGTCAATAAACAGAGCAGCCGCGTCACATGATTGGGAAGCGTCATGTGGGTGTTTTCCAACCGGAAGCCCTTCGTTTTGAGCGCCCTGAACAGGCATTCGATCTT
>NZ_JNIW01000081.1 GCF_000701425.1 Deinococcus frigens DSM 12807 | reverse complement strand
ACACGGATCAACTGCAGAGCTACGGAGCTGCCATCCGTGACCTTCCCAGCCTGCATGGGGTCGACCATCAGCAAGTGATTTCCACGGCTCGCTGCAACAATGTCATTGAGCAATCGCACCGATCTACACGGCGTCAGGAACGACAACAACAGGGATTCAAACGAAAAAAACGAGCGCAAGAATTTCTGAGGCTGCACGCCCGAATCGAGAACCTCCACCAGCACGCCCGAACCAGCGTTTCTACCTCAATCAGACGAAGCAATCAGAAACAAGCGTTCCAGACGTGGTCAATGGTCGCGGCAGGGGTAGCCTGAACTTCAGGCCACCCCTGCCCTCAGGCTGCCACGGGTCAAGTTAAGGCAACACAATCACATGAAGAGCGCAGCCCCCAGGCTGCGCTGTTGGTACGACGTGGTGGGTACGGCCAGGAACTCATCTGCCAGAATGCGGACGCGCTCCCCCGGAATCTGTGACTTTGACATTCCCAGATTCTCCCGGCTGGGAGAGCTTCGCCGTCGTTATGCAGGTGCAAATACTGAGATTTAGCAGGGGTCGTTCCTGCCTTCCAGCACCCTCAGCTCTGCCCCCTTCGCCCATTCGCGCTCTGGCTCCATTTCCCGCTCGGCCACCGCCCCAGCACCCTGCCACAACCGTACATCACCGTGCGCGGCGTCTAGCCGGTTGATGGACAGCGCCGTTCGGCCAGATGCACTCAGGGTCACCAGCACCGCGCCGAATTCGGTGGTTCCCGTTGCCAGCGTCATCGGCAACGTTGCGGGAAGGCGGGAGCGCAGGGACTCCACGAAGGGACCGGGTGCGATGCCCTGGAGGCCGCCGCCCGGGCCGGTCATGCCGACATCGGAGACGTAGGCCGTGCCGCCCGGCAACACCCGCGTGTCCAGGGTCGGCACATGGGTGTGCGTGCCCAAGACTGCGGCCACCTGACCGTCAACGGCAAACGCCAGACTCAGCTTCTCGGCCACCGATTCACCGTGAAAGTCCACCACCACGGCGTCTACCGAATCCCCCCAAATCTGAAGCTGTCGTTCAAGGGCGTCAAGCGGCGCGTCAGCCTGGGAGAGCGCGCTCCGGCTGACCAGATTGACCACCCCCAGGTGGAAGCCCTCCCGTTTGATGATGCCCGCACCCCGGCCTGGAGCATGGGCCGAATAGTTCAGAGGCCGCACCACCCGCATGTCCCGGTGAACCTCAGCAGCATACGGGCCGTCCCAGGAGTGGTTGCCGCCTGTGACCAGATCAACGCCCAACCCAAACAGGCGCGCCAGCCCAGCAGGTGTCATGCCAAAACCGCTGGAGGCCTCGTGGCCGGTGACGGCCAGGTTTTCGGCGTTCACCACGACGAAATCAGGTCGCCAGTGCGTCCGCCACAGCGGAAGTTGACGTTCGAGGGCCTCCAGGGCCGATTCACCCGTGATGTCCCCAATAAAGAGAATACGTTTGAAGGAGCCAGGGTTCAGGAGACTGGATTCAGAGACTTGACGTTTCAACCTTTGACCGCTCCTTCGCTAAACGTGTCCAACAGGGCACGCCGCATGAAAAAATACAGCAGCACGGTGGGCAGGGTGGCCAGGGTCGCGGCAGCCATCAACGGTCCCCAGGCGTTGCCCCCCTCGCCACTGGCAAAGCGCTGGACGGCCACCGTGAGGGTCAGGCTCTCTGAGCGGCCCGCGACCAGTTGCGGCCATACGAACTGGTTCCAGGTGCTGATAAACAGGTACACCGCTAGGGCGGCGACCGGCGCGCGGTGGGCGGGCAGCAAAACCCGCCACAGCCGCTGGCCCGTGGTTGCGCCGTCAACTAGGGCCGCCTCGATGATTTCCCTGGGAAAGCTCAGAAAGTGCTGGCGCAATAAGAAAATCGCGTAGCCTGCTGTGAGCATCGGAAGGATCAGGCCGGGCAAGGTGTTGAGCAGCCCCCAGCGTGCCAGCAGCAGGTAGTTGGGCAGGTACGTGACCACGAATGGCACCATCAGGCTGATCAGCACCGCCCCGAACACTGCTGGCCCCCAGCGCGGGCGCAGGTGACTCAGGGCGTAAGCCGCTGGCACGGCCAGCAGCAACTGCCCCACCGTGACCCCCAGCGCAAAGACCAGACTGTTGAGGGTGTAGCGCCACAGCGGCAATCCTTCCAAAACCTGGGCGTAATGTTCAGCGGTGGGCGGCCAGGTCAGTGGGCTGAGCGGCGCGCTGAACAGCCCGGCGCTGGGCTTGACGCTCAGGCCGAACTGATACACCACAGGCACCAATACCAGCCCAGCGCTGATCAGCAACAGGATGCGGGCGGCCCAGAGTGTCCACCGAAACGGGCGCGGGCGACGCCTGGAGCGCAGCGTGACCAGGGGGTGACCGCCCGCTATACCCACAGCGGATGAAGGCGTACCCAGATCGACCTTGACCGGATCGACGTCGACAGCCACTGGATTAACGGTCATAGGCGGTGCGCCGTTCCAGGAGCCGGAACTGCCAAACGATCAGGACGGCGAAGGCGGCAACGAGCAATACGGCTTCAGCGGCGGCGCGCCCTGCGCGGAAAAACTTGAAAGCGTCCTGATAGACCGCGTACATCAGGTTGTTGGTCGCTCCGGCTGGCCCGCCCACCGTCAGCACCTCGATAGGCACGAAGACGTTTTCCAGGGCGGCCAGCAGCGCTGAGACCAGCAAGAACAGCGCGCTGGGAGCGAACAGGGGCAAAATCACGGCGCGCAACAGCGGCCAGCCGCCCGCACCATCGATACGCGCCGCCTCCAGCACACTGACGGGAATGGCCCGCAGACCGGCCAGAGCGATCAGGTAATTGAAGCCCAGAAACTTCCAGACCGCCACCAGCGCCACCGACGGCAGGGCCCAGGCCGGGTCGCTCAGCCAGTTGGGAGCGCGCAGCCCAAACTGCGCCAGGGCCACACCGAACAGTCCACCAGCAGGCAGGTAGAACCACAGCCAGATCAGGGTGCCTACCGACACCGCGATCACCGTGGGGAGAAAGAGCAGCGACTGGTACACCTCGGCCTCACGCCGCCCTACTTGAAGGGTCAGCAGGGCCAGACCCAGGGGCAAGAGAAAATTACCGAGCAGTGCCAGTCCGATATACAGGGCACTCTGGCGCAGTGTTCCCGCGAAGTCTGGATCGCCGAGGAGGCTGCGGTAATTGTCCAGGCCCACCCAGGGACGGTTCGCACCCACCATATTCCAGTCGTGGAGGCTGATCCAGGCGGTACTGACCAGCGGCCAGAAGACGAAGAGGCCCAGGAAGAGCAGCGCCGGGCCATAGTACAGGGCCGCCGTCGCCTCCAGCCGCGCCGCGCCACCCTTCGGGCGGCCCCCTGGGTTCAGGGCTTGCATTTCTCGTTCTTGACCAGACCGTTGACTTCCTGAGCGGCAGCGCTCAATGCGGCCTGGGCGCTGGCCTGCCCGCCGAGGCTACGCTGCACCGCCTTGAAGAGAGCCTGTGAAGCCGCCAGCCCGTTGGCTCCAGGGAACGATGTCCAGCGCATGGTGTTGGGCAGTTGTTGAATACCGACCCGCTGGATGGGATTGCTCTTGACGAAATCGGCCAGGTAGCGCGGATCTTGGTCAAGCTTGTCCACCAAGGGAACGTAGCCAGTGCCTTTGGTCCAGGCGGTGAACCCCTCATTACTGGTCAGAAACTGCGTGAATTTCCAGGCAGCTTCCTGCTTAGCGCGGTCTTTGCTAAAGACCACCAAGATGTTGCCGCCCCCAGGCAGACTGGTTTTCTGCGTGCCGAAGGAGGGAAAGGTGGTGCCGCGCAGATCGAACTTGGCGCTGCTCTGGAGTGAGGCGCGCTTGCCGATAGTCGTAATGAACGTCGCACTCTCGCCCGCCAGAAAGGCCTGCTCACCCTGGGTCCAAAGGGTGTTCAGGGCCAGGCCATCCTTAACCAGATCGGCCCAGAATTGCAGCGCTTTGGCTGCCTGAGAGCTGGCGAATGCCGCCTGATAGGTACCGCCTTTGCAGCTCAGCAATGCGCCGCCGTTGGAGGCCACGAGCGCCTCAGTGGCCCAGTTGTCGTCGAGCAATTGCAAATAGATGCCGTATTTGCCTGTCTTGGTCTTGATCGCCTGCGCGGCGGCGCGCCATTCGTCCCAGGTCTTGGGCGGCTTGGCCGGATCAAGGCCCGCCTGACGCAACAGATCAGCGTTGAAATACGTCACGATATTGGACAGTGAGTACGGCATGCCCACCTGTGCGTCCCCCGACTGTCCCAGGGCCAGGACATTGGCCGGAAAGCGCTTCAGGAACGCCGCTCCGTCAAACTGCTGGGCCAGCTTGGTGGTGGGCACGAATGGAAAGTTCTCGGCCACATAGTTGGTGTACAAGTAACCCACTTGCGCCACATCAGGCGGCGTTCCGGCAGCCAGCGCCGCCTGGAGGTTTTGCAACAGACCGGTGTAGGCGTTCTGATGAAAGCGCTCCTGCACCTTGATGCTGGGGTTCTTGGCTTCGAAGGTCTTGATCAGGTCCCGGACTGCCGGGCCGCCGAATGATTCGGTGTTGATGTGCCAGTATTCGATGGTGGTGACTTTTCCCTGGGCGGCGGCCATGCTGAGCAGGCCGATCGTGAGGGCAGACAGGCGGACTACGGTGGGTCGTTTCATGGGGCCTCCCGTCTGAGTTGGGTCACGACTGCCCGGCATATTTCTATCTGCCAGATATTCAGTTATGCTCACCAGACAGATTTACCTTAAAAGGAGAATGTCATTTCCACGTCAGACACCGTCAATCCCCCTAACCCGTCGGCCATCCAGAGCGTGTCAGCAGCGCTCCACCTGATCGAAACCCTGGCCGAGTGCGAGCGCGCTACCCTGAGCGAATTGTCGCGGCGAGCTGGTTTCACGCACAACCAGACCTTTCGGCTGCTTGCCACTTTTGAAGACGCAGGCTATGTGGTGCGCGGCCCAGACAAAGCGTATCGGCTAGGGGCCAAACTGCACCTTCTGGGCCGTCAGGCCGCCTGGCCGCACGAGCTGATCGAGTCAAGCGCCGCCGCTTTGGACGAACTGGCTGAACTCAGCGGAGAGACCGCGCTGCTTTCCGTTCCTGCCGAAACAGACCGGATGATCGTGGACGCCCGCGCCTCCCGCTATTCACTGCGCGTCATGTACAGCATCGGTTCACGCTTGCCCCTGTATGTCGGCGGCATGGGCGTCGCCATGCTGGCCTTCTCGCCGCCTGAACTTCAGGCACAGATGCTGGGTGCGCCGCGCCGCGCCTATACCCCCCAGACCCTGGTAGACACGGCGGCGCTGCAAGCAGAATTGGCGAGCGTCCGGCACGGCGGCGTCCGCATTTCGCGCGACGATTACGCACTGGGCGAGTTCTCGGTGGCCGCGCCAATCATTGGTGGGAACGGTTGGGCATGCGGGGCGCTGAACATTGCAGGATTCACGGCACGCCTGGACAGTGACACTGAGCGCCGATACATCGTAGCGGTCAAAGAAGCCGCGCAGAAGGTGACGGCGGCCTTGTCGCGCATAACACCCTTGCCCTGAAGCATTCCTCCGCTTCGGCTATCAGCTTGACCTGAATTGAGACGCGAGAGGGCCGCCGTCCACTGCGCCATATCCGTGCCGTGAGGATGACGTTCTACTGACGAACAACACTTACGGTGTGTTTGTCTGACTGATAGACCCTCATTTCTACTTCATAGAATCTATTGGTCAACATGGGGCGTAGGCTGGCCCCTTGGAGAGATGAGATGGACGCACTCCGCTTTTTGCCCGTGACCGCCCTGTTGCTCGCCGCCTGTGGGCAAGCGCCCACACCTGACGCCGCTTCGTCGGCACTAGATCAGGCCAGCCTCAACGCCCTGGCCGTGCGCCCCAGCAACAAGCAAATTGCCGCCCACGCTGGGGACGGGGCGGCCCGGCCTTACGGCTGGGACGAGAACGAGTGGGAGAACAGCATTCAAGCGCTGACCAAAGCGAAGGCTCAGGGGGTGCGCTGGATTGAGGTTGATCTCCAGCTCAACCGCCATCCCAGCGCTGTCTCGGCTAACTCCTACGGCATCTTGTATATGCACCATAACCGCTATTGCAAAGTGATCGACAGCAGCGGCAGGGTCACGGGGCCAACCATCGACATCGCAACAGCCGACCCCGCACAGGTTGATCGCTGCGCGGAGAGACTTGAAAATGTACTCAATTCTGTGGGCTACACCGGTCACTGGATGTTTGAGATGAAAGACGACACGGGCTACACCGTCGATCTGCCCAAAGCCTTGAATGCGCTGCTCAAAAAACGTGGGCAACGCACCACGGAAGTCATCACTTCGCTCAACGAAAATATGCTGATCACGGTTCGGGACGCCGCTGCCTACGATCAGGTCAAGCTCAATTTGACGCGGGTGTACGGGGCCACCACCAAACCGACCAACGCCGATATTGACCGCAGCCGTGGGTTGGGTTTCCGCTACGTGAGCGCAAACGTCAACGACTGGGACCAGAGTGTCGTGGATTACGCCAAAGAGCGCCAGCTTTACACGATGGGGTGGCACTGGGAGCTGACCTCACCCAGGGACGGCAATACCAGGGGTGTCAACCTGGGTGTGGACGTCATGATCACCGATGACGCTGACCTCACCCAGGGACGGCAATACCAGGGGTGTCAACCTGGGTGTGGACGTCATGATCACCGATGACATTGACGACATGCAGGCGCGCGGCTGGCGCTGACCCAGGCGCAAAGCACGGCTGAACCAATCATCTTTCTGAGGGGGCTACCAAGCTGAAGGCTCGGGCAGCCCTACATTCTCGCTCGGTCCTTGGCCCACTCTCCCAGCCTGCAATCGATGATGCGGCGTACAGGGCCAGAATAAAACAACCCCCGCGCTGACCCGAGAGCGGCGTCCTGCGCCGGCGAGGCCCCACTGCATTGAGGCTTCCGGCTGGTCAGTGCCCAGGCTGTCACGCTAAATCTGCACCGCATCCAATCGGGAGAGCATCAATTATCCGGCCCTACGCTCGAATTCGGCCCGTGCCTGGGCCACGTCCCCCATATGTTCCATCGCCCAGTGTGTCAACGGCTTGAGTGCTTTGTCATAGAGACTGCGGCCCAGATCGGTCAATTCGTAGTCCACGTGGAGCGGTACAACGGGATACACCGTGCGGGTCACCAGACCATTGCTCTCCAAATCCCGCAGGGTCTGCGTCAACATGCGCTGGCTCAGGCCCTCGATGCTGCCCAGCAGTTCACCGTGACGCAATTTGCCGTTCTTGAGACGGCTGATGATCGGCGCGCTCCATTTGTCGGCAATCATGTCCAGCACTGCATTGGACGGGCAGCGGCGGCGAAAGACATTGGCCTGCATCTCGGGACGGTACGGCGGGAAGTCAGATCGCATATACCCATTTTGCACCTTAGTCACCAAAATCATTGTTAGGTACAAATCTGTACCTATGGCAGCAGTCTGTTCCGACTTCAACAATTCAAGTCGGGAACCTAGGCTGTTTACCGGAGGACAAACCATGAGCGCAAACACCAACACCGTGAATCCCACACACCCCAAGCGCCTTCTTCTCGTCGCCGCCAACGGCAGCACCAGCCAGCAGACCGGCTGGCCCATCGGCGCGTGGTGGGCAGAGGTCACCCACGCCTGGTTCGAGTTCACCGAGGCGGGTTACCAGGTGGATCTGCGCTCACCTGACGGCGGCGCGCTGCAATTCGACGGCTATAGCGATCCCGAGGACGCCAGTGGCTACAGCGTCCATGACCTGATCAGCCTGGGCTTCAAGAAAAGCGAGACGCACCTGAAGCTCGTGCAGGACACCGCCAGCCTTGAGGGCGCAACTGTGGACGACTACGACGCGATCTTCCTCGCTGGCGGGCAATCACCGATGTACACCTTCATCGACAACCAGCCGCTACACGCCCTGTTCGCGCAGTTTTACGAGGCGGGCAAGATTGCCGCCGCCATCTGCCACGGGACCTGCGTGCTGCTCAAGGCCAGGAAAAGCGACGGCAACCTGATCGTGGACGACAAGACCTGGACGGGCTTTGCCAACAGTGAGGAACAGTTCGCCGACGACTTCGTGGGGCAGCGCATCCAGCCGTTCTGGATCGAGGATGAGGCCAGGAAGCTGCCAAACACCAACTTCATCGTTGGCCCGCGCTTCGCCGCCTTCGCTTACCGTGACGGCAACCTCATCACCGGGCAGCAGCAGTACAGCGGGGCCGCCGCCGCGCGGCTCGTCATTGAGGCCCTGGGCCGCTGAGGGGGTTAAAGCTGACGCCATGGCCTAGCGTCCCAGGAGTCTGACCATGAACACCACAACTGTTTCCGCCCCCCTGCCCCGCGCGCTGTTGGCGCTGGCCCTCGGGAATTTCGCCATCGGTGTGAACGCCCTGGTGATCGCTGGCATCCTGCCCGCGCTGGAGGCCGCGTTTGGCGTTTCACCGGCTCAGGTAGGGCTGCTCATCACGCTCTACGCGCTGGGCTATGCGTTGGCCTCGCCGCTGCTGGTGATGCTGAGCGGCGCGTGGCCCCGCCGTACCCTGATCATGTCCGGCCTGATCCTGCTGGCCCTGGGCAGCCTGCTGGGGGCGCTGGCCCCGAATTACGGCGTGCTGCTGGGTTCACGCCTGATCGCCGCGCGGGGGCCGCGCTGTTCACGCCCACCGCGTCCACTCTGGCAGTGGCCCTGAGCGGCCCCCGGACGCGCGGGCGGGCGGTTGGGCTGGTGTTCGGCGGCTTCACGGTTGCCACCGCCCTCGGGGTTCCGCTGGGCACCCTGCTGGGGTCATCCGTGGGCTGGCGCGCTCCTTTCCTGCTGGTCACGGTGCTGGCCGTACTCGGCCTGGGCACAGCGTGGCGCACCCTTGACCCGGCCCTGCGCCTGCCGCCGCCCCATCTGCGGGTCTTCATGCAGGCGTTGCGCACGCCGCTGATCGCCCTGCTGCTGCTGGTGACCGCGCTGCAACTGGCCGCCCAGTACACGCTATTCACTTTTATCGCGCCGTATCTGGGCCAGACGCTGGCGATGGGCAGCGGCGCAGTCACGGCCACGCTGCTGGTCTTCGGCGTGGCGAGTGTCACGGGCAACCTGGGGGCTGGACAGGCCACGGACCGCCTCGGCGCGGCCCGCACCGCCCTGCTGTGTCTGGGGATTTTGGGCCTGTGTCTGCTGGGGCTGTGGGGCGTGGGTGGCTTGCTGATCCCCACTCTCCTGCTCATCGCCGTCTGGGGGGCGGTGGGGCTGGGCTTTCAAACACCGCAGCAGGTGCAACTGGCATAGGCCAACCCCGCCCTTCAAGGGGCGGCGCTGGCGCTGAATGCCAGCGCCCTGTACCTGGGGATTTTTGCCGGTTCGCTGCTGGGCGGCCAGGTGATGGCCCGCGCGGGCAGCGAACCGCTGCCGCTGGTGGCCGCTGGCGTCGCGCTGCTGGCGCTGGCGCTGGCCGTGACGACGCGCCGCTTTCCCCGCGCGCAGACCAGTTGACCGTGCTGAGACCTGTTCACCGGCTTGTCCTTTGAGGACGGAGGTTCCAGCCCATCTAGAGCAGTTCTCCGAATGGAGTCACCGGAAAAACAGACTTCCGGCGACTCCATTCCTCGTCCTGCTCGGTAAAAGTCACTCGCTTCGCTTGGTTATAAAAATGGCCTTTTTACGACATCTGCTCTAGATCACACCGTCCGCACGGGACACTGCACCCCAGGAGGTTCAAAAGATGATCAATCAGTCAAAGATCCGCTCGGCGAACGTCAGAAACGAACTAGAACGCGCCGCGTGGCCGGTCCTCACCGGCGCGCAGGTGGCCGCCCTGTGCGCCTATGGACAGGCGCGAAACGTGGCCGAGGGAGAGGTGTTCTTTGACGTCGGCCAGCCGAATTATGACCTGATCTACCTGAAGTCCGGCGCGCTGGACATCGTGGACCGGGGGGATGACCGCGTGGTGGTGCGCATTCAGGCCCCGAATTTCTCGGGCGAGTTGGGCCTGCTGATGGGCCAGGGGACATTTCAGGCTGGCGTCGCCGCAGAGCGTTCACAGGTGGTGGTGGTGTCGCAGGCCGCCGTGCGCGAACTGGTGGCCACCGAGCCGGAACTGGGCAGCCTCATCGTCTCGGCGCTGGTGGCCCGCCGCCGTCTGCTCATCGAGTGGGGCGAGGGGGGACTCACCTTGATCGGCCCAGAGGATGACCCACATGCCCTGACGCTGCGCTCCTTCGCCACCCGCAACCGGCTGCCGCACCGCTTCATCGACTTAGCAGACCAAGAAGCGGCAACCGCCGCCGCAGGATCACTCTCCTTGCCGGAGACCGGCACGCTGGCGATCACGGGCCGCTCGGCAGCTCTGGTCAACCCCACACCACAGCAACTCGCCCAGGCGCTGGGGCTGGACCTGCCGCTGGGGGGGGATACCTTTTTCGACGTGCTGGTGGTGGGCGCGGGTCCCGCTGGACTGGCCGCCGCCGTCTACGCCGCCAGCGAGGGCCTGAGTACCCTGGTGGTGGAGGACACCGCCATCGGCGGTCAGGCAGGCACGTCGTCGTGGATCGAGAATTACCTGGGCTTTTCCACTGGCGTCTCCGGCGCAGAACTCGCGTTCCAGGGCCAGATTCAGGCGATCAAGTTCGGCGCGAAGTTCACCGCCCCCCGCCGCGCCACCCGTCTGGAGCGCCGCGCTGACGGCGCGTTCGACGTGACCCTCGACGATGGCCGGATGACCGCCGCCCGCACGGTCATTCTCGCCAACGGCGTGCAGTACCGGCGGTTGCCCCTGGAGCGCCTGCCAGATTTTGAGGGTGCGGGCGTTTACTACGCCGCCACCGAACTGGAGGCGCGGCGGTGCCGGGAGACCGACGCCGTGATTGTCGGCGGCGGCAACTCGGCGGGCCAGGCGGCCATGTACCTGTCGCGCACTGCGCGCCACACCCACCTGCTGGTGCGCGGCGCGGGGCTGGCGGCCACCATGTCGAACTACCTGTCGGAGCGCATCGAGCGCCACCCAGCCATCACCCTGCATCCTTACAGCGAGATCGTCGCTCTGCACGGCGACGCGGCCCTGGAGGCGGTGACGGTGCGCGACGTGCGCGGCAAAACCGAAACCCGTCTGGACACCCGCGCCCTGTTCATCATGATCGGGGCCGCGCCCAACACCGACTGGCTGCGCGGCCAGGTGGCTCTTGATGACAAGGGGTTTATCGTCAATGGAGACGGCGGCGTGCCGTTTGCCACCTCGCTGCCTGGCGTGTACGCGGTGGGCGACATCCGGGCGGGTTCGGTCAAGCGCGTGGCGTCGGCGGTGGGTGAGGGTTCGGTGGTCATCTCGGCAGTTCACGCGTATCTGGCCGAAGCGCAGGCTGAACGGACGCGGGCATAAGGTGTACACATCAACCAGCATCTGAACCAATCCTTGAGCCGTCACAGGCCAGCGCTGGCACCGCGAAACGCCGAGAAAGCACAGCGGCCAGGCGAGACTTCAAATCAGCGTCAAGCCGCCCTAAAAGTTAACAGCGCCCTTCAATCCATTCTGGCGGTCTTCCCATCCCACAGCGCCTGGTGATGCGGGATGGGAAGACCCGTTCGGCGAAAAGAGTTCGTTGGGAAAGCTGCATCTAAGAGTGCCTGCATTTCTACTTCTGGGAAATTGTGAACTGGAACGCAGGAGCAGATTGCAGTTCTTACCCTCGCCGTACCCTGACCGGGCGCTGGCCAGTGGGCGGACGGTACTGCCTCCTGGTCGCGCTGCCGATAGAATTTTCCATGTCCACACCCAGACTCTGGTGGCAGCTCCCCACCCTGTACAGGTACGGCCCATCCCCAACGTTGCCGTGGGGTGCTGCCCTGTGGATCACATGTCCCTTTGCCAGCGCAGGGTTGCGCCCGCCAGGCGCTGCCCGTACAGCCGGGCCGTCTGTAAATCCCCAGGGCTTGGCTGATCGTCCGCCTGCATATTGCCAACCACGCCAACGCCCAGGTAATAACCCCAAGGGTTGTGTTGCCTTAACCGGACTGGGGTAGGCTGACCATCCGTGACCGACGCCAAGCCCTACCGACACCGCTTCCCAATGATCATCATCCAGCACGCTGTGTGGCTGTACCACCGCTTCCCGCTCAGCTACAGAGATGTTCAAGAATTGCTGCACCAGCGCGGCATTCAAGTCAGCCATGAGACCCTCCGCGAATGGTGCATGAAATTCGCTTCCCTGTTCGCAGAAGGACTGCGCCAGCG
>NZ_JNIW01000080.1 GCF_000701425.1 Deinococcus frigens DSM 12807 | reverse complement strand
GCGCACCCTCCCGCAGGAGGGTGCGAAGCTGCTCGAGTTGGCTGGAGGTCAGACGTGATGGACGTCCTGGAGCGACGGTGGCCTGCAGCGTGCCGATCTTTTTGAGCCGGGCGCTCCAAGTGGTGACGGTGAGGACAGACACGCCAAAATGTTCGGCAATCTCGCGGTGCGTCTGGGTGCCGCGTTGAAGCCATTCGGCAGCGGCCAGTCGGCGTTCCTCAAGCTGGGCGCGGGAATACCGTGAAGGTTGCCATTCGGCCATGCCATTAGAGTATCAGGCTGTATTTACGCCGTGATCAATAAACAATCACTCTGGCGCGGGCAGGGAGAGCTGAAGGGGCACGCGCGCTTCCCCCAGACTGCGGCTAGCGCCCGCGCGTCGGCGCTTTTTTCTCCACGCCCAGCAGCAGCGCCGCGCCGATCACCAGCGCCGCGCCCAGCAGGGCCAGGGCCGCCAGCCGCTCGCCGAACAGCAGCGCGGCCAGTCCAGCCGCCACCACCGGCTCCACGCTGGCGATCACGCTGGCGCGGGTAGCGTCCAGTCGGCGCAGGCCCGCGCTGTACAGCAGGTAGGCCAGGTACGTGGACAGCACCGCGATGGCCCCCAGCCCGCCCCATGCCGAGGCCGACTTGGCCGCAAAACCCGTCGGGGCCACAAAGGGCAGCAGCCCCAGCGCCCCCACCGGCAGCGCCACGCCCAGCAGCGCCGGGGTGCTGTAGCGCCAGAAGAATGCCTTGCCGTACAGGTAATACAGGCTGTAAGTGAAACCCGCAACCAGCCCGAAGGCCAGCGCAGGCACCGTGACGCTGACGCCCTGCCCGCCGCCCAGGCTGATCAGGCTGATGCCCAGCAGGGTTCCGGCAATCGCCAGCCATTCGCGCCTGCCGGGACGGTCGCGCAAAAAGGTCCAGCCCAGCAGCGCCACGAAGGCCGGGGCGGTGTACAGCAAGACAGAGGCCAGGCTGGCCCCGCCCGCCCTGACCGCCAGTTGATAACTGCCGTAAAAGACGCTGACCCCGGCGATACCAAAAGCCGCCGTGATCCACAGGTCCCGCCCGCGCGGCAGCCGGCTGCGGGTCAGCAGGGCGTGCAGGGCGTACAGCGCGCCGCCCAGCAGCGCCCGCCAGAAGGCCACCTCCAGCGGGGCCACCCCCGCCGCCTGCACGCCCTTGCCGAAAATACCCAGCAGGCCCCACAGGCACGCGGCGGCCAGAATCAGCAGCGGCGCGGGAACTGCGGGGCGGGCCGGAATGGCCGCGTTCAGGGCCATCCGGACTCCGGACAAGAGGAGTGGCGAACACTTGGAAATTCTGGCGGGCGTCCAGGCGTCCTCATGGGGAGGACCAGCGTCCACATAGAAGTCCATTCATGATGGCCGCCTGCTCTGGACAGGACCGCGAGCAGGAGATGAGCGGGTTGCGGGCCTGGAGCGGACCTGGCCAGCGCTGCCCCGGTTTGAGCGCGCTACAGACGGAATCCGGTCTCACGTGCGCCGCCAGACAGCTACCGTCGCTCCCACAGTCAGCAGCAGGCCCAGGCCGCCCAGCATGATCAGGATCAGACTGGTCCAGTCACGGGTCTGGCCCACCAGGGCCAGGGTGCCGTCGGAGAAAGCGCGCGTGTCCTCCGCAGAGGCCAGCACGTCCACGGGCGTGGGCGCGTCGGTTCGCCCGGCCTGGAGGCTGCCAGGGGCCGTCCCGCCCGTGGGTTTCAGCACGCCGCCCGCAGACAGCGGGGTATAGACGCTGCTGGTGACCCAGTACGCATAACTTCCGGCAGGCACGGCGGTGTCGATGACCAGCCCAGTGCCTTCGATCTGCACGGTGGGCGCGGCCAGGCGCTCGATCCGCTCGCCCGTGTCATCGGTCCGTTCCAGCACGCTGCCAAAGCCGGTCACGCGCAGGTGGTACTGCCAGCCGCCGCCGCGCGTCCGCAGCCCGGTGTCGGCCAGCACTCCCTGTCCGCCGGGGCCGGTCTTGACAAAGATATCGGTGACGCCCGCCGAGAAACCCGACGGCGCGTTCCACGGGTTGCCGATCTGTCCGAAACTGACCGTGAAGCGCATCCCCGCCCCCTGCGGCGCGGCGCTAAACGAGCGCAGATCCAGCGCGTCCTCGGTCACGCCCGGCTGGCGCGGCAGGACGTAGCCGCCGTCGCCACGCGCGTCCCCCGCTGGATCGGGGACGGTCAGCAGCGAGGCGGTCAGCAGCAGCAAAAGCACAGGGGGGAGTATAGAGGCGGGGGGAGCTGCCGGGCGAAGCCTTCAGTCGGTGTCGCTATCCAGGAGCAGGGCGAGCTGCGCCCCCCACCCCCCACCCAGCCTCCCCGGCAGGGGGGAGGGGCCAAAAATCCCACGTCCCACACGACAAATATTCCATTGCACATCGAGCGTCTCAAGGGGAGCCAGGAGGGGCAGTTGCCCCTGCCGCACAGACGATCTCCTTAGCTTTTGCCTGAGGCTGGATGATCCGTAGAACTCGTGTTTCTCGAATCGCGCTGAGACGGCGTTTGTGTTCACGCCCTTGCAGCGTCTCCAGCACTTCCATCAACGCCACCGAAACAGCAACCGAAGGCCGTCGGGCGCGCAGCGGACGGGCCGCACGCAATGTAGCGGAGCAGGGCATCTGACCCGGACCGCCGCCGTCCACTTCCGCCCACCACGCCCATAGGCTCGTGCCCAGCGCAGCGCTGTTCCCTCTGCCCCTCTGGGGTAGGGGGCAGAGGGGTGGGGCTGCCCGAACGACACCTCAACCCGGAATCTCCCCGCCCACAACTTTTCAGGGGAAGATTGGACCGCCCCCAACTTCTACAGCCGCACCAGATCGTCCCTGTGCACCGCTTCCGGGCCGTAGGTGAAGCCCAGCAGCGCCTCGATCTCGCGGGAATGATGCCCGGCGATGCGGGCCAGATCGCCCGAGGCGTAGCGGGTCAGGCCGCGCGCCAGCTCCGCGCCGTTCGGGGCCAGCAGGCGGATGGTCTGGCCGCGCTGGAACTCGCCCTCCACACGCCTGATCCCGGCAGGCAAGAGGCTGGAGCCGCGCTCGGTCACGGCCCGCGCCGCGCCGTCGTCCAGGTGCACGCGGGCGGGAGACACCTCGGCCAGAATCCAGCGTTTGCGGGCTTCCAGCCGCGAACCGGCGGCCTGAAAACGCGTCCCCAGCGCCTCGCCTCCCACGATGCGGGCCAGGGCGTCGGGCGCGTCGCCGGGGGCGATGACCACCGGGGTTCCGGCGCGGGTGGCGATCTCGGCGGCCTGAATCTTGGTGTGCATGCCGCCCGTGCCACGGTGCGAGCCTGCGCCGCCCGCCCGCGCCCACACTTCCGGCGTGACGCGCTCCACCACCGGGATCAGGGTGGCCTCTGGATCGGTGCGCGGATCGGCGGTGTACAGGCCCGGCGCGTCGGTCAGGATCACCAGCAGGTCGGCGTCCACCAGATTCGCCACGAAGGCCGAGAGGGTGTCGTTGTCGCCCACGCGAATCTGTTCCAGCGCCACGGCGTCGTTCTCGTTGATGATCGGCAGCACGCCGCGCGACAGGCAGGCGTCCAGCGTGGTGCGGGCGTTCAGGTAGCGGGTGCGGTCCCGGAAATCGTCGGCGGTCAAGAGCACCTGCGCCACGTTGACGCCGTACAGCTCGGCCAGCAGCGCGTACAGGTGCATCAGGCGGCTCTGGCCCACCGCTGCCAGCAGTTGCTTCTCGGCCAGCGTGCGGTCACGCGGCGGAAAGCCCAGCGCCTCCCAGCCCGCCAGGACCGCGCCGCTGCTAACTAGCACCACCTGATGCCCAGTGGCCTGCACCGCCACCATCGAGCGCATCAGGTCCACCAGACGCGGGCGGCTGAGTCGGTCTCCGCCCGCCGTCAGGACACTGGTGCCAAGTTTGAGGACGACGCGCATGGAGGGCAGTCTAAGGGGCCAGGAGTCGGGAGGTCACCGGGCTACCGCGCCTCTCCCCCAAAGCGGACCAGATGCGCCTGCCGTCCCGCCGCCGCGCGCAAGGCCCCCGGCGACAGTACCGCGTTCTGGAAGGCAGCGATCAGCGGCGAAACATCCTGTTGACCCCGGCGCGTCACGCTGCCAATCGGCCTCCACAGCGGGGTGGGCAATGAATAGGCGCGCAGGTTCGGCGGCAGCGGCACGAAAACCAGTCCGGTCAGCACCGTGAAGCCGTGACCCTCGGCCACGCGGCCCAGCGCCACCTGTGGGTCTCTCAGGCGCACGGCGGGCGTGGGCGGGTGCGAATGCCGGGCCACATGCGCGGCGATAAACGGGGCGCAGTCCTCCTCACAGACGATGTACGCGGCGCGGTGAAAGTCGTCCCAGGTGCGGATGGGCGGGGCGTGGACGGACGCGATGATCAGGTACTCGTCGGCCAGCAGCTCCCGCGTGTCCAGTTCGGGGCGCATCGGCAATCGGCCCAGGCCCAGGTCCGAGTCGCCCGCCAGCACCAGCGCCTCGATCTCGTCATGCTCGCCGGAGGTATCGCGCACCACCACCACTATCTCTGGGTACAGGCGCTGGAAGGCGTTCAGCGCCGGGGTGACAAACTGCCGGATCACGCTGCGGCACGACACCACGCGCAGGGTGCCGCTTAGCGCAGGAGCCGGGGCCATCATGGCGCGCAGGGCGTCGGCGGCGTGGCGGGCGTGGTCCAGCACCCGCGCGCCCGCCGCCGTGGGCCACGCGCCGTGGCGGCCCCGCTCGAAAATCTGCACGCCCAGCGCAGTCTCGGCGGCGCGCACGGTATGGCTGACCGTGGACTGCGCCAGCCCCAGCCGCAGCGCGGCCTCGCTGAAGCTGCCCGCCTCGGCCACGCCCAGCAGCACGCTCAGGTGGGCGCTGCCCAGTGCGGGTAACGACTGGGCGGGTAACTGGGCAGGCAAGTCAGGGCGAACGGGCGGTTCGGCAGGCATGGCCGCAGTGTAGAGGCTTCCATCGAAATTCTCGATACAAGGTCCGGGGGCTATCGGTTCCCTGCGTTGTTTCCGCCCGGCCAGAGACGCAGAATGCACGGGCCACCCTTGCTGACCCGCCCTTCAACTGTTCCGATATCAGGAGGCCGCCCCATGTCCAGACCCGCTGCCCACCCCCGCTTGATCTTCCTGTACGCCGCCCTGCTGTCCAGCCCCCACGCGGGCGGGAACGAAGCCGCCCAGACTCTGACTTTCCAGACCCTGACCCCGCCCCCCGCCGAGGCCGCGCGCCCGCTGCGCGAACTGCAACTGGCCGCAGCAGCAGACGGTGCGCTGGTGCTGGCGCTGCTGCATGACGCCGGGCAGGCCGACAGCGGCAAGGGCCTGTACGAAGCGCGCAAGGTGCGGGTGTGGCGCTCTGACCCAGGGGCTGCCGGCGGCAAGTGGGAACTGTTGCGCGGCGGCCTGCCCGGCGGCGTGCTGAATTACGACGTGCCCCGTCCGGCCTCCAATATCGACCTGGCGCTGGACGCCCAGGGCACGCCGGTCATGGTCTGGAACGAGAATTACGGCGACAACGACGTAGTGGTCTTCCGGGCCTATCAGGACGGCGTATGGACGGGATGGCACCCGCGCTATCTGGGCGACGACCTGCCCTACGCGGCCCGCACCCGCTCGGTGGTGGCGCAGGGCGGCGAACCCGTGATCGCCTGGGGCGAGTCGCTGCGAACTCCCTACGGTAGCCGCCTGACCGTGCGCCGCTGGGACGAGGCGGCCAAAACTTGGACGCGCAGCCCGGCTTTCAACGAGATCAGCATCTTCTCGCGCACGCCCGCGCTGGGACTGAACGCGGGGGGGCAACCCACGGTGGCGTGGCTTCAGGGCGAGGTGTTGGCGAGCAATGTCTTGGTGAAACGCTGGACCGGGACGGCCTGGGAAGCGCTGGGGGGCAGCCTGAACCGCACGCCGGACCGTTACCTGGCCTCCACCCGCCTCAAGTTAGACGGGCAGGGGCAGCCTACCGTGGCGTGGCTCGAAGACCTGAACGGCAAAGACGCGCTGTATGCCTCGCGCTGGGACGGACAGACCTGGCAGGCGCTGGGGGGGCCAGTCAGCGCCGAATATGCCGCCGCCCCCACCCTGGCGCTGGACGCCGATGGGCAGCCAGTTCTGGCCTGGGTGGAGGAACGCGCGGGCATCGGCCAGATTCACCTGGCGCGCTGGACGGCTGGAAGCTGGTCAGATTCCGGCGTGATGAATCTGGACTCCCGCCGCGACGCCCGCTCGCCCAGCCTGGCCGCGCTGCCCACAGGCGAGATCGTGCTGGCCTGGCGCGAGAACGTGAACGGGGTGTACGGGGCGCAACTGCGGAAGATCGGCGGGAGGCGCTAGGGGCCTGTTGGCCCCGCCCGTGCCCCTCCATTTATTGCGTGTTCAGAAAATCCAGAATGGCCCGCGCCAGGCCCTGCGCGACCTTTTCGCGGTAGGCCGCCGTCGCCAGCCGCGCCCCCTCGCTGGGATTGCTGCCGAAGCCGATCTCGGTCAGGATGGCGGGCGTGGTGGGGTTGCGGATCACGTAAAAGGCGTCGGTCTTGACGCCCCGGTTGGCAGCCCCGGTGTATTGCAGCAGCCGTGACTGCACCTTCTGGGCCAGTTGACGCGAGAACGACAGCTTGGCCTGCGCCAGAATATCGCCCAGCAGACTCTGGGCGCTGCTGGCCGCCTGGCGGGTCAGCTCCTGGCCCACGCTGCCGCCGCCGTTTTCCAGGACCGCCCGGCTGTTGCTGCCCGCTGGCGGCTGCCCGAAGTAATACGTCTCGATGCCCTGCGCCGAGGCCCCGCCCGCGTTGACATGAATGCTGACATAGGCGCTGACCCTGCCGGTGGTGGCCAGCCGCGAACGGGCGTCCAGATCGCTGCGCTTGTCCGCGCTCAGGTTCGTGTCCGCCATGCGGACCATCACCACGTCCACGCCATGCTTGATCAGTTCGGCGCGGGTCCGCAGGGCCACGTCCAGGGTCACGTCCTTTTCCCTGACCCACTGACTGACCATGCCCGAGTCGCCGCCGCCGTGTCCGGCGTCCAGCACCACCTTTGGCCGGGTCACGGTGGCCGGCGTGGCCGCTGGCCTGAACGCCAGCGGGGCGGCAGCGGCAGCGGTGGGCACGTCGATCACCAGCCGGGCCGCCGCCGCGCCACTCCTGGGCAGCACGCTGACCTTTGTGTTGGCCGCGCTGCTGCTCCCCGCCAGCGTGACCGTGACCGTGCCGCCCGACACCGCGTAGGCCGTGACGCCCGCCGCCTTCAGCGCGCCCTGTTCGGACTTGAGACTGACATTGAGCTTGACGGTCACGCTGCGGCCCGCCGCCGTCACGCTGGAAGTGGCATTGCCCGGCAAATCGAAGACCAGCCGCGTGAAGCCGTCGTGCGCGCCCACGCGCGGCGCGGCGGCGGCCAGAGAGGGGGCCAGCAGCGCGCACAGCAGCGCCACGATCTGGAAAAGCCGGAAAGAACGCGCGGCAACCCGGCACACGGGAAGCAGAACAGAGGGTAAAAATGAAACGATCACTGCCCCGGAGTGTACCGTCCCCATATTGACCGGCGGTTGAAGGGCCATGAGAGCAGGGAGAAGCGGCACACGCCTGAACTGGATCTGACCGCGCCCCTCACGCCGCTCAGGCATGGGCAGGTACCGTGATGGGATGAAATTCCCCGCCACCTCTTCCCTGCTGGCCGCCGCCACGCTGGGCCTATTGACCCTGAGTCCGTTCACGGGGGGCCAGGCGGTCACTTTCGGCGGCCTGAACGTCACGCCGCGCGGCCCGCAGAACCTGAACCTGGACACCGGCGTCACCGAACTGCCGCAGGGCGGCACCGTCACCGACAGCAAGGGCGGCCTGAAACTGGTGGCCGGGGCCATGACCCTGAACCCCGGTCAGACCCTGACTGCCCAGAACGCGGTTCTGACCACCAAGCAGGGCGGAACGCTGCGGGCCGCGCAGGTGGTCTATGACCTCAAGTCCTCCACCGTCACCGCGACAGGAAGCGTGACCTACAACGACGCCCGCTTTAAAAACCTCAGCGCCCCGCGCGTGATCCTGAACGTGGGCCGCGCCTTTGTAACCGCCCTGGGCGGCGTGAGGGCCGATACCCCCGCCCTCAGCGGCGCGGCGCTGGTCTTCGATCTGACCACCATGCAGGCCATTCTGACCGGGCCGTACACCGCCCGGCAAGGGACCCTGAACGCCTCGGCGGACGCGGCGGGCCGCTTGCTGCTGGTCTTCGGCGGCAACCAGGTGGTGCGCTCGTCGGTCAGCCCGGACGCGGCGACGCTGGGCCGCTTCACGCCCTATCTGAAGTAGAGGTTGTAAGGGGTGGATTGGAGGACGGGCGGGGACCCTGGATTCAGCTTCTCTGTTCAGCCCGACGTCTGACCCCGGTTGAACGGTTGCGCTCAGCCGCCCCTTCCCTGCACCCTACAAGCCGCTTCCCACGCACCCCGCTACGCGTTCGGTTTGAGCAGATGCCCCAGGCAGTGGCCGTAACTGACGCCCTGGCGCGCGTCGGCCACCAGATCGGCCACGCTGAATTCCTGGAGCACGCCCAGCATGGCGTCGCGCATACGGGTGTAGACGGTGGCGCGGGCGTGGCAGCGGTCCTCCTCCGGGCAGGACTCGTGCCAGTTCAGGCTGATGCAGCTCAGCGGCGCAACCGGGCCGTCGATGGCGCGCACCACCTCGCACAGGCTGATCAGGGCGGGTTTGCGGGTCAGCGCGTAGCCGCCGCCGATGCCCTTCTTGCTCTTCACCACGCCCTTGTTGCTCAACGCGGCCAGAATCCGGACCAGATACGGGCGGTGAACGCCGGTGGCCTCGCTGATCTCCTCGCTGGACACCCAGCGCGCGGCGTCCTGCGTCCCCAGGAAACCCAGGGCTTGAAAGGCGTACACGTCGGTGGCCGAAAGCCGCATGGCAGGAGTCTAGAGCAGATGAGGCAGAGGCGGCCTCCGCGCCCCCTGCGCTCAATCCCCGAAGTGCTCTTGCAGGTACGCCAGCGCCACCGGATCGAATTGCCCGCCCCGTGCCCAGCGTTCCTCCAGATTCTCGGTGCCGTACAGGGACCACGCAGCGGCCTCGGTTTCGGCATCCCAGGGGCCATCCGGCAGGTTGGAGGCGTGGCCCTGACCAGTCAGCAGGGCGCGCAGCCAACTCAACTCCCCAGCAGACAGCTCGCGCGTCTGCGTGGGCCTGCCGAACAGCAGGTCGAAGGTGTCCAGCAGCCGCTGTAACTCGGCGCAGGGTTCGGCGTGATCGTCGGCGCGCAGGTTGACCCAGTCGCCCGTGAGGCCGCCGTAGCCCCGGCCCGGCCCGGCGCACAGCAGCGCGGCGGACTGGCGGCCCCGCTTGTCGCCGCCCGCCTCATCGCCAGCACGCAGCGCGGCCAGCAACCGGCGCGGCAGGGGCTGACCCGCCGCCGCGTTCCAGGCCGCGTGCATGGCCTCCACAACTTCCGGCCCGGTTAAAATGTTGCCCTGGATCGCCACGTCCTGCTCTGCTCTACCTCCGGCCCAGTCGTGACAGCCAGGGCCGCTGAAGGTCACGCTCTGGCCGTTCGCCGCCACGATGCCGAACTGGCGCTGGGCAATGCCGGAATCCTCGGCCTGGAAGTGGGCGCTGACCGCCTGCGGGGACAGACCCTCTGCCAGCAGCCGCAGCCCATCGGGGCCGAAGTTGGGATTGACGTAACTCTGGGTGGCCACCGCGCCCACGCCCGCGCGCACGAAGGGCACCAGCGCGCCCACGGCCAGAAATTTGCTGGCAACGGCCACACCGATGTCACCGGTTGCCGCGTCACGCCCCACGATAGAAAAGGTCATGTCCAGAGGCTAGCAGGCGTTAGGCTGCCCGCATGTTGAAAGCGGCCCTGAATGGCAACCGGACCCCCGACGAGCATCCGAATGTTCCCATCACGCCCCAGCAACTGGCGGAGGCGGCGCGGGAGTCAGTGAAGGCGGGCGCGGACGCCCTGCACCTTCATCCCCGCAGTGCAGCAGGGATGGAAAGCCTGGAGGCCGAGGACGTGGCGCTGGCCCTGAACGCCGTGCGCGCCGCATGTCCGGGCGTCCCGGTCGGCATTTCCAGCGGCTGGTGGATTCTCCCTGATTCGGAAGCGCGTCTGGAGGCCGTCCGCGCCTGGACCGTACGGCCCGATTTTGTCTCCGTCAACTGGCATGAGGCTGGATCGCCCGCGCTGGCCGAATGGCTGCTGGAACTTGGAATCGGCGTTGAGGCGGGCTTGTGGACGGCGGACGCGGTGCGGGCCTTTTTAGCGTGGCCCCGGCGCAAAGAGGTGTTGCGCGTACTGCTTGAATTGCCCGACAAACCCATCCGCGTCTACAAGGCCGAATTGAAGGAAATGTTGGCCCTGCTGGAAGCTTCCGGTCTGGACAGACCCACCGTGCTGCACGGCCTGGGCGAGAGTGCCTGGCCCCTGCTGCGCGAGGCGGCTCGGCGCGGCCTGAGCGCCCGGACCGGCCTGGAAGACACCCTGCTGCTGCCCGGCGACTGCCCGGCGGCTGACAACGCCGAGCTGGTGCGGGTGGCGCGGGAAATGCTGGGCTGACGCCTGGATTCTGGGAGGTGCCAGCGGTTTACCCCGTCTTCTCGCCACGCACGAGAGCGAAGGGGAAACCCTGTCTCAGCCTGCCTTTTCAGCCCTCTGATACGGGTTGCGTTAAATTCCGTAACATTCGGGAAAGCTCCGAATGCTCCTCCACACCACGCAACCCGTATTCTTTGCCTCTCCTTCCAGTCGGGTCAAAGTTAGCACTTTAACCGCAATCCGTATGATCCTCAGACCCCCGGACCCCTGGACCTCCCCGGGTGTTAGCCTCCCCACGATGCTCACCTTCGCCCAAGCCGTGACCGAGCGCACCCGCCGCCTGAACACCCGCCTGTGCGTGGGCCTGGACCCGCGCCGGGACGCCTACCGGGACGCCGCACACCTGAAAACCCACACGCTGGAGGTGCTGGAGGCGTGTGCCCCGTATGCCGCGTGCGTCAAGCCGCAACTGGCTTTTTACGAGGCGCTGGGGCTGGAGGGCTTCGGCGTTCTGCAAGAGGTCTGCGCCGCCGCCCGCACGCTGGGCCTGCCGGTGCTGCTGGACGCCAAACGCGGCGACATCGGCAGCACGGCACAGGCCTATGCACGGGCCTGGCTGAGCGGGCGGCACGCGGGCGCGGCGCTGACGGTGAGTCCCTTTCTGGGGTTCGAGACCCTGACCCCTTTCGTGGACGCGGCGCGCGAGAACGGCGGCGCGGTGTTCGTGCTGGTCAAGACGAGCAATCCCGGTCAGGCCGATTTGCAGGGCAGCGGCGTCAGCGAACGCGTGGCCGTAGAGGTGGCGCGGTTAAACGCCGAAACGCCAGCGGGAGAGTACGGAACTGTGGGCGCGGTGGTGGGCGCGACGCATGCCCCAGATCTCGCCACCTTCCGGGCGCTGATGCCGCGTGCGCTGCTGCTGCTGCCAGGACTGGGCGCACAGGGAGCCGCCGCCGCAGACCTCAAGGCAGCCTTCCACGCGGGCGGCACGGGCGCACTCGTCAGCGCCAGCCGGGGCGTGCAGTACGCGGATAGTTTGAATGTCGCAGCCAGTGTGGAGGCGGCACGCGGGTTCAGGGATGAGTTGAATGGGGTGCTGGGACAGGCATGACCTGGCGCGCTGTTCAGGTGGACCGGGACGAAATCTCGCCCGTCTTCGCTCGACTGTATGGAAGCGACGAACAGGATTTTGCCATGGTCCTTTTCCAGCTCACCGCCACCTGGCTTGTTCAGGACGGCGGCGGACAGATCGCCGGAGCCATCGGCCTGCGACTTTCGCCCACCTACAGGGTGGAGATCATGGGCGGCGCATTTCCCGGACCTGATCAGAATGAGACAGCCCTGACACTGCTCTTGGCCGCACTCGCCACCCAGCCTCACGTCTACGCTTACGCCAAGTCCCATTTGCTCCCTGCTGAGGTGCTGGAGGCCGCCGGCCTGCACCGAATAGGCGCATACACCCGCATGATCGGGCCAGTTTCGCCACTCGTGCCTGCCGTACCCAATGGATTCAGGGCCGTTCCGTTGTCAGAGGTTCGCAGTCCACAAGATCGCCTGGCCGCCCAGCGCACCTACTCATACGGATTCCGATTAAACAGTTTACAATAGAGGGATGAAACCTGCACTCTTCACTCGTCCCCTCGCACATCAAGCGGCTGACTTCTGGCAGCTCTTCGAGACCAGTACCTGTGCCGTCCAGCGGCGCAGAGCGCAATTCTTTGCGCTCCTGGCAGAACGTCGTCCCCTTGCCGAGATTCTGGCGCTGATCCGCTATAGCCGGGTCACGGCCTACTCACTGGTCAATCGGTATCACACCCTGGGTCTGGAGAGCCTCGCGGACGGACGACAGACCAATACTGGTGCGCCCCCTGTCTTGACCGCCGACGAACAGCAGCGTCTTGCTCGTCATCTGCATGAAGATTTTGAGCGAGGGATGGTCTCTGCGGGC
>NZ_JNIW01000079.1 GCF_000701425.1 Deinococcus frigens DSM 12807 | reverse complement strand
GAGTGGTACGGACACCCACCACGAACTCAAAGCCAAGCTGCCGCACCTCGTCCAGAAACACTGCCGCTTCAAAACCGCTGTCGGCCAGCACCCGGATGCGAAACCGGGAACGGATGGAGTGAGGAACAGTGCGAAGCATCTCGCGCGCCAATGTTGTGGGTGTGGGCGTGCTTTCCCCCTTGTACACCCGGTAGGCCACCGGGAACTTCACGTCCTGGTACTGGGCGAAGAAAACCACCAGATGAATGCCGTGGACCTCGTTGTAGACACGTACGAAAGGCAGCGTGCTGCCTTTCTTCTCCACGCTGGTCAGGTCGACACTGAGCCGCAGGAGGGGGCGATGTTTGCCCTTGGCTGCCAACCGCAAGCAGTCCCATTGGGCTTGCTCCAGCAGTGTCCAGCACGCCTCCGTACCCCAGGAATACTCGTTCAGGAGGCGGCTGAGCGCACTTTTGCTGACCAATTCAGCACGGTGCAGCGCGGTTTTGGTCGCCGTGTCCAGAAACATGAAGAGCGCAGCCCCCAGGCTGCGCTGTTGGTACGACGTAGTGGGCACGGCCAGGAACTCGTCTGCCAGAATGCGGACGCGCTCCCCCGGAATCTGTGACTTTGACATTCCCAGATTCTCCCGGCTGAGAGCGCTTCGCCGTCGTTATGCAGGTGCAACTCCTGAGCCATACGGGTGCTGTCTCACGACGACAGTCTGTTCTGCCCAAGACAGTGAGTGAATTTTGCCGAGTCCTTGGGACTGGCACAGCTCCGTAGGGGAGCAGTTCCGTAAGAGAGAAAGGAAGCACCGGGGTCTCCTCTACCGACGCTGTAGTTCGGACAAATGCTCTCAAAGCTGGCTGGACACCAGGCGATTCATTGTCTGGGACGCATTGCTTTTCCCCTTCCTTGCAGGCGGGGGCCGGGGAGAGGACCGCGCGGGCAAGGCTCGCCCCCGTACCGAACAGCAAAAACGCGTTTTGCCGCCCTGCACCCTCTCGCCGCAGCGAGTCTTGATGGGGAGGCCCGCCCGAGCCAGCAGAACAACCGTGCCGAATGGCCCGTCCATCGCGTTCAGGAATAGCGTCCCAGCCGCTCTACGAGCAGCGCAAAAAAGCCATCGGCGTCCACCCCGGTGACCACCTCGACGTTCTTCGGCTGGCCGGTCACGTTCCACACGTCGGCCACGGTGCGGCCCGCGCATGGGCCGTTCGTCAGGTCCAGGATGACGTGCATGGGGCGGGACACGAACAATTCCGGGCGCAGCAGCCACGCCACGGTCACCGGGTCATGCAGCGCGCCGCCGTCCCAGCCGTAGCGCTCGCGGTGGTGTTCGGCGAAGAATTCCAGCAGCACCGCTGCGAATTCGCCGACCCGCGTCCCCAGATCCCGGAATGCCTGCACGCGGGCCGGGTGCGCGATGGCCTGATGGGTCACATTTAGGCCGAACATGGTCAGCGGAACGCCAGAGGTAAAGACAATGTGCGCGGCGTGCGGATCGGCCAGCGCGTTGAATTCGGCGGCAGGGGTCCAGTTGCCGGTGTCGGTGCTGCCGCCCATCCAGACCACCGCCCGGACCAGGGGCACGATGTCCGGCGCGAAGCGAAAGGCCAGCGCCAGATTGGTCAGCGGCCCGGTGGCCACCAGCGTGACCTCGCCGGGGCGGGCGCGCACCTGCTGGGTGATGAAGCGCGCGGCGTGCCCGGCCTCTGCACCGCGCGTCGGCGTGGGCAACTCGGGGCCGTCCATGCCGCTCTTGCCATGCACCGCCTCAGCGCTGATGCGCCGCGCCACCAGCGGGCAGTCCGCCCCGGCGTACAGGGGCACGTCCACGCCGCTCAGTTCGCGCACGATCAGGGCGTTGCGGGTGGTGCGTTCCAGGCCCACGTTGCCGAACACGGTGGTCAGGCCCAGCACCCGGAATTCGGGACTGGCCAGCGCCAGCAGAAAGCTGATAGCGTCGTCGTGGCCGGGATCGCCGTCCAGGATGACGGGGCGGGGCGCGGGGGCTGGGACGGTCATGGCAGATATTGTGTCACTTGCTAATTTAGACTGGTTTAACCCACCCCATTTCGGTTAACCCATCGTAAGCTGAGCGCCATCTGTCCCGGCCAAAACTCGATAAACTATGGTCATGAAGGGCCTGAGAGAATTTATTGACTGGCTCCGGGAAATCCTGGGGGGCGCGCCACAACCCCAGCCAGTCCCCATTCCCGTCCGCGTGCGCGACCGCTGACGGCTCCACACCATACCCTGCACACCCGCCTGTTCCGGTGGGTGTTTTTTTGCGGTCTCCCAAAAGCTACACACGCCCCCGTGATCCGGGCGTCCGGCACGCTACCATACCCGGCGTGCCGCAGCGCGCCGAACACGCAATGGAAGAACATGGAATGGAGGAACTCCGGGCGCTGGTGATGGGTCGTCCGGCGGCGGAGGTGGACGGCATCGAGCGCGCCTACGTCTTCTCGCGCGACGCCCACGCCGGGGTCAGTCGCAAGAGCGGCGAGCCGTACATCACGCATCCGGTGGCGGTGGCCGTGATCCTGGCGCGGCTGGGCATGGACAGCGACAGCCTGGTGGCCGGGCTGCTGCACGACACTGTGGAGGACGTGGACGGCGTGACCTTCGGGCAGATTGAGACGCTGTTCGGGCGCGACGTGGCCCGCATCGTGGAGGGCGAGACCAAGGTCAGCAAGCTGAGCAAGCAGGGATCGCAGAGTGCCGTGGTCAGCGACGCCGGACGGGACCTCCAGGCCGAGAACCTGCGTCAGATGTTGATTGCCATGACCGACGACATCCGCATCATCGTGGTCAAGCTGGCGGACCGGCTGCACAACATGCGGACCCTGAGCAGCATGCGCCCCGACAAGCAGGTGCGGATCGCGCGCGAGACGATGGACATCTTCGCCCCGCTGGCGCACCGGCTCGGGATTGGGCAGATCAAATGGGAGCTGGAGGACCTCAGCTTCCGTTACCTGTACCCCGACGACTACGCCTACCTGCAAAGCCGCCTGCAAAGCCGCCAGGAGGAACGCGACGTGCTGATCGGCGAGGCGGTCACCCAACTGGACGAGGCGCTGGGCGACGACCTGGAACTGCCCGAATGGGTGGCCGACATCGACATTTCCGGGCGCAGCAAACACCTGTGGAGTGTCCACACCAAGATGCAGCGCGAGGGCAAGGGCCTGGAACAGATTTTCGATCTGCTGGCGATTCGCGTGATCGTGACCCCGCGTGACCTGGTGGTGCCCCCCGGCACCGACGACAAGCGGCGCGAGAAGGCGGAAGCCACCCGCGAGAAACGCATCTGTTACCACACCGTGTCGATTGTGCACAGCATGTGGACGCCGCTGCCGGGCCGCTTCAAGGACTACATCGCGGTGCCCAAGCCCAACGGTTACCAGTCGCTGCACACCACCGTGATCAGCCAGAGCGGACAGCCCATTGAAGTGCAGATCCGCTCGCGCCGCATGCACGAGGTGGCTGAATTCGGCGTGGCGGCCCACTGGATGTACAAGCAGGGATCAATGCTGGCCCAGAAGGACCGCGAGAACTGGATCGCGCAGCTCCGCGAGTTGCAAGACGAGATCAACGACGCCAGCGACTACATGGACGCCGTGAAATCCGACATCCTGGGCCAGCGGGTGCGGGTCTTCACGCCGCGCGGACTGGCGGTCAGCCTGCCATCGGGCAGCACGCCCATCGACTTTGCCTACCACATCCACAGCCGGATTGGCGAGACCACCGTGGGCGCGCGGGTCAACGGCAGCATCGTGCCGCTGGCGCACAAACTGGGCAACGGCGACATGGTGGAGATCGTGACCAGCAAGAACGGCCACCCCAGCAAGGACTGGCTGAACTTCGCCGTGACCCGCAGCGCCCGCGCCAAGATCCGGCACCATTTCCGGCAACTGGAGCGCGAGGACGCCCTGCAACGCGGCCACGACATGCTGGAGCGCCACCTGAGAAAACGCCAGCTTCCGGTGCGCCAGTTGATGCGGACCAAACTGCTGGAGGAGGCCGCTCAGAAGCTGCTGAGCACCCGCAACCCCGACGACCTGTATTTCGCGATCAGCGCGGGCAAACTGACGCCCTCTGCGGTGGGCCGGGTGCTGTCGCCCAGCCTGGCCAGCGAGCAGGGCAGCGGTCCCGCCAAACGCGGCCCCAAGCCGCGCGCCCCCGAAACTGGCGGCGTGTACGTGGAGGGCTTTACCACCACCACCAGGCTCAGCAACTGCTGCAACCCGATTCGGGGCGATCAGATCATGGGCTACCTGACGCGGGGCCGGGGTGTGAGCATCCACCGCATCGACTGCCCCAACATGATCCGGCTGCTCAAGGACGAACCCGAACGCTGCGTGGCCGCGAGCTGGGACGCGGGGCTGGCGGGGCTGACGCTGGTGGACTTGGACGTGGTGGCCCCGGACCGCCACGGTCTGCTGGCCGACGTGCTGGGTGTGCTGAGCGCCGAGAAACGCAGTCCCCTCAAGGTGGAGGCCAACGTGGACCTGGACGACGTGGCCCACATCCTGCTGCGGCTGGGCGTGCGCGGCAACGCGGACCTGGAACATGTGCGCGCCGCGATTGGCAGGGTGGACGGCGTGAGCGACATTGTGCGGCTGGGCCGCAACGCCGCGCGCGGGCGCAAGAGCAGCGGGGCCAGCGCATGAGTGGGGCGTCTGCGCTGAATATTCCCCTGACGGCGTCCTCCGCCTCGCTCCTGTTCCGCAGCGTGACCTGGGGCGTGCCTGCGCTCATCTTTGCCGTGGCGCTCATTCCAGACGAGGCGAATACTCCACTCTTGCAGGGCGCGATGATCGCACTGGCGCTGGTCGTCTTCGTCGTGTTCTGGCTCGCGCCGCGCCGCCTGGCCTACGCCCTGACCTCCGATGCCGTGGTGATTCAACGGGTGCTGGCCCAGACCCGGATCCCCTACCCCGGATTAAGTGCCCGCCCGACTTCCGGCGTGCTGGGCGTCCGCACCTACGGGACTGGGCTACCGGGTTATCTAACAGGGCATTTCACGCTGGCGCATGACGAACGGGGAGTCGGGCAGGTGCGGGCTGCGGCCTCGGCGGCGCGGGGCGGCGTGCTGCTGCATTCCGGCAACGCCGATTATTTCCTGACCCCTGCCGATCCCCAGGCCTTTCTGACCGAGCTGGCGCGGCGCGGCGCACGGGTGGTTGCATGAGCCTCACGCTGCTGCCTGATCTGGGCGATCTACTGCGGCTGCATCCGCAGTACAACGCCGGGACCGTGGTGGAAATCCTGCGTCATCTGGGCGCGGCAGAGGTGCTGTGGGCCAGCGACGCAGACCCCGATCACCCGCTGTGTGACGCGCTGCCCGCCGCCCGGATCGGCATCCGCGACGGCTTCACGGCGGACTGGGCCTGGGCCGAGGCCGAACACGGGCAGCTTCAGGGCTTTCTGAGCCAGTACCCGCAGGGCCGCGAACGGTTAAGAGAGGCGGCGGGGGTCGAACGCGGATTCGCCGCGCTGGTCACCACGCCGATGACCCCGGCCCAGGTGGTGGGGGGTGATGTGCTTAACGCTGCCCGTGCCTATCACGCCGCCACCCGCGCCGCGCTGGACGAGGGACCGGGGACGCACTGGCGGGAGCGGCGGCTCTCGGAACTGGCCGCAAAACTGGCCGGGCAATCCGGCGTGGTCCTCGCGCCGCTGGACGATCTGCCGGGACTGCTGGAGTTGCTGCCAAACGCCCGCCTGCCTGATCTGACAGGCTTTGCCCCCGGCGAAACCAGCCGCCTACGTGCCCTGGCAGACCGCGCGTGGCAACTGCGCGAGGACGATGATCTGAACGCTTTGCTGGCCGCGCTGGACCGCGAGACTGGGGACCGTGTGACGCCGGGGGCCGAGCTGTCCGCCGCCGCCGCCGGAATCTATCTGGCCGTGGGCGATCTGGCGGCGGCCCGCGAGCTGCTGGAGCGCGCCGCCCACGCCCTCACGGACGATCTGCCCCGCAGTCTGGCCGGACTGGTGCTGGCCCGGCTGGGGCAGGTGCGCGACGCGCTGGGGGACCGTGAACTGGCCGTGCGAACGTACCGCGCCATCCTTGCCCTGAATCACGCCCCCGCCATCGCCCGCACCACGGCAGAAGCAGGGTTGAAAAAGCCGTTTAGCCTCGATCTGGACGCTGAATAAAAGAAAACTTGATTCTTTTCAAAGAGAGCTGAGCGCGAAGCACTTTGAGGGGTCCAACCGTGGCGGCGGCTCTCGAACGCCGCAAAGCCGACCTACACGCCTGCCCGGTGGAAACATCCGCTTTCTCCTCCTCCCCCACGCCCTATTCTGATTCTTATGACCCTTTCCGATCCGGCCCCCACGCCCATGCGCCAGCCCCTGAACGTCCTGAGCATCCAGTCGTGGGTCAGCTTTGGGCATGTTGGCAACGCCGCCGCCGTATTTCCGCTCCAGCGCCTGGGCATCGAGGTCTGGGCCATCAACACCGTGCAGTTCTCCAACCACACCGGCTACGGCGCGTGGACCGGGGCGGTCTTTCCGCCCGAGCAGATCGCGGACCTGGTGGACGGCATCGAGGCGCGCAGCGTGCTGGGCGGGTGCGCAGGCGTACTCAGCGGCTACATGGGTTCGGGCGGCACGGTGGCGGCGGTGGTGGAGGCAGTGCGGCGCGTGCGGAAGGCCAATCCAGCGGCGCTGTACTGCTGCGACCCGGTCATGGGCGACGTGGGGCGCGGCGTGTTCGTGCGCCCGGAGTTGCCGGACCTGATCGCGGCGCAGGCGCTGGGAGCCGCCGACATCCTGACCCCCAACCAGTTCGAGCTGGAACTGCTAACCGGGCGCACGGTGCAGAACCTGCAAGGCGCGCTGGAGGCGGCCCACGTCCTGCGCGAGCGGCTGCACGCGGGCGGCCCACGGATCGTGGTGGTCACCAGTCTGGTGCGCGCCGACGGCCCGGTGGACGGGATTGAGACGCTGGCAGTCACCGACGACGGGGCGTGGCTGTGCCGCACGCCATTGCTGCCGCTGGACCCGCCGCGCAACGGCACCGGGGACGCCATCGCCGCGCTGTTTTTCGGGCACTACCTGCAAACGCGCGATGTGGCGGCGGCCCTGAGCCTGTCCACGAGCGCGCTGTACGGCCTCCTGAAGCACACCCACGAACAGGGCAGCCGCGAGATCATGCTGGTGGCCGCGCAGGAAGAGTTTGCCCGCCCCACCCAGGTGTACGACGCCACCAGAATCGCCTGACTTGACGGACATGAGACCTGCCTACAGGTCAACTCAGGATCAGCGAAATGTCTGTTTGAAATTGTCTCATGTTCGCCTGCCTGGGCACCCCCACACTGGGTGACATGAAACACATTCTTTTCCCGACGACATCGCAGGCTGACGCTTTCATTGCTGAGCTGCAACAGAAAGGTGTGGTAGCCCCGACGATGGGCACCTCGACCTACGGACGCCACGGTGAAATGGACAGCTCGGCAGCGGGCAGCGATGTCCGCACTTACGACAACACTCTTGGTGACGGTGAGGCCGGTGCCGCTGCCGAAGACGCAGGCGCGGGCGCAGTCAAGGGGACAGGCGTGGGGGCAGTCGTCGGTGCGGGCGCTGGACTGCTGGGCACCGCAGGCACCGTGGCAGGCATCGGGGCCACCGTCGCCACCGGCGGGCTGGCCATTCCAGTGGTACTGGGCATGGCCGCGCTGGGCGCAGGTGTGGGCGCGGCAGTTGGGGCAGCGGGCGGCGCGGCAGGGGTGGACGAGAACCACGATGGCCGTACGGCAGGTGACGATTACGGTTCCTACGGCGTCAATGACGATTACTACACCCGCATGCACGACACCGTGAATACCGGCGGCCGCGCTGTGGCCGTTGAGGACGCCGTACCTTACGACGTGGTGGCCGAGGCCGCCAAGCGCCACGGCGGCGAGTTCGTGGACGAGAACACGATGGACGCCCGCCGCATGTAAAGCAGCGAGCTGTAAAGCGTCCCCAATCTCCAGGCGAGGTTGGGGCGCTTTTGTGTTCCGCCTTCCTGACCCTCCATACCAGGCGCGCAAAAGATGCCTTGCGTGAGGGTTGCGTCAGGTGCGCCGTGTTATGCTGCCCTGGCTGCCGGGTTTCAGGACAGCGCCGCCAGACTGGCCCCGAGCAGAGGGCCGTGGCAAAAGAAGGCGCAAACCCGAGGAAGCGATAACCAGTTGCCCGTGGGCGGGCCGCATGCGCCGATCCCAGCGCCAGAGCACAACGTCAGGCCGGATCAGTGTGCGCCCACGACATCACCCCCACGGGCGCGTCCTGAGTAACCAGGTGCGTGAATGCCTAAAGTAAAAAAGCAGGACGCGGCGCAGGTCAAGCAGCCCAGCGCCGAAGTCCAGAAGCCAGTGAAGAAGACAGGCCAGCGGTCTAAAAAGATCGCGCCCCCAGCGGCAGACGCCGCAACCAGCACCACGCAACAGCAGCCCGCCGCAACCGCGGGCCAGCCAGCGCCAGCCAGAAAGAAAACCGCGCCCCGCAAGCCCAAGGCTCAGCCTGAAGCGGCGGGTGAGGCGGCCAGTACGGAAGTGGTCCTAAACGAGCCACCTCAAGCCGAGGCGGCACCGAAGGCCGGGAAGGCGACGCGGCCCGGAGCGGCCAGAAAAGCGCCCGTTCGGGCCGAGGCACCGGCTGAAAAGCCCAGGCGAACGCGCAAGGCTCCAGCCTTCGAAGCTGAGGCCACCGCGAAAGCGCCCGCCGAGTTGGCAGCAGCCGAAACGCCCAAACGCCGGGGCCGCAGAGCCACGCCGGTTGAGCCTGTTGTGGATGCCCCCGCAGGGCCGCCCGTGATGGAAACGCCCGTGATGGAAGTCGTGGCGGAGCAAACCATCCAGGAGTCGGCGACCCTCAGGCCCGCCCGACGGGGACGCCAGCCCAAGCAGACTGAACCGGCCCTGCTGGAAGCAGCGCAGTCCGGAACAATCCGCGGTCAGGCCCTTCAGACCGACGGGCCGTTGATTCTGGAAGTACCCAAGAAGACTCGGGGCCGTAAAAAGGCGCTGTCGGGTTCGCCCCTGCCCGAAATGCTGAGCGGCGTGGAAGCGGTGGAGATCGAGCCGGAAGCGACGCGAGCGGTGCAGATCGTGTCTGCCTCCGAGGCCGTCCCGGCGGTGGATTCAACGGTGGCCGTGCAGCAGGCCTCCGAGATGCAGCCGGACCCCAGGCCACGCGGACGCGGGGGTCGGGGCAGACGCGCGCAGACTGAGGCAGCTCCAGTCGAGCAGGCTCTACCCGAAGCGTCCGTTGCTCAGGAAGCAGTCGTTGAAGAAGAGGAAGAAGCCCAGTCCCTCAGCCCCGAACGCGAACTGGTCATCGCCCAGCTCCGCAAGCTGGGACGGCCCGTGCATGTGCGCGATCTGGAGCGCACCTTTACCCGGCAGGCCATCAACCGAATCGGCGGCTGGCGCGAGCTGGAAGAGCTGCTGGACACGCTGACGGACGAGGGCCAGGTCATCCGCACCCGCAAGAAGACCTACGGGCTGCCGGAAGCCATGAGCCTGGTGCGCGGGCGCTTCCAGGCGTCGGCGGCGGGCTTCGGCTTCGTCATTCCCGACAGCGGCGGCGACGACTTTTACGTGCCCGCCGAGCAGACCCTGGAAGCCTGGAACGGCGATATCGTGCTGGTCAGGATGGAAGGCCGGGGCGACAGTGGACGCGGCGGCGGCCCCCGGCGCGGCCAGAAGGGCGACGGCAGCCCGCGCGCCAGCGTGGTCCGCATCGTGCAGCGCGCCTACAAGCAACTGGTGGGCACGCTGGAATACAGTCACGGCCACCCGATCCTCAAGCCCGATGACCACCGCGCACGCCACCGCATCCTCGTGCTGCCCGAGGGCATCGAGGAATTAGAGGCGGGGGCACGGGTCGTCACCGAGCTGTTCTGGCCCGAGAATACCGGCGAGGACGAGGTGTTCGGCCAGGTCACGCGCGTGCTGGGGGCCGAGGACGATCCCGAGACCGAGACGGAAGCGGTGATCGTTAAATTCGGATTACGCGGCGACTTCCCCGGGCCGGTGACCGAGCAGGCCGAGGCCATCCCGGTCGAGATTCCCGCCGCTGCCCTCAAGGGCCGACTGGACCTGCGCGAGTACAACATATTTACGGTGGACGGGCGCGACGCCAAGGACTTCGACGACGCCATTCACATTCAGCCCACGCCCGAGGGCAACTTCGTGGTGGGCGTGCATATCGCCGACGTCAGCCATTACGTGCAGGAGGGCACCCCGCTGGACGAGGAAGCCTTCGCCCGCGCTACCAGCGTGTATCTGCCGGGCCGCGTGCTGCCCATGCTGCCCGAACACCTCAGCAACGGCGTGTGCAGCCTGGTGCCGGACCAGGACCGCCTGACCCTGACGGCCCTGATCGAGCTATCCGCCGAGGGCGAGATTCTGGACGTCAAGATTGCGCCCAGCGTCATCAACTCCAAGGCACGCCTGACCTACGACGAGGTTCAGGCGTACAGCGAGGCCACCGCGACGCTGCCCGAGGCGGCCCGCAATCTGGAGGGTGACCTGCACCTGCTCCTGAAGATCACCTCCAAACTGCGCCAGAAGCGTTTGCGCGAGGGGTCTCTGGACTTCAAGCTGCGCGAGGTCAAGGTGGACGTGGGCAAGGACGGGCGCATGGAACTGATCCCGATCCGCGAAGAAACGGCGCGCGGCATGATCGAGGATCTGATGCTGCTGGCCAACAAGGTGGTGGCCCACTTTCTCATCCAGCGCGAGATTCCAGCGTTGTTTCGCATTCACGAGGAACCCACGCTGCAACGCTTCCAGGACGTAACGGCGGCCATCGGGCGGCTGGGCTTCGCCTTCCCCGGCGGCGAGCCGACGCCGCAGGCGTACCAGGCCGTGCTCAAGGAAGTGCGCGGCACCAACCGCGAGAGCGTCGTGAACACGCTATTGCTGCGCTCCATGCAGCAGGCCAAGTACTCGGGCGAGAACCTGGGCCACTTCGGACTGGCCTTTGACGAGTACCTGCACTTCACGTCCCCCATTCGCCGCTATCCCGATCTGCTGGTCCACCGCGTGATCAAGGGCATCCTGAGCGGTTCCCTGGTGGCGGGCAACCGTGAGGTGGCGCAGCTTCAGGGCCGCCTGCCGGGCATGGGCGACCACACCAGCGAACGCGAACGCACCGCCTCCGAGGCCGAGCGTGACCTGACCAAGTACTATCAGGCCAAATGGGCGCAGGAGCACCTGGGCGAGTCCTTCCCCGGCAACGTGTCCGGCGTCGTCGCCAGCGGCCTGTACGTGGCCCTGGACAACGGCGTGGAGGGCAAGCTCCACATCAGCAACCTGGACGACGACTATTACGTGTATCTGGAGGACGCGCAGATGTTGCGGGGCCGCAGCCGGGGCAAGAGCTACCGCCTGGGCGACAGCGTGAACGTCACCATCAGCAGCGTCAAACCGCTGGCCCGTCAGACCGATTTCACGATGGCGGACCCCACCGACCCGGACTACAGGCCCGGCAATTTCAACGAGGAGAACGATATGGATTCACCCGTCAAAGTGCGCGCCCGCCGCCGCGAGGACCGCGAGCAGGAAAAGCGCGAGAAGTTACAGAATCTTCCCGTCAGCGAGCCGCGCAAGTTCACGCTCGACGACCCCGCGCCCGCCGCCTCGTCCTCCGCCGACGCCTCCCCCCGCCAGGGCGGACGCGGACGGGGCGGCCAGGGCGGGGGCCGGGGCCAGCCGGGCGGTCAGCCCCGCACCTTCGGCGGCGTCCGCATGGACGGCAATGGCGGCGGCGAGGATGGCAGCAGCAGCACTGGTGGAGGCAGCAGCGCATCCGGTTCCCGGCGCGGCGCGCGGCGCGTGGTCACGCTGGAGCGCCCCCGCAACGAGCACCTGCGCCCCGTGAACATCACCGTTCAGCGCATGTATTTCGGCGACTGGACGCTGGAGAACATGCCCCCCGAGGACGGCAATGACGGCGGTGGCCGCCGCGACTCGGGCCGGGGCGGGCGCGGCGTGCAGGAGCGCGGCGGCAACAACCGGGGAGCGGCGGCGCGCGGCAGCAACGACCGTGGAGCGGTCTCACGCCCGCATGGCCGCCCGCAGGGCCAGCGCGGAGGCAACGCCCAGGGCCAGACCGCGCAGCCGCAAGCTCAGGCACAGTCGGCTCCTGCACAGGCCTCAGCCGCCCAGGGTGACGACGCCAAGCGCCGCCGTCGCCGCCGGGGCCGCCGGGGAACGGGCGGCCCGGAGTAAACCCAGATTGAATCTCGAAAGCGCGGCCCCCGGACTCTCTGGATACCTCTGGGCCGCGTTTTTCGTGCTCAGCTTCAGGTATTCCGATAACATACCCCGTTTAGGGCTTGAGTCAGAGTAGATTTTCCCGCTCCCAGACGATAAAAATTGAGACGATATGGCTAGATATCGTCTCCACCACAGTTTAGGCCGTCGGCGCAACATTCGCACCCTTCACCGCTGGGCCAAAACGCACTTCAGCGATCACAAAAAGTGTCGTCATCAGAAAGTCACCGACGCCATGCTCATTGCTCTCTTGCTGGCACGCTTGATCTACAAGCAGGCGTATCCCTCGGTCTGGTGGAGTGATCTGAGGGCAGACCGCCCCGGTCTGCCCTCGTACACGCAAGCCTTCAACCGGGCTAATCGTC
>NZ_JNIW01000078.1 GCF_000701425.1 Deinococcus frigens DSM 12807 | reverse complement strand
AGAGCGCGCCCTGTATCGTCTTCATTGACGAGATCGACGCGGTGGGCCGCAAGCGCGGCGTCTCGATGCAGGGCGGCAACGACGAGCGCGAACAGACCCTCAATCAACTGCTGGTAGAGATGGACGGCTTCGGCAGCGGACAGGAGGTGATCATCCTGGCGGCCACCAACCGCCCGGACGTGCTGGACGCAGCGCTGCTGCGTCCGGGCCGCTTTGACCGTCAGGTGGTGGTGGACGCCCCGGACGTGCGGGGACGTGAACACATCCTGAAAATCCACGCCCGCAAGAAGCCGCTGGACGTGAGTGTGGACCTGAGTGTGATCGCGCGGCGCACGGCGGGGATGGTGGGGGCCGATCTGGAAAACCTGCTGAACGAGGCGGCGCTCCTGGCGGCGCGTGGGGGCAGAAACCGCATCACCGGGCGGGATGTAGATGAGGCGCGGGACCGGGTGTTGATGGGACCGGAGCGGCGCAGCCTGGTGGTGCGGGAGGCGGACCGCAAGGTGACGGCGTACCACGAAGTCGGGCACGCGCTGGCCGCGCAACTGCTGCCGCACGCCGATAAGGCCCACAAGCTGACCATCGTGCCGCGTGGGCGCAGCCTGGGATCGGCGCTGTATACCCCGGAAGACCGCATGCACCACACCACGGGCGCGCTGCTGGACCGCATCTGCGTCGCGCTGGCCGGACACGCCGCCGAGCAGGTGGCCACCGGGCAGGTCACCACGGGCGCGGCGGGTGACTTCCAGCAGGCCACCAGCATTGCCCGCCGCATGGTCACCGAATGGGGCATGAGCGAGGTGGGCCAGTTGGCGCTGGCGCAGGAGAGCAGCGCCTACCTGGGCTACGGCCCGCAGCAGGGCGTCTACAGCGATCACACCGCCCAGCAGATCGACGCGGAGCTGAGCCGCATTCTGAACGGGCAGTTCGAGCGGGCCGTGCAACTGCTGACCGAGAATGTCCATGTCCTGCACCGCCTGACCGACGAGCTGATCGCCCGCGAGAGCCTCAGTGGCGAGGACGTGCAGGCCGTGCTGGCGGGGGGCACCCTGCCGCCGCTGGAACTGCCCGGGCCGGTGACGCCCTCCGGCGATGATTCCTCGGCCACGGGTGGATTGAAGCCGGGCGCGGCCTGAGCCGAATGCCTAGCTGGACCGTGACGCCTCACCGTTAAGAGTGAGGCGTTTTCCTGTCTGAAGTCTGGATGCCCGAAGGGCCACAGGGGAACCATCTTGACGCAGCCGCTTCAGTCCCACTCCCACTCGCGCCAGTCGCTGGCTTTGGCTGTTCCTTTCCTGGGTTTGGGGGTGGCTGTTTCCTTCGGTGCGTGGGGGTCTGGATACCAGCCATACACGGCGGCCAGCGCCTCATCCAGCCGCTCGCGCAGGAGTCCGCCCAGGCGGGCCTCCTCTCTGGCGCTCAGTTTGGGAATCTCGCGCCGCAGTCGGTCCAGCGCGGCGTCCAGACCGGCCAGATACGGCTCGCGGGCCTTTTTGACCGCGCCTTTTCGCAGCGGTTCGGGGTGGATGCTGGGTGTGTACGACTGCGCCGCCGCTTTCAGCAGGGCCGCTTTCTTGGCCTCACGGACGGCGCGGTTGCGTTCGGCGCGCTCGCGGGCGTCGGCGGCGCGGGCCTGGGCGGCCAGAAAGGTGTCGTCGCGTTCCACCTCCGTCACGCGGGTCTCGGCATACAGCTTGACGGGGGGCAGGCGGCGGCGGCCCATCCGCAGACCGTTGGGGCGGGTCCCGTCCTGCTCGCCCAGAAAGCGCGCGATCAGGGTGGGCGTCCAGCCCCGGTCCTTGAGGTCCTGCGTCGCCAGAAAGCCGGGCGGATTGAGCGGCGGTTTGTCCCTGCCCCGGCTCATGGAATGGCGGGCGACTCCTGCGGCGGCCACTCGCGGCGCAGCAGGTCCAGACGGACGCTGTCGTGCCGCACGCCGCCTACCAGTCGGGCCTCGCGGATACGGGCCGCCTCCCGGAACCCCAGCTTCAACGCGGCGTGGATCATGCGTTCGTTGCCGCCCCAGGTGGTAAAGGTCAGCACGTGGGCGTCGGTTTCATCAAAGGTAGCCGTGACCCACAGCGCCAGTGCCCGCGTGCCGGTGCCGTGGCCCCAGTGCGCCGGGTCATAGATCAGGATGCCCAGGTCCCACCACCCGCCGCCCGCCGGTTCCTCCTGGCTGCGGTTGACCATCCCCACGCACTCGCCGCCCAGCTCGATCACCCGTTCGTCGGAGCGGCCAGGCGTGTGCTCCAGCCGCTCCACATACGCCCGCAGCGTGGCGGTGGTGGCCGCCGCGTGGAAATACGGCGCGTCCCAGTCGCGCCACTGTGCCTGCGGATCGGCCAGCCAGCGCCGCAGCACCGGCAGGTCACGGGGCCGCCGTCCGCGCAGGGTCACGGTCTGGACGGGGCCGATCTCGCTGGGGAGAGGGGAAGTCATGGCGCAATCATTCCAGACGGGGCGGGGATGGGGTGAGAGAGAGGATTCAGTTGGGTGGGGCGCGTAATGAAGCTTGGGGGCCTTTGACTCCGGCCTGGGCCTGCGCGGTGGCTCCCTCCTCCCGCTGTCTCCGCAACGTTCCTTTCCTACAGGTGGAGAGGGGCTAAAACGCTCCGCCCACCCACTGCCACAGCGGTGGTAGCAGCACCACCAGGCCCACCACCAGCGCCCCGGCAGAGGCTGCCAGCACCGCCCCGGCGGCGGCGTCCTTGGCGACTTTCGCCAGGGGGTTCAACTCGGGGCTGCTCAGATCCACCACGGCTTCCAGCGCGGTATTGACCAGCTCCAGCGCCAGCACCAGCGCGCAGGCCAGGGTGACCGGGGCCAGCGGGGCGCGCAGCAACGCGGCCACCGTCAGCGCCAGCGCGCCCGCCCAGACCTCGATGCGGAAATTGGCCTGCGAGCGGTAGGCGTGCCGGATTCCGGCCCACGCAAACCCCGCCGAACGCCACCAGCGGCGTAGATCCAGGGCCGAGCCGTCCGAACGCATCGCCTAGGTTCCTTCAGGGAGGGCCGTTGCGGCGGCCTTCCAGGCCCCGTGGAATACGTCCCACTCGGGGCCAGTCGCGCCCTCCTCGTAGCCCAAGCCGTCGGCGTGGGGGTGGTCATGGCCCACCAGATGGGTCAGGCCGTGGCTGGCCAGCAGCGTGACCTCGCGGGTCAGGCTGTGGCCGCGCGCCCCTGCCTGCCGGGCCGCCGTGTCCAGGCTGACGATAATGTCGCCCAGATGCGGCGGCACGAAGGGATCGCCCGGCTCCCAGGTGGGAAAGCTGAGGACATCGGTGGCGGCGTCCTCGCCCCAGTGTTCGCGCTTGAGCTGCCGGATGGTCCGGTCCCCCACCAGTACCAGCGTCACCTCGCGGTCCTGCACGCCGAAATGCGCCATCGCCGCGCCCAGACCCGCACGCAGGGCCGGGCGCAGGCCGGGGGGCGGAGTCTTGCGGGCCAGGAGATCGATCATTGGAGACAGCGTAGTGCAAGAGTTGCGAGAAAAGAGAGGGCCGACGCCACCCGCACGCGTCAGCCCTCCTTTCAAACGGTCTAGCCCTGCGGCTGTAGATCGCCCTCGCCTTCCGGGATGCTGGCAAACTCGCCCCGGCGGGCGGAACGCTTGTCGTCCTCGGCGTTCTCGGCAATCTCGTAGGCCTTGATGATGCGGCCCACCAGCGGGTGACGCACCACATCCACCTCGGTGAATTCGTGCCAGGCGATGCCGTCGATCTGGCTCAGTACACGCTTGGCCACCGCCAGACCGCTGGTGATGTGGCGCGGCAGATCGATCTGGGTCACGTCGCCGGTGATAACCACCTTGCTGCTAAAGCCCATGCGGGTCAGGAACATCTTCATCTGCTCGCCGGTGGTGTTCTGCGCCTCGTCCAGGATAATGAAGGCGTCGTTGAGGGTCCTTCCCCGCATGAATGCCAGCGGCGCAATCTCGATCACCCCGCTGGTCAGGTACGCCTCGAACTTGTCCTGGTCCAGCATGTCCTGGAGGGCGTCGTACAGCGGACGCAGGTACGGATCGATCTTGGCCTGGAGGTCACCGGGCAAGAAGCCCAGTTTCTCGCCGGCCTCCACCGCCGGGCGGGTCAGAATGATGCGCTTGACCGCCTTGGACTTCAGCGCCTGAATCGCCATCGCCACGGCCATGTAGGTCTTGCCCGTCCCGGCGGGGCCGACGCCGAAGGTGATGTCGCTGGTGGCCATCTGCTCCAGATACAGCTTCTGGCCTGGCGTCTTGGGCTTTAATCCGCGCGGCAGGCTCAGGCCGGGCATCTGGGTCTCGGCGGCCAGGCTGCGGCCCTCGCCGCTCATGCGGGCGCTTCGCAGCAGGCTCTCGGGTGTGAGTTCGCCGCCGCCGCGCACCACGTCCAGCGCGTCGCGGACCATGCGTTCGGCCTGACGCACCTCGGCGTCCTCACCGGTGACCGTCACGGTCTCGCCGCGCGCCACCATTTTGGCGCGGGTCAGCTCGCGCATGCGCCGCAGATTGGCGTCGCCCGCACCCAGCAGGGCCAGGGCCTCGCGCTGGTCTTGCAGGGCGATGGTGGCCGTGGCGGCAGAAGAGGGCTGGCTGGTCTGAAGCTGGTCTTGCTGTTGCTGGTCAGTCACTCGGCTCCTGGAGCGGGTCAGAACAACCACGCACGGCGCACGCTCCCCCGAAGACGGCTTCGGGAGGCGGGAAAAGAGGAAGGGTCATTCGGATGGCCCCATTCTCGGGAGTGTGCGGGGGGCGTGGCGTGGGCTGCGGCACATTCTGGTCCCGCCCCCACCTGCTGACCTGCCGCACAGCAAACGGAACTGATCGTCACGCAAAGTTGACTGGCACGTGAGGAAACGCCCAAGCCACGCTGTTCGCCGTGCAGGAATTCCGTCACGGCGCGCGGCTACACTGGGAGCCGTGAACGTGCCGGACCGTCCCCGCGCCCCTGCCCTGCACGCCGCCCTGTTCGCTGATCCGGCGGCGCACTCGTTGTCCCCCCAGATGCACCGCGCGGCGTTTGCCCACGCTGGAATTGACGGCGATTACACGGCCCGGCGCGTCCTGGCCGCCGAATTGCCGGAAGCCGTCGCGGGGTTGCGTCAGCCCGGCAATCTGGGAGCCAACCTCAGCCTGCCGCACAAGCAGGCCGTGCTGGCGCTGCTGGACGAGCTGACCCCGGCGGCGCGGGCCATCGGGGCGGTGAACACCATCGTTCATAAGGACGGCAGGCTGCGCGGCGACAACACCGATGCCCCCGGTTTTCTGGCGGCGCTGGCGGACGCGGACGCTCCCACAGGTGGCCTGAGCGTGGTGCTGGGCGCGGGCGGCGCGGCGCGGGCGGCGGTGTATGCGCTGCGTGGGGCAGGCCATGAGGTGCTGATCGTCAACCGTACCCACGCCCGCGCGCAGGCGCTGGCCGCCGAACTGGGCGGGCGGGCGGCGTGGCCGGAAACCGCGCCGTGGTCCGCCGTGACCCTGCTGGTCAACGCCAGCAGCGCCGGGCTGGACGTGCCCCAGGACTCGCCGCTGGCCATCTTCCCGGCGCTGGACCCGCGTGCTCTCGTTTACGACATGGTGTACCGCCCCGCCGAGACCTGCCTGCTGCGCGAGGCTCGCGTAGCGGGCCTGCGCGCCGAGAACGGGCTGGGCATGCTGGCCCATCAGGCGCAGCTGGCCTTTGCCGCGTGGACCGGAGCGGACGTGCCGGTGGCGGTGTTTCTGGAGGCGCTGCGTGGAGCTGGAGGCGATCCGCCGTGACCGCAACTGCCGTCCCCGAAGCGCAGTCTGCCCGCGCCTCACGGCGTGCGCCGCTGCTGGTCATGGGACTGATCCTGCTGCTGTCGCTGACTGCCGCGCTGGTGATCTCCGGTTTCGTGCAGGCGCAGCAGCGGGGCCGTTTTGAGCGCGAGACGCTGGCCTATACCCTGGCCCTCAAGGACCGCGTCAACGACTATGACCGCCTGCTGCGGACCGCGCGGGCGGCCTGGCAGGTGCATCCCGATCTGCTGGACGAGGCCGAGTTCGCCCGCTTTGTGGACGGCATCGACCTGGCGCGGCGCTATCCCGGCGTGCAGGGGCTGGGCTTCGGGGCGTGGCTGCCGGACGGCGACGCGGCGGCGCTGACCGCGCGGCTGCGCCGGAGCGTCAGCCCGGATTTCACGGTGCGCGGGGGACCATCGCCGCAGACCGCCCGCGTGCCGATCTCGGTGATCGCGCCCGCCAGCGCCGAGAACCTGACGGCACTGGGCTTCGATCTGTACAGCGAGTCGGTGCGCCGCGCCGCGCTGGACCTGGCCCGCATCAACGCAGACGTGCAGGCCAGCGGCCCGGTGTCGCTGGTGCAGCCGGGTGAGGACGGGCAGCCGCTGCCGGGCTTTCTGCTGACGCTGCCGGTGTGGTCTCAAGGCCAGGCAGCAGCACAGGCGGGCGGACAGGCGGGCGGACAGGCCGCCGAGCCGGAAGGGTTCATGTACCTGGCAGTGCGCGCCGATCAATTCCTGAGCGATCTGGGACCGCAGGGGCTGGAAAACCGGCTCTCGGTGGGCGTCGGGCTGGCCGGGCAGGCGCTGTCGCAGGTGGGCGGTCCGTCGTATTTCCAGGACCGCGTGGCCCTGGACCTGGCCGGGCAACCCTGGACCCTGGCCTACGCCGCCCCGCGCAGTTTCGGCCAGGACGCCGCCGCCAGCGTGCCGGTGCTGGTGATGCTGGCCGGACTGCTGATCGCCGGGCTGGCCCACATGCTGGTGGGGGCGCAGGTGCTGGCCCGCAGCCGCGCCGAGGCGCTGAACGTCTCGCTGGGCCAGGCGCGGGCGCGGCAGGAACAGGCGCGCGCCGAGTTCGAGGCGATCTTCCAGTCCATGCAGGACGCCGCCGCCTTCACCGGTCCGGGCGGGCAGATCCGGCTGGTCAACCGCGCGCTGGAGCGGCAGTTCGGACATCCGGCCTCCAGCCTGATCGGCCAGCCGCTCTCGGCGCTGCATCTGGACGCCCGGCAGGCCCAGCGCCAGACCTTTCAGGCCCTGACCACGCCGTACCGCCGCGCCGACGGCAGCGTTTTTTCCGGCGAGGCCCAGCGCAGCGCGGTTCAGGACGCGGGCGGCCAGCGGCTGGGCCTGCTGGAGGTGGTGCGCGACGTGACCGGGCGCATCGCCGCCGAACAGGCCGTCGTGCGCGGCGAGCGGCGTTACCGGGGTGTGCTGGACGCCATTCCGCACATCTTGCAGGTCAGCGACGGCGCGGGCCAGGTCACCTACGTCAACACCCAGCACCGCGAGCTGCTGGGTAAAGAGGACCTGAGCGCCCGCATGACCCCCGAGGGCCGCGCCGCCGCCGGGCGGCTGTGGCAGGAGGTCCGCGAGCGCGGTGAGGTCGGGCAGTACACCGCCAGCGCCGAGGTCCAGCTTCAGGTGGGCGGCGTTGCGCTGGAGGATGGACAGATGGCGGGTGGCAGCCGCCGCTGGTTTACCCTGCGGCTGTCGCCCATTCGCACAGAGGGCAGCCCTGGCAACGCTGAAATCGGCCCCGAACACAGCGCTGGGCAGGTCCAGACCGAGGAATGGATCACCTCGGCCACCGATATTCATGACCGCCTGATTGCCGAGCGGCGCGCGCAGCGGGGCGAGGAACGCTACCGCAGCGTGCTGGAGGGCCTGCCGCAGATCGTCTGGCAGACCGATCCACAGGGCGAGTCGCTGTCGTTCAACCGGCGCTGGGAGCAGTACGTGGGGCCAGAGCGGGCTTCCGGCGGTTTCCTGGGCCTGCTGCACCCCGAAGACCGCGCCGACTACCAGCGCGGCTGGGCGGCGGCCATTCGCAGCGGGCGGCCCTTCGAGGCCGAACACCGCCTGCGGTCGGCGGGCGGGCGCTACCGCAGCTTCGTGACCCGCGGCCTGCCGGTGCTGGACCCGGCGGGCGAGGTGCTGGAGTGGGTGGGCACCAGCACCGACGTGGACGATTCGGTGGCCGAGGAAAACGCCGCCCGCTTGCTGGCCGACGTCTCCGAAGATCTGGCCGCCCGCCGCCCCGAGATCCGCCTTCAGCCTGCCCGCCTGTCCGCCGCCGCCCCCACGCTGCTGCCGCCCTACCTGAGCGCCCAGGGCCGCCCGGCGGTCTACCGCGCCGCCCTGGGCCGCCTGACGTCGCGCCTCGCTGAGGGCGCGGCGCTGTGGTCTGTTCAGGCTGGGTCCGCTGGGTCCGCTGGGTCCGCTGGGTCTACTGGGTCCACGCAGGCTGGGCTGCCCGAACTGCTGGCGTCGTCCTCGCTGCATGCGGCGTGGCAGACCGGACATATGCGGGCCTTTCTGGACGGCCTGCTGGACCAGGTCACGCGGACCGAGGACCCCCTCTTTATCCCGTCTCACCCGCTGCTGCACGGGGTCAACTGCACCGGAGCGCTGCTGTACCCGCTGCTGGGCGCGGACGGGCGGCTGTGCGGCGTGCTGGGGCTGTTCTACCGCCAGGAATTGACGGGCCGCGATCACGATCTGGCGCAGGAGATCGGTGGGCGATTCGCCGCTGCGCTGGACAACGACGCGCTTCAGGACCGGGTGGCCGGGGCGCAGCGCGAGTTGCGGGCGCTCAACATGTCCCTGGAAGACCGCGTGCAGCGCCGCACCGAGGAACTGGAACATGCCAACCAGGAGCTGGAAGCCTTCAGCTACAGCGTCTCGCACGATCTGCGCACGCCGCTGCGCCACATCGTGGGCTTCGGCGATCTGCTGGGCAAGGAACTGCTGGGCCAGCAGGCCAGAAACGAGGAGACGGGCACGGGCGGCCTGAGCGCCAAGGGACAGCGCTACCTCAGCATCATCACCGATTCGGCGGGGCGTATGAGCCAGCTCATCGACGATCTGCTGGAGTTCTCGCGCATGGGCCGCCAGGAACTGCGCCGCGAGAACGTGGACCTGAGCGCGCTGCTCAGGGCGGGCTGGGACAGCCTGGAACCGGACCGCGAGGGCCGCAACATCACCCTCACGCTGCCCCAGACCCTGCCGCCCGTGCCCGGCGACGCGGCGTTGCTGGGGCTGGTGGTCAGCAACCTGCTCAGCAACGCCATCAAGTACACCCGCACCCGCGACCATGCCACCGTCGACGTGAGCGCGCAGGTGGACGCCCGGAGCGTCACGTTAACGGTTCGTGACAACGGCGTCGGTTTTAACCCCGAATACCTGGATAAACTGTTCGGCGTGTTTCAACGTTTGCACCGCGCCGATGAATTCGAGGGCATCGGCATCGGCCTGGCCAACGTCCGGCGCATCGTGACCCGTCACGGTGGCCGGGTGGGGGCCGACGCCTGTCCCGGCGAATGGGCCGAGTTCTGGATCACCCTGCCGCTGGCCGGGCCACCCGCCGCCGAGACTGAAACTGCGACCCAGACCGCCGTGGAGCGCGCATGACCGGGGCGCAGACCAGTGCGGCAGGACTGGACGCCGCCCCCCAGCGCAGCTACCGCTTTCCCGGTCCCGGCGAGGCCCTGAACGTGCTGCACCTGGAAGACAGCGAGCTGGACCACGAACTGGTGGTGATGCACCTAGACGGCGAATTGACCTGGCAGTTGCGGGTGCGCCGGGTGGAGGACGAGGCCGGGTTTCTGGCCGCCATCGAGGCCGATCCGCCCCATCTGATCCTCAGCGATTACGCGCTGCCCAGCTATGACGGCCTCAGCGCCTACCGCGCTGCCAGCGCCCGCCTGCCCGAGGTGCCGTTCATCATCGTGACCGGCGCGCTGGGCGAGGAGGTCGCGGTGGATACCCTGCGCCAGGGCGTCACCGACTACATTCTCAAGCAGCGCCTGGACCGTTTGGCCCCCACCATCCGCCGCGCCGTTGCGGAAGTCGAGGCCCGCGCCAGCCGCGAGCGCGCCGAGCAGGAAGTGTTGAGCCTCAACCGCAGCCTTCAGGCCCGCCTGATAGAGGTAGAGCGCCTGCGCAACACCGCCGAGCGCCAGAGCCAGCGCCTGGAGATTCAGGCCAAACAGCTCGAGGAAGCGCTGAACATGCAAAAGACCTTCCTGGCCGAGACCAGCCACGAGTTGCGAACCCCCCTAACCGCCCTGCACGGCTACCTGCGCCGCGCCGAGCGCGAGGCGGGCGGCTCCCAGACCCTGCTGGACGCCCAGCGCGTGGCCGAGAACATGACCCGGCTGGTCAACGATCTGCTGCAACTCTCGCGCGGCGAACTGGTGCAGGGCATCGAGATGCACTTCATGAATCTGGGCAAGGTCATCTCGCAGGTGGGCCGCGATTATGGCGTGAAGGCCAGCCACGAGAACATCGAGATCGTGGGCGATCCGGTGCGCCTCAGTCAGGTGTTCATGAACCTGGTGACCAACGCCATCCGCGTGAGCGGTTCGCCGGAGCTGGTGCATCTGGAAAGCAGCCTGCGCCCCGGCGAGGTGGAGGTCCGCGTGGTGGACCGTGGCCCCGGCGTCCCCGACGCCATCAAGCCGCGCATCTTCGACAAGTTCTTCCGGGGCAAGGAGGCCGGTTCGGCGGGGCTGGGCCTAACAATTGCCCAGCAGGTGGTGACCTCGCACGGAGGGACTCTGGACGTGACCGATACCCCCGGCGGCGGGGCCACCTTCCGCGTCCGCCTGCCGCTGCCCGACGAGGAAGACGAGTAGAGTTTCACAGTTTCACGGCCTGCCAGATGGCCCTCTCTCTCATATAGATGGAGAGGGAGGCAGCAGGACCATTAGTCCAACCCCGCCTGCACGCGGTAGGCCGCCAGCGGCCAGGATCGCCCGCCACCCTGACGCACCCACTGGATTTCGCCGTCCTCTGCGCGCTGGAAGTGGTACGGCTCGCCCACGGAGCCAAAGCCGCTTTCGGGAGCGGGACAGAGCGTGTCGGCGTCCTGCACCGTCAATTCGACGGCGGTATCGGATGGGTTGCCCAGCGGGGTCAGGGCCACCAGTCGCCCGCCCAGATTCGCAATGTCGAACACGCCCCAGGCGTTGGCGAAGCGTCCAGTAAAGGAATCGAGATCGTGCGCGGTATCCGCCTCCTTCCCTGAATTCTTGTGCGCCAAGTCAATCAGGCGGATCAGGTTGCCCGCCCATTCGGTGGCCGGGCCGCCCAGGGTGTTGGTCAGCGCGGAGATGGACAGCCCCGTTTTGGGGTCCAGCCACGACTGCGTGGTATGGCCGGGAAAGCCGCCAGAGTGGCCCACCAGCCCGCGCCCGCCGATCTCGTCCAGGATCAGGCCCAGGCCGTAGCCGCGCCGGGTGGGTTTGGTGATCTCCGATTCGCGTCGCCCCATCAGCCGTTTGGAGGCGTCCGAGAGGAGTCCTTCACGGCCCAGGGCATGCCGTGCCCAGTAGGCGGTCAGCGCCTCGGCGGTGCCGTAGAAGCCGGTGGCCGCCGCCAGCGCGCGGGTGTCTGATGACGGCAGCGTGCGGCGGGGATCGTGGCCCGACAGACGTGCGCCGTGTCCAGCCGCCAGCTCGGTCTCGCGCTCCGGGGGCAGTTCTGCGCCCAGGTCAGCCAGTTCCAGCGGGCCGGTGATGTGCGCCTGCACATAGTCGCCGTAGCTCTGGCCCCCCGCCGCCTCCACGATCAGGCCCAGCAGCCCGTAACCGATGTTGGAGTACTTGAAGTGCTGATCCGGCGGGAACACGGCGTCGGCGCGGGCAAAGTCCAGCAGCGTCTGCCGATCCGGGAAGGCGTGCATCTGTTGCCAGTAATCGCTGTCGGCCCCGTCGCGGTTGATGCCGGACTGGTGGCCCAGCAGCGCCCGCACAGTTAGGCCAGCGGCGGGCGAGCCTTGCAGCTCTGGCAGCCAGTGGGCCGCAATGTCGTCCAGGCGCAGTTTGCCCGCCTCCACGAGTTGAAAGACGGCGGTGGCCGTGAAGGTCTTGGAATGCGAGGCGATGCGGAACAGGTGCCGCGTGGTCAGGGCCTCGCCCGTATCCTCGTTGGCCTGCCCCAGCGCGAAAGACGCCGCCAGCTCATCGCCCACGCGCACGGCCACCTGCACGCCGGGAATGCGCTGAAAATCTCGCCCGTACTCCAGCCAGCTTTCCAGGTAGGGCGCGATCTGCCGGACGGTTTCCAGAAGGCTCATAGACAGAACCCTAGCGCTTGAGAATGCGAGTTGGCCTTGAATGGGGGCGCTAAGCTGACCCATGAATTCAGACGACACCAGGAAACAGGACGGCAAAGCGATCTTCGCTGCTCTGACCGCCTTTGAAGGCATGCCTGAGCGCAAGCAGCCGGAGGATCAGGAGCGGGATTACTCAAGCTGGGACGAGGATCAAGGCGATTTGTCGGACGCTGAGCGCGAGGCTCTGATTCAATCTGTGGTCGGCAGTCTGGCGCGGGATGACGGGCGGGACATGACGCAGGAATTGTTGGACGAGCGGCGAGAAGAAGCTAAGAACAAAGGCTGGTAAACCCACCTCAGCCGCCGCACGCCTCCGCCGCAGCGTGGGCCACCTGACCGCCGGTTGAATGACGGTACCAGACAGAGAAATACCAATTAACTGCTCACGCACCTCCGTCTAAACTAATTGCTATAATCGCCTGCTCCGAATAAAGAAGTCTAATCTCGGAAATGATCTCATATATTAAGTCGTGTGATTCGTAGGAGAATTTATCTAGTAAGCGAAATAATTTACCCCGCTTCTCTAAATCAGTTTCGATAAGTGCTAACTCCATCATCGACTCATATACGACTCTTCTCAAAGGTAAGATTTTCTCTAACCCCCTGACGGCCTGACAGAAATTATGAGAAAGCGTCCCCGGTAGGCGACACTTTCTGTTTGTGACAACCGAAAATGCTACCGGGGACGCACCCCGACTCTACCAAGCCGTCTTCTCCCATATCCAGAGTGGATTGTGGAACGACATCCGCAACGCTCACACGCTGGCCTGGATGGTCACGGGCCTGCTGCTCTCCCAGCGCAGTTCCATTCCCGCGTGGCTCCCTTACATCCACTCCCGTGCCACGTTCGCGCAAAGCAGTGAACGCCGAGTTCGCCGGTGGCTGGAGAATCCAGCCATAGACCCCACCAGCATTTATGGTCCGCTCGTCACCCG
>NZ_JNIW01000077.1 GCF_000701425.1 Deinococcus frigens DSM 12807 | reverse complement strand
GCTCAGAGGTGGAAATCTGGGTAGATGAGCGACAGCACCAGAGAGTCCAACTGGAGTGGCAATTCTCCATCAAAACGGCCAGAACCAAATTCAAACGCCATTATGATAAAATCAGAATTAATTGAACGCTGTAATTATTCCCCCGCCTACCGTTTCTCGCTGCTGTGCCCTGGCTTGGCCTTTAATTCGGGCCGGACATGATGCGCGGCGTGGTTGGCGGCGACAGCGGCCTGCGCAAAGGCCACCGAGATCAGCTTGAAGTCGCCGCCCGACTGGGCCAGATCGCCCACCACATATATGCCGTCCAGCACGGTGCGTCCGCCTGCGCCGTCCGGAACATATTCGCCGCGCCAGTCCAGTGGCCACGATTGAACGGGGGAGAGGTCCGGCAGGTAGCCGCCTAGGGCCAGCACGGTGTCGGCTCGAATAACGCGCGTTTCGCCGTCCATCTCCACCTCGGCTCCCTGCGGACCGAGTGAGAGCAGGCGGGCGGGAGCCAGGATTTCGAGTTGACCGCTTGCCCGCGCCACTTCGAGGTGTGCCAGCGTCGCTGGATCGCCCCTGAGTAAGGCCCGGCTGTTGGTCAGCGTCACGTCCGCTTTCGCCTCCAGCAACTCCAGCGCTGCCCTCGCTGCCTGCGGCACGCCGCCCACGATCAGCACGCGCCGCCTGCCCAGCTCGGTGGAATCGGGGAGGTCCGTTCGGACATCTGGGTGGGTGTCTGCGCCTGGCAGGCGGGCCGCGCGGGGCAACAACGCGCCCAGGCCCGCCGCCAGGATCACTGCGCCCGCCGTGCAGCTTCCCTGATCTGTTTCGATTCGCCAGCCGTCGCCGTCCCGCTCCAGCGTGCGTGCCACCGTATTCACACGCACATCCACGGGCAATCCATCCAGTTGCCTCAGCAGGTGCGCCGCCACTTCCGCCGCCCGCGCCCCCGGCAGGCCCGGCACGTCGTACACGCGTTTGTCGGGGTAGAGGGCGCTCAGTTGGCCCCCTGCCTCGCCCCGCGCCTCCAGCACGCGCACCCGCAGGCCGCGCCAGCCCGCGTAAAAAGCCGCGTGCAGTCCGGCGGGGCCAGCGCCGATCACCAGAATGTCGGAGTGCAGGGTGTTGGGCCGCTGGGGCGTCATCAGAAAAGAAGTATGGCAAAGCGGGCGGAGACGAATGCCCGCCCCTCCTACCAGGCGCGCTACTTCTGGCGGTGGCCCAGCATCTCGTGCTTGTGCACCACTTTCGCGCGGGGGCGGCCCTGCGCCTGGCCCTGCGCCTGCTCGTGGGTGTCCAGCGCCTGCCAGTCGGCAAAGGTGTACACGTCCACGCCGCGCTCTTTCAGCAGGGCGTCCACGTCGGCACGGCTCGCCTGTTCGGCCACGGGCAACGTTCCGGCATCGGCGATCAGGTGGGCCACGGTGTCGGTGGCGTCCTTGCGGTTGGTGCCGATCACGCCGCTGGGACCGCGTTTGATCCAGCCGGAGGTGTACTCGCCCGTGCGGCCCTCCACCCGGCCTTCAGTGTTGGGAATGACGCCGCGCCTGTCGTCGAACGGCACGCCCGGCAGGGCCACGCCCCGGTAGCCTACCGAGCGCAGGACCATCTGCACGGGCAGCACCTCGGTTTCGCCCGTGCCCACCGCGTTGCCCGAGTCGTCCAGCGTGTTGCGCTCCACCTTCAGGCCAGAAACGTGGCCATCCTCGTCGCCCAGAATCTCTACCGGGGACACCAGAAAACGCAGATGAATGCGGCGCGGCTTGCCCTCCGGCGTGCGGCTGGAGAAGTCGCGCAGGACTTCCAGATTCTTTTTCACCACGTTGTCGCTGATGGCGGCCTCGGACGCCTCGTCCACCGCAACCTCCTGCGGCTTGACCACCGCATCGGCCTCCGACAGTTCACCGAATTCGCGTAGTTCCTTGGTGGTGAACTTGGCCTGCGCCGCGCCGCGCCGGCCCAGAATCCAGACGTCCTTGACCGGGCTGTTCGCCAGCGCCTCCAGCGCGTGCGGGGCAATGTCCGACGCCTGCAACTCGCCCACCGTCTTGAGCAGAATGCGGCTCACGTCCAGCGCCACGTTGCCCACGCCCACCACGGCCACGCCGGACGCGCTCAGGACCATCTCGCGGGCGGCGGCGTCGGGGTGGCCGTTGTACCACGCGACGAATTCGGTGGCGCTCATCGAGCCGCCGAGGTCCTCGCCGGCAATGCCCAGGCGGCGGTCCCCGCTGGCCCCCACGGTGTACATGATCGCGTCGTAATGCGCCTTCAGATCGTGATGGGTCAGGTCCTTGCCAAATTCTACGTTGCCTAAAAAGCGCACGCGCGGATCGCTAAAGGTCTTCTCGAAACCCCTGGTCACGCTCTTGATGGTCAGGTGGTCCGGCGCGACGCCGTAGCGCACCAGACCGTAAGGGGTGGGCAGACGGTCAAACACGTCCACCTCGGCGGGCAGGGCGGTCTGCTTGATCAGCGCCTCGGCGGCATACACGCCGCTGGGTCCGCTGCCGATCACGGCGACGCGCAGCGGACGTTCAGTGGTAAAGGGGTGGCTCATGGGCGCGAGTTTAGAGTCTCAGCGGCTGAGGATGGACGGAAAGGCTGGATGAAGAGGCAGGCAGTGCGGGCGGGAGCCGGGTGGCCGCCTCGCCATCAATCTTTGGCGTGACGAAGAAGAAGGCCAGCGCCAGCAGCAGATAGACTGCCAGCAGCAGCACGCCCTCGAACCAGGTGGCCTCGCCGTCCTTGGTCACGGTGGTGACGGTCAGCGCCACGGCGACAATGGCCACCAGCTCCAGCGGGCTGGAAAAAACCAGGTTCATGGGTTGGCCGATCAGATACGAGATGATCACCAGCACGGGCGCGGTAAACAGCGCCACCTGAATCGTGGCCCCCACGGCGATGTTGATGGCCAGCCCCAGTTTGCCCTGCCGCGCAAAGTAACTGCCCGCCAGGTACTCGGCGAAGTTGCCGACCACCGCCAGCACGATGATCCCCAGGAAAAACGGACTCAGGCCCAGTTGCGTGCTGGTGGCCTCCAGCGCCCCGGACAGCATCTCGGATTCCACCGCGATAAACACGGTTGCGCCCACCATCACGGCGGCGGCCTTCCACACGGGCCACAGGGTGAGGCTGTTCCCATGTTCGCCCTCTTCCTCGCCCCGCGCGAAGACGTCCTTGTGCGTGACCAGCGTGTAGACCAGGTTCAAGCCGTAGACCGCGATCAGCACGCCCGCCACGCCCAGGCTGAGGGACTCGTCCAGATTGCCGCGCGCCGCCGCGCTGCCCGCCAGAAAATCGGGCAGGCGTTCGGTGTAGTCGAACAGCGCCGGAATCAGCAGCGCGATGACCACCAGAAACAGCATGGAATTGAGCTGCCCAGCATTCTCGCGGTTGAATTTCTGCCGCTCCCGCCCAAAGCTGCCGATCAAGATGGCGAGGCCCAGACCCAGCAGCGCGTTGCCGATGATGCTGCCGGTAATCTGCGCCTTGACCACCGTGGTATTGCCGCCCAGCAGCACGAAGATGGCGATGATCAGTTCCGCCAGGTTGCCAAACGTGACGTTTAGCAGACCGCCGATGGTCTGACCGGCCCGCGCCGCGATCTGCTCGGTTCCCTGCCGCAGCAGATCGGCCAGCGGGATAATGGCGATCACCGCCGTGGCAAAAACCCACAGCGGCGGTGCTTTGAAGACCCACTCCAGCAACAGGCTGATGGGGATAAACGCCAGCAGCAGTTTCATCCACATGGGGCGCAGTGTAGGCGCGCTTGTTGCAATCAACGAAAAGGGTTGAGATTTGCTTCAGGGTGATGGGGAGACTGCCACGCCTTCACTCCTCCGGCTCCGCAGCCTTGCAAGTCCGGCCCCTCGCGTCACCTCGCCTGAGAGGGGAGGCAAGGAGCTAGCGGCGCTGAACATCCGCACTTCTCCGCTCCCGTTTGAGGCGAGCTGTCAGCGCCCCTGATGGAAGGCTTCTCCTGCCAGCCCCAAAACCTCCTGCAACTCCTCGTGAGTCCGCAGAATTCGCCCCGCCCCCGCCCCCGTCAGATGGGCGGCGTTGTCGGGGTGGACGTGGCCCCCGGCCAGCAGGCCCCAGGCCGTCGCCCCAGCCGCCACGCCCGCGCTCAGGCCGGTCACGCTGTCCTCGATGACCAGGCAGCGGGTGATGTCCGCGCCCAACTGTGCGGCGGCATAGGCATACAGGTCCGGGGCCGGTTTGCCGCGGCCGCCGACATGGGCCGGGTCATAGGCGTGTGCGCCCACCACAGGCGCGAGGCCCGATGCCTCCAGCTTGCGCTTCAGGCGGCTGCGCAGGCTGTTGCTGGCGACGGCGAAGGGGAGGCCCGCCCCGCGCAGGAGTTCCAGCGTCTGCGCCGCACCCTCGATGGCCTGCGTGCTGCCGAACGCCTCGTGCAGTCGGGCGTCCATCTCGGGAATGAAACCCTCAGGCCGCGCCCAGCCGAAGTCGCGCCTGAGCCACTCGAACAGCGCCACATGCGTCCCGCCCACGGCGTGCGCCATGAAGGTGGGCAGGTCAATGTCCAGCCCATGCTCGGTCAGGAGGTGTACCCAGACGGTGTTGGCCTGGAGTTCGCTGTCCACCAGCACGCCGTCCAGATCGAAGAGGACAGCTTCAAACTCAAATTCGGGCATCAGGTGTCACTGTCCGGGCCATTTTCCCAGCCCGCCAGGATGTGAATATGGGTATGAAAGACCACCTGCCCGCCCTTCTCGCCGGAGTTGACCAGCAGGCGGTAATCGGCGGCGTGCTGCCGGGCCACCTTCACGGCGGTCAGCCACAACCGGCCCATCTCGTCCGCGTCGCTGATCTCGTCCAAGCGGGCGCTGACTTTCTTGGGCACCACCAGCAGGTGGATCGGCGCTTTGGGCGCGATGTCGCGGATGGCGATGTAGTCGTCGTCCTCGTACACGATGTCGCTGGGAATCTCACGGGCGATGATGCGCGTGAACAGGGTGGGAGAGGCGGTCATGCACCCACTCTAGCGAGGCGGCGGACCTTTATGCGGCGTTTATGTTCAGGTGGCGTCTGATCCGGTTGTCGGGCCGCCGCATATACCCGGTTGAGTCAGGAGAGACCGACTTCAGTTCTCCATTCCTCCCGCGCTCCATCCGATCAGGACATGCCTTTAGGCGCAGTCCCGTTCTTCCCTCTTGCCACCAAGGAGCATTTCCCATGACCGAAATTGACACTGCCCATACCGACACTGCCCATACCGACACTGCCAGCCTCAACCGCCGCGCCGCCCTGGGTGTTCTGGGCAAGGCGGGCCTGGGGATGGCCGCGCTGGGTCTCGCTGCGCCTGCCCTGGCTGCTCCCGCCAAGGACATCGACGGCGACGTGCTGAACTTCGCCCTGAACCTGGAATACCTGGAAGCGGCGTTCTACCTGGCCGCCGTGGGCCGTCTGGACGAACTGAAGAAGATTGGCGGGGACGCGGCCATTCGGGTGCCCGCCGGACTGGACATGGCGCGCGGCATGCAGTTCAAGGACAGCACCGTGCAGGCGATGGCCAACGACATTGCCGAGGACGAGCTTTCGCACGTCAAGTTCCTGTACGGCGCGCTGGGCAAGGGCGCGGTCATGCGTCCGGTGCTGGACCTGAACGGGGCGTTCCTGGCGGCAGGCAGCGCGGCCAGCGGCGGGGCCATCAAGGGCTTCAACCCCTATGCCAATGACCTGTTCTTCCTGCACGGCGCGTTCATCTTCGAGGACGTGGGCGTCACCGCCTACAACGGCGCGGCCACGCTGATCACCAATCCGGCGTACCTCCAGGCCGCCGCCGGAATCCTGGCCGTCGAGGCGTACCACGGCGGCGCGATCCGCACCCTGCTGTACCAGCAGCGCCAGATCACGGCGGCAGCGGGGCTGTACGTGGGTCAGGTCGTGCAGGCCATCAGCACCCTGCGCGCCGGGGTGGGTGGCGGCAAGGACATGGGCCTGAGCGACAGCGCCGGGAAAGCCGTATTCGCTCCTGCCGACAAGAACGCCGTGGCCTACGCCCGCAGCACCCGCGAGGTGCTGAACATCGTCTACTTGGCCCCCGGCGCGAACAAGGGCGGCTTCTTCCCCAATGGCCTGAACGGCGCAATCAAGTAAGGCTGGGGGAGGCGGGTCTTGGTTTCGCCTGCCTCCAGATCACCGAGAATTCAACAGACAGCCTGCATGCGAGCGTGGGCTGTTCTGTTGTCGCTGACAGCCGACTTCTAGCCCCCACCCAGGAACCGCAGCGTTTCCGCGTACAGCATCTCCGTCGTTTCCAGGCTGGTGAAGTTGTGCGTGCCGCCGGGAATAGCCGCCGCGTCGCAACCCAGCGCCTGGGCGTAGCGCACGCCCCACTCGGGCGGGCAGGTGGTGTCGGCGTCGCCGTGGATGACGTGGGCCACACCGCCCCAGGCGGCGGCAGCCTCCAGCGGGCGCAGGCGCGGCAACTCCTGCAAGAAGGCGCGGCCCAGCGGCCAGCCGTCCACATCGGTGACTGTGGGGGGCAGCACGCCGCCGCGCAGCAGGGGTAGCCACAGCTCCGGCAAAGCGGGTGCCCACAGCAGCAGCCGGTGGGCGCGCGCCCGCTGCGCCGCCAGCGCCGAGACCATGCCGCCCATGCTGTAGCCCAGCAGCGTCACCCGTTCGGGATCGAGGCCAGGCTGATCACGCAGATGGTCGGCGGCGGCGCTCGCGTCCTCCACCTCGCGCGAGACGGTCATCTCATGAAAATCGCCCTGCGAATCGCCGCTGCCCCGGCAGTCGAAGCGCAGGCTGGCCATGCCCCGCGCCGCCAGCACGCGCGACAGCAGCACGAACAGGCGGTGGTGTTCGGTGCGGTGGCCGGTGTAGCCGTGGACCATGACCACCGAGGGCCAGCCCTGCGCCGGGGCCGGGGAGTCGGGGGTGTGGAGCATGCCGTACATCCGCTGCCCATCCACTGAAAATTGCTCGAACTGTTCCATGCGGGGCATTGTGGCAGAGCGCAGCCTGCGGGGCAGCGGCGTCGGCCCTGCGCCCTACAATCGGGCGGTGAACACTGACCCTCAACTTCCGCAAAAAGTCATTCTGGACGGCGATCCGGGTCTGGACGACGCCGTGGCGTGGCTGCTGACGCTGGCCAGCCCGGAGGTGGGGGTGCTGGGCATCACCGCCACGCACGGCAACGTGGGTCTACCCCTGACCGTCCACAACGCCGGGGTCACGCTGGCGCTGGCCGGAGAGGTGGGTGCGGCTGTGCCCTACTTCGCTGGGGCGGACCGTCCCCTGGTGGCCGATGCGGTGACGGCGGCGGCCATCCACGGCGATTCCGGGTTGCCCGCCGCCGGTCTGCCGCAGCCCACGCGCCCCCCCGAGGCCGAACACGCCGCCGATTTCATCATCCGCACCGTCCAGGCGTACCCCCACGAGGTCACGCTGCTGGCGACGGGACCGCTGACCAATCTGGCCCTGGCCTTTCGCCTGGTCCCCGAACTGCCCCAACTGGTACGGGAGGTGGTCTGGATGGGCGGCAGCACGGCGGGCGGCAACCGCACCCCGGCGGCGGAATTCAACGCCCTGGCGGACCCGCATGCCGCCCGGATCGTCTTTGAGTCCGGCGTGCCACTGCGCATGGTGGGCCTGAACGTGACCATGCAGTGCGTCGCGGACCCTGAGCGCATCGCCGCCCTGCGCGGCCTGGGCAACCGCGCGGGCGAGGTCTGCGCCGAGCTGCTGACCTTTTACGCGGGTGTGTACCGGGAGCGCTACGGCCTCAGCGGCGGCGCGCTGCACGATCCGCTGGCGGCGGCGGCGGTGATCCGCCCGGACCTGCTGGACTGGCAGCCCATGCGCGTGGACATCGAGATTCAGGAGGGCCTGAACTTCGGGCGCACCGTCTGCGATCTGCACGGCGTGACTGAGCTAGTCCCCAACGCGCGGGTGGCGGTGGGCGTGCGCGACGAGGCGTTCTTTGCGCTGCTGCTGGAGCGGATAGAGGCGCTGCCATGAACGCCGCCTTCTGGCGTTGACCGCCCCTGCCCCGGCGCGCTAAGATTCCGTCCGCGCCCCGGCGCGGTGGCCCACTGACGCGGTGGCCATCTTGCAACAGGCCGATGTGGCGGAATGGTAGACGCACTCGACTCAAAATCGAGCGGGAAACCGTGGGGGTTCGAGTCCCCCCATCGGCACCACCAAAAAGCCCCGCCTGGCGCGGGGTTTCTTCTTTTGCGTCATCGGCGAATGCGGAACTGTTGTGTTGATTGCCAGCGGCCCGGGCGGCGCTGGAAAAGGGGCAGGAGACTCGCCCGCTTAGCAGATCCATTCGTCTCGTTAAAACGACCGCACAGTTTCTGTGGTAGCGGGGTATCTGTATCGATTCAGTTCCATTCCTGCTAGCCTCTGTCCATGACCCCTATGGCAAGCGGGACGAGGCAGCTCAAGTGGTGGCAGAGCGGCATCATCTACCAGATTTACCCGCGCTCATTTCAGGATAGCAGCGGCGACGGCGTGGGTGACTTGCGCGGCATCACGGCGCGGCTGCCGTATCTCAGGAGCCTGGGCGTGGAGGCCGCGTGGCTCTCGCCGATCTTCACGTCGCCCATGCGCGACTTCGGCTACGACGTGGCCGACTACTGCGACATCGACCCGCTGTTCGGCGATCTGGTCGACTTCGACGCGCTGGTTGGGGAGGCGCACGGCCTGGGCCTCAAGGTGATGCTCGATTACGTGCCCAACCACACTTCCTCGGATCACGCGTGGTTTCAGCAGGCGCTGACGGGCAGGGACAGCGAGAAACGCGACTGGTACGTATGGCGCGATCCGGCCCCGGACGGCGGGCTGCCCAACAACTGGAAGTCCTTTTTCGGCGGCCCGGCGTGGACGCTGGACCAGGACAGCGGGCAGTATTACCTGCACCAGTTTCTGCCTAGCCAGCCGGACCTGAACTGGCGCAACCCCGACGTGCGCGCCGCCATGTTCGAGGTTTTGCGCTTCTGGATGCGCCGGGGCGTGGACGGCTTCCGGGTGGACGTGATCTGGCTGCTGGCCGAGGACGAGCGCTTTCTGGACGAACCCGCCAACCCCGACTGGCAGCCCGGCGATATCGAACACAACAGCGTCACGCACATCTATACCCAGGACCAGCCGGAAACGCACCAGTACATCCGCGAGATGCGCGCCGTGCTGGACGAGTTTGATGACCGCATGATGGTGGGGGAGATCTACCTGCCGGTGGACCAGTTGTTGCCCTACGCCGGAACCCCGGACGCGGCGATGGTCCATCTGCCCTTCAACTTCCACCTGATCCTGCGGCCCTGGCAGGCGGCAGCGGTGCGCGAATTTGCCGACGACTACGACGCCGCGTGCCGCAAGATCGGTACCTGGCCCAACTGGGTGCTGGGCAACCACGATCAGCCTCGCTTCAGGTCACGGGTGGGTGCGGCGCAGTACCGCGTGGCCCAGACCCTGCTGCTGACCCTGCGCGGCACGCCCACGGTGTACTACGGCGACGAGATCGGCATGGCGAACGTGCCCGTCCCCCTGGACCGCATGGTGGACCCGGCAGGGTTGCAACAGCCTGACAGCCCTGCCGCCAGCCGTGACCCGGAGCGCACCCCGATGCAGTGGGACGCCTCGCCCAACGCGGGCTTTAGCGCGGCGGAGGCGATCCCCTGGCTGCCGCTGGCCGACGACTTTTCAGCCGTGAACGTGCAGGCGCAGGAGGCAGATTCCCACAGCGATCTGAATTACTTCCGCGCCCTGACGCAGCTCCGGCAACAGCAACCCGCGCTGGTGGGCGGCGATTACCACAGCCTGAACAGCGGTCACGAGGATGTCTTCGCCTTCCGCCGCATCCTGGACGGCCAGAGCGTGACGGTGGTGCTGAACTTTGGCGCAGGAGAGCCTGAGCTGGGCGAACTGGCGGCGAGTCCGGCGCTGCTCAGTTCATGTGGCGATCACCCCGAAAGCGGCACGAAGCTGCGGCCCAACGAGGCGCGCATCATTCTGGGATAACGCACAGAGGTCTGGAGCCGCCAGCGGGAACCCTCCCGGTGGCGGCTGGCTCCTGCTGATGTCACCAACTTCAGAATTTTAGATTGGACAGTTCCAGCATCCTCTCGCGGACCCAGCCGGCGTTGCCGGGGCGTTGCGCTCGGTCCTGGCGGGTCAGGGTCAGATACAGGGAGCACAGCGGGTCCGGGTGATACGGCGCGGGGCGGGTGGGGTCCGGCAGCGAGCCGAAGATGCCCCAGCCCAGCAGCATCCCCACGCCGTACAGGTCTGCCTCTGGCCCCAGCGGTTCGCCGCGCGCCGCCTCGGGACTCTGGAAGGCCGCCGTACCGAAACGGGTGGGCACCTCAAAGGTTTCCAGCGCCGGGCCAGCCAGGTCTAGATCGACCAGTTTGGCGCTGCCGTCCGGCTCCACCACGATGTTTTCCGGTTTGATGTCGCGGTGGATCAGCCCGCACGAATGCAGGTATGCCAGCGCGTCCAGCAGGTGCGTCAGCGTCAGCAAAAAGGCGCGGCGCTCGGATTTCAGCGCAGGCCGCCGCACGTAGCGCGAGAACAGCGCCTCGCCGCGTGCCAGGCTGCTGATCAGCACGGAGCGGCCTTCCAACGTGCCGCGCCCCAGCACCGAGGCCAGTCGGGAGTGGGCCAGCCCGCTGGCATGCCGAAATTCGCGCTCGGCAAAGGCGATCAGATCGGCGTGAAAAACCTTGACCGCGCAGGGCTGGCCGGCATGGTTCACCGCAAAATAAACCAGACTGTGCGAGCCACGTCCGACGGGCCTCACCAACCGCACGCCATCACCGACCACCTGTCCCGCCAGAGCCATTGATCTCAGGTTAATGCAGTCAGACCGTGGAAACTGAATCAATTGTTCTAGAAACAGTCCTGCCCACAGGTCCGGCCTGCGGACCATTTCTGGAGGGCAGGGGAGGTCTTCACAGGAGTGGTCCAGAGTCTCGGGTTGCTGCCGCCGCACCTGAACGCCGGGCCATCAGACCAGAACCACCAGCACAGGGCCACCAGACCATGGGCCAGACTGCTGCCCGGCAGGGCTACAATCGCGCACATGGGCAGTCGGGAGCGGCAATAAACGGTTACGGGCTGGTGCTGGGCGGCGGCGGCGCGCGGGGGCTGGCCCACATCGGCGTGTGGCAGGTGCTGGAGGACGCGGGCCTTAAACCCAGCATGGTGGCCGGGACCAGCATGGGCGGCCTGGTGGGGGCCTTTATCGCGGCAGGCTACAGCGGGGCCGAGCTGGAGCGCATCTCAGGCACGGTTTCCTGGCGGCGTTTGCTGGACTGGCGGCCCGGCACCGGCCTGCTCAAGATCTCGGCCATGGAGGGCTGGCTGGCACAGAACCTGCCCCAGACCTTTGGGGAGCTGTCCATCCCTCTGGCGATCACCGCCACCGACATGCTGACGGGCCGGGGCGTGTACCTGACGCGCGGCAGCCTGTTCGAGGCCCTGCGTGCCACCAGCGCCTACCCCGGCGCGCTGGACAGCGTGCCCATGCGCGACATGCTGCTCTCGGACGGCGGCATTCTGAACCAGGTGCCGGTGGACGCCGCGCTCTTTCTGGGAGCGCGGAAGGTGCTGGCGGTGGACGTAACGGCCCCCGATCCGCTGGAGCTGCACGAACGCCGGGTGCTGCTCTGGAAGCGCGAGGCCCACCTGAGTCCGGTAGGGGCGTTGCGCCGCGCGGTGGAGATCATGCAGGCGCAGCTCACCGACGCCCGCCTGAGTCTCTACCGCCCCGACGTGCTGCTGCGCCCCAGCCTGGGCAACATCGACCTGATGAACTTCAACCGCACCGATCAGGCTGTCAAAGCGGGCCGGGAGGCGGCGCTGGAGGAGTTGCCGCGCTTAAAGGCGTTGCTGGGGGAGGGGTAAGACGCGGTCTGGGCCTTTGAAGTTTGAAGCCCGGCGTGCTGAACCGGGCGGGCTGAAAGCCAGACAACCCCCTGTCTCCGCTCCCTCTGGGCGTTGACCATCCACCGCCACCTCAATCCGCTATCCTGCCCGGTGCATGACAAGACTCAAGTCCGCCGCACCCACCACCCTTCAGAAAGTGTGGAAGGATTTTCTGGAACCCATCGTCTTTGCGGTGGTGATCACCCAGTTTGTGGCCACCCTGGTGGGCGTGGACGGCGTGAGCATGATGCCCAATCTGCGCGACCGCGAGCGGGTCTTCGTTCCCAAGTACGAGACGTGGCTGCACAAGGCGGGCGTGGGCGATTTCAGCCGGGGCGACATCGTGATCTTCAAGCCCCCGCCTGAGGCTTCCGCACAGATCGGCAACCTGAACAAGAACTTTTTGGGGTTGTGGAACTACCGTCCCTTCCTGATTAAGCGTGTGATCGGGTTGCCCGGTGACAAGGTCAAGGTGGAGGGCGGCGAGGTGACCGTGAATGGCGTCAAGCTAGACTCGGGCTGGACCACCGATTACTGGCGGCAGCAGGGCTGCTGGGACAACCAGAGCGAATTGGCGAACAGCGCCACGTCTAGCCGCGCGGGAGTCATGCCCGATCAGGCCGAGATCACCGTGCCGTCCGCGCATTACTTCGTGATGGGCGATAACCGCACCGCCAACGGCTCGGAAGACTCGCGCCTGTTTGGCCCGGTGCCGAGGCGCGATGTGGCCGGGCGTGCGGCGGCGGTGGTTTGGCCGATCATGCGCAAAACCAACGCCAAATACGACTGCGCCACCGAACGCGTCGGCGAACTGAGCGGCCCGAATGTCTTGAACTGGCGCGCGCTGGGCCGCCCGGCTGGATTCAACGTGCTGAAGAGTGAGTTGCAGAAGTAAGCGTAAGCTTTCAGGATGCGCCGATTGCTGCTTCCACTGATGGCCCTGGCTCTGGGAAATTCAGCCCTGGCAGGGGGTGGGGGCGGCTGTACAAATCAGGCGCAGAAGACCGTCCCGCAGGGGTTTTCCCTCCTCTTTTCCCAACGGCTCTCTGAGGGTTGCCTCTTCGTCGCCAATATCGCCAACTTTGAACACGCCAAACGGCTGAGCGTACAACTGCTTGATCCTGTGGGTTTGTCACCAAAGTGGCGACTGAGGCTGGATGGAAATGCCTTCGGAAATGACAGTGACGGGCCGGGCTGGGGCATCGTGAAAGGCGTCCTGTGGATGCAAGGCACGGACAGTTTGGAAATGTGGTACTCCAGAAATTACGGCGTCAATCTGGCCGATGGGACAGTGATCTGGACTAAACGACCCTGCACTTTCAGTGCAGGGGTTTGGGAAGCGACTAAAGTCGCTGTCATTCTTCGAGGATAAATGTCTCCGAGTCCTGATTTGACCCGTGCTGGTGATGTTCCAGATATTTCTGCACCATCTCCTCGGTCACATTCCCCGTACTCCACGCTCCATAGCCCACCGCCCAGAAATGCCGTCCCCAATATCGCTGCTTCAGATGCGGGAATTCCTGTTGCAGCATTCGTGACGTTCTCCCCTTCATCTGTTTGACCAGCTCGCTCACCGACACCTTGGGCGGATATTCCAGATGCATATGGATATGCTCTTTGCTC
>NZ_JNIW01000076.1 GCF_000701425.1 Deinococcus frigens DSM 12807 | reverse complement strand
GCGGTGCTTGACGTCAGGCAGCAGGGCCAGCACCAGACGAGCGACATCCAGAGGACAGAGCGGATGCTGGTGAAAGAATCGCTCGATCTGGCGGATGACGGAAGCCGTTTGAGCGTTGCCAGGGCAACGCTCGGCCAGTGCCGCGTGGCGAACGTCTTTGGCTCCAATCAAGGCCAGGACGAGCAAGGCGAGCAGTTCCACCTGATTTTTGCGGTATTGGGGGAAGTGGGAAACGAAGCACAGACTGAACGATTTCAGGGCAACGGGAGACGCGCTCTGTTTTCGCGTATTGGACGACGGATTTCAAGCCCACTCGAAAAGTGTCGGGTACTGAGCAATTTGCCGTAACCCAGAAAACAACGTTGGAAGAGTATCTGCTGCCCTGGCACGAGCTACGCGCACCCGCACAAGCAGCCAAGTACAGTCGCGCTCAACAGGGTTTGATTCTCAAGCACATCGTGCCGGGGATCGGGAAGCGCAAGCTGGGCAGCATCACACCCCGTGATCTGGAAACCTTTTATGCGGCGCTTCAGCACCAGGACCCACGGCGGCAGGACACCCTGGGAAAACCGCTGGGCGACTCAATGAAACGGCAAATCCATAACCTGCTCCACCTGGCTTTCAATGACGCGGTGCGGCACGGTGACTTGATGCGGCATCCAGCCGACACTGCACGTCCGCGCTACACCCAGCAAGCGGCGCAGGACGACACTTTCAAGTCATGGACGGAAGAAGAGGCCAGCAAGTTCTATACCGTGGCCCGAGTGCATTCCCAGGGCGTGGTGTTCTGCTTCATGCTCTCAACGGGCATACGCATTGCCGAGGCTCTGGGACTGCGCTGGGAGCATGTGGACCTACAAACTGGCGCTGTCCGCGTTGAGGAAGCTCTGGTCAGCTTGGGCGGCCATCTGCACCGAACCACCCCAAAGACCAACCGTTCTCGCCGGACCATCCACGTTGCCGGAGACGCGCTGGCCATTTTGCAAGAACAGCTTGAGGTGGACGCTCTGAAGCGGGAAGCCAAAGGGGAAAGCTACGTGGGCAGCGGTTCGGTGTTCACCAATTCACTTGGTACGCCGATCCTTCCCGACAACGTGTACCGCACCATGAAACAACTGTGCAAGGCGGCAGATGTGGAGTACAAGGGCACGCACGTCCTGCGGCACAGCTTCATCTCAATCCAGGGGCAACAGGGGCGATCTGTGGAGGTCATCAGCGCCCACGTCGGACACGCCCGGCCCTCATTTACGCGAGACCGCTACCGGACGGTCTTTGACGAGGAACGCAAAGGACTGACGCTGGACTCCACCGCCCTTAAGAAAGAAACCGAATCGAGTGCCTGAAATCTCTGTTGGGCACGCGTTGGGCACAGGAAGGATTTTAGACGTGTTGGGCACGCGTATCAAAAGGAAAGAACCACGCACTAGACGAGGTTCTTTGTGGTGCACCCTAATGGACTCGAACCATTGACCGACCGCTTAGAAGGCGGTTGCTCTATCCAACTGAGCTAAGGGTGCCCAGACATTCTCCAAAGGGCAAAAGCTCCCGCAGGGGAGCCTTCATGGGACTGTGGAGCGGGATCACGGATTCGAACCGAGGCCAGAAGCTTGGAAGGCTGCTGTGCTACCACTACACCAATCCCGCCCACTGCGCGTGCCCCGCTGGGAAACGGGGAAAGTGTTGGTCGAGGCGACTGGATTCGAACCAGCGACCCCTTGGTCCCAAACCAAGTGCGCTACCAGCCTGCGCTACGCCTCGACATTCACGCGCAGGCGGCACTATAGCAAATGCCCACCGCGAATGTTAGGCCCGCAATGCCGCCTCAGGCCATTCGGCGTATGCTGCGCCCAGCATGAGCGTGGCCCCGCGTCTGAAAACCTACCTGGACCTGGTGAAATTCGAACATACCGTATTCGCCCTGCCCTTCGCGTACGCGGGCATGTTGCTGGCCAGCATAACGCAAAACGGCAGCGGCTGGCCCGGATTCGGCGTGCTGCTGTGGGTCACGGTGGCGATGGCGGCGGCCCGCACGGCGGCGATGGGGGCCAACCGCGTGATCGACCGCGCCATCGACGCCTGCAATCCGCGCACGGCGGGGCGCGAGGTCCCGGCGGGCAAGGTCAGCCCGGCCCAGGCGTGGGCGCTGGTGGGGATCAGCCTGGCAGTCATGGCCTTTGCAGCGGCGCAGCTTAACCCGCTGTGTCTGGCGCTGCTGCCGCTGGCGGTGGTCTTTCTGATCGGCTACCCGTACACCAAGAGATACACCTGGCTGTGCCACGCGTGGCTGGGCGTCACCGACGGCGCGGCGGCGGCGGGCGGCTACGTCGCCGTGACCGGCCATTTTGCCCCCACCGCCTGGGTGCTGTGGGCCGTGGTCATCTTCTGGATGATCGGCCTGGACGTGATCTACGCCACGCTGGACCGGGATTTTGATGTCAAGAACGGTATTCAAAGCATCCCCGCACGCTTCGGCATTCCGCGCGCCCTGAAGATCGCCGCCGCCAGCCACGCGCTGACCTTCGCACTGCTGTTGCTGGTGGGCGTGGTGGCCGGGGCCAGCGGCTGGTATTACCTGGCTGCCGTGGCGATGGGCGCGATCTTGCTGTACGAGCACCGCATCGTCAATCCAGGCGATCTGGGGCGCGTCAACGTGGCCTTTTTCGACGCCAACATGTGGCTGGCGCTGACCATGCTGGCTGGGGTAACCCTGGACGTGACATGGCGCACCCTGACCTGAATCTCGTGCCGCCAGAGGCCGCGCGGGCGTTCGCGGACGGCGATGAGCGGCGGGCGCTGACCTTGCTGGCCCGCGCCCGTGATCTTCAGGTGCCGGAAAGCCGGGGCTGGGCGGTGCTGGAGCGGCTGCACGGTCTGGTCCTGATCCACGTGCTGCGCGAGGTGGAGGGCACCTTTGCCTTGGAGCGGGCCGACGCGCTGCTGGACCGGCTGGACGGGGCTACGCCGCGCCCCACGCTGAGGCTGCTGGAAGACCGATTACGAGCGGAATCACAGGACGGCCCGTCCGTTAGAATCCGCCCATGACCGCCGCCGCGTGCCCCTCTCTCCCATGCTGGAGTAGCCGTTGACGCTGGAAAGCTCCGAGCGGGATTTTGCGGCTCGCTTCGCGCCCCATGCCGCCCACGGCCTGGTCTACCCGCAGCCCGAGGGCAGCCCGCTGCTGGAATTCGTGGCGGGGGGCCGGGTGCTCTACCTGTTTGACCGCAGCGGCCCCTACGCGGCGCGGCCCGGCGCGGCGTGGGTGGTGGTCCACGGCGTGCTGGAACCGGATTCGCTGGAACTGCTGTCCGGAGAAGAACACCTTGAAACCCTGAGCGTGCAGGGCGTCTCGGCGCTGGAGGGCTGCGGGCAGGTCACGCACACCGTGGGCCGGGCGTGGGTGGTGCAGGCGCGGCTGCCGCTGGTGCTGGCGGCCTTTGAGGAATTGCCCCCGGTCATGCCCGGCCAGTGGATCGCCTTCAGGACGCTCGCGCCCCTGCACGGCTTTATCGTCTGATCGACGCAGATACAGGCCGCCCTATGGACAGCCTGTCAAGGTGGCGGCGCAGAGGCTAACTCTGGAGCCGGGTGCCGGTCAAACGCCGCAACCGGATGAAAGCCGATTAAGCACCCCTCGCGTCTTCTCATGAGAACGCTCCCTAGACTGGCCCTATGGAACGCAAGCCTCTCGTCCTCGTGATCGAGGATGAAAAAGATATCGCCCGCTTTATCGAACTCGAACTGGCCGCCGAGGGCTACGCCACCGAAGTCGCCTTCGACGGCGTGACCGGCCTGTCCAAATTCCGCGAGGTCAACCCCGATCTGGTGATCCTGGACCTGATGCTGCCCGTGCTGGACGGCCTAGAGGTCGCCCGGCGCATCCGCAAGACCAGCAACACCCCGATTATCATCCTGACCGCCAAGGACGGCATTCAGGACAAGGTGGAGGGGCTGGACTCGGGCGCAGACGACTACCTGATCAAGCCCTTTTCCATCGAGGAACTGCTGGCCCGCGTGCGCGCCCACCTGCGCCGGGTCAATCCTGCCGTGACCGGCGAGGTGCGCGTGGCCGATCTGGTCATGAACCTCGATGGCCGTGAGATCTTCCGGGGCGGGCGGCGCGTGGAGCTGTCGGCCAAGGAGTTCGAGCTGCTGGAACTGCTGGCCCGCAACCCCGGCAAGGTCTTCTCGCGCTTCGAGATCGAGGAAAAGGTCTGGCCCGAGTACACCGGCGGCAGCAACGTGGTGGACGTCTACATCGGCTACCTGCGCCGCAAGCTGGAGGAGGGCGGCGAGCGGCGGCTGATCCACACTGTGCGCGGCGTGGGTTACGTGCTGCGCGAGGAATAAAGCTCAGCCCATCCCCAGCTTTTTCAGTTCCCCAGCTTTTTCAGTGCCCATCACGCTGACCCTCACGCCGGACCGTTACACTGCCGGGCGTGAGGGTCCCTTTGTTGCCACGCCAGCTCGCCGGGGCCACCCGCGCGGTCAGGGGCGGACCTGCGCCCGCCGAACCGGGGGGTCGCCGCCGCAGGACCCTGCGCTGGCGGCTGACCCAGTTCTACACGGCGCTGCTGGCCGCGCTGCTGCTGACGGTGGCCGTCACCACGCTGGTGATCATGCGTAACAACCTGATCACGGGCGTCAACCGTGATCTCACTTCCATCTATGGACAGTTCGTGCAGTTGCTGCCATCGCTGAACCTGTCCTCTGCCAGCACCGAGAGCCGGGACGCGGCGGGCGATTTCATAAGTCTGCGCTATCAGTTCCCCAACTACGCCCTCCAGATCGAGCGGCTGACTTTCTATGACCTGCCGCTGCTGACCGACCGGCTGACCCAGGCGGTCAATTCTGACGAACGTCAGAGCCTGTTCAACATTCTCAATTCCCTGCGTGGCCAGACACGGAACTCCACCGGGATCGACCGCGAGAAGCCCATCACGCTGTCTGATGAGCAACTGGCCGAGCTGATCCGCTCGCCGGACGGGCAACTGCTGATTGATCAGGACGTGCAGGAGGTCTACCCCGATAAACCCACGCCCATGCGGGTGCTGGTGCGGCTGGCCCCGCTGTCGCTGCAACCGTCGCCGCTGGGGCTGCCGGGCAGCAATGACACGCTGACCATCGTGTACGTGGGCCGCAGCCTGCAAGACATCCAGCGCACGCTGGTGGACCTGCGGACTGTGATCGCCCTGCTGTTCCTGGCCGGGCTGATCACGGCGGGCGTGGGCGCGTACCTGCTGGCCGGGCGGGCGCTGCGGCCCCTGGGGCTGGTGCAGCGCGCCGCCGAGGGCATCGGCGGGCAGAACCTGACCGAGCGCGTGCCCGAACCCGAGACGGGGGACGAGGTGCAGGCGCTGGCCGGGGCGCTGAACAGCATGCTGGGCCGTCTGGAGGACAGCTTCGAGGCCCAGCGGCGCTTTACCAGCGACGCCAGCCACGAACTGCGCACTCCCGTCACCGCCATCAGCGGCCACGCCAGCTACCTGCTGCGCCGCACCAGTCCCAGCGGACAGCAGCAGGAAAGCCTCAAGATCATCCGCAGCGAGTCCGAGCGCCTGACCAACCTGATCGCCAGCCTGCTGCAACTGGCCCGCAGCGACAGCGGCGCGCTGGTGTTGACCCACGAGCCGATCCTGTCGGGTCTGTTTCTGGCCGAGATCGCCCGCGAGCTGATGCCACTGGCCCAGGCCCAGAACTCCCGCCTGCCGGTGGCCGGGCGGGAGGTGACCTTCGAGGGCGACCCGGACCGCCTCAAGCAGGTCATCATCAATCTGGTCAGCAACGCCCTCAAGGCCGGGGCGCGGACCATCACCCTGAGCAGCCAGCCGGAAGAGGACGGCACCGAGGTCCGCCTGAGCGTGACCGACGACGGCCCCGGTATTCCCGGGGATCAATTGGACCGGCTGTTTGGCCGCTTCTACCGCCTGGAAGACAGCCGCAGCCGCGACGTGGGCGGCGCGGGCCTGGGCCTGAGCATCGCGCGCGGCATCGTGGAGGCGCACGGCGGGCGCATCTGGCTGGAAAGCGAGGTCGGCAGGGGCACGGCGGCGCATGTGCAGTTGCCGGTAGGCGACGTGCCGGTGCTGGACGACGAAGACGTGCCGTAGCCGAAGCAGACAGAGAGAATACGAGGGGAGGCAGAGCAATCCACATCCCCCGTTTCAAACTTGAGCCGGTCTACTTCTGCAACTCGCGCAGTTTGCGGTACAGCTCCTTTTCCTCGTCGCTGGGCGTGGCGGGCACGGTCACGTTCAGGCGCACGTACAGGTCGCCGCGCGACCCGTCCTTTTTGGGCCAGCCCTGACCGCGCAGTCTCATGCGGCGGCCCCCGCTGCTGCCGGGGGGAATGCTCAGGTTGCCGCGTCCGCTCAAGGTCTGCACGCTGATGTCGCCGCCCAGCACGGCCACTGGAGCGGGAACGTCTACGCTGGTGGTGAGGTGATCGCCCTCCAGATCAAAGCGGGCGTCTTCCAGCACGCGGATGGTCAGCAGCACGTCGCCGCCCCCCGGCCCCTGTCCGGCCAGCCGCAGCCGCGCGCCGTCGCGGGTACCAGCCGGAACGCGCATGCTCAGGCGTTTGCCGTCCACGTTGATCACTTCATCGGAGCCGCTGAAGGCCTCTTCCAGCGTGACCTGCAACTCGCCTTCCACGTTCTGCACGAAGCGCCTTTGCTGCCCCGCGCCGCCCAGACCGCCCAGCAGGTCTTCTAGATTGACCTGCTGTCCGCCGGGATAGCCGCCGCCCATGCCCCCGGCCCGGCCCCGCGCCGCCTGACCAAACAGGCCCTGGAAGAAGTCACTGAACTGTCCCGGATCAAAGCCCGCGAAGTCTCCACCCTGGAAGCCGCCCATATCGCCGTAACCCGGCGGTACCTGCCCGGTATGACCGAACTGGTCAAAAACCCTGCGCTTTTCTGGGTCATTGAGTACGGCGTACGCCTCGCCGATTTCCTTGAAGCGGTCGGCGGCCTTCTCGTCCCCGGCATTCTTGTCGGGGTGGTACTGCTTGGCCATTTTGCGGTAGGCCGATTTGATGTCCGCGTCGGACGCCCCACGGGAGACGCCCAGCACATCGTAATAATCTTTGTACGCCATTGCGCCTCCGGCGGGTCTGAGGGGCTAAGTATTTAGGAATATCTGGGCGACAGACCAGGGTTTCTAGCCCTTAAACCCTTCGACTCTTAGACCTGTTACACACTCACCAGTTCCAGATAAAGCCCCTCCACCTTGGCCCGCGCCCAGGGCATGCGGCGCAGAAACTTGAGGCTGCTCTGGATACTGGGGTTGGATGCAAAACAGTTGATCGGCACGCGGCGGGCCAGCTCCTCCCAGCCGTAGGCGTCGTGCAGCCGCTCCAGCATGAGCTGCAACGTGACGCCGTGCAGGGGATCGGAGGATGTTGATGGTTGCTGATTCATGGGTGATGGGATCTCCTGCGGTGGCGTCGGCTGCCGTTCGTCTTTTCCATCAAGCTTCCTCCATCAACCGTCAACCTTTGCGGCTGACCACCACACGCGCCGGGCGCACCAGCCTGTCGCCCATGCGGAAGCCCACCTGGAAGACCTGCACGATCCTGTCGTCCTCGTCGCCGGGAACGGCCTGAAGCGCCTCATGCCACTGGGGGTCGAAGTGTTCGCCTTCCTGACCGGTGGCTTCCAGCCCCAGCTTGGCAAAGATGCTCAGCACCTTGCTCTGCACGGCCTGCATGCCCGGAATCAGCTTGGCGGGGTCTTCCGCGCCCATCGTCACGGCGCGTTCCAGATCGTCGTAGACGGGCATGAGCTGCTCGGCAGCTTTAGAAATGCCCTTGCCCTCGGCGGCGTCAATGTCCTGCGTGGTGCGGGTGCGGTAACCGTCGAAGTCGGCGGCCAGGCGGCCCAGCTTGAAGCGCAGGTCGGCGTTCTCTTTCTCAAGCTCCTCGACGCGCTCCAGCTTGCCCATCATTTCCTGGACCTGGGCCATCATACCCTCGTCCATGCCGGGAAAACCTGCGAAGTCGGCCTCCTCGCCGTCTTCGTCACTCAGCAACTCGGCGTCGATGATGTCGCCGTCCGCGTCAATAGTCTGCGCTGTGCTGGGATTCCTTGGGTTCCGGGCGGGGGTGAATTTCAGGTTCTCGGTGGCTTCGGCTTCAGCGTTCGGGACTGCGCCGTTTCTGGTCTTGTCGTCTGTCATCTGCGGGCCTCGTTTTCTGAACATCGGTTTAAGGATAAGGGAGAGGGGCTGTTGTAGCCGTCCTCTCCCAGTGAGGGTGTGCCTCGTTCTCAGAGGAGCGTCGGGGTGGCGCTTGCGGTTTAACCCCTCCCCCCCTTCGGGGGACCTCCCCTTAAAAGGGAGGCAAGGAGATTCCTGCGTCGCCCTATCTTCTGCGCTTCTCGGCTCCCTTTTGAGGGGAGCTGGCAGCGAAGCTGACTGAGGGTTTTTTTTCGCCCTTAAGGCGCGGGCTTGAAATCCGCGTCGATCACGTCGTCATCCTCGGCCTTGTCCTTGCCGATGTTCACGCCGCCGTCCTCACCCTCGGGCTGGCCCTGGGCCTGCGCCGCGTTCTGGTTGGCGGTCATGAACTCGCGCAGTTCCTCTTCCAGCTTCTTCTGGGCGTCGGCAATCTGGACGTCGTCGTCATTGCGGACGGCTTCCTCGGCCCCATCGGCGGCGGCCTTCAGTTTGTCCTTAGCGTCCTGCGGGGCCGCAGCATTTTCCTCGATCTGGCCCAGGGCCTGAACGCGCAGGCTGTCGAGGTTGTTGCGCTTTTCCACCTTCTCGCGGCGGGCCTTGTCGGCCACGGCGTTTTCCTCGGCTTCCTTGACCATCTTCTCCACGTCGCTCTTGTCCAGCGTGGTGGTGTTCTCGATGCGGATGCTGGATTCCTTGCCGCTGTTCTTTTCCTTGGCGGTCACGTGCAGGATGCCGTTAGCGTCAATGTCGAAGGTGACCTCGATCTGTGCGCGTCCGGCGGGCATCGGGGGAATGCCTTCCAGCTTGAAGCGGCCCAGGCTCTTGTTGTCGGTTGCCATCGGGCGCTCGCCTTGTAACACGTTGATTTCCACACCTGGCTGGTTGTTCTCGGCGGTGGTGTAGATCTCGGTCTTCTTGGCGGGCACGGTGGTATTGCGGGTGATCATCGGCGCGATCATGCCGCCCTTGACCTCCACGCCCAGCGTCAGCGGGGTCACGTCCACCAGCACGATGTCGCCCAGGCTGGAGTCGCCCTGAATGATGCCCGCCTGCACCGCAGCGCCGAGGGCCACAGCTTCGTCGGGGTTCACGGACTCGTTGGGCGTCTTGCCGATCAGCTCCTGCACGATGCGCTTGACGGCGGGGGTGCGGGTGCTGCCGCCCACCAGAATCACCTCATCGATCTTGCTGGCGTCAAGCTTGGCGTCCTTGAGGGCCTGCTCGACAGGCTGACGCACGCGGCGCAGCAGGTCGGCGGTCAGTTCCTCAAACTTGGCGCGGGTCAGCGTGCGCTCCAGGTGCATCGGCGTGCGCGTTTCCGGATCAAAGGTGATGAAGGGCAGGCTGATGGCCGTTTCGGTCGCGTTGGACAGCTCAATCTTGCCTTTCTCAGCGGCCTCGATCAGACGCTGCAAGGCCTGCTTGTCCTTGCGGAGGTCGAACTTATGTTCCTTCTCAAATTCCCCGGCCAGCCAGTCCACGATGCGGTGGTCAAAATCCGCACCGCCCAGGTGGGTGTCCCCGGCGGTGGATTTGACCTCGAACACGCCGTCGCCCAGTTCTAGGATGGTCACGTCGAACGTGCCACCCCCCAGGTCGAAGACCAGCACGGTCTCGTTGCCCTTGCGCTCCAGGCCGTAGGCCAGCGCGGCGGCGGTGGGTTCGTTGATCACGCGCAGCACGTTGAGGCCCGCGATTTCCCCGGCCTGCTTGGTGGCTTCACGCTGCGAGTTGTCGAAGTACGCGGGAACCGTGATCACTGCGTCGGTGATCTTCTGGCCCAGCTTGGCGCTGGCGTCGGCCACCAGCTTGCGCAGCACCTCGGCGCTGACCTGCTCGGGGGCGTAGTCCTTGCCGTTCACCTCAATGCGCACGGAGCCGCCCTCGCCTTCCTTGACGTTAAACGGGCTGCGTCCGGCCTCTTCCTTGACCTCATCCCAGCGGCGGCCAATGAAGCGCTTAACTTCAAACAGGGTAGCCGCAGGATTCAGCGCGGCCTGACGGCGGGCAATCTGCCCCACCAGGCGCTCGTCGCCCTTGTAGGCCACGACGGACGGCGTGGTGCGCGCGCCCTCGGCGTTCACGATCACTTCGGGGCGTCCGCCCTCCATGACAGAAATAACGGAATTTGTGGTTCCCAGGTCGATCCCAACAGCTTTAGCCATGCGTTTGACTCCTTGAATTGGATAGGATTCTGCCGCCGTAGAGGCAACAGTTCTGAAACTCGGAACAGCATAACGCTACAGTTGATCAGAGTCAATAGACTTGAGTGCTATACGCTCAAGTTTAAGGTTGGGCTAAGACTGGAAGGCTGTTCAGCCGTCAAACCGCCACGGAGCTTGATGGCAGAGGGCATCCGCGCGTTTGAGCAGCGGAGCGAAGGAGTGCGGCCTAGCTATTTGAAGAATCTGGCCCGCTGCCCGAGCCGTGTCCATGCCTAACAGGAGATTTAAACTACCGACGCGCGCGCGTCAGGGCCACTGCATGTCCCCAATCCTAAAACGCTGTCTTCGCCACACCGATGACTGAAATTTACGAGTTTAGAATCTGCGAGTCCAGAGTCTGCGAGTCCAGTGCCGCGAACAGATGCGCGCCCAGGCCAGCGCGTCAGCCCTCATTCAAAGTCGCATCCAAAGTTACATGGCCGTCAATCACAACCGCGTCCAGCGGATGTGTCTGAGCCGCTAGCCCCGGCACCGCCAGCAGGCGCAGCAGCTCCCGCCTCTAAAACGCTCCAGGCTGATACGGCTTCACATCCGGGATCAAAACCAGTAGCTCCCGCGTTGGCGTGGCGTCCGTCCACTCCTGAAACAGCAGGCCCGCGGCCCGCGCCGTACCGTTTGGCCGGTAATCCACAGCGCTACAGCTCCGCATGTCTTCCCCGTCAACAAAGAAGCCGCCCCCACCCGCAGGTAGAGGCGGTCTCAGCTCAGACCTTAAGCGCGGCTGAGGTACTGGCCGGTACGGGTGTCCACCTTGATATCGATGTCCTGCTCTACGAACAGCGGCACCTGCACGGTTGCGCCGGTCTCCAGCTTGGCAGGTTTGGTGCCGCCCGAAGCTGTGTCACCGCGCAGGCCGGGATCGGTTTCCACGATCTTCAGAATGACCTGGTTGGGCAGGGTGATGCTCAGAGCCTTGTCGCCGTACATGGCGACGTCAACCTCGGTGTTTTCCTTCATGAACTTGGAGGCGTCGCCCACCAGGCTGGGGGGCAGCGTGACCTGCTCGAAGGTTTCCATGTCCATGAACATGTAGTCGTTGCCGTCCTTGTACAGGTACTGCATGGACTTGCCTTCCACGTAGATGTCCTGCAACTTTTCGGTGCTGTTGAAGGTGCGGTCCACGATGCTGCCGGACTCCATGTTGCGGAACTTGGTGACCACCTTCGCGCCGCCGCGTCCCATCTTCAGGTGCGAGTAGTCCAGACACTCCCACAAGCCGCCGTCCATCTCCACTTTGGTGCCGTTTCTCAGTTCGGTAACGCTGATCATGTGTCTCCTTGAAGGTCCTGTTTGAAAGTTCTGTTTGAAGATTCTGTCCCAAAATGTTCGGCGACAGACGCTGTATTGACTGGGGCCGCCTCCACCCGTAAAGCGCTTTGGGGCGGGAGCCGTGCAGTGCCGCCGGAGAGTTTAGCAGAAATGACGGCAGACCCTTCCACTGGCCGCCCGGGGTTTGCTATGCTGTCAGGGTTGCCCGCTTGACCCCCGCCCCCGGCAGAGGACCAGCCGACGCGCGGCGGGGAGCAGAAGACGGAAAGCGCCAAGGAGAGTAGACGCACATGGAACTGAACGCCCAACCCCGCAAGAGCCGCGAAAAGCTGGCCGAAGGCATGATCCCCGCCGTCGCCTATAACAAGGAAAACAACGTGTCCTTTGCCCTAGACCGTAAGACCTTTGACCGGGCCTTCCGTCAGACCAGCACCACCGGCCTGTACGACATCACGGTAGAAGGCCAGGAAACCTTCCCCGCGCTGGTCAAGGCCATTCAGATGGACAAGCGCCGCCGCGTGCCGATCCATGTGGACTTCTACATGGTCACCTACGGCGAGGCCATTGAAGTTTCCGTGCCGGTCCACACCACGGGCAAGAGCCAGGGCGAGATCATGGGCGGCCTGCTGGACACCGTGATTCATAACCTCGCCATCATTGCCCCCGGCCCGCGCCGCATCCCACAGGAACTGCTGGTGGACGTGAGCAAGCTCCAGATCGGCGATCACGTTACCGCCGGACAGATCAAGCTGCCCGAGGGTATCGAGCTGGCCGTCGATCCCGAGCAGGTTGTGATCAGCGTCCTGCCGCCGCGCCTGAGCGCCGAGGAAGCCGAGGCCGAGGAGCAGGCTGCCCAGATCGCTGGCCTGGTTGCCGCTGGCGAGCTGACCGAGGAAGCCGCTGCCGCCGTGCTGGAAGGCGAGGCCACCCTGGAAGAGGCCAAAGCCGACGCCATCGCTGAAGCGGGCGACGACGCTGCCACCGAGAGCGGGAGCAGCGAGGACGACTCCAGCAGCGAAGAAGAGCAGTCCTAAGCCGCCTCCCATTTCAGGCCGGGGTCTCCAGCGATGGAGGCTTCCGGCCTTCACGGCTGACAGGCCCGGTTTGAAAGCTGGTTGCCCGTCGCTGGCCCGCCACCGGAGTAAGCTGAGGGATTGAAAACGTCAGGCGACACACGCCGGACATGGAGGATTGAGGATTATGGCGGAAAAAGACATTGACAAGTTGCTCGCAATGACCGACAGCAAATACCGTTTGAGCGTCGTGACGGCCAAGCGCGCGTTGCAACTGCGCTCTGGCGCGCCCAGCGTGCTGCCCGTCGAGCAGCGTGTGCGGACCCGCAACCTGGTCACCCAGGCCATGCGCGAACTCGCCACCGGCCAACTGACCGTCGGCACGGATCTGCTGGACGAGAGCCGGTTTCACCAGGACTACGTGCGCCAGCGTCAGGCCCAGCTTCAGGCCCAACTGAACGCCGAACGCGAACGCGAACGCGAATAAGGACAGAGCAGGCAGGCGGTGGATGGGAAGATTTTCCTGTTCGCCGCTTCTCGTTTCAGCCGTCGGTATACAAGACACCCTCTGTTCCTTACCGGAAAAACACCGCTTCATACGGATTCCGATTAAACAGTTTATAATAGAGGGATGAAACCTGCACTCTTCACTCGTCCCCTCGCACATCAAGCGGCTGACTTCTGGCAGCTCTTCGAGACCAGTACCTGTGCCGTCCAGCGGCGCAGAGCGCAATTCTTTGCGCTCCTGGCAGAACGTCGTCCCCTTGCCGAGATTCTGGCGCTGACCCGCTATAGCCGGGTCACGGCCTACTCACTGGTCAATCGGTATCACACCCTGGGTCTGGAGAGCCTCGCGGA
>NZ_JNIW01000075.1 GCF_000701425.1 Deinococcus frigens DSM 12807 | reverse complement strand
GTGTGGTCTTGAGAACTTCACCCTACTGGAGACCCGTTTTTTAGATCACGTGTTGATTTCGCCAAAAGTGTCCGAACCATTGACCAATGAAGATCACAATCGTCCCGCCTCAATAATGCGCTTTAAGAAGGCTTGCGTACGCTCCTCCCGCGGAGCTGTGAAGATCTGCTCCGGCGGTCCCTCCTCAAAGATCTGTCCGCCCTGAAGAAAGCAAACCTTACTCGATACTTCGCGTGCGAATCCCATTTCGTGCGTGGCGAGCAGCATCGTCATACCCTCTGCCGCAAGGTCGCGCACAATGTTCAGCACCTCCGACACAAGTTCAGGGTCTAGGGCAGAGGTAATCTCGTCCAGGAGAAGCAGTCTTGGTTTCATGGCCAGCGCGCGTACAATAGCCACGCGCTGCTGCTGTCCACCTGATAGAGAGTCCGGGTAGCCTTTGGCTTTGGCCTCAAGTCCAATACGGCGCAGGAGTGCGACTGCTTCCACTTCTACCTGATCTTTTGGCAAACCCAACACCCGGAGCGGGGCAAGCATAACGTTGTCGAGCACAGTCATATGGGGAAAGAGGTTGTAGCTTTGAAAGACGATGCCGACCTGGCGCCGCAGGGCATTCATGTCCACACCTGGCCCAGTGACACGGTCACCTGAGATACGAATCTCGCCGCCAGAAATGGGCTCAAGGCCGTTTATACACCGCAGCAAGGTTGATTTGCCGCAACCCGAAGGCCCGATGAGAGTCACCACCTGGTGCTCTTTAACTGTCAGGTCAAGACCGTTGAGTACAGGGGTCAGCCCATACTGCTTATTTACATCACGGATCTCAAGAAAGCTCATGGCGTTCCCCCGCTACGAAGCCGGGCTTGATCTCTCTCTAACATGCGGTCTACGAAACGTGCCTGTGGAATGGTGATGACGACGAACAGGATCGCCACCGTGGTGACTGCCGAGAGGTTGAAGTTATTCGTGGCAATGATGCGCGACTGATTGAAAGCGTCAATCGCCCCAATGACATTCACAAGTGCGGTGTCCTTTTGTAGCCCAATGAAGTTGTTCAGTAAGGGCGGTACAATTCGCCGTACCGCTTGTGGCACCACCACATGACGCAGCGTCTGGCCGTAGCTCAACCCAAGAGACCGGGCCGCCGCCACCTGCGACGGGTGGATGCTCTCCAGACCAGCGCGGTACACCTCGGCAACGTAAGCACCATAGGTGAGCGTCAATGCGATCACCGCCCAGAGGATGGACAGGTCATCGATACCGAAACGGTTTTGCAGCCAAGTTTGCAGACCATTGGTTAGACCGGTGAGTGGCAGCCCAAAGCCGACGAGGTAAATCGTGATGATAGCCGGGAGCCCACGAAAAATATCGGTATAGAGGATGGCGAGCAGGCGAATCGGGCGTCCTGCCCGCCCAGGTGCGAGGCGGGCAATGGCAACGATCAGCCCCCACACCAGCACCACTATCTGCACGATCACAAAAATGTAAACGTTGATGAGGAACGCCTGCAAGACGAGGCCAAACGACGAGCCGATCAGGACAAGATTGAAGAAAGTTTTGCCGACCGCCACATTGTTGGTGACAACGAACCAGGCCAGAACCGCGACGATCAGCACCGCAGCCGCCCAACCGAGCGTCACTAAAGAGGCGGTACGGCTCTCAAATGATGCAACCCGCGCCGAAATGATATCTCCGCGTCCAAACGCCCGCCCTGCGGCCCTGGACTCCAAGAGCGCGCGTCGGGCAGGCGCAAGCAGGCCCAGCGCCCCTAATCCCAGTCCGAGCAGGACAACGTTCATCCATGACACGAAGACGTCTTCTCTTACAGCTGTGGCGCGTAATTCGAGCAGCACCCAGGTGACGAAGATGATGACAAGCACCGCTCCGAGGGTTGCGGCGACGGCGAGCCCGCCCATGCGAGGTGGAGGTATGGATCCCCCTAGAGGGGCATCCACTTGAAGATCAGTCAGCTTCATTAGAGGCCATTAGCGTGCCGGAGTGGTCCAGTACGGTACTGCTGAGGGATCGCCGCCGTAGACCGGCAAGAGGAAGCGCTGCGAGAGCAGATTGCTCGTGCCGTTGGTCTGAAGTTCAGTCAGAGCACGGTCAATCGCCGCCTTGTTAGGGCTACCTTTCGGCAGCACGCCACCGTAATTTTCTCCTGTACGGAACTGACCGATGAGATCGGCCTGTCCACCCAGGTCGCGTACTCGGCCCAGCAATACCACCGTGTCAAGCAGCGCCACATCAATCTGGTTGGCCCGCAGAGCGGCAAGCATCGTCGCCGAATCTGGGTAAACACGCACCTGCGATGTTGGGCGAATCTGTGTGTTGACGAAAGTATAGGTGGTCGTGCCTGATGGCACACCGATGCGCTTAGAGGCGATGTTGGCCGCTGTGACGTTCGCATCCTTACGGGCCAGCACGCCCTGATCGCTGGAGAAATACGGCGTGGTGAAGTCCACGACCCGCGCCCGGGGCTCGGTAATGGTGACCTGCACGAGGCCGACGTCGTAGCGGGTATTGGCACGGCCTGCCACCAGCGCGTCGAAGGGCGTATTCCGCACAATGACGCGGTTGAGTCCCGCACGCCAGGCAATGTTGGCGGCCATGCAGTACTCGAAGCCGTCGCGAATCGTCTGGGGGGTGTTGCCGTTGAACCAACCTGGCCCTGGCAGGGTCGTCAGAACCGTCAGCTGCCCAGCGATAGCGGGTTTCAGGTTGAGGCTGGCACGTGTGCCAGTCACTGGACAGTTGGCATAGTTGGTGACAGCGAGGGCCGTTTTCGACACGGTCGTGGGAGAAGCGGCGTGGGCTTGGGGTTCGACCAACAAGGTAGCGAGGACGGCAAGGGCGGAACGGCGAACGGTGAGCTGTTTCATAGGACTCCCTCTAACGAACGTGAGCGTGAGGCGGATGACGGGCGCGGTATGAACGGCGAGTCACGGATCCCAGGTCCAGAGCTCATGCTTTGGTCTCCAGTCGCAGCCGGGCGGTAATGGCGTGGCCTGCCATGCCCTCAGCGTCGGCGATGGCGGCGATGTGTGGGGCGACGAGTTCATTGCCTGCGGCTGTGACTTCCTGCCAGGTCACGGTTTTGATGAATTTACCGACCCACAGCCCGCCGGTGTAACGTGCCGCACGGCCAGTTGGCAGGACGTGATTTGTGCCGATGCCTTTGTCGCCGTATACGACGGTGGCGTTGCGGCCTAGGAAGAGCGAGCCGTAATTCGTGAGGCGCGAAAGAAACCACCTCGGATCGCGGGTTTGAACCTCGAGGTGTTCGGAAGCAATAAGATCGGACACCCGCGCCATTTCCTCATCGTTCTCCACCAAGATGACCTCGCCGAGGTCGTGCCATGCCTGTCCGGCCACTGTGGCAGTTGGCCAGGTCTGAAGCCAGCAGTTCACTTCCTCAAGCACCGCCTCCCCAAGGTCGCGTGAAGTCGTGACCAGAACAGCTGGGGAGTTTGTGCCGTGTTCGGCCTGTCCGAGCAGATCGGCGGCCACCAGCGACGGGTCGGCAGTTTCATCGGCTAGAACAAGGATTTCGGTCGGGCCAGCCAGCAGGTCGATGCCTACCGTGCCAAAGAGTTGACGCTTGGCCTCAGCCACGAAGGCGTTGCCTGCTCCGACAATCATGTCCACGCCCTCGATGGGCGGCGCGTCATCTAGCCCAAAAGCCATCGCCGCCATCGCCTGCACACCGCCGAGAGCATAGATGTCATCCACACCCGACTGCACCATGGCGTACAGCTGTGCCGGATTAATCTGCCCCACGCCGCGCATCGGCGGGGTCGTGGCGACGACGTGCTGCACTCCAGCGACTTTTGGCACGGCAATCGTCATGATGGCGGACGCGATCAGGGGGTAGCGTCCGCCCGGTACGTAGGCACCGACGGCGTTCACAGGAATGTGCTTTTGGCCCAGAACCACGCCAGGAAGCGACTCTATCTCAAAGCTGTGTAGCGAGTCGCGCTGTGCGGTGGCAAACTTACGCACTTCCTGAATGGCAAAGTCAATGGATCGCGCCGCACTTTCAGATACTTGCTCCAGTCCTTGCTGGATGGTCTCTGGGGAGATGTAAAACGACGGCGGATTCCAACTGTCGAACTGTTCGCTGTAGCGCCGCACGGCGCTCATACCCTCACGCTCGATGTCAGAGAGTACTTGTGAGACGACCTGACGTGTCGCCTGGGAATCGGCCTGAACACTCTGCCGGGCTTTCTTGAGATATTCCACGTTCTCCTCCTTCATCGGGCTGTCCAGCCGCCGTCGACCAGCAGGCTCGACCCCGTCACCATCCGCGCCGCGTCCGAGGCGAGAAACACCACCGCGTTCACCACGTCCTCGATGCTGCCGAGGTGCCCCAGTGGAATCCTAGAGAGCACCTCTGCCCGGAACGCTGGATCCTCCAGCATCGGTGTGGTGAGCGGCGTTTCCAGAAAAGTGGGGGCCACACTCACCACGCGGATGCCGTGCGGTGCAAGTTCGACGCCAAGCGACTTCGTGAGACCTTCTAAGGCGTGTTTTGAGGCACAGTACACGCTCCGTAGTGGTGCCCCCACATGCCCCATCTGCGATGAAATGTTCACAATCACGCCGCGCACGCCCCGCTCCAACATGTTTCTGGCGGCAAGCTGCGACGCGAAGAAGGCCGCACGGACATTGAGATTGAAGATCGCCTCGAAATGCTGCGCTGTCACGTCCACAAATGCTTCGGGTATGTTGACGCCGGCATTGTTTACCAGAATATCTGTATCCAGCCCCTCAAACGCCGTTTGCAGAGATTCGTCGTTCGTCACGTCGCAGACACGGTAAGAGCCGCCGACCTCGTCCGCGACCTCGCGCAGGGCGTCTGCGGAGCGGCCCAACAGCGTCACCTCAGCCCCCGCCTCAGCTAGCCCCCTGGCCACGCCACGCCCGATACCGCGGGAGGCCCCGGTGATGATGGCGTGACGACCGGAGAGGTTCAGTTCCAGTCTGGCGGTCATTCGTCTGCCGCCGGAGCATGCAGCTGGCGTAGCAAGGCGTATTCGTCGAACACGGTCCACTCGCGCTGCACCTTGCCGCCACGAATCCAGTGGTGCGTGACCCCCAACAGGCGGATGTGCCGCCCGGTGACTGGACCGTAATTGCCCGGACCCTCATGCGTGCCGCGCAATGTCCAGCGCGTCGCCACCCGCCAGCCGCGTTCTTCAGATCCCAGAACAGCGACGTGATCCACGGTCAGGCCCAGATCGGGGAACTGCGCCATCAAACTGAACACATAGGCTTCGTATTCGCCATGGCCGTATAACGTGCGCCCTCCAGGGACGTAGACGACGATGTTTTCGGCACAATAAGAGCGCACGAGATTCACCATTCGCCCGTTCCAGAGGTTATGCATCAGACCACACACGAAGCCCTCAGGTTCCAGGGAAATGTCCTGAAGAACTGGTGCATACTGACCTAGCTGATGGCTGCTTTCGGCAGGTGGCACGAGGCGCAGCGGCGCAGAGTTCATGGCGATCGTGAGGGGATCGTAGCCGAGCTGCCGCAACTCCGCGCCCATGTCCAACACGATCCATTCCTCGAAAATTCGGTTGTCCTTGATAGCGCAGTCGGCGACAACCCAACGCCCGATGCGTCGTCCAGTTGGTGGGCCGAAATCGGTGTGGCCCGTGTTGACGCCAACAGTAAAGATGCGATGCGAAGAGTAAAATCCGTCCTTCGCATTGCCACTCCAAATTACGTCGTCGGCAAATGAGCGGTAGTCGGTGAAGGCCGCCAGCCGCTTTAGAGTGCCGCGCACGACCGCCTCGACGCCGTAGGTATCGCCGTTTGTCGCGTGCATGGTCGCGTTGTGCGCGTAGTGCGTGTAGATCAGGCCCACTGCACGCTCCTCCCAGATTTTGTGTGTGCAGCGCACGATATAGTCGACAATATCGACATAGTCCGGGTCAAATTGGCCTAATTCTTGGCGGCGTCCGCTGTGGGCGGCCTCTCGGAAGTCGGCGATATCGGGATGGTCAGCAAAATCGAACATCTCTGGAGCGTCCTGATTCACAGGTGTCCTCCTGTATGGCTGCGGCTGAAATTCGATGGGCGGGTGGACCCACGCCTGACGAGCTGGCCGGGCATCACCTCTAAGGTGGGCGGCGAGTCGGAGGTTTCGATAAGCTCAAGAAGGCGTATGGTCGAGCGGCGAATCATCTCACCCAAAGGCTGGCGAACGGTAGTCAGGCGGTAGGCACTCCACGCAGCAGCAGGGATGTCGTCGAAGCCAACCACGGCGAGATCCTGAGGAACGCGCAGGCCGAGGTCTCGTGCCGCGTCTAGGCAGCCCATCGCGGTGATGTCGTTCGCGCAGAAGATCGCATCGGGCGCGTCCGAGTGCTTCAGCAGACGCGTTGCCCCGTCGAACCCTGACTGGTAGGTGAACGAGCCACCCTCGCGCAACACATCCGTGATCCCTCGCTCGGCAAGGCGCTCCACGAAGCCGCGCTCGCGGTCACGAGAGGTCGATGCATCCCCGCGCCCTGCAATAAAAGCGGGGCGGCTATGACCTGCGTCCAGCAGCACGTCCGCAACCAGGCGGCCACCTCCGATGTTGTCGCAGCCGACTTGACTCGCACCAGAATCCGGCGCAGTGCGGTTAAAGAGCACGACCGGAGTCTGTGCCCTCAAACACTCGCGCACGACTGCGCTGGAGAGGCTGGCCGAGGCAACCACAAAGCCGTCTACCTGCGACGAGAGAATGTCGGGCAAAAGGTCGTCGAGTTCTTCGCCTGTTCCGGCAGTAAAGAGGATGACCCGTTGACCGACTTTGTGAAACTGCGCGGTAAAAGCCTCCAGAATTAGAGGATAAAAGGGGTTCGTCAGGTCGCTAGTGATGAGGCCGACCAGATTTGTGCGCCGGGTGATCAGGCTGCGTGCACTGGCGTTGGGGCGGTAACCAAGCTCCTGAGCAACTGCCAGAACACGCGCCTTCGTCTCAGGAATGATGCGCTTGTCGTCAGAAAACACCCGCGAAACAGTGCTTTGCGACACGCCTGATTCACGTGCGACATCCAAAGACGTTATCCGTCTCGGGCGTGGCGTTCCCGTCACACCATCTCCTTCAGGCCGTCGTGAACCTGCGTGGTCGTAGCGCTCGCTGCAGCCACCAACAAACGTGCATCACTCGATACCGTCACGAACGCAAAGCCGAGTTGAAACATTTTCACGGCATAGGCAGGAGCCGTCACGAATATGCCTGCCGCGACGCCATGCCGCCGCCCGGTTTCCACGATCTGCCGCAGAATGGTCAGAAACTCTGGATCAGCTGAATCCAGACGCGGCTCACCGTACAGACTCAGCCCAAGATCACCCGGTCCAACAAAAAGTGCGTCCACGCCCGGCACGGCGGCGATGTCGTCGAGGTGTTCCAGAGCCTGCCGAGTTTCAATCATCGGCATCGTCACCACGAAATCGTTGGCACGCGCCGCGTAGGTGGGCCCGTGATACACCGCTGCCCGTGTGGGCCCGTAGGATCGCGTTCCAAGGGGTGGATAGCGGCAGGCCGCCACAAAAGCCTCACACTCCTCGCGGCTCTCAACCATTGGGAGGATCATGCCCTCGACGCCCGCGTCAAGAAATTTTGTGGCTAGGGCTAAGTCGCCTTGTGGCACGCGGGTCACGACATGCACCAGGGTCGTCTGAACCGCTTGGATCATCGCGAAGGCCTCAGCGTAGTCAAAAGGGCCATGCTGCAGGTCAAGCGTCAGCGCGTCCCAACCCGCATGCGCCATCAGTTCTGCTGAAAAGCTGGAGCCGATGTGTAGCCACCCGTTGAGAACTGGCTTTCCAGCAGCCAGCTTCTCACGTAGCGTTGTCACGATTGCCCTTGTCGGGGAGCGGCCTCGGCTGCCATCAGCCGCGCCATCAGTTCGTTGCGCAGCTCGTCGTAGTTCTCAGGTTTGATCATTTTACCATTCTCATCAGCATAAAAGCCATGATCTGCCGCCTGGCGCTCCACGGCAGGATCCCAGATAGGGTCTTTGGACGTGAAGACGGAGTGTGGATCAAGCACGGCGAAAAACCATCCCAGCTCTTCGCCGACGACCTCAAACCCCCGGTAAACATGCGGGGGCAACGAGATGAAGTCCCACGGTTCTAGCACCATATCTCCGTCAACCTTGCCCGGCTCGTTGCCCCAGTAAAAACGCCATTGCCCCTGCAAGATCAGAAAGCTTTCGACGTATTCATGGGTGTGAAAGGCGGGCCCGTTGCCCGGCTGAGCGAATCCCATACCGATCTGAAACTTGTGGGGAGCCCCAATTGCTGGCTTGAATTCAGCATTCTCGGAAGCGGTATCACCAATGACGCTGTAATTCATGCGCTGATGGCCGGGCAGGGCTGAATCAATAAACATCAACGGCATACCGCGCAGCTTCAGATCAGCAAAACGGGAAACGCGGGCATACATCTCGTCATTGGTGAAGCGAAATTCTGACATGGGAAGCCTCCTGCTCGCTGTGCAAGCTTTGGATTGAGTCAAGTAGATGCAAACGTATTCTTCTTGTGAAAGCGTATGCATAATGCTATAAGCAGGACCTATGATTTGTCAAGTCTCTTAGAGCAAGGAGTGTTCAGATGCCCAGACCAACCGTCACGCTGCTCCACGGCCATACCCTCAACGCCAGCATGTGGGACGACCTTGTGCGAGTTCTGGAACCCCACTTTGCAGTGGTGCGCCCCGATCTTCCCGGCTACGGCGACACGCTACCGCTGGGAGAAGGAAACTACACCGATTTTCTCGAACATTTTCTCAATGTGCAGGGAGTGGAGCGTACCCACCTGGTTGGCCTCTCACTCGGTGGCAATGTCGCCCTCGATTTCGCACACAAATACGCCGATCGGGTGGATCGTATTGTTCTGGCCGCAACAAGTTTGCGTGGTTTCCCTGTGCCTCCCGATTTTGTGGCTGCGCTCACGTTCCTGAGAGAGGTTGCGGTGAGTAGGGGTTTAGAGGTCGCACGAGAAAGATGGCTGGCTCATCCACTATTCGCTTCCACTCGTGAGCGTCCTGAGATCTTTGCTCGTCTGCGTGCTGCCACTGCAACCTACTCAGGCTGGCATTGGCTCCAAAGCCTGTCTCCATCCACTTGGATTGATCCTGCCGTGTTTGACGACTTAACCGGAATCACCGCACCGACCCTGATCTTAACGGGGACGCGCGAGCTACCACACCACCGCGACATCGCCTACCACCTTGCAGAGCATCTGCCATACAACACGCTGATAGAGCGCGCAGGTGTCGGCCACATGATCAATTTTGAAGACCGGAGCTTCTTTGAACAAACGACCCTGACGTTCCTGAAGGGCGCTCTATTGATACCGGCTTAAATCGGGGTTGAGGCCATGAGGCGTTGCGGGAGGCCGAGATAGCGGACACGCTGGCAGCGCGTCCGCAGGCACGTTTTGAGTTCTTTCGTCGTCCTGGCGCAGAAGTTGCCCAGTACATTCTGCTTGACGTAGGCCCAGACCTGTTCGATCGGTTGTGTTGCCTTAACTTGGCCCCAGAGAGTGCGTTGGCCCAGGTGCGGGAGCTGCCGCCCAGATCAGCCGCTAGACTGCGCGCGGAATGCTCGCCGGGATTGCTGTGAATGTGCAGCCACACCAACTTCTCGGAGACGCTGGAACGGTGCAGGCTTGCGGGTAATCGTTTCATGGGTTTCCCTCGATGCCGAAGCTGGGTGGGGCTGAGGCGCGGGCGCGGGCGGAGGCTGAGGGCGGTAGAGCCTGGGCCTGCTGGTCTCTCCATGCCCCGGCCCCTGTCGCCGTCTGGGCCTTTCGTTTCCGCTCTTCTGAGGTGGCCCATCCTTTGACTGGATGGGCCACCTTATTGATCTCGTCTGAACTTGGCAACGTTGGACAGAGCGGGGATTCTGGACCGCAGTCACTTATCTCGAACGAGTTCCCATGACTTCCGTTGTCGATTTGAGACGGCATCAATAACGGGCTAAATGCTTATTCGTTGGGCGGGCGTGACCGGGACCCGCTGGGGCTTCGGCTCGCTCGCGGTCTGAATGATCAGGGCCAGACGGTCCGTGACGGTCTGCGCCAGTCGCTGCGGGTCATAACACCCATCATTGATGATCGCGTCGAACATCACATAGCCCAGATACAGGCCCAGGTCTTCGGCGGCGCTCTCCCGGCGACTACATCCGCCCTTCGGTAACGTGTGGTGGAGCAGGCTCCCCTCTGGACGGGTCCTGGTAATGCCCATCAGCGTGCGGTATGCGGCGGTGGCGTCCCGCAACTCCAGGGTGAAAAACTTTTCAGTGACTTCAAACTTTGCTACGGAGCGTTGCTCTGGGCGGCTGCGGGTGGCGCTTCATCAGCCCGCTGGGTTGCTGCACAGAGCGCTGTTAGCTCCGTCTCAGGGGGAGACTTCCCCCTCATGAAGCTTTCGGAACGTTCCGCAAAAAAGAGGCCGACACTTCAAGAGCAGCCAGGCGGGCCAGGGGTTGAATAGGCTGTCACGGTTCCAAAAGAAGTCGGACTTAAATCTGTACCATGTCTGCTGTGGGAGACGCGAAACGACGGCGAGAACTGGGGCATCTGCGCAGGCAGAACACGTACAGCTTCGTGGTCTCTGAGGGTCCAGTGATTGAGTACCTGGGGCGTGAACCCGTGGACGAGGACGACGAGTGCGGCGTGTCCGACATGGTGAATGAGTTCTTTGATCCTGGGGGCATGACGTGGGCGGAACAGATGGACGAAATGTTCGTTGAACACGGCGTTGAACACGCTCCAGGTCTCCCCACCCACGTTCGGTGTGAGATGACGGTGACCCGTACCCGGAACGGTCCCTAGCTCTATTTCTATGGCCCCAATATCCAGGAACAGGCGTATTCCGTGGATGGTGGAAATACCTGGCATGAGCTGGTGGAGATCGAGTCTGAATCAGGCGCGTAACGGGCAAGTTCTCCGGCCACCGCCGCGCCTGCTGGGGGCGCGGCACGGAGCGGGAGAAGCCCTGGAACTGGTCGCCCTAAGCCACGAGACCTCGCCCGCGCCCGCGCTCCCTGGGTGAGCATCTGAAAGGTGAGACCCGCCTTCAACGGCCCTGCGGCCTGAGCATCGCCCAGCGCCGTTCTGGGCAAGACGCGGCCCGCCGCAAGCGGTAAAACTGGCCGACACGCCGCGTTGCCGGGCCAGAATTCCAGCCCACGTCAGCGCATTTGGAGCAACCTGAATCGTAGAACTAAAACTAACGCTGATAATCTCAGATGGTTGTGTTGCCTTAACTTGGCCCGTGGCAGACGGCATCGCAGTAGCAATGGAACGGAGAATCGGGGTATACCCGCGTTGATCACTCTTCCGGCTCGTCTGGATCGCGGAGTTTCCTGAATTGACCTTCGGGGAGCGGCGGCGTGAGTGGGAAGTGGTACCGCCCGCCGAGGTGCAGGTGTTCAAATTTCAGGGGCGAGAGCCGTTGCACGTCTTCCTCGCGCACTTCGACACCCTGTGCGCGCAAGTGATCGAGCGCCCGGTCGAGGTACCGGGCGTTCCAGAGGATGATCGCGTTGATCACCAGCCCCAGGGCTCCCAGTTGATCTTCCATGCCCGCGACGTAATGCTGCCGGAGCTCACCCTGGCGGCCCTGGAACACCGCCCGGCCCAAGCGGTGCCGGGCCTCCTGGCGGTTGCGCTGGGTGCCAATGGTGCGCCGGTACACCGGATCGTCGTGGTAGCTCAGCAAATGCAGGGTGCTGGCAATGCGGCCAAAGTGTTCCAGTGCTCTCACCAGCGAACTTTTGGGGCTGACTCCGATCACCTTGAGCAATTCCGAGGCCCGCACCGTCCGGGTCATCAGTGACCCGGCGATTCGCAGCAGGTCATCCCAGTGCGCCGCGATCAACCGGGTATTGATCGGGGCCGAAGCCAGCGCGTTCAGCTTGCCGTAGTCGGCCTCCCGGCTCATCCGTCCATAGCGGCGCTCGCGCAGGTCGGCCAGTTCGGGGCTGAACTGGTAACCCAGCAGGCGGAACAGCCCAAAGACCATGTATGACGAGGCCGCCGTGTCCGAGATCAACTGCCGGGGTTGCAGCGCGGTGTTCTGCTCGATCATGCCGTCCAGCGCGAACAACGAGTCGCGCAGGGTGCCGGGGACCACGATGCTGTGAAAGCCGCTGTACTGATCGGAGATGAAATTGAGGTAGGTCACGCCGCTGCGCACGCCGAAGTATTTGGGATTTTGCCCTGCATAGATGGTCTTGACCGGCACCCGGAACCGCAGTCCATCCACCGAGGCCACCTGACCGTCACCCCAACGCGACACCGTGGGAATGGTGGACTGGAAGTCCACCAGACGGGTATTGGCGCTGGCGATGGTCTCGGCGCGCAAGTAGTGCTGATCCACCCAGGCCAGGCGGCCCCGGCGCAACGCTCCGGTCTCCGGCTGAATCACGGCTTCCAGGCCCACGTTGCACGCTTCGGCCAGCAGCACCGCACAGACGCTCACCGCCAGGTGATCCACCCGGGTGCGGCCCTCGCTCAGATGGGTGAACGCACTGGCAAACCCCGTCCAGCCGTGAACCTCCAGCAGCAGATCGGGCAGATCGAGACGCGGCATCAAATCGGCCACCGCGCCGCGCAGCCGCTTCAGGCTGGGTGGCTCCGGCAGGGCCCCGTCCTCTTGCAAGATCAACACCTGCTGGCCGTCCCGTTCTTCCAGGGTCACAGCGGCGTTCTCCGGCAACCGGGCCTCGACCAGGCGGTAACGCTCGTCGAGCTGGGCGCTCAGGCGCGCCAGCACCACCTGTGGATCGGGATCAAGGTCCAGGCTGCGGCAGACCTCTGCTCTCAGCGCGGTCCAGCGTTCACTGGACAGCAGCCGCAGGCGGGGATCGTGAAATCTGGGACTGGCGGGGACGTAGAGATCGCGCCGCTTGAGTGCCGCTTGCAGGTGCTCCAGTACGCACAGGGTGTAAGCGCCCCGGTGGAGGGGACCCCGCCGGGCGATCAGCCGCTCCCAGCTCCCCTTGACCAGTGTCAGCGGCACCTCGGCGGCACTGACTTGCCCCCTGCGCTCCAAACCACGTAACGCCTGTAGCGCGGCCAGCACCGACTGGCCGGAACTTCCGGCCTCAAATTCCACAGTTTTCAGCAAAGTGGGCAGAAACTGCTGCACATAGCTGTAGCGGCTGAGCAGGCTCTCCAGCCGGGTCTCGCCTCTGGGCCGGGTCAGCGCGTCCACGGTGTCGGCGGCGGCCTGCAATTGCTCGCGCGGCACCAAGGCCAGGACGCGGTCAGCGAACGTGGCAAAGTTCTGGGGCGGCTGCCCCAGGCTCTCCAGAAAGGCCCTGGTGAGCTGGTTGCTGTGACGGGCGGCGTCCTCCAGCGACGGAAGCTGATCCTGGCGAGACACGTCTTCCTGACGCTCGGCCCGGTTGAACAGGTCGGTGAGCAGCCCCTCGAACAGGGTCAGCGCGTCGTCCAGCGCCTGACCTTCCAGCCGCGAAACCGTGACCAGCAGGGTGGCGATCCGCCGCTGATGGGGCATACGCCGCAGCGTCTGGGCCTTGACCCCCAGCCCGACGCGGAACAGCACAGACAGACGCTGTTCTGAAAATTCGCTCAAGTCAATGCTCGAA
>NZ_JNIW01000074.1 GCF_000701425.1 Deinococcus frigens DSM 12807 | reverse complement strand
CAAGTGATTTCCACGGCTCGCTGCAACAATGTCATTGAGCAATCGCACCGATCTACACGGCGTCAGGAACGACAACAACAGGGATTCAAACGAAAAAAACGAGCGCAAGAATTTCTGAGGTTGCACGCCCGAATCGAGAACATCCACCATCACGCCCGAACCAGCGTTTCTACCTCGATCAGACGAAGCAATCAGAAACAAGCGTTCCAGACGTGGTCAATAGCCGCGGTAGGGGTGGCCTGAAGTTCAGATCACCCCTGCCCTCAGTCTGCCACGGGTCAAGTTAAGGCAACACACCTCATCAAAGAGGCGCTTGGGATCAGCGTCCAGATGGCGCAGTCCACTCGAAAACGCCTTGTGCTCGGTGGTCTTGAAGCGGCACTGTTTGATGCGCCACATACGGGCCGACCCGCGAAGTTTGATGGCAAGGACCGGGCGGCCATCACGGCACTCGCGTGCAGTGAGGCCCCCGAAGGCCATGCACGGTGGAGCATTCGTCTGCTGGCGGAGAAAGCGGTGGAATTGAACGTTGTGGACGGCATCGCACCGTCGACAGTGCTCTACATGCTTAAAAAAACGCGGTCCAGCCGCACCGCAAAAGACAATGGTGTATCGCGCGGCTAACGGCGAAATTTCTGTGCGAGATGGAGCGTGTTCTGGACGTCTACGCACGCCCCTATGACGAGCGTTTTCCCGTGCTGTGCTTCGATGAGTAACCCTGCTTCCTGATCGGCGACGCGATGGCCCCGGTTCCGATGGAACCGGGACGAGTCGCAAAGCAAGACTAGGAGTACCAGCGCTTTGGGAGCTGTACCTTGCTCCTGGCAGTTGAACCCCGCACCGGTCGCCGGTTCGCGAAAGTGTGTGCCCGACGAACCGCCAAGGAATACACGGCGTTCATGCAGGATCTGGAGCGGGCGTATCCAGAGGCGGTGCAGATCACTCTGGTGCAGGACAATCTCAACACTCATCATGGCGGCAGTTTTTACAAGTGGATGCCTCCAGAGCAGGCCCACCGTTTGGTGGGCCGATTCGAGTGGGTCTACACGCCGATCCATGCTTCCTGGCACAACATGGCGGAGCTGGAATTCTGCGCCCTTCAAAGAAGTCGAGGCCTGGGTCACAGCGCGTTCACGCGCTGGAATCACGCTGAACTGGCAGTTCTCAACCCAGGTCGCTCGCCGGACGCTCCGAAACCACTACGAAGCCATTCGTATTAATTGAACGCTGCACTAGGACTTACGCGAAACCGGACGAGTTTGAGATTCTGTGGGAAGACCTCAGAAAGTCAGTCGGAAACGGTGCTGCGAGTTTTTGGCTGCGACACAGACCAATCGGACGCAAACCTATCTTGCTGACCACATCGACGATTTTGCTCATGACGCAATTCAGCGGTACTTACAAGGAGATCGCCTGACGGCAGCGGAGATGTGGGTGCAGGTGCGTCCACACGTACAATTCAACGACAAGGGTAAAATCTGGAATGAACGCTTTACTTTACGAGTGCGGCTAACGCGCAGGGCCGCTCTCCCTCCCAGCGCAGATGGGCGGCGTGCAGTTGCCTCCGGGTGTACTGAGCGTCCCAGGCGTGGAACATCAAGATGTCCTGACCATCCAGGGTGGTGACGCTGGCGTGGCCGGGACCAATCAGGGGGCCTGCGGTTCGCAACACATTGGCCCGTGGAGCGGGTTCGGTCCACGGGCCGAGCGGGTGATCGGCAACCGCATGCCCGATGCCATAGGTTTCATTGGTCCAGGCCCCGCCCGAATACAGCAGATGAAACTGTCCGTCCCGCCACAGCACAAACGGCCCTTCCAGGGTGTGCCAGTCGTACAGGCCGCCGTACATGGCCCGCCCCGCCTGATAACGTTGCCAGTCGCCACTGGCCTGCACGATAGTCTGTGGTTCGCCAAGATGGGTCATGTCGTGCAGCGGGGCCACCGCCAGCACCGTGCCGGGGCGCTCGCCGCTTAGATCGTCGCGTGCGAAAAACAGCCACCACGAACCGTCCGGGGCCTGAAAGGGGTGCGGGTCAATTGCGAACGGCTCGTCCGGCGTCAGATTCAAACCCAGGTCCACGAAAGGCCCCAGGGGATGCGCCGCCGCCGCGACCCGCAGGTGGTGGCCCTGGTCGCCGTGGCCCACCGAGTAGTACAGGTAAAACGTCTGGTCCTGACGCGCGACCTCCGGTGCCCAATAGTCCAGCCGCTCCGCCCCCAGCGGCTCCAGCACGCCACCGTGCGAAATCCAGTTCACGAGGTCTGGCGACGACAGGACCTCGAACACCCGCACCCCAGTTTCACCGTGAAGACCAGTGCCATAGGCATAGTACGTGCCGTCCACATTCATCACGAAGGGATCGGCGAAATAACCGGGAAACAGCGGGCCGGGCGGCAGGCAAATACTTGTAAGCGGGCGGCTCATGGGCGCGTCCTTTCCATCACCAGCGGGCGGGGCAGGCCGGCCACCGTCGCCTGCGGCCAGGCCGGGTCCAGCGTCAGGACCTCCAGGCCGACCCCGGTGAGGGCGATGGTGTCCTCGATCTTCGCGCCGCGCACGCTGGGGTTCCAGGCCAGGACCGAGCCTACATTCAGTGAAGTGGCCGTCCCTGGCGTGGCGATGGCCTCGCGCGCCTGGTAGCCGGCCAGGCCGCCCTGGTGGTGTTCGAGCATGGCCCCTGGATCGCCCACGTCACGGTACGCTCCCGCCAGCACGTCGTAAAGGTCCAGGAGGCGCATACCCGGCACGCTGGCGGCCAGCACAGCGGCCTCGACGGCGCGTACCCTGGCGTGGGCGGCCCGCGCCGCGTCAGGCAGCGGACCGAAGGACACGAAGCGGGTCAGGCTGGCGACCAGCCCGTGGCCGCGCGCACAGACGACCAGCATGGCAACGTTGCCCAGAACCTCTTCCTGCGGCGTGGGATGGCGGTACAGCGGCAACCGGCGCTGGCCGGCCACCAGCACCAGGGCGTCGTCCAGGCCACGTCGGCGCAGGGCCGCGCCCGCCAGGGCCGCCAACTCCAACTCCGTCATCTGCGGGGTGGCCGCGAGCAATACCCCGGTCACGGCCTCGGCGGCGGCGCGGCCCACCTGCCGGAACCGGGCGAGTTCGGCGGGCAGCAGCGTGCGCCTGCGGACGAGCAGCGCTTCGGGAAGCGCCTCCTCCGCAGGGCCGGGGCGGTCGCTCAGCACCGGGCCGCCCGGCTGAACAGCGGCCAGGGCCGCCGCCTCCCAGGCGTCCGGGTTGCCCCACGGCACGGCACGCACCGGCAACACCTGGACCAGTTCCCCACCCAGTTGCTCGGCCCGCAGCCGCCCGGCCTCGATGTGATCAGTCAGCACAAAGGCGTCGCGCGTCCCGACGATCACCTCGGCCGCGCCCGTCTCGGCAGTCATCAGGACCGTGCTGGACCCCCCGGCCGTGGCCCAGGCAAACCAGTCGCTGCCGCGCAGACGGCACAGCGAACTGCCCGCCTCCGCCAGCGCCTCCCGCACCCAGGCGAGTTTGGTCTCCACCTCCTGCGCGCGGGTCATGGCCGGAGCCTCCGAGGCTGGCATCGGCTGGCTCACGGCGTCGGTGCCCGCTGCGGCGTCAGGGTCGGCCCGGCCACCTTGACCCTGCCGCCCGAGAACGTCACCGGGTCCAGGCGCAGGCTGCGGTAGCCGCCCACGGCGTCGGAGGTCTGCCCGGCGGTCCAGGCGTGGTAGGCCAGCCAGGTGCGCCCAGCGCCGTCGGTCACCACCGTCTGGTGTCCTGGCCCGGCCACTTCCCCTTTGCTGACCAGAATGGGATTTTCTGCGGCCTTTTTGTAGGGGCCAGTCACGCGCGGGGCCGTGGCGTAACCCACCGCGTACAGGTCACTGTCGTACGGCCCGGCGGAGTACAGCAGGTAGTACACGCCGCCCGCCTGGTACAGCGTGGGGGCCTCAATGACGTTGCCCTCCCACAGCGCAAAGTTCTGGATCAGGGCGCTGGCCTTGCCGGTCAACTTCAGACCATCGGCGCTGAGGGGCTGGAGGTAGAGGTTGGTGGCCTGGTTACAGCAATTGCCGTCGTTCTTCCACAGCAGGTAGCGTTTGCCGTCGCCGTCCTGAAAGGGGCTGGCGTCGATGCTGCCGCCCTCGGCGAGTTGACAGACCAGCGGCTGGCTGGACGAATCCTTGAACGGTCCCGCTGGGGAAGCTGCCGTCGCCACGCCGATGCACTGGCGGCCACTGGCGTCGTCCTGCGCGGTGAAATACAGCGCGAAGGTCTTGCCGATCTGGGTCACTTCGGGAGCCCAGGTGCGCCCGCCTCTGGCCCAGGGTGGCAGCACGGGCATGGCGTCGCCCGTGATTTCCCAGCGCACCAGATCACGGCTGACCGCGTATGGCACGTTGGCGTTGGCGCTGTTGGTCGCGTAGGCGTAGTAGGTCTGGCCGACGCGCAGGATGCCCGGATCGGGGAAGTTCTCGTCAATGACCGGGTTGCGGAAGGTGGCGCTGGGGGCGTTCTGGGCCGTCATGGGTCCGCCGCCGCCTGCCTGGGCTGGGGTGGACAGGAGCAAGGCGGTGACGCCCAGCAGCAGTCTTAAACGCAGCATCGTTACTCCTTGAGACCGGTGGTGGACAGGCCCGCTTCCAAAAAACGCTGCGCGACCAGGTAAGCGATCAGCGCGGGGACCGCCGCGAGGGTGGTGGCAGCCATCAACTTGCCGTACTCGGTCACGTACCGCTGCGAGAAAGTCGTGATGCCCACCGGCAGCGTCATCTTGTCCACGTCGGTGACGGTGTACAGCGGCCACAGGAAGTTGTTCCACGATCCCATGAACGCAAAGACGGCCAATGTCGCCAGCGCGGGAAGGCTCAGCGGCAGGATGATCCGCCACAGGATGTGCAGGCTACTGGCTCCGTCAAGACGCGCGGCTTCCTCCAACTCGCGCGGGATGCCGATGAAGAACTGTCTGAGCAAAAAGACGCCGAAAACCCCGCTCAGGCCCGGCCAGATCAGTGCGTGGTACGAGTTGATCCAGCCGAAATTGAGCATCATGATGTAGGTGGGGATCAGGGTCACGATGCCGGGAATCATCAGGCTCGACAGAATGAACCAGAACCAGCTGTTGCGGCCTGGAAAACGCATGCGGGCCAGCGGGTAAGCGGTCAGGGCGCACAGCAAGACGTGCAGCACCGTAAAGGCCAGCGCCACATACAGCGAATTGCCGGTCCAGCGCAGGATGTTGCCGTCGGGAGAGGTCAGGATTTCGCGGTAGTTGTCGAGGGTGAGCTGCGTGGGAATCCACTGCACCGGCAGCGAGATGGCGTCGGCCTCGGACTTGAGCGAGGTGGAGATCATCCAGTACACCGGGGCCAGGAAGATCAGGGCCAGCACGCACAGCAGCACGAAGCGGGGGAGATCGCGCGGCATCCGGCGGCGGCGGCGCACGGGCCGGACAGCAGCGGTGGGAGCAAGGTTCGTCATCGTCAGTCCCCCTTCACGTCACGCGCCATGAGGCCGAACTGCCCGGCGGTGAAGATCAGCATGATCAGTCCGAAGGCAAAGCCCATCGCGGCGGCGCTGGAATACTGCGCGTTGGTAAAGCCTTCCTCGGTGATGTACTGAATCACGCTCTGGGTGGAGCGGCTCGGCCCGCCGCCCGTGATCACCAGAGACTGCCCGAACAACTGAAACGAGGACAGCGCCGTGGTGACGAACACGAACAGCGTGACCGGGGCCAGCATCGGCACGGTGATGAAGCGAAACTGCTGCCACGGCGTCGCGCCGTCCAGCGAGGCCGCCTCGTACAGGCTGAGCGGCACGTTGCCCAGCGCAGCCAGGTACAGCGTCATGTTGAAGCCCAGGGTCCACCACACCGTCCCGATCACAATCGGCACCCAGGCCAGGCCCTCGGTGGACAGCCAGGGAATCGGCGGGGCATTGACCAGCACTTCCCGCGCGGCGTTGACCAGCCCGATCTGGTTGTCAAACATCCAGCGCCACAGGATGCCCATCACCGAGACGGTCAGGATGCCGGGCATGAAGAAGACCGCCCGGAAAAAGGTGCGCCCGAAGATGGGCCGGAAAAGCAGCAGCGCCAGCCCCAGCGCCGCCGCCAGCAGCAGCGGCACACTGACGATGGTGAAGAAGGTGGTGTTCCACAGCGTCTTCCAGAAGAAATCAGCCTGCGGAGTGCCGGGCGTGAACAGGTTGCGGTAGAACTCGGACCCCACGAACGCCTTGACGGGATTGAGCAGATCCCAGCGGTGCAGGCTGATGTACAGCCCGTAGCCGATGGGATACACCGTGAACACGAAGAACAGCAGCGCGTGTGGCAGCAGGTACAGGTAGGGTTCCAGCGGAACGCGGCGGCGCGGCGTGGGGGCCGGAGCCGTGGTGGTCCGGGCGGGCGCTTGGGTGATGGTCATGAACGGAATACCTCGCGCGAAGAGATGTTGAACTGGGCGGCCCGGTTCGCCTCACCCCGCAATCAGAGGGAAAGGGGCCGGGCCACCGCCTGCATTACTGGGCCAGAACTCTTAGGCTGGCACTACTGGAAGTTCTTGCGGGCCTGCTCGATCTGCTTGTTGGACTCCTTCACGCCGTCATTCAGGGCCTGCGGAACGGTCTTTTTGCCCAGGTAGGCGGCCTCCCATGCCTGATCGAACGGTCCCATCACCTGGCCGACCCAGGGATAGCCGCTGGTGGCGTACACGCTGTTCAGTCGATCAAAGATCCCGCTGATGGCGGCCTTCTCGAACTGCGAGTTCTTGGCGACGGCGGCCTGGGTGGGCAGGCTACCAGTGCTGGTCCAGGTCAGGTTCTGCGCGGGCAGGCTCATCCAGGCCACGAAATCCAGCGCGGCCTTGCGTTTGTTGGCGTCGTAACCGGAGGGCTGCTTGGGCAACGTCAGGTGGCTGGACCCGCCCCAGGCCGCGTCCTTGGCCGTGCCGCCCACGCGCGGCAAAAAGGTCACGCCGAAGTTCATCTTCTGGCCCTCGAAACGGTCCAGGTACCACTGCCCGCTTGGGAACATGCAGACCTTGCCCTGGCTAAAGGCGGCCAGCTCGGCCTCCTCGGTGCTGTTGGGGCGGGCCACGCCCTGCTTGACCAGATCGACCAGAAATTGCACGGCGCTGACGGCCTGCGGCGAGTTGAAAGCGGCGTTCTGGTTCTTGTCCACCATCTGCCCCCCATTCTGGAGAATCGCCGCGTAGGCCGCCCGCGCCCCCACCCAGTTGTTGTACAGGCTCACGCCCCAGGTGTCCAGTTGCTTGGGATCAAAGCCCGCCTCGCCCGCCTTCTTGCCGCTCTTGTCCACGGTACACGCCTGCGCCGCTTTCAGAAACTCTTCGCGGGTCTTGGGCGGTTTGCTGGGATCAAGCCCGGCCTTCTTCATCAGGTCTTTGTTGTAGAACATCACGTAGGCGACGCTGGAAATCGGCACCCCATACGCCTGGTCCTTGTAATCCGCCGTGGCGAACAATGGCCCAAAGAAGTTGGACTTGTTGATGCCCGCCGCCTTCAACTCAGCGGGGGCCAGCGGGGACACCGCGCCGCGTGCCACGAAGCCGGTGATCTGGTCCTCGTTGATCACCACCACGTCGGGGGCCTTACCCGAGGCGACCAGCGCCGGGAGTTGCTGCCAGGTCGTCCCCCACGGCTGCGCCTGACCGCGCACCTGCACGTTGGGGTGGGTGTCGTTGTACTTCTTGATCAGTCCTTCCATCACGGGCCGGTCTGGTCCGGTGAAGCCGTGTAAAAAGGTGAGGTTGACCTTGGAACCGGAGTAACTCTGGGCGCTGGCCGGACCAGGGGACGTGGCGAGGGCGACGGCGGCGGTCAGAAGGGCCAGGCGGGACAGGGGTGCGGTCATTGAATTCAACCTCCAGTAAGCGGAAACCGCCGTCCAGAAGCTGAGCTTCTCAGACATTGGTGTCCTGAACGTTGCCGCACGGTGGCGGCCCGATTTGTCTGCGTGGTGTGCAACTCTCACGGTACACCATCACGGAATACTCGTCAATCCTTCTGTGGTAAATTGACTTAACTTGTGATTTTTGGATTTCCCGGCGTGTTTAATCCACTGCTCCAACCCCGCATCCCTGGCCGACAACGCTCACCACAACCAGGAAAGGCTGGCCTGGCGTCCCCAGGGTTGGCTCTCACCCGCGAAGCGTGCCGTCCAGGCGTCTGTCCTCTCCCATACAAGGACGCCCAGCCGCCAGTTTTATCCGGCCTTCCTGAGCGCCGCAAATGACGCCTCTGCGGCGCACTGTGGTCGCCTCTCCTGCCACTCTTTACATTCCGCCGAGATATGCCTATCGTAGTTGCGAATGAAGTTGTGAATAAACGATTTATCCTGTGACATCTCGACTTGTGAAAGCACCGTCTTGGAGATTCTGTGAAGACTCAGCCTGCCCATCCCCGCCCCCAGTTCCAGCGCCCGACCTGGCGTAGCCTCGACGGCGAGTGGCAGTTCGCTTATGACGACCTGGCCCACTGGCAGCAGCCCACGGACGTGACGTTCGACCAGATCATCACGGTACCCTATGCCCCAGAGAGCGTCCTCAGCGGCCTTCATGACGGCGGTTTTCATCCGGTCGCCTGGTATGCCCGTCAGCTTTCAGTCGCCCCCCATGAACGGGCGGGGAGAGTGCTGGTGCATTTCGGGGCGGTGGACTATACCGCGCGGGTGTGGGCGGGTGGCCGCCTTGTCGGTCAGCATGAAGGCGGCCATACCCCCTTCACTGTGGACATTACCGAGGCGCTCGGTGAGGACGGCACGGTTGACCTCGTCCTGCGCGCGGAAGACGATCCGCATGAGCTGGCCCGGCCCCGTGGCAAACAGGACTGGAGGGCCGAGCCGCACCTCATCTGGTATCCGCGCACCACCGGCATCTGGCAGAGCGTGTGGCTTGAGAGCGTGCCGCAGACCCGTCTGGAGGCCCTGCGCTGGACACCCTGGCTGGACCGCTGGGAGCTGGGGCTGGATATTGGTGTGGCCGGGCCACTGATGCCAGAGCTGCGGGTGCGGGTTCGCCTGTCGGTGGACGGGCGCTTGCTGGCCGACGACACCTACACACTCACCAGCCGTGACCTCAGCCGCCGCATCGCCATTCCCGACCCTGGCATCGACGACGCCCGCAACGATCTGCTGTGGAGTCCCGAACACCCCCAGTTGATCCAGGCCACCCTCGAGTTGCTAAACGGCGAACGGGTTGTCGATCAGGTGCAGAGTTACACGGCCCTGCGCTCGGTCTCCACCGATGGGCAGCGGTTCCTCCTGAACGGCCACGCCTACACCCCCAAGATGGTGCTGGATCAGGGATACTGGCCGCAGGGACTGATGACGGCGACCGACGAGGAGTTGCGCCGCGACGTGGAACTGACCAAGCGGCTGGGCTTCAATGGAGCCAGAAAACACCAGAAGGTCGAGAACCCCCGCTGGTTGTACTGGTGCGACGTGCTGGGGCTGCTCGTGTGGGAGGAGATGCCCAGCCCCTACCGCTTTACCCCGGAGGGCGTCGAGCGGCTGACGCGTGAATGGATGGAGGTGATCCGCCGCGATGTCTCGCACCCGTGCATCGTGGCGTGGGTTCCGTTCAATGAGAGCTGGGGCGTGCCGGACCTGCCCAGCAATCCGGCCCACCGCGACTATGTGCGGGCGCTGTATCACCTGACCAAAACGCTGGACCCTTCCCGGCTGGTGATTGGCAACGACGGCTGGGAACATGTGGCGACCGATCTGTTGGGCATCCACGACTACGCGCACGACCCCGCCGTGCTGACCCGGCGGTACGGCACGCCGGAGGCCCTGGCGCGCGTGCTGACGCAGCCGTTCGGACGCCGCCTGCTGCTGGAAGACTTCAGCGCCGAAGGCAAACCGGCCATTCTCAGTGAATTCGGAGGCGTCGCCTACAGCCTGGAGGATGAGCGGGGCTGGGGCTATCACCGGGCGGGCGACAGCGCGGCGTTTGTGGAACTGTACGAGGGGTTGCTGGCCGCCGTGCATGACTGTGAGGCCCTGGCGGGCTTTTGCTACACCCAACTGACTGATACCTTTCAGGAAAAAAATGGCCTGCTGACTGAAATCCGTGAGCCGAAGGCGGACCTTGCCCGGCTGGCGCAGGCCACGCGGGGGCCGCGCCATGCCTGGGACATTGACCGTGATCCCGCCCCCCATCCGCTGGGCTACGCGGAGCGCTGGCGCGGGCGGGAGGCGCACGCAGCGCCGGATGGGCCTGGGCTTGTGGATGAAGCCGCCAGAGGGTTGTCGTAAGGCCAGGGTCCGTGCCGCTTGGTCTATGACGCGGCCCTCTGGTCTGAACCTCCCACCAACGCAAACAGCCTGTCAGCGCCCGCCTCAGCGCACCTTGACCGTGCGGGTATGACCCGGAAAGGCATAATTGATTCGCATCACCAAGTCCTGCTCATAATTGCCGAATCGCCGTCCGAACAGATTTAACCCCGAGCAGTTGCGGGCGTCGGGCTTGACCCCCAGCCGCACCCGGATGTGGTGGCTGTCCGTCAAGTTCAACTCCGGCAGGCTGACCCCGGACAGTTTCTCCCCGTCGATGAAGGCCCCTTCCTCGCGCACGCTCCAGTGTTTGAGCAGGCCGTGCGAGGTCTGGTCGTCGTTCCACCACGCGGGCGTGAGTCGTGCGCGGGTGCCGCCGAAATCGCCGGGGCTGGTCCAAGTGCCTACCTCGGTGCCGTTGATCCACAGCGTAATGTCGGAGGGCCACTCCGGGTCGTACTGCGGCGCTTCCGAGCAGATTTCCATGCTGAGGTCGAACTGGGCCGGGGCAGCCCCGTAGGGCAGGTTGTTGGGAAACACGTAATCGAGGTAGCCGCTGCCGCCGAACCACAGCAGCTGGGCGTAGACGTGTTCGGGTTCGTAAAAGGAGCGCGGATCGTCCAGCATGCCGATGATCTTGGTGTCCGAGGCCAGGCCGCAGGTCGGCTGCGCCTCCACGTGCGAGTAGTTCCCGATGGGCATGGTGATCGTCACCTGATCGGCCTGCGCCTCCACCGCTGCTCCGGGCATCTTGAACTCCACCTCGTCGTACCGACGCGAACACAGCTTCTGGGACCCGCGTGTTCCAGGTTCGTACTCGACCGTGATCAAGCCAGCGTGAACCAGTTGGTTGAGGTTGAAATTGACCGTGGAGTGCGGGAGGCCCAGCGCCGCCGCCAGTTCCGAGACATTCAGCGCATTGTGGGTCAGCAGGCTGAGAATGAGCAGTCGGGTTTCATTCGCCAGCGCCTTGAGGACGGGCAGGGCGCTCTCGCCCTCCAGGCTCAGGCTACGGCTTCCAGATGCGGGCATGTCACTCCTTTCTTTTCTCGATCCTTCCAAGGGCATCCGATGGAACCGCTCAATTGCTACGGATTAACCGAAATATTAACAGGTAGGGTTGAGAGTTTCAGAACGTCTGTTGACCCTGATCCAGCGCCACACAGATGAGGGCAACACGAATCCCGTCGGCGGCCAGTTCCAGCAGGTGCCAGGCCAGCCGCTGAGCAGGATCGCGCCCACGTCCATGATCTGTGCCTGGAAGCCCAGGCAGTGACAGGCGTCAACATTGAAGTCTTATTTGCTGATCAGGAATACACTGGAAAAACGGCGGCATTTGATGCCGCCGAGATGGGGGTGGAGTCGGTGGTGGTCAACCGCCCCGAAGGCGAGAAGGGCTTTGTCTTGCTTCCGAGGCACTGGGGCGTCGAACGCTCACCTACATGGCTCTCAAGATGCAGGCGGCTGGGACGCGACCTGGAGCGTTTGAGCAGCACGCTGGTGGACTTCCATTTCCCGGCGGCAAGCATTTTGCTCGCGAACAAATTGCTGCCGCTCTTGGGCCGCTTGCTGGAGAGCCTCTATGACCCAGCTCAATATACAAATTCGCCAGAACCGCGTGGAGATGAGCCGGGCGCGGAGTGTCGTCAGCGCCGCAGCCCAGACCCGCCGCCCACTCCTCCTCTCATGCAAGCGCTGGAACCAAGACGCACAATGTGATGAGTCCACCATCATCGTCCACCATCATCGTCCATCGTCCCAGGAGGACCCCATGACCGCCACCCGCGACGTCAAGCCCACCCAAGTGCCGGAGGCCCAGACAGAATACGACATTCCCGCCCTCATGGCCGGCCTCTACGGCGACGGCAACATCGGCCTCAAGGGCGCTTTTTCCCTTGCGTGGGTGGCCAGGCTCGGCGAGGAATTGCCAGCGCTCTACCAGGCGGCGCTCGCCCGGCCTGGCGGCGCGGTGGGACGCGGCACCCACCGCCACTACGTCGAGATTCACCCTGAGGACATCAGTGGCTTTCTCGACCTGGTCACCCATCCCTGGGTCACCGCCGTGTGCGAGAGCGTCCTCGGACCAAACTACAAAATCGTCGAGATCGGCTTTGACGTGCCCAATCCCGGCGCAAAGGACCAGCCCTGGCACCGCGACTTTCCTGCCGGTCCCGAGACCCTGGTGGACCGCCGCCTGAATTCGCTTGCCTTTAACCTCACCTCTGTGGACGTTGAGGAAAACATGGGGCCGTTCGAGATCGCGCCCGGTACCCAGTGGGACGACCCCTCTGCCTTTGACCACGGCATGTTTCCCCCGGTCTCTACCTTCGCGCGCTACGCAGCCCTGTCGCAGCGCAAGCTGCCCAGGATGGGCGACATCTCGGCGCGCAGCGCGCTCACCATTCACCGGGGTACGGCCAACCACAGCAACAAGGCCCGCCCGGTTCTGGTGCTGGGGGTGGACGCGCCGGGCGCGGGCCACGACGAGAAGCATGACTTGCAGTTCACCCGCACCTTTTATGACCAGTTGCCGCAGCAGGTGCGCGATCACCTGATCTGCCGGGTGGTGGACCACCTTGAACCCATCGTGCAGGGCCACTCCATCGAGGGCCTGATGATGGGCGACGCCTGAGGAAACGTGCGCGCATTTAACAGTCTGGTCGCGCACTTCGGGGACACCGCCATCTCGGGCCAGGTGGAAGCCCTGGAGGGTGGACGGGGCTTGATGCGCGTCTCCCTCAACATACTTGACCGCCATCTCGCCGTGGATGAGGGCAGTGAGTGCGTGCTGGAGCTGCATGACGGTGCCCGGTTTCGCGTGGTGATGACCGAACGGCTGAGCGGCGCAGGCGAATGGCGCGTGCGTTTATTGGCGGAAATTTAAGGAAGCTGTTCCCAGGCGCAAAGTGAAGCGATTCATGAGTCACACGGGAAAGCGCCCGATGACTCGGTCATATTGCTTCTGGGCCTCCCCCAGGGCCAGCCGGGAATACACCTCCAGCGATTGCCTGGAGGCATGACCGCTGTACGGCTGAATCAGCGCGTCATCAATGCCCTGCCGCTTGCGCCAGTGGTCTTCTTTCCCGCATCTATCCCACGCGGCCCCGCTTGCGGGGCGCAGCGCACGGTCTGGGCGTCCAGAATGCCCGCACTCGGTTCCGGGCCACGTCCTGCCGCTTTCCGGGTTTCGCGCACCAGGACGCGATTGATTGCCTCCCATGAACCATCGGCTTCAAAGCGGCGAAAATACGAGTACACCGTCTGCCACGCTGGAAAGTTATGCGTAGGTTTCTCCAGGCAATGCCGCCCTGCAAGACGGACATGATCGCGCACAGCACTTCGTAGAGGTCGACCGTGCGCGGTCGCCCTCCTGGCTTAGCAGCGGGCAACAACGGTTCCAGCCGCTTAGACGGTTGTGTTGCCTTAACCGGACTGGGGTAGGGTGACCATCCATGACCGACGCCAAGCCCTACCGACACCGCTTCCCAATGATCATCATCCAGCACGCTGTGTGGCTGTACCACCGCTTCCCACTCAGCTACAGAGATGTTCAAGAATTGCTGCACCAGCGCGGCATTCAAGTCAGTCATGAGACCCTCCGCGAGTGGTGCATGAAATTCGCTTCCCTGTTCGCAGAAGGACTGCGCCAGCGAGAACCCCGCCGGGGTTCCCGCTGGTACCTGGACGAGGTCTGCACGACGGTGGATG
>NZ_JNIW01000073.1 GCF_000701425.1 Deinococcus frigens DSM 12807 | reverse complement strand
CTGTGTACGACGACGAATCTTAACAGATTTATGAAACTGCCTGTCAGTTGGTGCGCCAGGCGATCAGCATTATTCCCACAGGCGGGGGCGTCAGCCAGTGGGCGAAAGAACCCCACAAGCAAGCCTTAATCGCCTCCGGTCACACCTATGTGAATGGTGACGGGGAACTCAGGGCCAGTTGGAAGCCCATGCAAACCCAGCTTCCCACTGCTGAAGACCTCAAGACCTGGTACATGGGGGTCCGCGCACGCGGCCTGGGGATGGTCACGGGCCAACTGAGCGGCTACGTGGTCATAGATGTGGACTTGGAAGGTTTGCCCCTCATGCACGAGCTGGGATGGAAACCACACGTCATCTCACCGAGCGGCGGCGCGCATCTCTACTTGCGCTGGCCCGGCTGGTTCGTGCAGTCCAATGCCAGCAAGAGCAAGAAAACACTGCCTCCCGGCTTCGATGTACGGGGCGACGGCGGCTACATCATGTTCCCGCCCAGCCGCAACCGCCAGGGCTTCTACCGCCGCACCGATCAGCGCCAGCGGCTCAGCATTGAAGATGTACCGGAGACCATCACCGTGGCAGGGGAGACCTACCCACTGCGTCAGGCGTTGGGCTTGACCCCGCCCGTACCGCAGGAACCCAGGAGCGCCGAGCGGCCCAGCTTCCAGCCCTCCTACGCTGACGACGAGCGCTGTCCCATGTTCCTGATGCTGGACCGGGCCGCCGACTATGCAGCGGACAGTCGGAATAAGGGGGCATTCATGCTGGGGCTGTGGGCCAATGCCAACGACTACAGCGTGGGCGAAGCGATCCATGCCGCCGGGGAATACACCGACATGGTGCAAGGTGTGAAGCGCACCCCCTTCACTTTGGATGAAGCTCAGAGAGCCGTTGCTAGCGCGTACACCTACCTCAGGAAAGACCGCTGGACGAAGCGGGAGGAGCTGTCTCATGACCACTCTTGACGAGAAGTTGGAGCGTTACGCCGTTCTGAGAGATACCATTGAAGGCTTGCAGGCCGAGAAAGATGCCCTGGGAGTGGAGATCAAAGGGGCCATGCTGAGCAGAGCGCGGCCAGAGTGCGAGCTGTACCGCGCCCGATTGCAAACTACCCGTACCCCGACGTATCCGGTAGACCGCTTCCGCGAGGTCTACGGGGACGCGGCCACCTTTGAGGCTGCCCGCATTGACAACAGGCGGGTCAAAGAACTGGTTAAGGCCGGAGATTTGGACGGCGCACCACTGGAGAATATCGCCCTGATGACCGACCGCCACGCCCTCTATCTCGTGTCCAAGACCCAGGAACAGGCGGTCTAATCGGCCAGCATGTCGCCCATATCAGCAGGCCAAAAGAAAAGCACCCGGTTAAGGGTAACGACATGATCCAGAACTTTAACACCGTTAAGCGGACTCTGCCGTCCAGCACACCCTTCAGCCGTTGAGCTTGCGAAGCGTTCCCGGCAGAGGCACCTCGTCAGGCCGCACAGATAGTTTCCAGTCAGTCCGATGTGTTTCCAGCCCAGCGACGGGTGCCGGATAAGCCAGTGCGCGCCGTCTGGCAGCGACCGGACCGGATCAAGGCTCAAGAATGGGCGTCATCGCAATCCGGGCCAGATAGGGCTGTGCGCCGCGTCTGTCCTGATAGCGCTCGATCAGATCACCCAGCTCGCGCTGAAAAGCCTTGGCATCCTGAAAGTCCAACTGGAGGGGCAGCCAGCACATCAGCGCCGCCGGGCCGTGCGCTTCCCGGAGCAGCGCCTGCACGCTGCTCACCGCGCGCTCCGCCGGGCCGACTCTGACCTCAATTCGGCCCCCAACCGCTGGTTCCACCCACAGGCCCCACTGGTGCAGCCCTGGAAACGCCCCGTGCGAGAGCGCCAGCAGGTTGCGGTGAAGTGTCTCCAGCGGAATGGCCTCTGCCCGCTCGAACAGGGCGTCCAGGGTCAACCGGGGAATCTGGGCGAAGGACACGAAGTAATGCGGCGCAGACGTCCGGTAGCGGCGCGCGGCGCGGCCTCCGCCGCTGTTCACTTCGCACAGCAGACCGGCGGTCAACAGCTTGTTGACCCAGTAGCGGAGCGCCCGCGCCTCCATGTTCAGGGCGTCCGCCGCCTGGGCCACACTGACGCCCGCAGCGCCAGATTTGCTTTCCAACCCCACGAAGAAGGGTCCCAGCAACCGCTGAACTCTGGGGTCCGCCAGCAACTCCGCGTGGCGCTCCGGGGACGAATCTCCAGCAACCGCACGCCGGGCCAGATCTTCGGGAAAAATGAGGGCGTCCATTTTCCCAGCCTACCGCGCAGACTACCCTCACCATGAGACTCGCCCATGACACGCCCCGGTCCCGCCGCACCGCCCGCGCCTATACCAGCGGCGTCCGTGCGCTCACCTTCGGCACTCGGCTGATCACTGCCGCCGTCACCGGCGTCGCCTTGACGCATCTGCTGGAATTGCCCAACAAACTGGCCCTCTCGGCGGACGCTTATCTGGTTGTCCAGCAGAGTATTTACAATGGTTTCGGCAGGATCGTCGGCCCGCTGGAGATTGTGGCGCTGCTGGGTGCGGGCGGTCTGGGTATCTGGCGCTGGCGGCGTGGGGAAAGCTGCTGGCTGCCGCTTGTGGCACCCGCGTTCATCGGGGCGGCATTGATCGTCTGGCAAGTTCACAATGGGCCAGTCAACGCGGCCGTGGATGGCTGGACGCCTGCCACGATCCCGCAGGATTGGACGACGTTCCGCGCCCGTTGGGAGTACGCACACGCGGTAAGGGCCGCCCTGTTCACCGTGGCATTGATCGCGTTGCTGCTGCCGGTTGATCCAGCCAGTGAAGAGAACTGAAGGGCGTTGACCTCTCCAGGCCCTTCCCAAAATTCACCTTCGTCCCCCACTCCGGGTGGTCAGTACGGCAGGGCTGGGCGACGCGGTGCATTCCCACTGATTGGGGCATCAGATCCTGACGTTCCTGACTGGTCAGAAGCTCTCAGATGCGCAGATCCAGCTCCTCAGCGGCCACGCCAGCAAGGGGTAACGACAAGATTCAGGAATTTTACACCGCTAAGCGAAAAACGCCCATCAGCACAGCGGTGGTAGCCTGCACCAGCTCCAGCCGCTTGACGGCCTGCTGATAGGCGTCATCCACCGCCGCCACCAGCGACAGGTGCCGATAGACCTCCAGACTCTTCTTGCTACCATGACCGCTCAGACGCTGAATCTGCGCTTCTGACAGCTTTTTCCCGGTCAGGAAGGAGGGTATCAAAAGCGGGGGCAACACCGTTCAAAGGCGATTGGGCAACATGATGCGGCGTGTCGAATTCAACTCCGCCGCCAATGCCCCCTGATTCACGGCGCTCCTCGGCCCCGGAATTTGGTGGACTGCTTCTTGAGGACTCCTGCTTTAGGCCACCTGGCCCATGCGCCTCGTGCGGCCAACCAAGTACAGTGGATATATGCTGCCCGCCATCGCGCGCAAATCTATCAAAGGCGTACTGCCGCTCCTGCTAACCCACTTTGAAATGGAGGGCGCACAGGCGCTGGGCGGCTTCGAGAGTGTCGTATTGGCCACTCCGCAGCAGGTCTTGAAGCTGACTCACACCCTGCGCCGTGAGAGGGCGTTTATCGAGGCCGAGCTGCATTTCACCCGCCACCTGGCCGAACACGGTCTTCCCGTCGCCCGCCCCCTGCCGTCATCGGCTGGACACTGGGTCGAGGCGTCCCCTGACCCGGAGGGCGGAAGCTGGCTGGCCTACGCGTTCACCCGGCTCCCCGGTCATCCGCTGCGGGCCGAACACCTGACGCCCACCGTGATCCGCACCTGGGGACGGCTGACAGGCCAAATGCACGTGCTGACCCGCCGGTACATGCCCGATTCAGGTCTGCCCCGGCGGCGCTCCTGGCATACGGAGTCGGTGCTGGACCTGCGGCAGTTGCCCCCTGGTCTGAACGAGCAGCGCAAGTGCGGCCACGTCCTGATCGAGCGGCTGAAAGCGTGGCCGCGAACGCTGGAGAATTACGGCCTGATCCACTCCAATCTGCATGGGAACAACCTTCACTGGGACGGTCAGACCCTGCACGCCTCCGATTTCGACGACTGCGAGTACCATTGCTTCCTGAATGGCCTGGCAGTCAGTCTGCACAGCGTGGCCCGGCTGGTCCCCCTAAGGAGGAAACGGCGGCGCTGTGTCAGCGTTTTCTGGAGGTTTACCTGCCCGCTTACCGGGAAGTTTGCCCGCTGTCCCGAACTGGCGTGAGGATCTGGTCGCGCTGCTGTGCCTGCGCGACGTGCTGATGCTGGGTGTGCTGGCTGAAGCCTGGGGCATCGGCACGCTGCACGAGCAGATCGAGGCGGCGGCAGACCGGAGAATATTCGAGCGCTCTGCCCACCGGGTGGGTCAGGGCGAACCCATCTGCACCGTCGACTGGACAAAGCGGGAAACCGCATCCAGACCGCTAATTCTGGCAATTCAGCCGGACCCGGAAGCTGGGCGTGGGCGTGGTGTAGGTGACCTTGGCTTCCCGCAGGTAGCCTGCCGTCATCTTCTGGGGATTCAGGGAGATCACCAGTTTGGTTGCGGCGGGGATATTGGCTGCGACCGCACGGGCATCTTCCACATGGAACTTGAGTTGATACGTGACCCCGCCTGCCTGGGTGACATCTTTGTAGATCAACGCCTCTTCTGCGGCACGTTCCTCAAAGGAGAAGGTATTGCCATCCGCGCCAACCAGCTCGATGGACTCCAGGCCGGTGTCATGAAGATTGGCCTTGGTTGTGGTGCCGTTCCTCAATTCGATGGTCACCCCCCACCCTGGCCCAAGCCCGACATTCGGTCCGATCCGCTCGACTTTCTGGGTGGTCAGCCGCCACACGCCATTAAACAGCGTTTCGCCGATGCAGCCTTCCAGCGAGGCCCGCTGATTGCTGCCGCCCGGTGAGGTGGACGGGGCTGCCCCTGTGCCCAGGGTGAGCGTGGTCCCTTTGAGGCTGCTGGGAATGCCCAACTTCTTGAGGGCCGAGAGCGGCACATACGTCTGCCCATTGACGACGATAGCCTTGACCGGAGCGGGCTGACCGTTGACTACCAGGGAATAGCTCTGGGCGGCAGCCATGGAGCAGGTGGCGAGAGCGAGAAAGGCGAGCAAAGTTCGTTGTGGCATGGTTGACTCCTCAGGGGTTCGGGCTTCAGTACAGAATCAGCGTGAAGCCCTTAGCGGGATTGGCGAAGTAATAGTCCTTGGTGTTGCGCGTGACCACCATTACCGAATCGTTCTCGTACAGCACGCCCGAAATGGTGGGGAAGTCGCAGGATGATACGAAACAGGAGCTGTTATCGTCGGTCAGGGTGGCGGTAGCGAAGGTGTTGCGGGTATCGAAACTGAAGATCACGCGCGTCTGGCCCTTGGCCCTTTCCAGTGCGTAGCCGCAGGGAACGGTGTTCATGGCCGCGCCCGTGAGCTGCGAGTTGTAACAGCGCACGATCTGCTGCCCTACAGGTCTGGTCACGTCCACGATCACCATGCCCTTGGCCCAGCCGCCGAATCCCGGCGTCTGCACGGCGTTGCCTACAGCCTTCATGGCAATTGGCCCCTTGCCCTGTACCCCGATGCTGCCCGCCGATTCGCCGCCCACGCCCACGCCGCCCGGCGAGTTGCCGTATACGCCGAAACCGTTGCTGGAATGCATGCCCTTCACGCCTGAGCCGCTGGTGCCGGTGACGTTGCCCTCGACGCCGGTGCCGCCGCTGCCAGACGTGCCGCGCACGCCCGTACCGCTGGCGCTCGTGCCCTGTACGCCCGCACCCGCCGCGCTGATCCCACCCACGCCCACCGAGTTGACGTAATCGGCGCGGCCCTGCACCCCGGCCCCCGCCGCGTTCGAGGTGTTCTCGCCGTAAACGCCGGTGCCGGAGGCGCTGACCGTTCCCCGCACCCCGTAGCCCTTCTCGCTGTTGCCCAGCACGCCCGCGCCGCTGGAGCTGCTGCCGCGCACACCGGAGCCGGGCGCACTCTCGCCCCACACGCCCGACGAGCCTGGCCCCACGCTGTTGACCCCGCGCACCCCCGCTGCGCCGCTGATCTTGGATTCGCCGTAGACCCCGGCCAGGCCGCTGCCCGTGAAGCCCACCACACCGAAACTGGACTCCGAATAGGCGCTGACGCCGTAGCCCTTGCCGCTGATGGCGTACACCGCGTTGCCGCCCTCGCTGCTGCCGCTCACGGCGATTCCCACGCTGTTGCTGACCGAGAAGGCGGGCGAGTTGCCGTTGGCCGCGCCCGTGAAGGGCAGGGTCAGGCTGCCGCCCCCACCCGTGGAACCCGTGGCGCTCACGATCAGTTTTCCCACCTGCGAGCTGTCGATCTTGATGTTGCTGCCCGCCTCCAGCGCCAGGCTGCCGGTCTTGCCATTCAGGCTGGACACGCCCGCCGCGCCGCCGCCCGCGCCGATCTGATCGGGGCCGCAGCTCAGCGCCCCGTCGGTGCCCACGCCTTTCACGAACTGCCCGGTTTGACAGGGACTGCCGGTGATGGCGTTTTGCTTACCGTCCAGACCCACCTTCAGGGCGCTGAAATTGGCATTGACCTCGGCGGCGCGGATGGGCGTCCCGGCCTGGAAGGTGGTCAGCGTGTCCGCCGCCAGCGCTCCCACACCCAGCAATGCGCCCAGAAGGAGTCCTTTCGTGGCTGTCCGTTTCATGGCTTGCTCCTTTCCGAACTCAGGTCTTATTGCCAGGTGGCGGAATCCCAGGTGGCGCTGTCCCAGGTGTTGCCCCCCGCCGGGGCTGGCCCATCGCCGCCTCCGCAGGCGCTGAGCAGCAGGGCCAGGCCCAGCAGGAGAGGGAAGAACGGCCGTGCAAGTCGTGTCATATCAACCTTCCTTTTGGGGGTATGAGCTGGAGAGGGCGAGGACTTAAAGACTCGCCCTCTCCCGGTCCGTTACTGCGGCAAAATCCCGGTGCTGGCCTGGCCGGTAAAGCTCTTGACCCAGGTCCACGGCAGGTACACGTAGCCCTGATCGCCCCAGCAGTCGCCCCACGAGTTCTTGACGATGAAGTACCCGAAGTCGTCGGCAATGGGCGCGTTGGGCAGCTTCCTCTGAGTATTCTGGCTGGAGATGAAGCCGGTGACGGTCATGACGTGATCGAGTTTCCAGTCCGGCTTGCCGTCCGGCATATTGACTTTGGTCTGCGTCCGCACAAAGCCGCTGTCGTCGGGCTTCATGTTGTTGATGGAGGGTCCAGTATTTGCACTGGGCTTCATGTAACGGGCGTCCATCGTGATGGTGGTGGGAAAACCCAGGACCGAGCGCATCAGCAAGATCACCATGCTCTGGTCCAGGTCACTCTGGTTCCAGAAGTCGATGGGAGACTGCATGCGGTAGCCGCTGCCCGCGCCAGTGTTGGGGAGCTGCCTCATCGCGTAGGTCTGTCCTCCCACCAGCGTGATGTACCAACCGCTCTGATCGGTGGTGTTGGAGCAGGGGCCGTATGTCACGCTGCTGTCCCGGTAGCCGTCGCAGGACTGCGTGTAGGTCTGGGTGTCCTTGTGATCCACCCGGCTCAGGCTCTTGTTGTACTGCCACTGCGCCTCATAGGCGAAGGTGTAATTGGCCGCACTCGCTTTCTGGGCAATGAAAATAGGATCGCCGCCCTCCCCGTATTTGCTGGGTGCCCACTGGGTAAAGCGGTGGCCCGCGTAATCCTGCTCGGACAGGTTGACCTCCTTGTGGTCGCGGCGGGCAATCTCGGCCTCCAGCGCGGCTACCGTGGCAAAGGCCCAGCAGGTGCCGCGCCGCCCCTGGTCCTTGACGGTGGTGGTCAGCCCTTTGAGCGGCCAGTCGAAGTTGTCATAGATGCCCCCGGCGGCGGGCGCTTTGCAGGCCCCTTTCTGGGTGCGGTCAAGCTGGTCTTTGGAGCCGGTCTCCAGATTGGCCGGATCGAGCAGAAACACGAGACCGGCAATCGAGTCGCGGTACTCGTAGATGACCTCGCCCAAGCGCTTGTTCAGAACCAGCAGCCGCTCGGCGCTATAGTTCTTGACCGTGTCTGGGGCGGGCAGGCCGAACTGCTGGACGGTGTTGTTCAGCTTCTTAAGCGTGATGTCCAGATCGGTATACAGCGTGGCGTACAGGTTGTACTGGTTGACCTGGCTGGGAAAGGTGCGCGCGTGTGTCGCCAGCACGGCCTTCCCGAACGCATTGCCCAGCAGCGTGACCGTTTTGGGACCGCTCGCCGTCGGCACGCTGATCAGCCGGTCTCCGTCCGTGTTGATGGCGTCGGCTGCCGGGGGATCAAGGACGGCGCTGAACTCCGGGTGCTGCTTAATATACACGCGGGCGTCGGCATCGTCCTGGGCGGCCTGCTTTTCCTGGGCGGCCTTTTCATCGGCGAGGTCCTGCACCGTGATGACCCTGCCGCCGTTCTTGACCGCCTCCATGAATTGCACGGGCGTCACGGCTTCCGCGCCGGCAGGCACCGCGCCGCCGAATTCGGTCTGGGTCTTGAAGAATTCGGCGGTGGCGTCATCCGGAGGAGGATTGCCCTCGCCCCCGGAAGGGCCGCAGGCGGCCAGGGTCAGGGTCAGCAGGATCAGGACGGGATGCAGCTTGGACCTAGACATGGTGTGCTCCTTTGCCTCAGCCCTGAGAGGGCGAGGCTTCCGCCCGTTGGGCCGGCGGCGTGAGGTCTGTTCCGCAGCGCACGCAGAAGCGGGCGTACGGGGATGTGATGGGTGCGCGGCACTGCGGGCAGGCGTCCATCAGCCGCGTGCCGTCGTTGGCGCAGTAACGTTCGCCGGAAGTGGCCGGCACGGCCCGCGCGCAACGGGGACACAGGCGGTAGGCCAGTGGGGGGGAAGCAGGGGCAGAATCGTGCATGGCGGTATCCTCGGCAGGAATTCGAGAAGTGGGATAGGCTTCCCAATCAGTCGATCCGTACCGATTCGGGCACCAGCCGCCACAACTGGCACGCGCCGTCCGCGTACGTAGAGCCGGGATTGAGGCCCAGTGTGGCCGTGCAGTTCACCGCGTCCAGGTACTGGTTGTTGATCTTCAGTTGCAGCCGGGAGTAGCCGTCACCGTTGGGGATAAACTTCCACAGTTGGCATGCACCGCCCGCATAGTCAGAGCCGGGGTTGAGGCTGATGGGCGTGGAGCAGTAGGCGGCGTCCAGGTACTGCTTGTTGCTCTTGAGTTGCAGGCGGGAGTAGCCGCCCCCCGCCGGAACGAGCCGCCACAACTGACACGCGCCCTCCGCGAAGGTGGACCCCGGATTGAGCGTGACCGGCGAGGCGCAGTGGTCGGCGTCCAGATACTGCCCGTTCGATTTGAGTTGCAGACGGTAATAGCGGGGTGACTGTAAGGCCAGAGGCTGGGCGGAGGCGCTGGAGGCCAGCAGGCCAGCGGTGCACAGTAGCAAAGTTGTTCTGGAAAAGATTCGGTGGCTCATGTCTGTTTTCCCTGTCCCTGATCACGGATCGAGAGGGCCGGGACGCGCTCGCCTCTCGAGGTGGTGGAACCGCTGAATGCCGGGCCGCCTTCTTCCGTATGCGCCATGCCCTTCCCCCCTCCTCTGGCCCACAGCCTGCGCTGCCCCCGGTCATACGGTGGTCAGCAAAAAGTGCAGTTGTGCCGCCTGGTACCTGAAGGTTCGGTACCTGGAGGTTCGGCGCGGGTGTACGGTGAAGCAGCGTCCAGAGTCGTGATTAAAGGAGGCAGCATGAATGGGTTGTGGGTGGTCGACCCGGTGTGGACGGTTGGCGGTGTGTTGGCGGGCCTGAACGCGGGCATCCTGTTTTCGGAGCTGCTGGAAGGCTTTTACCTGCGGGGCATGGGCCTCAGCGCCTACTTGCAGATGCGTCAACCACGTGACCGGCTGCTGCCTCCGGGTCATGCTGACGCTGGACGGCTGCGACGCTCTACAGCTCAAGCGGTGCCCAGGTGCGCTGGGCGCAATAACGGAACCGCGCGAGAAACGGAGCAAACCAGGGAGGAAAGTGTCGGGTCCAGGGGGGAGAGAGCGTAGCATAACAGGAAGACCAGCATCACCGATGCTGGTCTCTACGTCTCCACTCTGAATATCCCCAAAGTACAGCTAGACGCCATGCGACTCCAGAAACGCCGACCAGTCCTCGGGCAGGCGTTCGCCCACCTCCTCAAAACCCTGGCGGGCCGAGACGTAGAAGCGCCTCAGGCTGCGGTGGTTTCCGGCAGCCCGCATTGCCCGCACCGTCAGGGCCAGGGCGGTGAGGTCATAGGGATTGACCTCGCATAGGAGGCGGCCCACGCGCGCGGCCTCGGCGGGCTGCTCCTGGCACAGGGCCTGGGCGCGGGCCGTCAGCGCGCCGTACAGGGTGTCGGCCATCTGGCTGCCGGGTTCGGGCTCCTCGCCTGCCAGATAGGGGCCGCGCCACAGCGCCGTGTCGACGCCCTGCAAGAACAGCTCGGCATCCGACTGCACCTCGCCCAGCGCGTAGCCGCTCTCGCCAGTCTGGATCACGCCCGCTCCCAGCGCCACGCGGGTCTGATGAACCAGTTCCTTGAGCGCTGAGGCCGCCTGACTTTCCTCCGTGCCCGGATACAGCACGTCGGTCAGGGTCAGACGCGGCACTTCGAGACGGCCCCGCAAACGATGTTCCAGCAGACAGGCCAGCAGCTCGCGGCGTTTGCGGCCCCGCACCGCTGTGCCCGTTCCGGGGACCCCAAATCGCATCTCGCCCAGCACATCCAGACGCACAAGTACGGGCGGCGCGTCCGTCTGCGTTGGGGCCGGGACCTGGCCCGGCTCTGGCTCCAACTCCGGGAAGGCCCGCAGAACGGCGGCCACGTTCAGCCGCAAATGCTGGGCGGTGAACCACTCCAGGCAGGCCCGCGCCACGCCGGGATCGCGCCCCTCACGGGCCAGTTCCAGGCGACATTGCCAGGCGGCCTCGGTCAGGTCTGCCGCCGCCGCAATCTCCAGCGCGGCTTGAAAGGCGTTCAGGGCGTCCGCTGGGCGTGCCAGGGCGCGCAGGGCCAAACCGCGCGAATTCAGGGCGCTGGTTCGCACGAGAGGGTGATTAAGATCTTCGGTCAACGCCACGGCCTCGTCGGCGGTCTTCAGCCCCTCGTCGGCCTGTCCGTTCAGGACTTCGGCCTGCGAGCGCAGCGCCAGCCCCGTGACCAGTAAAAATGGGCTGCCCAGCCGCCCGGCCAGGTCCGCCGCGTTGCGGGCGTGACGCAGGGCCAGGAAGGGAGCGTGCGGCGTGGGCCACTCGGCGTACAGGCTGCCCAGGGCCAGTTCGGCATTGACCAGAATAGGCGAGAGCTGCCCGCCCAGCACCGACACGGCCTCGCCCAGCCGTTCCTCGGCTTCCTCGAAGTGGGTCTGGTGAAGCAGCAGGTCACCCAGCAGGACCAGCGAGTGGGCGTAGGCGCGCAGGTCACCAACGGCCAGCAACTCGCCCACCGCTTCCTCGATGTCGGGCTTGGCCCCGTCTGCCTCGCCCGCCCGAAGCCGGGCCTGAGAGCGGTTGACCAACGCCGCTGCCCGCTGTCGCCGCAGGCCATGCTGCTGGCACAGGGTGATCAGCTCGTTCCAGACAGCGTGCGCCTGCGGCAGGTGGCCCTGGTAGTAGTGGGCGTTGGCAAGCGAGCTGAGCAGGGCGGCGCGCTCCTCGGGCGGCATCGGTCCAGGGAGGGTGGCCTCGGCCAGGGCCTGCGCCTCGGCGGGCTGCCCGCCCAGCACCAGCGCGCCCGTGACCCGGCTGATCAGCCCCGCGCTGCTGCCCGCCTGTGCCTGGGGATGAGCGCGCCACAGGCACAGAGCGCCTGCCGCGTCGCCGCCCAGCAGCCGCACGCGGAGCTGGTGCTGCCAGGCGTCGGGGTGGTCCCCGGACCGGTCCAGCAGCGCCAGCGCCGCCTCCAGCTCGCCGCGCTGCGCCTGGAGTTCGGCGGCTTGCAGGCGGACTGCCGGGTCATCCGGGCGGGCGGACAGCGCCAGTTCGCACAGCCGGGCCGCCTCGCCCAGATCGCTGTTTTGGAGGACGATGGCCGCCGTCAGGGCCAGGCGGGCGCGCTCCTCGCCCACGGCGTGGCGCGCGGCCAGGGCCTGAATCCGGGCCGCTTCAACCGGTCCTGCTGCGGCCTGGGCGGCCTGGGCATACAGCTCCAGCGCCTGTCCAGCGGGCAACTGCGCCTCTTCCACCAGGGCAGCGGCGCGGCGCGGCTGACCTTGCAGCGCCCGTAAGGCTCGCCGCGCCGCCGCCTGGCGCTGTCCCACGGAGCGGCCCTGCCAGAAGACCTCGCGGTACAGGGGATGAACAAAGTGGCTCCCAGCCATGATGCCCAGGTGCCCGAGCTGCCCCAGCGCCTGCTGGACCTCGGCCACCGGCACGGCGGCGCTGTCGGCCAGCAGCGTTTCCCTGGCTCCGGGCAACAGCGAAAGGGCCTCCAACACCGCCTCCAGGGGTTGCCCGGCGGCCGCTTGGAGGGTGCGCCCGATGACCGCTTCCACCGTCACCGGCAACTGATCATCCTGCGGCGCGCGCCAGCGCCAGCGATCCCCGCTGTTCCATAAGTGGCCCTGCCGTACCAGCAGCCGGAAGTATTCCAGCGTGAACAGCGGATTGCCGCGCGCCCGTTCGCGGACCCACGCCAGGGCTTCGGCAGGCAGCGTGGCCCCAGCTTTAGTCTCCAGCAGGCCAGCGCTGGCCTGGGGAGTCAGGCGTTCCAGTGGCAGGATCAGCGCGCCTTCCGGCCAGTTGTCCGGCGGCAGGCGGCTGCTGACCAGCAGGGCGGCCCCACGCGTGCGGGCCACGGCGGCGGCCAGTTGACCGGCCAGCTCTTGACGGGCGGCGTCGGCCTCGTGCAGGTCTTCGAGGCACAGCACAAATGGCGCGAGTTGTCCCAGCAGGGCGGCCAGTACCTCCGCTGTCGGCGCTGTCAGGGCCTGGCCCGCCTGCAAACTTTCCAGCGCCGTTTGCATCCAGGCACGGGGGCGGGCTGGTCGGGGCAAGGCGCGGATCAGTTCGGGCAGCGGCAACGTGGCCGCTACCGTGACGCTGCGGCACGGCGTGTCGCATAGCAACGCCCGGCTGGTGTGGGTCTTGCCGATGCCCGCCTCGCCCCACAACCACGCGGCCACACCGACCCGCCGCGCAGGCAGGGCGCGCAGCCGCTGGCCTAGCACCAGTAAGGCACCGTCCATAACAGTCCTCAGTATAAGCCCCCGAGTGATCATGGCCTTGAATCAAGTTCAACATTAAAAATCAGACGCCCTAGACAATGGTTCGAACACTTTTGAGGGTGACTCGGTTTTGCGGTTCTTCCGTTGATTCCGTGCAGCGTGTCAGCTCGCGAACAAAACACGTTGGCGGAGCGTTTCAAATGATCCCCGCCCGTACATCTGGCGCTTGATCAGCTTGATTTTATTGACAGTCCCTTCCGTCGGCCCATTGCTCCACGGAAGGGTCATCGCGGCCAGAAGCGCCCCGCGTTCCCTGGCCAGGCTGGCCGCCAGCGTCTGAATGTCCGGCAAGCCGCATGAAGCGGCTTGCCCCAGCCACCTGTCCAACGTCTCAGCGTCACCCTGTGTAAAAAGCCGACGAAACTCCAGAGCCAGGGGACGTATCTGACTGACTGACGCACATTTTTCTATCAATACTTCTAGTAGCGTCCGCTCGTCCGCCCCAAGCTGGTCGTCGTTCTGAAGAAGGATCCAGACCACCTGACCTGCCAGGAAATCTGCACGATGCCATCCCCTTTTCCTCTGAGCAGGTTAGGGCTTACGCGAAACTCAGAGATGGGTTTTTGAGCTGCTGGCGCATGTAGTCATCAAGAAGACCGAATTTTAGCGCGTATATCGTTTTCTTCGCCTCTTTGGCCTGCTGGTTCAATCGAATCCAGACCAGCATGGCAGTGCCGATGTGATTGCGTTGAGATCGCCCCAGACGGCATTGACAGTCTTCGGTCCCGGTGATCTGCTTCAATTCGCGGTGAAAGACCTCGACAGACCAACGGACGGCGAGCGTCTGGCGCACGTCGTCCGCAGTCTGTAACGCTGGGTCGTTGGTCACGACCCATTCCGTGCGCTCGGTAGAGAGCACCAACCGGAACATCCT
>NZ_JNIW01000072.1 GCF_000701425.1 Deinococcus frigens DSM 12807 | reverse complement strand
ATGCTCTCGGTGCTGTGACAGCCGCTCTCGCCCCCTGGTGGCAGCGAATCACTCAGGAGTTGCACCTATGAATAGCGCGGGGGCAGCGTCCCAGACGATAAATCTTGACCTGCTCGCGTGGGGCGGTTTCTGCCATTCTCTCGCCTTCCTCCGCTCCCCCGCATCTCAAAAGCCCAGTGTCTCAATGCTGTCGTCACGCCTTTCATCATTTTCCCGAACCGATCACGCCTATCCAATTTCGCCAGACCAGTCTGGCGATTACTCTGGGATTCTCCCGCCAGGAGAGGTTTTCTCTGATTATGCAGGTGCAACTCCTGAGAATCACCCCGGGAAGAGGCTTGCATTCCGCAATTTGTTAGCGCTATCATTTGTAACAACACAGAACTTAATATCGTCTGATCCGGCTGTTGCCCAATGGGGGCAGCTCCATTTCGCCGTCCCGTCTTGGCCCTACAGGAGTTTTCATGACTGACCTGCCCCCGTCCGATGATCTGACCGCCTGCACCCCTGTCCAGACTTCAGAAACCCCCATGACCGAGACCCGGCGTGATGTCCTTCGCAAACTCGGCCTGACCACGGCGGCCATCGCAGCGTCCACCACCCTGCCGCACTTCTCCATTGCCGGGGCGCAGGCCAGCAGCCGCTACGCCAAATACAAGGGCAGCACAATTGTGCTGAGCATTCCCGCCCACCCGCACTTCGACGCGGCCATCAAAATGTTCGCGCAGTTCACCCGCGAAACGGGCATCAAGGTGGAGGCGGACCGCATCGAGACGGGCCGCATGAAGGACAAGCAGTTGCTGGAAATGAGCAAGGCGAGAGGCGATTACGACGTGGTGACCTTTATCGCCACCTGGAAAGGCGAGTATGTCAAGAAAAAGCTGATCGAGGAGATGCAGCCGTTCCTGAGCAACGCCGCGCTGGCCGATCCCAACTATGATATCAGCGATGTGGTGCCGGGTTACCTCCAGAACATCGGGCTGGTGGGCGGCAAGAAGGGCTATCTACCCGGCCCAGGCGCGAAACTGTACGGCCTGCCCAGCGGCGCGGAAACCAGCATCATGGCTTACCGCAAGGACATCTTCGCCAACCTGAAACTCAAGCCGCCCACGACCTACACTGAACTGGAAGCCCTGCTGCCGGTGATTCAGGACAAGGGCAAGATCGGGGCCATGACCAGCCGGGGCAAATCTGGCCACGACGCCATGCACGGTTTCCTGCTGCACCTCAATCCGATGGGCGGCGAGGTGTTCGACGACAACTGGAAGCCCGTATTCCAGGAAGCGCCCGGCGTCAAGGCGCTGCAATTCATGCAGAAGGTGGTGGCGACTGGCCCCAAGGGCATTCCCAGCTTCGCCTTCGGCGAGATGTCCAATTCGTTCCTTCAGGGCGAGGCCGCCATCTACATCGACTCCATCTCGATCTTCGGGCCGGTGGCCGACGAGAGCAAATCGCGCATCAAGGGCAAGGTGGGCTATGCGCTGCATCCCAAGGCTGCGCGATACAGCAGCCAGACCGGCGGTTTTGGCCTGGCGATTCCTTCAAATAGCGCCAACAAGGAAGCGGCATTCCTGTTTATCCAGTGGCTGACCAGCAAGCAGCAAGACCTGTCGATTGCGCGGCTGGGCGGCAATGCCATGCGAACCAGCACCATCAACAGCCCTGCCCTGCGCGCCCTGTTTCCGCAGTACGCCGTCCTGAAAGAGCAGATCAAGTACGCCAACCCCGACTGGCGGCCCATCATTCCCGAATGGGACGCGCTGAACATCCAGATTTTCGGTGTGGCGATCAACGAGGGCCTGACCGGTAAGAATGCCCAGGCTGCCTTGCAGGGCGCGGTAGGCCCCGTCACCGAACTGATGAAGCGGGCGGGTTACTACAGCTAACTGGGAAAGGGCCGGATGGGAATCAGATCCTCCAGTTCATCCGGCCCCGGTCAGTACGCCTTTGATGGGCAGCGCCCTCGCCTTCGCCCGACTCAGGCTGGCGGCGGCGCTGCCCTCAGCCCTTTGTCGTGTCGCCCCACCGCCGCGAGGTTTCCCCTTTGAAACAATCCATGATCGCCGCCAAACCGCCACGCAGTGTCAAACAGCCGCTGACCCGCCTGACGCCCTGGCTCTTCGTGCTGCCCGCCACGCTGATCATGGCGGTGGCCTGCCTGTATCCGGTGTTGCAGGCGCTGCGGCTGTCGTTTTACAACTGGAGCATCGGCACGCCCTGGACCGAGGCAACCTTCGCCGGGGCGCAGTATTTCTCGCGGCTGGTGCAGGACCCGGCGGTGCTTTCCTCGCTGCTGACCACGCTGCTGTTTGCGGCCACGGTGGTCATCGCCGAGATGATCCTGGGACTGGTGCTGGCGCTGGCGCTGGAAAAACCCATGCGCGGCCTGACGCTGTTCCGCACGGTCTTCATTCTGCCGATGATGATCGCGCCCATCGTGGTAGGGCTGACCTGGCGTTTTCTGTTCGACACCAATTTCGGGGCCATCAACGCATTGATGACCTCGCTGGGAGTGGGCAAGATCACCTGGCTGGCCGATCCCAACCTGGCCTTTTTTGCCGTGGTGGTGGCCGACATCTGGCAGTGGACCCCATTCGTGTTCATCATGCTGGCCGCCGGGTTGCAGAACCTGGACGGCGCGGTGATAGAGGCGGCGGCCATCGACGGCGCGACGCCCTGGCAGGCCATCTGGTCCGTCAAACTGCCCATGCTGATGCCGATCATCGTGGTCACGCTGCTCTTGCGCCTGATCGACGCCTTCCGGGTGCTGGAGGTGGTCTACATCATGACTGGCGGCGGGCCAGGGAACAGCACCGAGATCCTGAGCATGCACATCTATAAAACGGCCTTTTCGGGCGGGCAACTGGGCTACGCCAGCGCGATCAGCGTGCTGCTGCTGGCTGTGGTCATGGGCCTGAGCGTGGCCGTGCTGCGCCTGAGCAATCCGCTGTCTGCCGGGAAGAAAGCATGATCACGGCTCCTGCTGGCCGGGAACTGGAGGCGGGCGTGCCGCGCATTCCCCGTCCGCGCCGAACAGGTGGATTATTGCGCGGCTTGTTGCTGGCGGTCATGGGCATTCTGAGCATGTTTCCGCTGTACATGATGTTCGCCACGTCGTTCAAGGTCCAGACGCAAATTTTCATGCCCAACGCCACCTTCTTCTCGCGCGAGTTCTGGCTGTTCACACCGACGCTGGAAAATTACCGCAGCGTGCTGGTGGACGGCAATTTTGTGCGCTACCTGACCAACAGCCTGATCGTGGGCGTGGTCAGCACGGTCCTCACCCTGCTGTTTTCGGTGCTGGCGGCCTACGCGCTGGCCCGCTTTTCTTTCATGGGGCGCGGCGTGATCTCGTGGACCAGCCTGCTGCTGCGAACCGTGCCGCTGGTGGTGCTGGTGGTGCCGGTCTACGGCATCTGGCAGGGCTGGGGCATCAACGACACGCTGCCGGGATTGATCCTGCTGTACACCGCCGTCAACATCCCCTTTGCCATCTGGGTGCTGTACGGCTTTATCGCGCAGGTGCCGCAGGAATTAGAGGAGGCGGCGGCGGTGGACGGGGCCTCGCCCTTCCGCACCTTTTTTGCGGTGGTGCTGCCGCTGATCCGCCCCGGTCTGGCCGCCGCCGGAATCTTCGTGTTCCGGGTGGCCTGGAACGAGTTCATTCTGGCGCTGGTCCTGACCAACCGCTTTTCCCGCACCATGCCGGTGGAAATTGCCGCCAACATCACCGACGTGGGTGTGGAGTGGGGCCGCGTGATGGCCATGGGCGTGCTGATCGCCATTCCGCCGCTGCTGTTCACGCTGCTGGCCGCCCGACAACTGATCGCCGGACTGACCGCCGGAGCTGTCAAGGGCTGAGGGCGGGCTGTCTTGCTTCCCGAATGGATCCTGCTGCACGCGGGGCTGATGCTGATCGCCTGGGTGCTGGTGCTGCCCGCCGGAATCGTGATCGCCCGGTTCTTCAAGGTCACGGCCCGGCAGGATTACCCGCGCGTGGTGGACAACCGCATCTGGTTCAAGACCCATGTGGTGATGCAGTACGCCGGGGTGATCTGCACCACGCTGGGGCTGGGGCTGGCCTGGTTCCACACCGGACGCCTGAACTTGGGCACGGCGCACACCCTGTTTGGCCTGGGCGCGGTGGCGCTGGGCTGGCTCCAGATCGTCTGGGGCGTGCGCCGGGGCAGCAAGGGCGGCCCCACCGATCCCGCCGGGATGCGGGGCGATCACTACGACATGACCCCGCACCGCTGGGTCTTCGAATGGGGCCATCGGGGCGGCGGCTACCTGGCGCTGCTGCTGGCGCTGGGGGCGGCCTGGAGCGGCCTGCACCTGGTCAATGCGCCGGGGTGGATGTTGGCGGCGCTGCTGGTCTTCCCGCTGCTGTTTGCCGCGCTGTTCTGGTGCTTCTCCCGCCAGCGCTGGCGCGTACCTAATTCCTATCAGGCCATCTGGGGGCCAGCACACCCGCAACCCGGCGTCCGGCTGATCGTGCCTGCGCCGCGCGTGGGGGAGCAGGGGAGGGGTAAGTCCCGCCACACCTCCAGCCGTCTGGGGTTGATGCTGGTCTGCGCGCTGCTGCTGCTGGCGGTGTGGCACCGGCGGGCCGCCCGCACCGGCGCGGACGCTCAGAAGTCCTAAACCTGCCCTCACCCGGTGGTTGCCCCCGAAAGCGCACACTGACTCCATGCTGGACAACATCCTGAATTCCCTGCAACGCGGGGCAGAGCGCGTGCAGCGCCGGGGCGAGGAAGTCGCGCAGGTGACCCGCCTGCGCCTGGAAATCTTTCAACTGGGCCGCGAGCTGGACGCCCACTTTGCGCGCCTGGGCCGCGCCTACCACGCCGGGGCCGAGCAGGACACCCTGGGCGGCATCCAGGACGACGTCCGCCGCGCCGAGGAGGAGATCAGCGCCCGCGAACGCCTGATCAGCGAACTGGGCGAGGACCCCAGGGAAGACGGTGAGATGACGGTCTACTCCCCCGACGGAACGCCGCAGACCCCCGCAACCGACGCTTCAGCCGCTGGGGTCAGCAACCGCCCCAACTTCACCGGGGCCGACACCCCTTCCCGCGCCACCGAACCGAACATTCCCGCCGCCGTTCCCCATCCCCAGCAACCCACCACACAGCAGGAGGTTTCCAGCATGACCAATCCCCGTCCCGACAAGGAACAACTGGAACAGCAGCGCGGCGAGATTGACCTGAACCAGGCGGACCGCAGCCACCACGACGCCTCCGAGGGCGATTACTCCGCCCCCGATCCCACCGTGCAGCACGCCGACGAGCTGCTGGAACCCGGCGACAAGACCGCCAGCATGGGCAAGGAGGCCGAGCGCGACAGATTCACCCGCCACAAGGAGATTCTGGAAGAGGGCAAGCGCGCCAGCGAGAAATCCGATCCGCTGGACATGTAAGCCTCTCCTTCTAAAATTCAGCCCTTTAAAACCTGGCCCTCGGCGCGCACGAAATTCGGTGCGCGTTTCTCCTTGAAGGCCGTCACGCCCTCGCCGTGTTCCCAGTGGTCCCCGGCGAGCTGTTGCAGGGCGGCTTCCTGATCCAGCGCTTGGTCCAGCGTGCCCGTCAGCGCGCCGTTCAACGCCTGCTTGGTCAGTTTCAGGGCGTTCGCGGGCCGGGCGGCCAGGCGCTCGGCGTAGGCTTGAACATCGTCCGCAAACGACTCGTCTGAAAAGACATGCTCGCACAGGCCCATTTTTAGGGCCGTGTCGGCGTCCACCCGTTCGGCCAGGGCCATCAGCTCGAAGGCGCGGCTGTAGCCCACCAGGCGCGGCAGAAACCAGGTGCTGCCCGAATCGGGGACCAGGGCGATATTGGAAAAGATCTCGATCAGCCGCGCGGACTGCGCCCACAACCGGATGTCCCCGGCCAGCGCCAGCGAAGCGCCCGCGCCCGCCGCCACGCCATTGACCGCGCTGATCACGGGCTTGTCCAGCGTGCGAATGGTGCGGATCAATGGGTTATAGGTGGCGTTCAGGTGTTCGGTAAAGGTCATGCCGCGCCCCGACACGTCGCCCAGGTCCTGCCCGGCGCAAAAGCCCCGGCCCTCGCCGGTGATGACCACCACGCGCACGGCAGGGTCGGCCTCGGCCTTCTTCAATTCGGCGGCCAGCGTCAGCAGCAGCTCGTCGTTGGCGGCGTTCAACTTGTCCGGGCGGTTCAGGGTCAAGGTGCAGACGCCCGCGCGGGTCTGCGAAAGGATCACGCTGTCCTGGGTCATGCTGCCCAGCCTAGCGTCAACACCTGGCCCATTTCATTACACTCGCGTGGATGACTGAAGAACGGCTCCCTACCCCCGACGGTCCCCCCACCGTCCTCGCGCTGGACGTGAGCAAATCGCGCATAGGATTTGCGGTGAACACCGGGCGGCTGGCCTTTGGGCGCGGCAGCCTGGACCGCAAACGCCTGCCGCTGGACCTCAAGGCCCTGCGTCTCAAGGTCAGGGAGACGGGCGCGACATTGCTGCTGCTGGGGCTGCCGCTGCGGACCGACGGCGCGCACAGTCCCTCGGCGGACCGCATCCGCGCCTTCGGCAGGATTCTGACCGAACAGGGCTACGCGGTGGCCTACCAGGACGAGCGTTTCACCACCCGCCGCGCCCGCGAACTGGGCGCTGCCGACGAGGACGAGGCGGCGGCGGTGCAGATTCTGGAGCTGTACCTGATGGGCCGCCCAGATTCCGACTGAACGCGGTGCTGGCAAAAGGAATGCGCCAGCCCGAATCGCCTGAGCCGACGCGTGCAGGGTTTGAAGGCTTACCAGGTCCGGGCAAAGAGCAACTGGCGCAGGTAGACGAAGCGGGGGGTCAGGGGCGGCAGTTTATTGGCGTCGTTGAAATCGGTATCAAAGTTCCAGTCGCGCTGGGGAGCAGAATACCGTGTCTCGCGCTGCTTTCCCTTGACATGAATACTGTTGCCCAGGCTGACGAAACTCCCTCTATATCTCATGAAGATGTTGTTCCAATTTTCGTGGAACCGAGGATAGTTTTGTAAGCCACCGTTGTACTCACTTAGGGTAGGAGCTGTCGTCTCGTCAATTCCAGAGAGGAAAGCTGCATTAACTGTGGTTTCTGATGCCCGTGGTCCACTCCTGATCCATGCCGTCCTCTCGTCATCTTTCAAACTGGCCGGTGCATCTTCAGGAATATTCGTGGTGACGTTATTGCTGAGGACATTGATGGCGTCCGCAATCAGGGCGGCGGGTTTCTTGTTGTCGGTGTTGTAGTCGCCCTGGACATAAAGCTGCTGGTTGGTGGTGATGGTCAAACCGGTCAGGTCAACCGCTGCCGATGTCGGCCCCAGTCGGGCGGCGTTGCGAATCTTTACGCCGTAATTGGTGATTGTCGCGGCGCTGGCAATCAGGGCGTTGGTATTCGGATTGCCGTCGTCGAAGCTGAAATGCCAGGCCATCCCCCCACCCGAGGTGTCATCTGCCCTGAGCACGTTCCCGTCGGTATTGGTGAACAAGCCCTTGTTCTGGATACATTTCATCAGGCTGGTCTGATCAACCTCGATCAGGGTCAGGAACTTAGCTTCACGGGCGTCCCAGAAGTCTGTACTCAGGCTCACGGGGGGATTGCCAGGCGTGCAGTTGTTCAGGGCGGCTGTCGCGCTGCCGTTCAGCGAGTTATCGGCGTTCACGACGTTAAATTCAAAACCGCCTGCGGATAACTTTTTCGCCACCACCCGGACATCGGCCTGTAACCACAGCTCGCTTTCGTTGGCCCCGGTGGGATCGGGGGCGAGGCTGCTCATGGGCGGCACCGTCAGCAGGTTCTGGCCCGACAGCACATTGCCGCCAAAGCGCGTCAGTTCGCCGGGCGGCAGCTTGATGCCTGTGCCGCCGCCCGCGTAGCAGGGCATGGTGACGGTGCTAAAACGTACGGCTCCGGAGCAGCCGCGTCCGTCCTTGCCGCTGCGGTAGATGTCGCCAACAGCGGTGGTTTTTCCGGCAATATCCAGGGTTGCGTTGGCGTTCAGGTAGAGATTGGCGTTGGTGTGGACCCGTCCGCCCAGGGTCATGGCGGGTCCAGGGTGGATCTCCAGATCCTTGTTGTAAAACGCTGCGAACTGAAACAGGGGCACCAGCCGGGACTGGAACTTCATTTCCAGGGTGGTCTCGCGCTCCCCACTGGCGTTGGTGGCCACGCTTTGCACGGCGTATTCGTACTGCTGGTAGTTCATGCCGGTGTAGGTGTCGCCGGGTTCGACCACACCGATGCTGGGAACGCCGCCGTTCAGCACCTGGGTATAGGTCATGACCTTGCGGCCACCGATGGTGTATTCGAGGCAGGCCATGTCGCCGCTGCCCATATTGCCGGGCGTGCAGGGCACGGCTCCACCCGAACTGCTGGGGCTGACCCCCTCTGGCCGCCGGTAGCCCTTGAAGCGGGTGCGCACCAGTTCGGCGCGCAGGTTCAGGCCGCCCTCGGCAGCGTAAAAGCCTTCCACGCTGTTGCTGCTGGCGCGCGACGTGCGGGCTTCGGTGGTGCTCATGGTCAGGTAGGCGGTCAGCACGGTCAGCAGCATGGCCATAAAGATCAGGGCCGTGACCAGCGCGATGCCCTCGGTGCGTTTGGCTGTGGACTTCATGGCGTGAACTTCATGGCGTGGCTCCTTGCTCTATTCGCTGCTGTTGGCATTGCGGGGGGTCAGGCGTTCGGTGAAGGTCCGCTGGACGGTGTTGCGGCCCTGGCCCTGCTGGACGCTCAGGGTCACGTCCAGGTAGGCCAGGTCCTTCCAGGTGGGCGTCTCGGTCCCCACCACCGGGGCGGGTGGGAAGGGCAGGGCCGCAGGGACGGGCGAGCCGATCTTGCCCCTCAAGTAGGGCACCACCCTGAAGGCCAGCACGCGCGGCGTGGCGTCCTGCGCCGGTGCGTCGTTGACCGAGAGCGTCAGGTTGCCCGCCGTCACCCCGTAGCGGCGGCCTTCCAGCAGGTATAGGCGGATGTCGCGGCCCCGATCCGAGGCCGTGGTTTTGCGAGGATTGTACGCGCCGACGGTGCCGCTGTATTTCACGGTCTGACGTCCTGGGGCGGCGGCCTGGGTCTCGGTGCCGCTGAGCCGAAGGGAACTGCCCACATTGCCGGTCACGTCATAGAGGTAGCCCGAGGTGACCCCGCTCGAAATCTGACTTCGCCAGGCGCTCAGATCCTGCGCGGAGGTTCCGCAACTGTCGGGCAGGGCGCTGATTCCGGCTGGAAAGGGGCTGGCCACCGTACCGTTGGCCGTCACGTAGATGCCGTCCGCGTTGGGCAGCGGCGCGCAGACCGGCAGCGGGGCGTCCAGCAGGCCGCGCCGCAGGGTCAGCACGCTGTTGCCGGCAGCGTCTTTCGTCACCGTGATGGCCGGGAAACTCTCGCCCAGCCGCTCTCCTGCCTGCTGAATGTCGCTGTTGAGGATGTCCAGCGTGCTGCGGGCGTTGCGGTTGGCCCCCAGGCGTGCCTGATCCGTGCGGTAAAGCGTCATGGTGCTCAGGGTGGTGTTCAGGACGACGCCCAGAATGATCGCCAGCAGCACCATGCCCACCAGCAGTTCGATCAGGGTAAAGCCCTCGGTACGCGTGGCCGGCCTCATTTCTTGCCCAGGGTGCTGTTGAGGCTGGTGAAGACCGTCTGGGCGGTAAAGACTGTGGCCTCTCCCTGAAGCACGTCCACGCGGATCTGCTTGGCACTGTCCGTGCAGTAATTCGGTGTCGCCGTGCAGAACGTGACGTTCACGGTAAAGCTGCGTCCACCTGTGGAGACCGTGCTGGTCTCGGGTCTGACAAAGGAGCCGGGTTCACGGGTCCGCAAGTCGTCCAGCACCCGTTGCGCGGCCACCACCGCCTGTGAGCGCGCTTCGGTTTTGGAGTTCAACTGCGTGTTGGCGATCAGCGAGGTACTGATCACCCCGATCACGATGCCCAGGATCAGCAGGGTCACCAGCAGTTCGATCAGGGTAAAACCCGCCTGAGAGAACCGGTCCTGCCAGTCTGCATGGGGTGATTTCATTGGGCCACCACGCTCCCGGTCAGGTAAAAGGTCAGCGTCCGGCTGCGCCCGCGCTCGTCGGTGATTCGCAGCGTGCCGGGCGGCAGGGTGGGCAATTCGCCCCGGCTGGTAAAGCACACGCGCCAGGGTGAGCCGCTGCCGCTGACGCTCACCCCGTCAGGCAGCGTGGCCGTGACGTTGCCCACGGCGGCCCAGGAGTCGGCGGCGTCGCACCGGGCACTCCGCTCGAAGGTCAGGGTGCGCGCGTCTTTCAGGGTGACGCGCACGGCGCTGCTGGTACTGATGGCCTGCGTCCGCGCCTGGAGGAACGCGCCGCTGAGAATGGAACTCGCGGCCTCGGCGTCGTTGTTCAGGCCGCGCACGTTCAGGGCCACCAGACTGGTCAGAATGCCGACGATGGCCATAACCACCAGAATTTCGATCAGGGTGAACCCCTGCCTGCTCGATTGCACCACACCCACCTCTCTGGCCCCAGCCTGTCACCTCAAGCCTGTTGGAAACCGTACAATCGACCTCCCAGACGCCCCTGAACAGGTGCCCGCTCATCCATTGGGATGCCCCCTTCCGGGGGGCGCGCCGATCATTAGGGTGCCCTGATTCTGCAAGCCTGGCCGGGTGGCGTACCCTGTCCCCATGCTCGTCTCCGACCGCGTTCAGGCCCTGCTCTCGCGCGAGCGCATATTGCTCTCAGACCTTCAGTCCTTTCTGGAAGTTCAGGGCGCGCCGCCCGAGGTCGTCGAACACGCCCGCACGGCGGCCCGTGGCCTGGATGAAACCTTTCTGCTGGTGGTGGTCGGCGAGTTCAACGCGGGCAAGAGCAGCTTCGTCAACGCGCTGCTGGGCGCGCAGGTGCTGCCCGAGGGCGTGACGCCCACCACCGACCGCATCTACGTCCTCGTCCACGGCGAGCAGGCCGGGCAGATGGAGGCCACCCGCGATCCCTTCGTCAGCCGCCTGACCTACCCGTTGCCCAGCCTGGAGGGCGTGGCGCTGGTGGATACCCCCGGCACCAACGCCATCATCCGCCAGCATCAGGCGCTGACCGAGGGCTTCTTGCCCCGCGCCGATCTGGTGCTGTTTCTGACCAGCTCGGACCGCCCCTTCACCGAGTCCGAACGCCAATTTCTGAGCCTGGCCGCCCGCTGGGGCCGCAGCGTGATCATGGTGGTCAACAAGGCCGACCTGCTAGAGACCCAGGAGCAGAAGGCGCAGGTCCGCGAGTTCGTGGAAACCGGGGCGCGCGGCGTGCTGGGCCTGACTCCGCCGGTCCTGCTGATCAGCGCGCGGGCCGAGCAGCGCGGCGGCGATCCCGGCTTCCACGCCCTGCGCGAGATCCTCAAGATGCGCCTGTCGCAGACCGAGCGCACCCGCCTCAAGCTGCAAAGCCCGCTGGGAACGATGGCGGAGTTGCTGGGCGGCGAGATGGCCCGCGCCGACGCCGCCCGCCAGACCCTCAGTGAGGACCTGAGTATCCTGCGCGACTTAGAGGCCCAGCGCGAACATCACCGCGTGACCATGCTGGGCGAACTGGACGGCCAGCTCAACCGGGTGGCCCGCCTGCTCTCCGAGTTCGAGGTCCGCGCCGACCGCTTTATCGACGACAAGCTGCGCTTCAGCAACATCCGGGGCCTGATGAACAGCCGCCAGATGGAAGAGCAGTTCCGCAGCGAGGCGGTGGCGGACCTGCCCGACGCGATTGACCGGCAGTTCGGCAGCATGATCGACCGCTTCGTGGAGGCTAACCTGCATTTCTGGGAGGACGTGCAGGCGTTTTTAATCCGCCGCCAGCCCAGCAACGAGGTGGCCCGGACCCGCTTTGCCTATGACCGCGGCGCGCTGCTGGAAAGCATTGCCGGGAGCGCCCATGACCATCTAGAAAATGTGACCGAGAACGAACTGGCCCGCCAACTGGCCCGCGACGCGGAGGACGCCATGAAGGGGGCGGTGGGCGGTCTGGCCGGGGGGATTGGCATCGGCGCGGGCCTGGGCGCACTGATCGGCGCGTCGGCGCTGGACTTCACGGGCGGCATTCTGGCGGGCCTCACGCTGGGCAGCCTGGGCCTGTTTGTGCTGCCCAACAAGAGATTGCAGGCGCACCGGCAGTTGCGGAGCAAGGTGGAGGGGCTGCGCGCCGCCCTGGAAACCATCGTCCGCCGCGAGTACGAGCGCGAGCAGGAGCGTGCCGACGCCCGCCTGCGCGACGCCATCAGCCCGTATACCCGCTTTACCGAGCAGGAGCAGTCCCGTCTGGACGGAGCTAGGCTGCGCGCCGCCGAACTGGGGAGCGAGTTGGAGGCGCTTAGAGAGGAAGTGAAGGGGCTGGGGTGAGCCGGAGGCGTCGCGCCAGGTGCTCCCCATTTTCTACTTTCCCGAACCCGCTGGGGTGTGCTACAGTCGCAAGGCTTGTTGGATTCTGTCCGGCGTGCTGTCAGGCCCTGCGCGCAATACGTGAGGCCCAGCGCAGGCCCCCGGTCACAGCAAAAAAATCCGGCGCGGATTTAAGGAGATACCATCATGTCGAAAGTATGCGAAGTATGCGGAAAGGGACCGATTGTCGTGAACTCGGTCATCCGCCGGGGCAAGGCCCGTGCGGCGGGCGGCGTAGGCCGCAAGGTCACTGGCGTTTCCAAGCGGGTCCAGAAGCCCAACCTCCAGCCCCTCACGGTCACGCGTGCGGGCGTCAGCCTGCGCCTGCGCGTCTGCTCCAAGTGTCGCAAAAGCCTGACCTAATTCCACCTTTCAACTGACGCGCCCCCTCCGGTCTGGAAGGGGCGCTTTTCGTTGTGGCCTTGAAGCTAGGTCTTCGGCTTGCGGTCCATCACGAAGCTGCCGATCAGCAGGGCGATGGTTCCCACCACCACACAACTGTCGGCGATGTTGAAGATTGGAAAATCTCCCTGCCCGATGGCGCGAGTGATGAAGCTCAGCGGCGGCGCGTGGATCATGTCGGTGACCTTGCCGAGGCGCAGCCCGTCGATGGCGTTGCCGATGGCCCCTGCCGCGATCATGGCGAGGACTACACTCAGAAAGCGGTGCTGCGGGCGCACAAACAGGTACACCAAAATGCCGAGGCCCACCAGCAGGCGGCCCAGGGCCAGCGGAGCCGCGCTGCCGCTGAACATGCTCCAAGCCGCGCCGGTGTTGAAGATCAACTGCCATTCCAGTAAATTGGGGATGAGAATACGGGCAGGTGTCTCTACCTGAAGGTTCGCCAGCGCCCACGATTTGAGCGCCTGATCCGCGACGATCAGCACGGCGGCAATCAGCAGCGGCAGCCAGAAAGAGGAGCGCGAGATACGGTCAGTCAACGTCGGCACGCCGCGCAGTATATGGAGTGCCGCCCAGGAAGGAGAGGCGGCGGCGGGCGGGCTTGATCTTCTGGCCACCTTCTGAGACTGAACGGCGCGGCACAATGGGCGCTATGGCAAATGTTGAATCTTTTGATCTGGACCACACCAAAGTCAAGGCTCCCTACGTGCGGCTGGCCGGGGTCAAGACCACCCCGCGCGGAGACAGCATCAGCAAGTATGACTTGCGCCTGCTCCAGCCCAACTCTGGGGCCATCGAACCCGCCGCCATCCACACCCTCGAACACCTGCTGGCCGGATATCTGCGCGATCATCTGGACGACATTGTGGACGTGTCGCCGATGGGCTGCCGCACCGGCATGTACATGGCCGTCATTGGCGAACCCGACGAGCCGGTCGTCCTCAGAGCTTTCGAGTCCGCCCTGCGTGACACCGCCGCGCATGACCGGCCCATCCCCGGCGTCAGCGAACTGGAGTGCGGCAATTTCCGTGACCATGATCTTCAGGCCGCCCGTCAACATGCTCAGGACGCACTGGATGGAGGTTTGAAGGTGCAGCAGACTGTCCTACTGGACCGCTCTTGAAGGCGGCGAACACGAGGGGGGGTTGACAGTTTGAGGAAGTCCCTGTATCTTTTCTGAGCCTCCACGGAGGCGGGACGCATGACAACCGAGCGTGAAAGAGCGAGAGAGACGCGAAATAACCTGCGTTGACCTCAATTCAACCCGTCTTCGGACTGGGCGGATTGAAGTCGCGCATTGAGAATCAGAAGGAAAGGTCAAGATACTAAGGGTCCACGGTGGATGCCCTGGCACTGGAGCCGATGAAGGACGCGATTACCTGCGAAAAGCCCTGACGAGCCGGAGATACGCATTGACTCAGGGATGTCCGAATGGGGAAACCCACCTGTTTACAGGTACTTCCGCAAGGAAGAGG
>NZ_JNIW01000071.1 GCF_000701425.1 Deinococcus frigens DSM 12807 | reverse complement strand
CATCGAAGATGACATAGCCCCTGTCGCTGAATTGGACGTGTGGGCGCACCTGCGTCCACAGCTCCGCTGCCGTCAGGCGATCTCCTTGCAAGTACCGCTGAACTGCGTCATGAGCAAAATCGTCGATGTGATCGGCAAAATAGGTTTGCGTTCGGTTGATCTGTGTGGCAGCCAAAAACTCGCAGTACCGTTGCCGACTGACTTTTCGAGGTCTTCCCATCAGCTCAGAATCTCAAATTTGTCCAGTTTCGCGTAAGCCCTAAATTAAACACTCGGACCTTCCGGTGGCCCCCGCCCCTGCTACGCTTGGCCCCGTGACCCGTTCCGGCCTGTCCGACACCATCGCCGCCATCGCCACCGCTCCCGGCAGCGCGGGCGTGGGCATCGTGCGGGTCAGCGGGCCGGACGCCTTGCCGGTGGCCGACGGTGTATTCCGGGGACGGCGCGCACCCTCCAGAACAGCAGGCGGACGTTTTCTCTTTGGCGAGCTGGTGGCAGGCGACGGCGAGATTCTGGACGAGGGCCTGTGCCTGGTCTTCCGCGGGCCGCGCAGCTACACCGGCGAGAACGTGGTGGAACTGCAATCGCACGGCAGCCCAGCGGTCCTGACCCGCGTGCTGGCACGGGCGCTGGAGCTGGGCGCACGCCCTGCCCGCCCCGGCGAATTTACTCTCCGGGCGTATCTGGCTGGACGCCTGGATCTGGCGCAGGCCGAGGCCGTGCTGGGGCTGGTCGAGGCCCAGACCGATGGGGCGCGGCGGCAGGCCAGCCTGGGGTTGTCCGGGGCACTGGGCGCGCGGGTGGCGCGGGTGGCCGGCGGGTTGATCCGCGCCCTGGCCGCCATTCAGGCCATGCTCGATTACCCCGAGGAAGGCGTGCCGGACGAGGACCGCGCCGCACCGCTGGCCCACGCGCGGGCCGAACTGGAGGCACTCCTGGCCAGTGCCCGCGCCGGACAGGTCAGCACGCGGGGCGCGCGGCTGGCGCTGATCGGGCGGCCCAACGCCGGGAAAAGTAGCCTGCTCAACGCCCTGGTGGGCTTCGAGCGCAGCATCGTGACGGCCATCCCCGGCACCACCCGCGACTATCTGGAGGCAGAGCTGGAACTGGCGGGGGTGCCCGTGACCCTGGTGGACACGGCAGGCCTCCGCGAGACACTGGACGAGATCGAGGCGGCGGGGGTACGGCAAGCTCGCGCGCTGGCGAACGCCGCCGATCTGGTTCTGGTGTTAGAGGACGGGAGTACAGAACGTGAGGAGCTGCCGCTGGACGTGACCGGGAAGCCCGCGCGGGTTATTCGCCTGCGGACGAAGGCTGATCTGCCCGCATCCTGGTCCGATGCGGCCCTGCTGGACGTCAGCGCGGTGACGGGCGCGGGCCTTTCCCAGCTCCGCGAGGCGATCCGCGCAGCCCTGCTGGGTGACGCGGCGCGCGGTGAGGCGTGGCTGACCACCGAGCGGCAATCGGACGCGGCGCGGCGGGCGCTGGCGCATGTGCAGGCCGCCCAGACCCTGCCGGACGACCTGGCCGGTTACGAGCTGGAGGAGGGCTTACGTGCCCTGGCCGAGATCACCGGGCAGGACGTGCAGGAGGATGTGGTAGACGCGGTGTTCCGCAATTTCTGCGTGGGGAAGTAGTGCGTGGGAAAGTAGGAGGCTCCATCATCCATACTTCGCCCGGTGGTCCTTTTTCAGGCGGGCGTATTGCTCGTTCGCCTCGGCCTCGTCCCATTTCACCTTGAAGATGCGGGCGGATTCGGCCTTCACGGGGTCCTCGGGCTGGCGGGGCAATTCCGCACGTCCGTGCGCGCCGCTCTGGCCCTTCCTGTCGTCGGGAACGGGGCCGTCGTACTTCTTGCCGCCCTTGTGGTTGGCGTAGCGGCGGGCGCGGGTGAAGCCCATTTGTAAAAACTTGCGGGCCATGTCCGCGCCGACGAAATCTCCGTCCTGTAAATATTTCTCGAACATGCCGTAAATGGCCTCGCTGCTCTCGTGGGCCACGTCCGGTGTGGCAAAGCGCCAGTGGGGCAAAATCTCACTCTTGTACGGCTGCACCAGCAGCACGCCCTGCTCCCCCCTGCCCACGCGGTACAGCTCTGGCCGGGCGCGCAGATCGAGTTCGGCGTAGTCCAGGTCATAGTCGAATTTCGGCATTCGTTCGCCTCCACGTCACAAAAGGGTGGGCTGCCCAAACGCGCTGGCGGCCCACCCTCTCTTTCAAATCTTTTAAAAATCAGTTCAGCCGGTCGTCGTCCATGATCGCCTGGAGCATCCAGCGGATCTTGTCGATGGTGGCGGCGTAACCGTTGTACATGTCGGCGGTGGCCGGATCATTGGCCTCGTCTACCGTCTGGCTGTCGTCGCGGAACCCTCTGGAGACGCGGGTCAGGTCACTGACCAGATCGGCCACCTGCGAGCGGGCGTCGCGCACGGTTTCGGTGGGGACCTTGATCACGCTGAAGCGCTCCAGATCGCTGGGCGCGGCAATCGGACTGCCGCCCAGCGCCACCAGACGCTCGGCCTGCTCGTCGATGCCGGGGAAGATTTCTTCGATGAACTCATCGTAGGCCAGGTGCAGGTCGCGGAAGAAGCGGCCACGAATATCCCAGTGGTACTTCTTGAACTTCAGGTACATGCAGATGGTGGTGGCCAGGTTGCGCTGCAACGTCTCGGCCACCGTATCGAACTCGCTCTCCGACAGGTAGTTGTGGTCCACCAGGGCGTTGAACGGCGTATCCAGATGGGCGGCGTCGGCCTTGGACTCGCCGCCCGGAGTTACGCCGGGCTTGGCGGCCTTGGCATCGCTGGCCTGCTTGGCGGCCTTGCTGCTGGCCTTGCTGGGTGTGGAGGGACTGGCCTTGCTCTTCTTGGTCATGCCCCACGCTACCCCCGCACCCCGCGCGCGGGCCATGCGGATTTCTTTACGCTTGCGCGCTGAAGATGAGTTTGTTGCCCGAAACCTTCATCTGCACCCGTCCCGTTTCAAGCAGTTCGGTCAGGTGGGCGCTGACCACGGCGCGGTTGAGGACCACGGCCCCGACGTTGGTCATGGTCACCCCCAGCGCGCCGCACACGCGGGCCAGCAGCTCGTCAATGCTGGCCTCTCCCCCACCCACCGCGCCCAGGACCGCCGCCGTGGTCCGCTCGTAGGCCGCGAGGTTGATCGCCACCAGCCCGGCCAGATCGTCCGTGGGTTCGCCGTGGCCGGGCAGCACGGTTTTGACGCCCTCCAGCTCCAACAGTTTGGCCGCGCTCTGCTTTTGCAGCCCCGAATCGGCGCAGAAGGTCAGGGGGTGCTTTGCCAGTGCCTCCGGGCCGAACAGCGCGTCGGCAGCGTACAGCACCTCGCCCACCCGCACGGCGTACATCAATGAGGCATGCCCGGCCACCTCGATCAGTTCGATGTCGGCTCCGCCAATGCGGCACAGGCCCGGCTCCGGGGCCAGGCGGGCGGGGCTGCGCGGCGCAAGCAGGAATTTGTTCTGCAACTCGCGCGGCGGGCGTGCGCCGAACAGGGTCAACGGCTCCAGAATCGGGTGGGTGATCAGGGCGTCTTCCAGCGGCGGGGCAAAGATTTTCAACTCTGGAAAGCGCTTGAGGATGAATGCATTGCCGCCGTGGTGGTCCGCGTGGCTGTGGGTGTTCAGGATGCCGCACGGGGTCAGGCCCGCGTCTGCCACCGCCCGCAACAGCTTGCGCGCGTGCGAGTCGTCCAGACCGGTGTCGATCAGCAGGGCGTCCGCACCCCGGGCCACTACCACGACGCTGTTGACCGCGCCGGGCAGATACAGGATGCCGGGGGCCAGGGCAATCAGGGACATGCAGAACAGGGTAGCGTGGGGGACAGGAGGCACACCGATGACCCCCAATGCCAAAATGCTCGTGACCCTGGCCGAGATTCAGGCCGCGCAGACCCGCCTGAGCGAATGGGTGGACCGCACACCGCTGGTCCCCTTTCCGAACGAGAACCTGTGGCTCAAGGCCGAGAACCTGCACCCCACCGGGGCGTTCAAGTTGCGCGGGGCCTTTAACAAATTGCTGTCACTGTCAGCAGCACAGCGGGCCAGAGGCGTCGTGGCCCATTCCAGCGGCAACCACGCCGGGGCGGTGGCCCACGCGGCGCGGGCGCTGGGCATTCCGGCGGTGGTGGTGATGCCGTCCGGTGCGCCGCAGACCAAGCTGGCGGCCACCCGCGCGTGCGGCGCAGAAGTCGTGCTGGTGGGCAACGCCAGCGAGGAGCGGGCCGCGAAGGCCAGGGAAATTGCGGAGGAACGCGGCCTGACCCCGGTGCCCCCCTATGACGACGCGCAGATCATTGCCGGGGCCGGCACAGTGGGGCTGGAGATTCTGGAGGACCTGCCGACAGTGGGAACGGTACTGGTGCCGGTCAGCGGCGGCGGGCTGATCTCGGGGGTGGCGGTGGCCATTAAATCCCAGCGCCCGGACGTGCGCGTGATCGGCGTGGAACCCGCACTGGCGGCGGACGCCCAGGCCAGCCTGCGGGCCGGGGGGCGCGTGGCCTGGGACGCTGCCGACGTGGCCCGTACCCTGGCCGACGGCCTGCGCGTCACGCAAGTTGGAGAGCTGACCTGGGGACACATCCGCGTCCATGTAGATGACATCGTGACCGTGAATGAAGCGCAGATGCGGCGGGCGGTACGCGATACGGTCCTTCGCGCCCGGCTGGTGGCCGAACCCAGCGGCGCGGTCACGGTGGCGGCAGCGCTGTACGGCGGGCATAACTTTGGCCCCGGCCCGCTGGTGGCGGTGGTCAGCGGCGGCAACCTGGACGTGGGGACGCTGGTGAAATTACTTGCAGAAGAATCAGGGTGAGGGCGGAGGGAACTTGGCTCGACGCCCTCCCCGGTCATCATCCACCGATTCCCCGCTGTGCCCTTCACCCAACTTTGAGGCTGGCGGTCCATTCATGCTTTAAGAGTTAAAGTGGCAGCTTATGGAATACCGGAATCTGGGCAAGAGTGGTCTGAAAGTCAGTGAAGTCGCGCTGGGCGGCTGGGAAACCTACGGTGCGGGCGTCGATGAGCAGCAGATAGTCCGCGACATCGTGACAGCGGCCTACGAGGGCGGCGTGAATTTCTTCGATCAGGCCGACGTGTACGCGCGGGGCCGCAGCGAGGAGCTGATGGGCGCGGTGCTCAAGGAATTGCCCCGGCATACGCTGGTCATGTCCAGCAAGGTGTTCTGGCCCATGAGCGACGACGTGAACGACCGGGGCCTGAGCCGCAAGCATGTGCTGGAAAGCGTGGGCAAGACCCTCAAGCGCCTGGGAACGGATTATCTGGACATCTACTTCGCCCACCGCTACGACCCTGATGTGCCGATGGAAGAGATCGTGATGGCCTTCGATCAGGTGATCCGCAACGGTCAGGCCATGTACTGGGGAACCTCGATGTGGCCCGCCGCGCGCATTGCCCAGGCCGCAGAATTTGCCCGCGCCAATGGGCTACACGGCCCGGTGACCGAGCAACCGGAATACTCCATGCTGCGCCGCGAACGGGTAGAAAAGGAAATCCTGCCCTACACGGCGGGTGCGGGCATCGGCCTGGTGGTCTGGAGTCCGCTGGCGATGGGCCTGCTGACTGGCAAGTACGACGACGGCAAGCCCGAGGGCGCGCGCCTGACCGAGAAGGAAAACTGGGGCAAGAACTTCCTGACCGACCAGAACATCCAGAAAGTGCGGGATCTCAAGCCGGTGGCCGATGACCTGGGCATCACGCGGGCGCAACTGGCGCTGGCGTGGCTGCTGCGCCAGCCAGGGGTCAGCAGCGTGATCACCGGGGCCACCAAGGTCAGCCAGATCCAGGACACCGTGAAAGCGGCGGGCGTGCGCCTGAGCGACGACGTGCAGGACAAGATCGAGGAGATCCTGAACCCGGCGTAGGGCGACTGACCCCTCGCCCAGCCCTCTTCCCGGCGGAGAGGGCTTTTTTCTTGTTGGGGTTCTACGCCCGTTCGCGCAGCCAGGCCAGCAGCAGGTCTTCTACCAGTTCGCTGACGCTCTCGGCAGGATTGCCGTCGCCCCTGACCTCGCGCCACACGGCCCGCAGCGTTTCTTTGCGGATGTAGACGGTCTCCACGCGCTCGCCAGACTCGCCCTTGTGGCGGCCACCGGGCGCGGGGGTGGCCTTGCGAACTTTGGGCTTTTTGGCCTTCTTTTTTGGTCCGCTCTCCAGATAGTCGAAGCGTGGCATCAATCTCGCCTCACAGCAGTTCCCGCGACAGCGCCAGGATGTCGGCCCAGGCCACGGCGGCGCGGCTGTCGCGCACGCCCACGGCCAGCACGCCCAGTTCGGCGGCCTTGTGGTAGGCGGCGTACTGGCGCACCAGCGTGTTGCACACGGTCAGGCCCTCGTCGCGCAGATTCTCGCGGGCGTCCTCTCCAGCGTGGCCCACGGGCGGCACACGGGTCAGGACGATGCGGGTCTTGCGGCCCACATCGCCCGCCTCCAGCAGGAAGTCCAGCAGTTCGCGGGTGGCCTCCAGTTCCAGCGCACCCACGCCGGACGGCACCAGAATCAGGTCCGCGCGCTCCGAGAGGCGGCGCAGCTCCTTGCGCTTCGGGCGGCCCTCGGTGTCGATCAGGACGGCGTCGGCGTCGGCCAGTTTCTTGGGTTTCACGTCGTCCGGGGCCAGGACGGGAAAACCCAGCCCTGCTTCCGGCGCACGCGCTGCCCAGCGCAGGCTGCTGCCCACCCGTCCGTCCTCGTCGATAAGGACCGTGGACAGGCCGCGCCGGGTCAACGCCCCGGCCAGATGAACCGCCAGCGTACTCTTGCCCACGCCTCCCTTTTCGGACGTGACGGCAATGACGTGGGGCATGCGTGGAGCGTAGCAGACGGGACGGGCGGCGGTGTCAGGCATGATGTGGCCATGGACACCCAACGCCTGGAAACGCTGATGGCCGCCGAGGTCTACTGGACGGCGCTGGCGATGAAGCAGCAGGGCAGCCGCTTTTACCGCGCCGTCGGGGAGGCGCTGGAGGCCGCCGATGTTCCCAACCGCCGCCTGATCTACCAGACCTGGCCGGACGCCGTGTGGGACTTCTACCTGCGCGGTTTGCGCCTGGAAGCCGGGGAATCCTCGCCGTCCTGGGGCTGAAAGATGGCGGCGTAAAAGGCGGTGCGGACCAGCGTGCCGAGGGTCTGGAGCGGGCCGCTGGGCCGATTTTCCCGCACGCGCGCACGCTGGCGAGCTTTTCTCGCCTGGGCATCCGGCTCGGTGCCGCCGTCCGGCTGACCGATCAATCCCAGAAACAGGGCGCGGAGGACGGCATACAGGGCGCTGAGGGCGCTTCTCATGATCAACCACAGTACGTCATGGGGGCTTGGCGCGTTCCCGCACTACACTCCGGGACATGACCGAACCACACGATCCAACTGGCAACGCACCCACCCTGATGGCCGTCTTTGCCCACCCGGACGACGAGGCGTTCAGCGTGGGCGGCACGCTCACCCATTACGCGCGCAAGGGGGTGCGGGTGCAACTGGTCTGCGCCAACCGGGGCGAGGCGGGCAAGATCACCGTGCCGGGCATGACCGTGGACGATCTGGGCCAGCAACGCGAACACGAGCTGCGCGAGGCGTGCAAGGCACTGGGCATCCCCGCCCCCATCTTTCTGGATTTCCACGATTCGGGCCGCTACGAGCGCACCCGCCACGACGATCCGCTGGCGATGATGAACGTGACGCCGCTGGAGATCGAGACCAAACTGCGCGCCGTCATCGCGGAATATCAGCCGCAGGTGCTGGTGACCTTTGATCCACACGGCGGGTACGGCCACATCGACCACCTTCAGATCAACCGGGCCACCACCGCCGCCTTTTTCAGCACGGGCGTCCTGCCCTACGGCGGCCCGCAGCGGCTGTACTTCACGACGCTGAACGTGGAGGCCGCCAGGGGGCTATCGCGCATGGGTCAGGACCTGGATCCGGAGGTCTACGGCGTGTCCGAAAGCACCATCGCCGTTAGCATGGACGTCAGCCCCTACCGCAAGAACAAGAAGGCCGCGCTGGCCGCCCATGGCACCCAGATGGGACCCGACAGCCGCCTGGGCCAGATGTCGCCAGAAGAGCGCGACGAGATGGAAACGCGCATGCTGGGGTCTGAAAACTTCAGCATCGGCGGCACGCGCACGCCGATTCGGAACTGGCCGCTTCGGGGGTTGTTCGACGGCGTGGCGGGAGGGGAAGGGCTGGACTGAATCCAGGCTGTGTCTGGTGAATCCAGGCTGTGTCTGGTGAATCCAGGCTGTGTCTGGTGAGGGCCTGCCCGGTGGCCCCCTGTCCCGCAAGGCACGAGGGGTTATTGCGGGCGTCGCGCGTCAGGCGAGATTGCTTTACAGCGTGCCCAGTCTCCGCGCCGCGTCTGCCGCCGCCGCCGCGCCCCAGACGACGGCGGCAACGTGCAGAGCGGCGTGCAGCGCCGGGAAGCCGCCCGGCGTGGTGCAGAGCTGCGCGTCGGTCCAGACCTCGCCCCCATGCACGTCCTGTACGCCGTGGCCCCACAACGTATCGGCCAGGTCTGCCGGGCCGCCTACCTCGCGTCCGGTCAGAACTCCAGCCTCGCCCAAGAGCAGCAGGCCGCTGCCGCTTGCGCCAACAGGCAAATCAGCGTGGGCAGCCAGAAAAGATTTGAGCAATGGATCGCGGGCCGCCTTCAAGGCTCCGGGGCCGCCGGGCAGCAGCAGCGCCGCAGGTTCAGGCAGGGCGGCGTACAGCACATGCGGCGTGCTGACCAGTCCCCCCGCCGTCACGATGCTGGCGCGGGAACGGTTGACTGTCATGGCCGCGCCCTCGCCGCCGCACAACCGGCAGACCGTGACCATGATGCCCAGCTCCAGTTCGCTGACCCCCGCGTAGACGGGCAGGGCGACGATGGGGCCAGTGGTCATCTGGTCCAGTCCGGCGTCCGTCTCCGAATGGTTCACTGGGGGGAGGCCGGGGCCAGAGGCCGCAGCCGGTACTCCCGGCGGGCCAGAGGCGGGGCGACGTGGCCGTCCTCGATCAGGGCGTCGGCAGCCGCCTCCAACAGGCGCTCGATACGCAGCAGGTAAGGGCGCAGACTCTCAGGGCCATCGAAACGGCGCGGGTGGGTGTCGCCCTCGGTCAGCAGATCGAGCCAGCCGATCACAGCTCTCGCAGGTCTTCCCAGAGTTGCCAGCCCACGCCGTCGGGGGTGCCGTCCAGCAGCGGCCCCAGGGCCTGCGAGGCAGCGCTGGCGTCCTCGTGCAACTCGGTGTTGTCGGGGCGCTCGTCGTACACCCGCAGCACCGTGAACTGGTAAAAGACCTGCGAAGCGGTGGGATCGCCGTTCTCGAAAAACGCGAAGGGCGGATTGACCGTGTCCCACAGCACATGGGCACTTTCCTGCTCGGCCAGACCGGGGGGCGTGGGCAGGTCCAGCTCGCGGGGCAGGAAATGTTCCAGGTCAACGTCGGCATCCTGGGCGTGCCAGATGTAGCCTTGCAGCAGACGGATAGCGGCGCGGCCTCCGGCCTGCGGTTCGGTGGGACTCACGCCCCACAGCATACCCGTTCGGCGCGCGGGCGGGGGCTTAAGCCTTCATCCATTTCTCCCCTCTGCACCCGGACCGCAGTCAATCACTTCAGCCGATATCGGGCACCCGGACGCTACGCTATCCACATGCCCAATGTCAGTTCTTTAGAAGTGGTCTTGTTGCTGGTTTCCCTCGCCATCAGCGTCGCTTTCATTGCTGGGGCGGTCTGGCTGATCAGAAGGCTGACTGGCGGCGCAGAGCAGGGGCGAATCCGCGAGCTTGAGGCGCGCGTGCGGGAACTGGAGCAGCGTCGGCACTGACCCCGGAACCTTCTCGCTTTTTATTTCAGGGAAGCTATTTCAGGGTGGCGACACAACTGCCTGCGGCAGTGCCCTGCTTGTCGTCCTTGGAGGCATACAGGTACGCCTTGCCGCGCAGGCTGCGGCCCGATATGCCGCTCCCAGTAAACTCGCAGCCAATATACGTCTGGCCGTCGGCGGTCATGTCGAGGATCACGCCCTCGCCGGTGCTGTCATTGACATAGTAGTAGTAGGCCGTCCACTTCTGCCCGCTGGCGGTGAGCGCCATACCCCTGGGGCTGCCCTTGTCCGAACGGGCCGTCAGCGACAGCGTCCACACGCCGCGCCCCTGCACTTCCAGGGTCCAGGTCTGCCCGACGGCGGGCTTGACCGGCCATTTCAGGGCCGCCGCGCCACCAGACGGTGGAGATGCCGCGTTTCCGGCAGAGGCCGCCCCGGTCTTGACCAGCGCCTGACAGTCGCCGATGCGCTCGGGCTTGGCCTTGATGTCCTGGTAATAATAGGCCCGCCCCACCCACGGGCTGGTCCGCAGGCCGCTGATTTCAAAGGCGCAACTGGTCATGGTCTTGCCGTCCGTGGTCAGATCGATCCAGACCACGTCCGCTTTCTATCCGGTCTGGGTCTGGCCGCCCTGGGTGGCCGTGCCCCTGGCATCGCCGTTGTTGGCGCGGTCCTTGAGGGTCAGTGCCCAGCTCTCGGTCTTGGGCGTGCCGCTGCCCCGCTGGATATTGACCTGATAACTCTGTCCCAGCGCGATGGCGGGCGGCCACTGCGGCTGGGGGGTGGCGTTGCCGCTGCTGGAGGCTGTTTTTCCCGTACTGGTGGGCGGGGAAGCCGCTGCCCCGCCGGACCCCGCGCCGCGCACCACGAAGCGCGTCACGTTGGGCGTGATCAGTCCCCAGGCCACCGCCAGCGGACGGGCGAAGGGGGTGGTCGTGCTGGTGTCCTTGTTGACCCTCACGGCGCTGTTCACCCCGATCAGCAGGCCCTTTTCATCAAACACGCCGCCACCAGAATTGCCGGGGCCAGTCTGGGCGTCGTGCTTGATCCACTGCCGCCCGCTGCCCTGGGTGTTCTCGCCGGTAAAGCCGCTGACCGCGCCACTGGTGTAGGTCAGGGTGTTGCCGCCCGTGCCGGGGAAGCCGAACACGAAAAGGGGATCGCCCACGGTCAGGGCGTTGGAATCGCCCAGTTCCACAAAGGGCAGGTTCAGCGCCCCCACCGGTTTCTGATCGAAGGTTTCCAGAATACGGACCACCGCCAGGTCCAGGTTGGGATCGGCGGCCACCACCTTGCCCCAGTAGGTGGGTTCCGGCTCGCGGTCCACGAATTTGACGGTCCGCACCAGAATCCACGGCGAGATCGTGCGGCTGTCGATGTCGCCGATCACATGAAAATTGGTCAGGACATACCCTGCCGGGCTGATCACCGAGCCGCTGCCCAGCGAGCCGACCAACTTTTCACCGCTGGCGTCGGTGGGCATCAGCATCACGGTGGACTGGATGATCTTGTCCCGCGTCGCCTTGGGCAGCACCTGGGCTGCGGCGGACCCAGACAGGGCGGCCCCGCACAACATCGACGCGGCGAGGATGGCGGCAGCCACACGGATGTTCATATGCGTCTCACTATAAACGGCCCATTTGACTCCCATATGTTGGGAGAACGCCATTTTGACGGGGCAGCACGGCCCTCACTCTAGGGCGGGAAAGCGCACGCCGCCCAGTTCGCTGGTCAGGTGTGTGGCCAGCGACAGCAGCAGCGCGTCTGCGCCCGCCGGGGCCACCAGCAGCACGCCGCCGGGGCGCGTACCTGCCGGGGCGTCCGGCGCGAGGACGGGCAGCGTCAGGCTGGGATAGCCAGCCTTGGCCGCCAGCGCGCAGCCGTGGATGCCCGGAAAGACCACGGCGTCCAAACCGCCCGCGAACAGCAGATCGAAGCCCTGTTCGCGGGTCAGGCGCAGGTCGCGGGCGCGGGCCAGCCGGTAGCCCGCCTCGCTGGCATCCCCGCGCGTGCCCTGGGCCGCGTGCAAAAAAGTCTGGCCGTACTTCAGGCAGCGCTCGGCCTGGGCGTGGTTGCCCGCGATCACGTCATCCAGGCTGCGCGGGCCGTCGGTAACGCCGGACAGGTAGGCGTTCAGGTCCCCCCGGAACTCGTACTCCAGCACTTCCAGCATCACGCCGTGGCTCTTGAGTTCGGCGCGGCTGGGAAAGGTCACGCCCTGCACGGTGGCCCCGGCCCGTTCCAGCGCGGCGCGGGCCAACTTCAGGCTGGCGGCGTCGTCTTCTGAGGCGTCCGCCTCGTCGGTGATGATGCCGACCGCCGCGCCGCTCAGGGCGTTGTGGGTCAGGATCAACTCGGGGACCGGACGGCGGCGGCTGGCCCCGTCGCGCTCGTCCGGCCCGGCCATCACCGAGAGCAGCAGCAGGGCGTCGCGGGCGCTGCGGGTGATCGGCCCCGCCGTGTCCTGGCTGTGGCTGATCGGCACGATGCCGGTGCGCGGAATCAAGCCCAGCGTGGGTTTAAGTCCCACCACGCCGCTCTGGTGCGCCGGGCTGACCACGCTGCCGCTGGTCTCGGTGCCGATGGCCGCCACGCACAGCCGCGCCGCCACGCCCACGCCACTCCCGGAGGAGCTGCCCCCGGTGTCGAACTCCGCGCCCCAGGGGTTGACGGTCTGCCCGCCCTGCGAGGAATAGCCGTTGCTCATGCCCAGCGTCATGAAATTGGCCCACTCGGTCATGTTGGCCTTGCCCAGAATCACTGCGCCCGCCGCCCGCAGCCGGGTCACCAGCGGCGCGTCCACCACCGGCACGTGCGCGGCCATCAGCACGCTGCCCGCCGTGGTCGGCAGGCCCGCCACGTCGATGTTGTCCTTGATCAGGATGGGACAGCCGTGCAGGGGGCCGCGCTCCTCCGGCTTCAGGGCGTCCAGCGCGTCCGCCTCGGCGCGGGCGTAGGGATAGATGGTGATCACGGCGCGCAGGCGGGGATTCAACGCCTCCAGGCGTTCCAGGTACGTGCGCGTCACCTCGCCGCAGGTCAGGTCGCCGCGCCGGGTGGCGTCCGCCAGATCGGTGGCGTCCAGATCGAGGATGGGGTCCGGCAGGGGCAGGGTCATGCCGGACACTGTAGCGGGATGACGCAACGGGTGGCTGTGTGGAGCGATGCGGTAGCAGACAGGATCTCCAGCTCATTTGCGGGTGCGGTGGCCCCCTCACCTGCGTGCTTTAGAGCATTTGTCCGAATTACAGCATCGGGAAAGGAGACTCCCGATGCTTCCCTTCTCTCAAATACTCGGCAAAATTCACTCACTTTGTTCGGTCAAAAGTGAACACCTCTTTTGACAAATGCTCTAAGGAGGTCCCTCCCCCACGGGGTTAGAGGGGTTAGGTCCGGCAGGGTATCCGCATCCCCTCGTCCAAAATCTCCGGCCTGCACGGCCTGCACCCGAGTGCGACCTGGGGCAAGCGACGTCTCTCTCCCCATGCGCGAGCTGGTTTTAAGCGCCGTGCGCTAGCCTCACGGGCATGAGCGAGCGCCATGAGTGAACCCGTGCCCCAATCCGTGACTGTCGCCTTCCAGGGCCACCCCGGCGCGTACGGCGAGATCGCCGCGCTGAACGCCGTGCCAGGTGCCGGGCCAGAAGCCGGGCAGCCCCAGCAGACGCGCGGCTATCCCACCTTTCACGGCGTGGCGCAGGCGGTGGAGAGCGGCGAGGCGCAGTACGGCGTACTGCCGGTGGAAAACAGCCTGATGGGCGCGATTCACCAGGCCATTGACTTGCTGAGCGACACTGAACTGCACGTTATCGGCGAGGTGGTGGTGCGCGTTAGTCACTGCCTGATGGCCCTGCCGGGGGTGGAACTGACGGACCTGAAGACAGTGGCCAGCCAGCAACCCGCCCTGGATCAATGCACCGGGCTGATCCGCAAGTATGGCCTGCAACCCGTCGCCGCCCACGACACCGCCGGCAGCGCCCGCGAGCTGGCCGAGCGCGGGGCTGCCGGGGGGGCGCGTGACGAGGCCGTGATCGCCAGCCGCCGCGCCGCCGAGCTGTACGGCCTGAACGTGCTGGCCCACGAGATCGAGGACGAGCCGTTCAACTACACCCGCTTCATGATCCTGTCCCGCCATGAACCCGCGCCCAGCAGCGCGCCGCACAAGACCAGTCTGGTCTTCGCCGTGCGCCACACCCCCGGCTTTCTGGTGGAAACGCTGAACGAGCTGAGCGGCCTGAACCTGAGCCGCATCGAGAGCCGTCCACGCCGGGACCGCGCCTGGAGTTACCTGATGTACGTGGACATTGAGGGCAGCGCCCGTGACCCGCAGGTGGCCCAGGCCCTGGCAGGCGTGCTGCGCAAGGCCAGCTACGCCAAGATCATCGGCAGCTACCCACGGGCGATGGAAACGGTGGGCTAGGGGCTGAACTGAGAGGCTGTTTGAAGCCTATGGGATAGCAAATTCGCTAAGCTGTCCTGATGGATCGTCCGCTTTATCCCAGCGACCTCACGGATGCCCAGTGGGAACTCATTGAACCACTGTTGCCGCCGATTGGCGAGAGCACCTTCTGCACAACCGTTCCCAGACGTGAAATCGTCAACGGGATTCGGTACGTTCTGCGAGGTGGAATCCAGTGGCGAATGATGCCGCACGACCTCCCCAAGTGGGAAACGGTGTACTACCACCACAACCTTTGGTCAAAAACAGGCGTGTGGAAGGCCATGAATGCAGCGTTGGTGAAGATCGAGCGTGAACGCAAAGGGCGGAAGGCTGAGCCTTCCGCCGCTGTCGGTGATTCCCAAAGCGTCAAGAC
>NZ_JNIW01000070.1 GCF_000701425.1 Deinococcus frigens DSM 12807 | reverse complement strand
GGTCTGTTCGGGTTGGAAGATTCCAGGCTGCGCGACGCCGCCAGTCTGGAGCGCCTGATCCTGGTGCTGTCGGTGGCGACCTTGCTGCTCGTCTCCGAAGGTATCGAGGTGGTGCAGCGTGGGGATCGACGACACGTCGATCCCCACTGGCGGCGGGCGCTGAGCTACCTCAAGATCGGTCTCTGGGCGGTTCATTACGCGCTGAGCCGTGGTCAGGCAATCTTCTCTCACCTGACGCTCCAGGGCGGGCCTGACCCTGAGCCACCAGGTCAGCGGAAACGCCTTCATGCCCCTCCTCAAACCACCCTTGAAGTCGGCTGGCAACTCGTTTTTCGTCCGCTCTCATAAAATTTGTCAGGCCATCAGGGTTGCCACCTCAAGGTGGGCCAGCAGCGGGTCACACGCCTCACCAATCGCCGCCGCCATATCGCACAGGGCGGCGCGGTGAAAGGCGGGCTGCATCAGGCGGCGGTGCGTGCGCCAGGTCTGCCCCTCGGCGGTCAGCAGGCCGTCGCCCAGAAACTCGCGCATCTTCTGGATGCCGCGTCCCTTACGGAAGTGGGCCGCCTGGTCCACCAGAACCTCACGCGCGGCGGCGGGTTCGGCCACCACCAGCACGTCGCGCGGGCCAAGACGCAACCGGAATACGTCACCGTAGGCCGCGCGCGCGTGGCGCATGAAGCCCAACGCGTCGCGCCGCAACTCGGGCACATTACCCAGGAACAGGTCCCCAAGTAGGCCGCGTCCCCGTGGTCCCTGCGGCCAGCCTATCAAATCGGTCATGGGTGCAGTATCGGCCCATCGGGGTTGCTGGTGTCACGATCACCACTTGCCATGCGCACCTGCCATCTGCTAATCTGCGCCCCGCTGAGGGGGCTTAGCTCAGCGGGAGAGCATCCGCTTTGCAAGCGGAGGGTCTGGGGTTCGAATCCCCAAGCCTCCACCAAGAAAAGACCGCGCCTGGTGCGCGGTTTTCTCGTTTCGCTTTTCTCCAGACGAAGGTTCGGTGCGCGATCTAGGCGTCCTGGGGAAATTCGATGGTGTAGCAAGGTCCTTCATCCGCAGTGCCAACTGGCCAGCTCAGACTGATCGAGATGGCAGTCTTGAATCAGCGCGAACAGGGCTGCGGCACCGTTTCACGGAGCTGAGACAGACAGGCCACCCGTGGTCAGAAGTCCTGACCCCAACGTCGTCCGGCTGGCTGACCGCGTGGCAACTTCTCGCTCCCATCACACCGTGACCTGGGTGTGGCTTGCCACCTCCCTCATGGAGCCTGCGCCCACTCGGTTCAGAATTGAACGCATGAAGCAACGCAAACTCGGCAAGGGCGGCCCCGAAGTCTCGCTGGTGGGCCTGGGGTGCAATAACTTCGGCGGCAGGCTGGATCAGGCCGCCACCAACGCCGTGGTCCGGGCCGCGCTGGACCACGGCATCACCCTGTTCGACACCGCCGACATTTACGGCAATCGGGGCGGCTCGGAGGAGATGCTGGGCAAGGCGCTGGGTACGGAGCGGAACAATGTAGTGCTGGCCAGCAAGTTTGGGCTGGATATGGGCGAGGCGGGCCAGGGGGCCAGCCCCACCTATATCCGAAAGGCGCTGGCCGCCAGCCTCAAGCGCCTGGGGACCGACCATCTCGACCTGTATCAGCTTCACCGTCCAGATCCGGAGACGCCGCTGGCCGACACGCTGGAGACCCTGCACGAGCTGGTGCAGGCCGGACAGGTGCGCGCCATCGGCTGCTCCAACCTGAGCGCAGCGCAGGTGCGTGAGGCGGCGCGAATTGCCGCAGACCAAAACCTGACCCCGTTCATCTGCGCCCAGGACGAGTACAGCCTGCTGGTGCGTGAAAGACAGCGAGAACAAGCTGATGGGTCAGCCCGCCAACCCGGCGTCCCCCAGTTTCTCAAACATTACGCCTCCAGCAGAATGAACCCTGCTAGACTCCGGCGGTGACTTCTGCGCCGGACCAGACCGATTTATTGAGCCAACTGAATGAAACGCAGGCGCAGGCCGCTGACCATTTCACTGGCCCCGCCTTGGTCATCGCCGGAGCGGGCAGCGGCAAGACGCGCACGCTGATCTACCGGATTGCGCGCCTGATCACCCATCATGGCGTGGATCCCGGCGAGATTCTGGCCGTGACCTTTACCAACAAGGCCGCCGCCGAGATGCGCGAGCGCGCCGCTCACCTGATGCCCGGCGCGAACAAACTGTGGATGAGCACCTTTCACAGCGCGGGCGTGCGGATTCTGCGCCAGTACGGCGAACACATCGGCCTGCGGCGCGGCTTCGTCATTTACGACGACGACGATCAACTCGACATCTTCAAGGAAGTGATGGGGAGCATTCCCGGCATCGGCCCGGACACCAGCCCGCGCGTGCTGCGCGGCATCGTGGACCGTGCCAAGAGCAACCTGCTGACGCCGGATGACCTGGCAAGGAGCGGCGATCCCTACATCAGCGGCCTGCCGCGTGAGGTGGCTGCCGAAGCCTACCGCCGTTATGAAGGGCGCAAGAAAGGCCAGAATGCCATCGATTTCGGGGACCTGATTACCGAGACCGTGCGGGTCTTTCAGGAAATGCCGGGCGTGCTGAATGCGGTCCAGAACCGCGCCAAGTTTATTCATGTGGACGAGTATCAGGACACGAACAGATCCCAGTATGAATTGACGCGGTTGCTGGCGAGTAGAGATAAAAATCTACTTGTTGTGGGTGACCCAGACCAGTCGATCTACAAGTTCAGGGGCGCGGATATTCAGAACATCCTCGACTTCCAGAAAGATTACCCGGCCTCTAAAGTCTATATTCTGGAACACAACTACCGCTCCAGCGCCAGCGTGCTGAATCTAGCGAACAAGCTGATCGAGAACAACACCGAGCGCATGGACAAGACGCTGCGGGCGGTCAAGGAAAACGGCCACGCGGTCATGTTCCACCGCGCCACCGATCACCGTGCCGAGGGCGATTTCGTGGCCGAGTGGCTGACACGGTTGCACAACGAGGGCCGCAAGTTCACCGAGATGGCAATCCTGTACCGTACCAACGCCCAGTCGCGCGTGATGGAAGAGTCGCTGCGGCGCGTGCAGATTCCGGCCAAGATCGTGGGCGGTGTGGGCTTCTATGACCGCCGCGAGATCCGGGACATCCTGGCTTACGCGCGCCTGGCGCTGAATCCGGCAGACGATGTGGCCCTGCGCCGCATTATCGGGCGGCCCCGGCGCGGCATCGGCGACACCGCACTGGAAAAGCTGATGGACTGGGCACGCATCAACAACGTGCCGCTGCTGACCGCCTGCGCGCAGGCCGAGGACGACCACATCCTGGACCGGGGGGCGCAGAAGTCGGTGGAGTTCGCCAGACTGATGACGGCCATGAGCGACGCCGCCGAGAACTACGAACCCGCCGCCTTTCTGCGCTTTGTGATCGAGACCAGCGGGTATCTGGACCTGCTGCGCCAGGAAGGACAGGAAGGCCAGATTCGCATGGAGAACCTGGACGAGCTGATCAACGCCGCCGAGGAATGGTCCGGCGACAACGACGGCACCATCGGCGATTTTCTGGACGAGGCGGCGCTGCTGTCCAGCGTGGACGACATGCGCTCAAGGACCGAAAACAAGGACGTGCCGGAAGACGCCGTGACCCTCATGACCCTGCACAACGCCAAGGGGCTGGAATTCCCGGTGGTCTTTATCGTGGGGACTGAGGAAGGCTTGCTGCCCAGCAGGGGCGCGCTGACCGAGGCGGGGGGCATCGAAGAGGAGCGGCGGCTGTTTTACGTGGGCATCACGCGCGCGATGGAACGCCTGTTCCTGACCGCCGCACAGAACCGGATGCAGTACGGCAAGACCAACTCTGCCGAGGACAGCCGCTTTCTGGAGGAAATCGAGGGCGGCTTCGACACCGTCGACCCCTACGGTCAGGTGGTGGAATACCGCGCCAAGACCTGGAAACAGTACCGGCCCAGCGTGCCGGTCGTGTCTGCTGTCAAGAACACCAGCCCCATGACGGCGGGCATGGCTTACCGGGGCGGCGAGCGGGTCAGGCATCCCAAATTCGGCGAGGGCCAGGTCCTTGCGGTGGCCGGATCGGGCGACAAACAGGAGGTCACGGTCCATTTTCCGTCGGCGGGAACCAAGAAACTGCTGGTCAAGTTCGCCAATCTGAGCGGGGCGTGAGAGCCGCAGGGAACGCCGCAGTCAATGCGTCCAATGGTCTGATGGCGCATCCCGCCTTTAGACAATAAGACCTTCAGACTCTCCGCCAGGCGAAAGACAGCCCTGACCGCCCGCTCACAGCGCTTTTGCTATGCTCTACCTCATGAAGCTCGTACTCGCGGTCATTCAGGATGCAGACGCCACGGCGCTGGTGCGCGTCCTCTCGGAAAATGCCTTCGAGGTCACCAAACTTGCCAGCACTGGCGGCTTTCTGCGCGAGGGCAATACCACCCTGATGATCGGCGTCTCGGACGAGCGAATGGACGACCTGAAACGCTTCGTGCGCCAGACCTGCCGCACCCGCAGCCGCCTGGTGGCCCCCAGCGTCCCGATGGGCGAGCAAAACGAGGGCCTGGTCAGCGATCCAGTGGAGGTGCCGGTGGGCGGGGCCGTGATGTTCGTGATGGGCGTGCAGGAGTTCGTGAAGGTCTAGAGCACTTGTCCGAGTTACAGCAGCGGGAAAAGAGACTCCCGATGCTTCGGTTCTCTCCTGCGGAGCTGTGCAAGTCCCAAATACTCGGCAAAATTCACTCACTGTCTTGGGCAGAACAGACGCCCATGAGGACGCTCGCCCGCCCGTTAGGTCAAAAGTGGAGAACTCTTTTGACAAATGCTCTGACCGCCTCACCCACCCTAGGGTCACTGCACCCCCAGCGCCGCCAGCTCCTCCCGGAGTTGCGCGGCGTTCCGGTAATGCACGGCGCTCATGCCCACCGAACGGGCGGCCTCGGCGTTCTGGGAGCGGTCATCGATCATCACGGCCTCCTCCGGTCGCACGTTGGCGAGTTGCAGGGCCAGACGGTAAATCGCCGGGTTAGGTTTCATGACGCCCAGATAGCACGAGCTGAAGAAGGCCAGCAGGCAGTCGTGCAACCCGAAGGTCTGGATGCGGTGATCGTTCAGGTCGTGGCCCTCGTTGTTCAGCGCGTACATGCGCCATCGGCTCGACAGCTCGCGGGCCAGCGCCAGGGCGTCGGCGTGCGGCTGGCTCTCGGCCTCCATCGCGGCGCGGAAGTCGTCAGGGGAAAAGTCGCGCGGGGTATAAAAGAGGGTCTGCCCCATATACTCGGCCAGGGTCATGCGGCCCAGCTCCAGCTCCGGGGCGGCCAGCTTGTGGCGCTCGGTGAATTCGCCAGAGTCCAGGCCAAAGCGCCCCAGCACGTCTGCACGCTGCTCACGGTCCCAGCCGTTGGTCAGCAGGACGCCGCCGATATCCCAGAACACCGCTTTGATGGTCATGTGGTCAGGTTAGGGCATGGGCCGGGGGGCGTCCCCCGCCTGTCTGCCAGCGAACTGTCCACCTGCCAGGTCCGCGCGATTCCAGACCTTTAACATCTATGAATGGCAGCGCTTGCGATTTGATTTAGGTGAGCCTAAAGTGGCGCATGTTTTCACACCGGTCCTCCCTGTTCCACCGCCTCCTTCTCCAGATGCCCGCCCGATGACCGGAAGCGGCTGGCGCAAAGAGAACCTGCGCGAATCGCTGAGCGACGTCGAGCGCATTCCCATCCCTTACCACAAGCCGCCCTGGCGGCGCTTTCTGGCATTTCTGGGGCCGGGGGCGCTGGTGGCGGTGGGCTACATGGACCCCGGCAACTGGGCCACGTCCATCGCGGGGGGTAGCGCCTACGGCTACACCCTGCTGAGCATGGTGCTGATTTCCAGCCTGATGGCGATCTACCTGCAAGCCCTGACCGCGCGGCTGGGCGTCGCCACCGGGCGTGATCTGGCGCAGGCGTGCCGGGACCACTTCAGTAAACCCGCCAGCATCGCGCTGTGGATTTCCGCCGAGATCGCGATTATCGCCACCGATCTGGCCGAGGTGATCGGCACGGCCATCGCGCTGAATCTGCTGTTCGGGATGCCGCTGCTGATCGGCGTGATCATCACGGTGGCGGATGTGCTGCTGATCCTGATGCTGCAACAGCGCGGCTTCCGGTATATCGAGGCGCTGGTCATCACATTGATCGCCACCATCGCTGTGGCCTTTATTTTCGAGATGGTCTTCTCGCAGCCCGAGCTTGCGCCGCTGCTGGCGGGCTTCGTGCCGTCGCGCCAGTTGCTGGACCCCGGTGTGTTGTACGTGGGCATCGGCATCCTGGGGGCCACGGTCATGCCGCACAACCTGTACCTGCATTCGGCCATCGTCAACACGCGCGGCTACAACCGCACGCCGGAGGGCAAGCGCGAGGCCATTAAATTCTTCACCATCGATTCCACCATCGCGCTGACCTTCGCTTTTTTCATCAACGCCTCGATCCTGGTTCTGGCGGCGGCGGCCTTTCATGCGGTGGGCCGCACCGACATCGCCGAGATTCAGGACGCCTACAGATTGCTCTCGCCGCTGCTGGGGGCGGGGGCGGCCAGCATTCTGTTTGCCGTGGCGCTGCTGGCCTCCGGGCAGAACAGCACCCTGACCGGCACGCTGACCGGGCAGATCGTCATGGAAGGCTTCGTTAACATTCGCCTGAAACCGTGGCAGCGGCGGCTGGTCACGCGCCTGCTGGCCGTCATTCCCACCGTGATCGTCATTCTGATCTACGGCGAGCGCGGCACCGGGCAACTGCTGATCCTGTCGCAGGTAATCCTGTCGCTGCAACTGTCGTTTGCCGTGGTGCCGCTGATGATGTTCAGCGGGGACCGCGCCAAGATGGGCGAATTCGTGATCAATTCATTCTGGAAGTGGGTGGGCTGGAGCGTCACGGCACTGATCATCGGCCTGAACGTGTTCCTGCTGGTCCAGACCTTCTTCGGCATATAAATCTGCAACTGGACGGGCCGGGTCAGGGTGACGCTGAGGCCCGGCCCTTCTTTAATTGCCGCCAGGTCGAGACGCCACCGAGGGTGAGCATGGCGGCCATGAAAACGTAAACCCATACAGGCAAATTGCGCCCAGCCACCAGCACGTACAGGTACGCGGCAATAAACAGCACGCCCGTCACGCTGGCGGGCAAAATTGTGGATTCTCCCCGCCGGAAGCGCCGAATCCACCACGCCACCGACAGCGCGAACAGCGGCATAGTGCCGAAGTAGAGGACGCCGAAGATGACCGGATTGACGCCGTACTCCTCGCTCAGGGACACGGTAGTGGTGGTCATCCACTCGATCAGCGAATGCAGCACGGCCCGTTTCTCATGGCAGGGGTACGGGCCAAAAGCAGCTTGGGTTCAATGCTCACCGTCATGAAAATCAGGAGGGTGACATTCCAGAGTGAGAGGTTGGGATGGAAGACCAGTGCTGACTGCCTGTCCTGCGGAGGGCCAAACGGCTTGAGTGTTGGACAGCTCCATCACTTCGCGTCATACCAGTTCGGCCCCACCCCGGCCTCCACCGCCAGCGGCACGCTCAGGCTGGCCGCGCCCTCCATGATCTGGCGGGTCACGCGGGCCACCTCATCGGCGCGGTCCTCGGGGGCCTCGATCAGCAGTTCATCGTGGACCTGAAGCAGCAGGCGTGCGCCCAGGGCGTCCAGTTCCCTATCCAGTTTGACCATCGCCAGCTTGATGATGTCGGAGGCCGTTCCTTGGATGGGCATGTTGTAGGCCAGCCGCTCACCTGCCTCGCGCACGTTGCGGTTCGTGGCGGTCAATTCGGGAACGTAGCGGCGGCGGCCATACATGGTTTCCACGTAGCCCCGTGTGCGGCCAAATTCAAGCGTCTCGTCGATGTACTTGCGGATGCCCGGATAGGTGCTGAAATAGATCTCGATAAACGAGGCCGCGTCCGCGTAGGCAATGCCCAGATCGTGGCTGAGGCGGTGGGCGCTCATGCCGTACAGCACGCCAAAGTTGACGGTCTTGGCGGCGCGGCGCTGATCGGGGGTGATGCCGCCCTCGTCCAGCCCCAGCACCTGCGCGGCGGTGCGGCGGTGGATGTCGGCACCTTCCTGAAACGCCCGGCGCATCAGGGGATCGCCGGAAATGTGGGCCAGCAGCCGCAGCTCGATCTGCGAGTAATCGGCGGCGATCAGGCAAAAGCCCTGGTCGGCAATAAACCCCTTGCGAATCTCGCGGCCCACCTCGGAGCGGATGGGGATGTTCTGGAGGTTGGGGTTCAGGCTGCTCAGGCGTCCGGTGGCCACCGCCGTCTGCGCGAAGGTGGTGTGCAGCCGCCCGGTGCGCGGGTTGACCAGATGGGGCAGCGGATCGAGGTAGGTGCCGCGCAGCTTGTCCAGCTCGCGGTATTCCAGCAGGAGGGGAATGACCGGATGCTCGCCCCGCAGGGGTTCCAGGGCGCTGATCGCCGTGCTGCGCTTGCCGGTCAATTTGGTCTTCTTGCCGCTGGCCAGCCCCAGCTCGTCGTACAGCACCGTTTCCAGTTGCTGCGGGCTGCGAATGGAAAACTCGCGCCCGGCGTGCGTGTGAATCTCGGCCTCCAGCGTTTGCAACCGGGCGGCGGTGGAGGCGGCCAGCCCGCGCAGGTACTCGGAATCCAGGCGCACACCGCGCACTTCCATGCGGGCCAGGACGGCGGCCAGGGGTTTTTCCATGTCGTCGTAGAGCCTGGTGCGGGCCTCGTCGAGCTGGGGGGGCAGGTCGGTCAGCAGACGGGCGGAGATGGCCGCGCGACCCGCCGCTTCGTCCGGCCAGGCCATGTTCAGATACCGCTTGGTCACCAGCGCCATAGTCATGTTGGCCGGGTCCAGCAGATACGCCATGATCAGCGGATCGTCGCCCGGCTCCACCACCGTTCCGCGCACGCTCAGGTGGGCGGCCAGGGCTTTGGCGGCGGCAGCGTTGACCTGACGCTGGCCCACGAACTCGGCATCGTCCACGGTGGCGGGATGCTGCGCGTGCAGTTTGGCAGCGGCCTTGTCAGCGTCCCTGACAGCTTTTTCGGCGGCCTTCTGCTCCTTTTTAGAGAGCGGCCCAGCAGTGTCGAACAGATTCGGGGCAGGGGCGGCGGCCTGGGCGTTCTTCCACTCGTCGGGTTCCTGCGCTGGGGCTGCGCGGGTGATGCCCCCGCCATCCTTCGTCGGCTCAAAGGTGGCGGCCCCGGTCAGCGCCGCCGTCAGGTCATCCTCGCGCGACAGCACATAGCCCCAGATCGCGCCCTCTTTCGGGGTGCGCCAGGCTTCGGTCCGGGGCGGCTCGAAGGCGGCGACAGGTCCAGCGGCCTCATCCACGTCGGTATCGGGGGCCACCTCCTCCGGGCCGTCCAGACCCGCGATGTCGCGCCCGATGGCGTGCAGCTCCAGCTCGTTCAGCAGCTCAGACAGGCGGGCGGGGTTGCCCGGCAGGCGGCCCGTGCCGAATTCCACGTCCAGCGGCAGGTCCGTGACCATGCACGACAGTTGGTGGCTGAACTGCACGTTCTGCTCGGAGGCCAGCAGCTTTTCCCGCGTTCCTTTTGGTTCCACCGTGCCAGCGTGGGCGGCCTGGTACACCTTCTCCAGCGTGCCGTAGTCCTGAAGCAGCTTGGAGGCCGTCTTGGGGCCGATCCCCTTCGCGCCGGGGATGTTGTCGCTGGCGTCTCCGGTCAGGGCGCGGTAATCCACCCACTGGCGCACGGTCACGCCGTATTTTTCCAGCACCTCGTCCGGGCCGATCAGGCGGAAATCGTTGGTGATGACGCGCACATGGTCATCCAGCAGTTGATAAGCGTCGCGGTCACTGGTCACGATGCGGACCTGCATCCCGTTGCCCTCGGCCTTGCGGGTCAATGAGGCGATCACGTCATCGGCCTCGTAGCCGGGTTCTTCCAGGCGCGGAAAGCCGATGGCGTCCACGATTTCGCGGATGCGGTTGATCTGGCCGGGCAGGTCGCTGGGCATCTCGGCGCGGCCCGATTTGTAGCCCTCGAACTGCTCGTGCCGGAAGGTCTTGACCGGCGGATCGAAGACCACGATGATCTGGTTGCTGCGCTGCCGCGCCAGCCGCAGGGTCAGACGCAGAAAGCCGACGATGGCGTTGGTGGCCTCGCCCTGGGAATTGCTCAGCGGCGGCAGCGCGAAATACGAGCGGAACGCCAGCGCGTGGCCGTCGATCAGCACCAGGGTGTCCGGCCTGTGCGTATCTGATCCGGGCGCATCCGGCGCAGGCGTATCAGCGTCAATTTTGTCGGGGGCGGGAGTGGTCATGCAGCCAATTCTACTCTGAGCGTAATAGAGGAATTAGCGACGCGGCGACTTCTTCCCCATCCAGACCTGAATCTGCCTTCCCATTGCGTCCAGCACTGGGCGGCTTTTCAGGCAGGCGACGAGGGCGCGGGTGGCGTGGTGTTCGTCGCCGTGAACCGCGTTTTGCAAATGCGTTCGCACCACCAGATTCAGCACGCCACGCACAAACAGCAGGTCGCGCAGCAAGTCGTCCACGGGGAGAACGGCGTTCAGCTCACCGTCCGCCGTGACCGTCTGGACCACGGCTCGCCCGCGTTCATCCAGATCGAGGACCGCGTGCAGCGGTTTTCCGGCCCGCATGGTCACATGTTCGACAGTGGGCAGGAAGGCGCGCACCAGATTCAGCGCGAGACTGCGGCCCAGGAAAATCAGGCGCGGCTGGTCGTGCAGCGTGGCGTCCAGCGTCTGCGCCAGATGGCGGGCCAGGCGGTCTCCCTCGTCCATTAAAGCCTGAGTTTCGGGGTCCATCTCCGCGTTCGGTCCAGTCACGGCCAGAGGTTAGCGCCGCAGGACGTAGAGCGTCGGGGCACAGAGTCGGGATCACGGGCGGCGCTGCCCCAGCTTCGTGAGATCGGCCACCGCCAGATTGATGTTCGCCCGCTTCGCTGTGGGCATCCTCACTCGAAAAAACGAGACAGGAACGCCCCCAACAGCCCCTCGGCTTCTGTCTGGACAACCGTTATTTTCAGCGTCCACAGCGCAGTCTCCAGACGGGTCTGTGGGGTAAGCTCTGAGCCATATGAACGTCATTGGCAAAGTCACGGTGCTGCCCCAGTTGCCGCCGTCCATCGCGCGGCTCTCGGAGCTGGCCTACAACCTGTACTGGTCTTGGACCCCGCACGCACAGGCGCTGTACCGCGAGCTGGACCCGCAGGTGTGGGAGGACTTCGGGCAAAACCCGGTGCGGACCCTGCTGGAAGTGCCGCAGGCCCGGCTGGAAACGGTGGCCGCCGACAGGGATTATCAGGCCCGTTACCGGGCGGTCATGGCCGACTTCGACGCCTACATGACCAAGAAGAAGACCTGGGCCAGCCAGAACGCCCCCGCAATGCAGCCGGTGGCCTATTTCAGCATGGAGTACGGCTTTCACGAGTCGCTGCCGATCTACAGCGGCGGCCTGGGCGTGCTGGCCGGGGACCACTGCAAGAGTGCCTCGGACCTGGGGCTGCCCTTCACGGCGGTGGGCATGCTGTTCCATCAAGGCTACTTCCGGCAACTGTTCGACAAGGACGGCTGGCAGAACGAGGCGTATGACGAGCTGGACCTGACCACCCTGCCCATTACCCCCGCCCGAACCCCCGATGGCCAGGAGGCGCGGGTGTCGGTGAGGATCGGCAGCCGCGAGGTGCAGGTGCGGGTGTGGAACCTAACCATCGGGCGCATCCGGGTGCTGCTGCTGGACACCAACGTGCCCGAGAACAACGAGGAGGACCGCAAGCTGACGGCCCGCCTGTACGGCGGCAACCAGGAACTGCGCGTGCAGCAGTACGTGTTGCTGGGCGTGGCGGGCATCCGGGCGCTGCGCGCGCTGGAGGTTCCCGCCGCCGTGTACCACATGAACGAGGGCCACGCCGCCCTGCTGGGCCTGGAGCGCATCCGCGAGGAGGTCAATGCGGGTCTGGACTTCCGCACCGCGCTGGAAACGGTGGCCAGCTCCACGCTGTTTACCACGCATACCCCGGTGGCTGCCGGGAACGACGCCTTTGCCTATGACCTGATGGACCGCTACCTGGGCCAGTGGCCGGGCCTGCTGTCCACCACGCGCGAGGAACTGTACGAGCTGGCCCGCCACGATCAGAACTGGGACGGCCAGACCGTGCCCGCGTTCTCGATGACCGTGTTCGCCCTGCGGATGAGCCGCGCGGCCAACGGCGTCTCGGAGCTGCACGGCGAGGTCAGCCGCGACATGTGGAAGTTCCTGTACCCCGGCGCGGAGGCCGAGGAGGTGCCGATTGGACACGTCACCAACGGCGCGCACAACCTGACCTTTACCAGTCAGGCCATGCGCGATCTGCTGTCCACGGTGCTGCCGGGGGACTGGACCGAGCGGCTGGAAGACGAGGCCATGTGGAAGGCGGTGGACGGGCTGACCGACGCGCAACTGAGCAACGTGCAACTGGAGACCAAGCGCGAGATGATCGCGTTTATCCGCGTCCGCATGCGCGAGCAGATGCTGCGCAACGGGGCCAGCGCCGCCGACGTGGCCGCCACCGATTCGCTGCTGGACGAGCACACCCTGACCATCGGTTTTGCGCGGCGTTTTGCCACCTACAAGCGCGCCACGCTGCTGTTCCGGGACCGCGAGCGCCTGAGCCGCATCGTCAATCACCCCGAGCGCCCGGTACAGTTCGTCTTCGCGGGCAAGGCGCACCCCGCCGACAATCCCGGCAAGGCGTTCATACAGGAGATTTACCGGATGTCCCAAGAGCCCGAGTTCCGGGGCAAGATCGTGATTCTGGAAAACTACGACATGAACGTGGCCCGCCATCTGGTGCAGGGCGTGGACATCTGGCTCAACAACCCGCGCCGCCCGCTGGAGGCGTCGGGAACCAGCGGCATGAAGGCCAGCTTCAACGGCAGCCCCAATTTCAGCGTGCTGGACGGCTGGTGGCGCGAGGGCTATGACGGGACCAACGGCTGGCCGATTGGCGAGGACCGTGAATACGCGGACCTGCACGTGCAGGACGACGCCGACGCCTACAGCCTGTATCAGACGCTGGAAGACGAGATCACGCCGCGCTATTACGGGGGGGCCACGGGCGAGGACTCGTGGGCCTACACGGTGCGCCGCTCTATCGAGACGGTCAGCCCGCGTTTTTCGATGCAGCGTCAGGTGATCGACTACGTGCAGAACTACTATCTGCCGCTGGGCCTGCGCGGCCAAGTGGTGGCCGCAGACCGCAGCGCCCAGGCCCGCGCGATTGCCGGGTGGAAAACCTGGGTGCGCCAGCAATGGCCGTACACCAGCCTCAGCGCCCACGCCGAGCTGCCCGCCACCTGTCATCCCGGCCAGACCGCGCCGGTCAGCGCCCAGGTCAACCCGGCAGGCATCAGTCTGGAGGAACTGCGCGTGGAAGCGGTGTTGCAACGCGCCGGACACCTGACCCGCTTCCCCCTGAAGAGCCGGGGCGACGGCACCTTCAGCGCCGACGTGCCGCTGGCGGAAAGCGGGCTGTACTCGGTGGGCGTGCGGATGATTCCCGAGATCGACGGCCTGAGCAACGAGCTGGAAGCCGGGCTGATCAAGTGGGCGACGGGGCGCTAGGGCTGTCAGCGTCAGCCAATCAGAAAACGGGCCGTGCAGATGCGGCCCGTTTTGTCGCTTTACTACACCCGGCCCCACCGTTCTGTCTTCGGTCCTCCCGCTTCTGTGGCCTCGATGGGCTTGTTCCGGCCCGTTCAGCCAGGGGGAACGCAGGCGCTCACCCCTTTTTGCCCGGCCCCATAATGGCCCCGGATGCGCCCCTTTTCCCTTCCTCCCATTCCGGCGCTGCTGCTGTCCATGCTGAGCATTCAGGCGGGCGCGGCCTATGCCAAGACGCTGTTTCCGCTGATCGGCGCGCTGGGGGCCACCGGCCTGCGGGTGGGCCTGGCCGCCGCGATCCTGCTGGTGATCTGCCGGCCCAACCTGCGCGTGCTGACCCGCAAGGATTGGCAGGCGGTGTTGCCCTACGGCGCGGTGCTGGGCCTGATGAACCTGACCTATTACCTGTCGTTGGACCGGCTGCCGCTGGCGATTGCCGTGACCCTGGAATTTCTGGGACCGTTGCTGCTGGCGGCGGCGCTATCGCGGCGGGCGCTGGATTTTGTCTGGGTGGCGCTGGCCGGGCTGGGCATCTTTCTGATCTCGCCCCACGGCACCGGGGCCGCGCTGGACCCCATCGGCGTGACGCTGGCGCTGACGGCGGGCGGCTTCTGGGCGGCGTACATCCTGCTGGGGGGCGCGGTGGGACGGCGGCTGCCGGGAACCACGGGCGTGGCCGTGGGGATGCTGGTGGCCGCCGCCGTGTGCGTGCCGTTCGGGGTGGCGCAGGCGGGCACGGCGCTGCTGGCTCCGGGCGTGTTGCTGACCGGGCTGGGCGTGGCCGCGCTGTCCAGCGCCCTGCCCTACAGCCTGGAAATGCGCGCGTTGCGGCTGGTCCCGCCGCGCGTCTTCGGCGTGATGATGAGCATCGAACCCGCGATGGGCGCGGTGTGCGGCCTGCTGTTTCTGGGCGAGGCGCTGGCCGGGTTGCAGTGGCTGGCCATCGCCTGCGTGATCCTGGCGAGCGCGGGCATCAACCTGACCACGCCGCGTCCCATGCCCATGGTGGAGCCGGTGAACTGACTCATTACAGCGTTCAATTAAAGAGTTTATCATATGGAATGGCTCGTCCGCACAAATATAGTGTGCAACTCACGCCTGAGCAGTATGAACACCTGACGGATCTGACTCGGCGTGGTGTCCATTCCGCC
>NZ_JNIW01000069.1 GCF_000701425.1 Deinococcus frigens DSM 12807 | reverse complement strand
CCCAGCCTGCATGGGGTCGACCATCAGCAAGTGATTTCCACGGCTCGCTGCAACAATGTCATTGAGCAATCGCACCGATCTACACGGCGTCAGGAACGACAACAACAGGGATTCAAACGAAAAAAACGAGCGCAAGAATTTCTGAGGTTGCACGCCCGAATCGAGAACATCCACCATCACGCCCGAACCAGCGTTTCTACCTCGATCAGACGAAGCAATCAGAGACAAGCGTTCCAGACGTGGTCAATAGCCGCGGTAGGGGTGGCCTGAAGTTCAGATCACCCCTGCCCTCAGTCTGCCACGGGTCAAGTTAAGGCAACACACCCCTTTCAGAAGGAGCGTTGCAGAAGGCAAGGCGACATCAGCCGTCGCTCATGACATGCAGGGCAGACGACAATGCGCCGGAAGAGAGTAGGGAGCACGTCACCCTTGCCAGGTCACCCCTTACAAGATCTCCTGCTGTCGCTAAGCTCCGTCATCCCATTTCAGCGGAATGTATTTGCCACCCATTCGAGGATTCGGCTGACGGTTGGCATGACCAGTGGAGACTAGTGGCCCTTCGAACGGCACTTCCCAGCGCTCACCCCGCACAGTCCTGACCAGGACCGAGATCGCCAGTGCCACCACCAGGCACAACGCGACGGCGGCAGGCAAGAGGGCGAGCATCAACAGGGTCATGTGTCACTGTGCGCTTTCAGGGTTGACCGATTTATGACGGGCTATTGGATGAAGCTATATAAAGATGAATTTCATACGCTGTTAGCTGCAAAATGTGATGTAGTTGTATTTTTTGACATTTTATTGTGTGAAATACCACTCTGCCAAGCGAAGGCTTGAGAGGCATGACTTCGGAAGTGGATGCCGTTATGAAAATCTTATGTTGAGTGACAGATCGCCCGATGGCGGAGCACCAACCCGGAGCATGGATTGACGGCGGCTGTATTCGGCGCTGTGTCAGGGGAGTCAAGGCGTCGTGGTGACCTCTTTTCCTTTTGATTCGAGGGGGGAAGATCCGGGGCTGGATCGGGGCCAAGGCCGGCTTCAAGTTCTACGGCGTTGCCTTTGCTTACGGCTACCCCAAGACCTTTTTGGAAGGCACGGCCAGCTACGCCAGCAACAAATTCAATTACTGACTGGATGGCGGCCTGAGCATTGCAGTCGGCGCACGCCTGCGTATTTTCGGCAAGACCCTGGGGCAGTGGGAACAGAACCTGGGCGAAACCCGCCAGAGCATCATCTGTAGCGATACGGGTGCGTCCACTTCACCGCCGCCGCTACCGCCTGATCCTGTCGATCCGCCTCCCCGTTGCCTCAAGTGCGTCATCCCCTGAGCGCAGAAGCGCAGATCCTAATCAAAGTCCTGGACAGCCCACCAGATCAAGAGACTCAGCCGCGCGCCCGCCATTCTTCTAGATGGCGGGCGCTCTGGTTTGCAGGACCTGGCGACGTCACATCCAGCACACGGCGCACCGGTTTGACGGCGCCAGACCTGAGCGTCCGCCGAAAAAGCTGTCATGTCAAGCGTGACCGGGGCATTTTGAGAGCCAGGTTAAAACCCTTCAGCGCCGCTCAAAGGAACACTTTTTCCGGTCAACGACGTCAATGCTCCGCGCGGCCACTGACCTGGTCTGCCCCGGCCTGCTCCCCTTCGTCCAGGCGGCGCAGGTGGACGCGGGTGATCTTCAGTCCCTCGGTGGCCTCGGCGGTGAGTTCGTGGCCCTGAATGTGAATCACGGTGCCGGGGGGCGGAACGGTGCCATGTGCGTTGAGCAGCAGGCCCGCGACGGTGGTGGCCTCCCCGCTGTGCAGGTCCAGGCCGTGGTCCCCGCGCAGATCACTCAGGGTGACCTCGCCGTTCAGGTGCCATGAGCCGTCGGGGTTGACCTGAATCCACCCGTCCCCCGTCTCCGGGCCGGAATCCATCACGTCCTCAATCAGGTCGTCGAGGGCCACGAATCCCAGCGTGCCGCCGAACTCGTCCACCACCAGCGCCGCGTGCGCGCGCCCGTGCTTGAACAGTGTCAGGAGGTCCTCAGCGGGGGCGCTGGCCGTCACGCTGGGCAGCGGGCGCATCAGGCTGGCCAGGTCCAGGGGTCGGCCCTGCGTCCGTGCCCGGATGAAGTCCTTGATATGAAGCACGCCCACCACGTGGTCCAGTTCGCCGTCGAAGACCGGATAGCGGCTGCGCGGTGAGCGGGCCAGCCAGCCCAGGACCTCGTCGGCAGAGGCCGCCAGGGGAAGCGCCTCCAGGCTGCGCCGGGGCGTCATCAGCTCCTCGGCATCACGGTCTTCCAGGGCGAAAATGTTCTGGATCAGGTCGCGCTGCTGCTGCCCCAGTTGGCTGCCGTCAGCGCTTTCCTCGGTGACGATGCTCAGTTCCTTGCTGGTGTACAGCAGCGCGCCCTCGCCGGGTTCGCGGATTCGCAGCAGGCGCATCAGTCCCAGCGCCAGCGCGTTGAACAGCGCGATCAGGGGCCGGAACAGCAGCAGGCTGAGTTGCAGCGGGCGCAGCATGGCCACCGCCAGCCGTTCTGGATAGCGCAGCGCCACCGTCTTGGGCAGCAGCTCGCCCAGCACCACCTGCAAAACGGTGATGAAGATCAACACGGTCACGGTGGCCGCCACCGGCCCACCAACGGCCCCCAGGACGGGCGTTAGCAGTGGGGTCAGGCGGGCCTGCCCAAACGAACCGGCCACCAGACTGCTCAGGGTAATGCCGATCTGACACGCGGCCACGTAAGTATCCAGCCGTCTGGGGTCATTCAGAATGTCGAGCAGGGCGGCGGCGGCGGGGTTGCCCCCCTCGGCGGCGGCCTGCACCCACGAGCGGCGTGAACCCACCGTGGAGAACTCGGCGGCCACGTACAGGGCATTGAATCCCACCATGATCAGAATGACCGCCAGCGTCAGCACCACGCTCATGCGCTTCCGGCGGCGGGCTGGGCGGTGGTGCGGGGGGCAGGGCCGGGGTCCGGTCCGGTAAAGATCATATGCTGCGGAGCATAACGCAGGTGACAGACGGAGACCGTGCTGGGCCAGGCTCCCGCCGCGACAGCGTGGCTGCGGTGGGCACCCGTCTGCTGGCGCTCAAGCCTGGAGCATTTGTCCAAATTGCCTTATCGAGAAGGAGAATCCTAAGGCCTCCGTTCTCTCCTTCAGAACTGTGCCAGTCCCACATACCGGGCAAAATTCACTCACGTCGATCGGTCGAAAGTGAACACCTCTTTTGACAAGTGCCCTCATCGCAGTCGGTCTTGCGCGCCGCACTTCTTGTGGCTCCTGGAACGCAGTTTGTTGGTGGGGAGCGGGTCAGACGGCTTGCGGTTAAAGTTCCAACTTTCACCCGACTGGACGGACAGGCAAGGACCAGGCGTTGTTTGGTCTGGATGAACTTGCGGTACTTTCCTGTCTATTCTGGAATTTGATGATGGGGGCCAGCGCACCCCCTTGCCGCCCAATTTTCGCCTTGTACTCACTCAAGATAAAAGGGTACTCACTCAAGATAAAAAGCTGCTCCACCGGGTGTGCATCTCACCACTCGGCGACACTGCCGTCGGCGTGCCGCCACAGCGGGTTGCGCCAGCGGTGGCCGATGCTGGCCTGTGCACGCACGTGCGCCTCGTTGACCTCGATGCCCAGGCCAGGACCCTGCGGAATGCCGACGAAGCCGTCCTGATAAGCGAACACGCCCCTGTCGGTCACGTAGTCGAGCAGGTCGCTGCCCTGGTTGTAATGGATGCCGAGGCTCTGCTCCTGAATGGCGGCGTTGTGCGCCACGGCGTCGACCTGCAAGCACGCAGCCAGCGCGATCGGCCCCAGTGGGCAGTGCGGCGCGAGGGCCACATCGTAGGCCTCGGCCATCGCCGCGATCTTGCGGACCTCCGTGATGCCGCCTGCGTGTGACAGATCCGGCTGGAGGATGTCCGCCAGACCTTCCTGAAGTACCGTCTTGAATTCCCAGCGGGAATAGAGCCGCTCTCCCAGGGCGATGGGTGTAGCCGTGACGCGCCGCACCTCGCGCAGCGCCTCGATGTTCTCGCTGAGCACGGGTTCCTCGATGAACAGCAGGCGCATGGCGTCAAGTTCCCGGGCCAGCACGCGCGCCATGGGCAGGTGCACGCGTCCATGGAAGTCCACGGCGATGCCGAAGTCGGCGGTGGTCGCGTCCCGTACCGCCTGCACACGCGCCAGGACGCCGTCGATTTTCGAGGGTACGTCCAGGTAGGCCATCTCCTCTGTGGCGTTCATCTTGATGGCGGTAAAGCCCGCCTGGTACGCGGCGCGGGCGGCGCGGGCGACATCGGCGGGGCGGTCGCCGCCAATCCACGAATACACCCGCATGCGGTCGCGCACCGGGCCGCCCAGCAGTTGGTGCACGGGCGCGCCGAAGACCCTGCCCTTGATATCCCACAGCGCCTGGTCGATGCCCGCGATGGCGCTCATCAATACTGCGCCCCCGCGGTAGAAGCCGCCCCGGTGCATGACCTGCCACAGATCCTCGATGCGCGCCGGATCCTGCCCGACGATCAGGTCTGCGAGTTCCGCCACGGCGGCCTGCACGGTATGGGCACGGCCCTCGACGACGGGTTCGCCCCAGCCGCTCACGCCCTCGTCCGTTTCGATCTTGACAAAGAGCCAGCGGGGAGGCACGACAAAGGTTTCCAGACGGGTGATTTTCATATGCCTTCTCCCTGACCGGCGGCGGCGACCAGGGCAGCCGCACCACTGTGGAGTGACGCCCAGTCCGGTGCATTCCAGTTGGCGCGCGTGAGTGCGCCGCCGACGCCAGCGCCGAGCGCGCCGGCTTGCAGGTACGCGCCGAGGTTCCCGGCGTCCACACCGCCCACCGCGAGCAGCGGGGCGTCCGGGTAGGGGCCGCGCAATTGCCGGAAATAGTCCGGTCCGAGCATTCCAGCCGGAAAGACCTTTACGGCGGCGCTGCCCAGCGCGAGGGCCTGCGCGATCTCGCCGGGGGTCAGCGCGCCCATCAGCAGGCCCAGGCCGCGCTCGTGGGCCGCACGCGCCACGTCCGGCACTACATGCGGCGTGACCAGAAAGCTCGCGCCCGCCGCCTGGGCCTGCGCGGCGAGGAGCGGCGTGAGCACCGTCCCCGCACCCAGATTCAGGTCGGGGTGGGCCACACCCACGGCTTTCAGGGCCTCCAGACCATGCCCATCTGAGAGGGCCACCTCGAACAGTTCGATGCCTGCGTCGCGGAGAACCTCGACCAGTCGCGGCGCGTGTGAGGCCGGCACCCCACGGAGGATGGCCAGAAGGCGGTGACGGCGCAGCAGGGCGTGCAGGTCAGGCATGAGACTCCTTTTCCAGTGTTACGGCGTCAAGCAATCCCTGCAAGTACATGGCCTCCAGGGCGCGGTCGTGCAAGCCGTAACCGGGGCGACCGGTTTCGCCCCAGATCATGCGCCCATGGTCGGGACGGATGGGGACGTCACTGCCTACGCGCGCCAGGATCATCACCGTTCGGGCCAGTTCAATACTGCCCTGGTCACTGACATGCGCGGCCTCATCGAAATCGCGCTGGCCGTGGCGCAAGACGTTGCGGGCATGAACGAAGTGAATGTGCGGGGCAAAGCGGCGGGCCAGCGCAGGCAGATCATTGTCGGCCCGCGCACCCAGCGAGCCGGTGCAGAAGGTCAGGCCGTTGTGCGCGTCCGGTGCGGCGCGCAGCACGAAGTCCAAGTCGTCTGCCGTGCTGACCACACGCGGCAGGCCGAGTACCGGCCACGGCGGGTCGTCCGGGTGGATGGCCAGGTGCACGCCCAGCCGCGCGGCCACCGGCACGACCGCCCGCAGAAAATACGCGAGGTTCGCGCGCAGGCCGTCGGCGCTGAGGTCAGTGTATGCGGCGCGCAGGGCGGTCAGCGCCGCGGGCGTGTACGCCTCGGCCCAGCCGGGCAGGACGGTTGGGCCGTCACCCCCGTCGCCCGTCACGTCGGCGTGGCGGTAGACCAGGGCGGTGCTGCCGTCGGCGCGGACGGACGCCAGATCCGTGCGCGTCCAGTCGAAGACCGGCATGAAGTTGTAGCAGACGACCCCGATCCCTTCGGCGGCGACGGCCTCCAGGCTCGCGATCCACGCGGCGATGCGCCCGTCGCGCCGGGCGTTGCCGAGCTTGATGTCCTCGTGGACGGGGACGCTCTCGATCACGCTGAGGGCCAGGCCGTGCCTCTCCACGGTCTGGCGAAGCCCGGCCACGCCCGCGCGCGTCCAGGCTTCACCCGTGGGGACGTCGTGCAGGGCACCCACAATGCCGGTCAGGTTGGGCACCTGCCGGAGCTTCCACAGCGGGACGGGATCTGCCGGTCCAAACCAGCGCATGGTCATTCGCATGGGCCACGTCCTTTCATGCCACGTCCTTGCATGGGGTGAGGCTCACCGGACAGGTTCGGCATCGTCGTGTCCGGCCAGTACGAATTGCACGTCGGCGGGTGTGGCCTGGAGGTGGTCGCCGGACAGCGTGGTTTTCAGGGCGGCGCAGGCGGTGGCGTACCGCAGCGCTTCGGCGGGCGCAGCACCCCCGAGCCACGCGTGCAAGAAGCCGCCCGCAAAGGCGTCTCCCCGCCCGATGCGGCCAGGGCCGCTGGCCGCAAAGGCGGGCTGGCAGATGACTTCACCGCCGGGCAGGTGCGCCTCGCTGCCCCGCGCGCCGTGCGTGACGACGATCAGGGCCTGCGTATTCAGGGCGCGCAGGCCGGGCACGCCGCCCAGGAGCGAGGCGTCCCGCATGGCGGTGAAGATGATGTCCGCCAGAGCAAGCGCCTCGCCGTACATGGAGATGGCCCGGTCATCTGCGAGCAGCAGGCGGCGGTGGTTCACGTCCAGGCTGACGCGCACGCCCGCGTCCCGGGCGGCGCGCAGCAGATGGAGGGCCAGGGCGCGTGGTCCATCGCCGAGCACCAGGCTGATGCCGCAGGTATGGACCACGGCGCGGCCCGTGAGCCAGGCCGGGTCAAAATCGGTCTCCTGGAGGGTGCGGAACGCCGTGTGTTCGCGGTCGTACACGGCACGGCTGCGGCGGGGCGCAAGGTGATCCTCGATCAGGTAACTCGCGAGGCGTCCGGGACGGGTCAGGGTCAGGTCGTCCACGCCCAGTCGGTTCACGTACGCGCGCGCCCAGTCACCCAGCGGGCCGGACGGCAGGGCACTGATCCACGCGGCCCCGCGGCCCAAGGCGCGCAGGGTGGCCGCCACGTTCAGCTCAGACCCGGCGCACTCGGCGTGCAACGCTGCCATGCTTTCCAGCCGGTCGCCCTGCGGCAGCCGCAGTTTCAACAGCACTTCCCCAAACGTGAGGACGGAGTCGGGCGTGGAGGACGCGGTCATGTGCTGCGCCTCCTGCACCCGTCGAGCAGGCTGCTCAAGCGGACGTCCAGTTCCCCGGAACCCTCAAATAGCCGGGAACCCAGGCCCACGGCGAGTGCCCCGGCGTCCAGCCACGCGGCCACGCCTGCCCGGGTGGCCTCCACACCCCCCGTGACGATCACCTGCGCGTCCGGGAAGGGGCCGGTCAGAGCGCGCACGAAAGGCGGGCCGAGGACCTCGCCGGGAAACAGTTTCACGAGGCCGCAGCCCGCGTCCCGCGCCTCAAGGTACTCGCGGACCGTGCCCGCACCGGGCAGGTAGGGCAGGCCGCGCTCACGGGCGACGGCGGCGACTTCTGGTACAAGGCAGGGGCTGACCAGAAAGGCCGCGCCCGCGTCTGCATAAGCGTGTGCGTCAGCCGCCGTCAAGATGGTGCCTGCGCCAAGAAGTAGGCCGGGAAACTCGGTCTGCAACGTCTTGAAATGTTCTAATGCGCCCGGTGCGCGGGCCGTGAGTTCGGCCACGCCGACTCCCGCCGTCTGGAGGATGTTCAGCCGATCCCGCGCCACGCCCAGGTCGTCTGGGGTGAACAGGGGCAGTACGCGGTCGCGGGCCAGCAGGCGCTCAAGCGTCACCAGACGGCCTCGCGTTCTTCGCGCAGCAATCGGGTCAGGCGGGCCATGCGGGCGCACGCTGCGCGGTAGGCGTCGTGGTGGGCAGACACGGGTTCCACGAGGCGCTGCGCGACCGGCTCCAGGGACACGTCCACACCCCCGGCGCGCAGGGCGAGGAGGGCTGCGCCGCGCGCGCTGGCCCCGGCACGGATGTCTTCCATCAGCAGGGGGCGTCCCAGGGCGTCCGCCAGGATCTGCGGCCACGCGCGCGACGCGAGCAGCGCCCGCCCGCTGGCCACAAAGGTCACGTCGTCCGTCACGGGCAGCCGCCACGCGACGTCTGCGAGGCGGCACGCGACGCCCTCCATAGCCGCCCGGACGATGTGTGCGGGCGTGCTGGCATACCCCAGGCCATGAACGGTGCCGCGTGCGTGCGGATCGTAATCCGGGCTGCGGGTGCCGCCCAGCCCGGGCAGAAAGGTCAGGCCGTGCGCGTCCGGGGCCATGTCGAGCAGATCATCGTCCAGGCTGCGGGTCAGGCGAAAGGTGTTCTGCAACCATGCGTATAGATTTCCGCCCTCGGTCAGGGCACCGCCCAGCAGATGCGTGTTCCGGTCGATGCGGTACGACCACAGGCCCGGGGGGATGGGCGGCGGGGGGCCGTCCAGTGCGAGGCGCACCGCGCTGGTGCTGCCGATGGTCACGGCGGCCCGCGCGGGGCCGATCGCGCCGCTGCCGACGTTGGCCGTCGCCCCGTCCGCGACGCCCGGGTGAAAGGGCACGCCCGCCAGCTTGGGCCAGCGGTCGGCCCACATGGCACGCAGGGTCATAGACGAGTCGTGGTCCGTCAGGGTGGGCATCTGCCGGGCCGTGAGGCCCGCCGCGTTCATAGACGGGCCGTGCCAGTCCAGCGTGCGCCGGTCGAGCATCCCGGTCCACGACGCCAGCGAGTAGCTGGTCAGCAATTCTCCGGTCCAGCGCATCAGCAAGAAGTCCGGCAAAGAGCATACCCGCGCGAGGTCGAGGTGCGGGTGCGCGCCCCGCCACCAGCGCACCTGCGCGGGCCAGTACGCGCTGAAGGGCGGGGCACCGGTCGCGTCCGTGGCCCCCAGCGCCGCGACGGCTGCCACCTCCGGCGCGGCGCGGGTGTCCGCGTACGACAGGACTGGGGGGACAGGCTCGCTGCGTGAGTCCAGCACGACCAGGCTGCTCCCGATGGACGTCATGGCGACGGCGAACACCGGGCGGCTGCCCAGCCGGGCGTGCAAGCGGTCGAGCACCGTCTCGGCTGCCGCGAGGTATGCCGTGAGGGGCATCTCGGCCACGCCCCCCGGGGCGTACACCAGGGACACGTTCTCCTGGGCTTCCAGGCCCGCCAGGATGCGGCCCTGGGTGTCGAAGGCCGCCCCCTTGACGCCGCTGCTGCCCAGGTCGAGTGCCAGCACCACGGGAGGAGGGGTGTGGACGGGCCGGGCCACGTGCGTCATCCCTTCACCCCTCCGGCAGTCAGGCCCTTGACGATGTAGCGCTGCACGGTCAGCGAGAGAATGATGATCGGCAGCGTGATCAGCACGGCCGCCGCCGCAATCGCGCCGTAGTCCTGACTGCCGTAACTGAGGAAATTGAACACCGCCACGGGGACGGTCTTTGTTCCCGGGCCGCCCAGGATCAGACTGAACAGGAACTGGTTCCACGAGAAGATCATCGCCAAAATGCCCGCCGTGACGATGCCCGGCGCGACCAGCGGCAGGATAATCCGCACAAAGGCCCCGGCGCGGCTGGAGCCATCGACCAGCGCGGCCTCCTCCAGATCTGTGGGAATGTCCTCGAAGAAGGCGATGGTGATCCAGATGATCATGGGAAGCGTGATGATCAGGTGACTGAGGATCAGCGCCGTGAACGACCCGATCAGGCGCAGTTTCGTGAACACCAGAAAGAGCGGCAGCAGGAACGTGATGTACGGGATGATCCGGCTGATCAGGATCCACAGGCTCAGCCCCCGCTGCCGGAAGCGCGCGATGGAGTATGCGGCGGGAAGGCCCAGCAGCATACCGATGGCCGTGGCCGAGGCGGCAACGATCAGGGAGTTTTTTGTGAACGCCAGGAAGTTGTTGCGCTGGATAACATTGACATAGTTCTCGAGAACGGGCCTGAAGATCCACACAGGCGTGGCGGCGGTGTTCTCCACCTGCGTCTTGAGACTCATCATGATCATCCACACGAAGGGGAACAGCATGACCAGGATGACCAGGGTCAGCGCGGTGTTCAGCACGATGGCGCGCGTGCGGGACTCGTGGGCGGTCATGCGCGCCGCCGCAGCAGGTTCACGCCGACCGCGACAACGGCCACGGTCACCAGCAGCAGCGTGAGCAGCGCCGCCGTGTACCCGACACGCAGGAACTCGAAGCCGGTGTGATACGCGTACACGTTCAGCGTTTCGCTGGCGGTGCCGGGGCCACCCTGGGTCATCACCTCGATGATGTCAAAGGTCTTGAGGGCGTCGATCAGCCGCAAGGTCAGCGCGGCGAATGCGGCGGGCTGCAACATGGGCCAGGTGATGAACCGGAACACCTGCCACGGCGACGCGCCGTCGATCCGCGCGGCCTCAAAGGGTTCGTCCGGCATGGTCTGCAAACCCGCGAGCAGGATCAAGGACACCAGCGGCGTCCACTGCCAGAGGTCCACCAGCGCCAGCGCCGGGATGACCAGCCGCGAGTCGGCAAGCCACAGGCTGCGGCCCAGACCCAGGCTTTCCAGGAAGTAGTTCAGGACGCCCAGGTTCGGATCCATCATCAGCGCCCAGATCAGCGCCACGGCGACGGGGGTGCTGATCATGGGCAGCAGCACGACCGCGCGCACCAGCCCGGACGCCCTCATGGTGCGGTTGAGCAGCAGCGCGAGGCCCAGGCCGCACAGCATTTGCAGCGGCACCGCAATGCCCGTGAACTGGAACATCAGCTTCACGGAATTCCAGAACCGCTCGTCTTTCAGGGCCGCGCTGTAGTTGCCCAGACCCACGTAGGAGCTGGGCAGGGCGTCACTGACCGAGCGTTCCTGCGTGGACAGGATCAGGTTAAAGGCCAGCGGCAGGATGGTCAGCACCATCAGCGCGATCATCGCGGGGGCCGGGAATACCCAGCGGATATTGCGGTCAAGCCACGACGAGAAGCCGCCGGACACGGGCCGCCGGGGTGCGGGGGTGGAGGTGGGCGCGAGACTCATGGGAAACCTCAGGGCAGGGGAGATGAGCGGCCCGGCCCGGCCCGCTGCTTTGGGGAACGGGCCGGGCGGAGGCGGGGGTTACTTCTCTTTGCTCAGGATGGTGTTGGTGGCGTCGTTGGCCTTTTTCAACAACTCCGCAGCGTTCCCGCCCTGCAAGATGCCCACGATGGCCTGCCCGAGGGCGTCGCGCACCTCGCCTACCTGGCTGACCGGGGGATTCCACAGGGGCGTGGCGCTGGCGAGCTGGGTCAGGTGGGCCTGGGTCCACTCGGGGTTTTTGTCCTGCGCCTTGAAGGCCGGGGTGTTCCACACGCTGCGGCGCACGGCGGGAACGTCCTTGAGCAGCACGCGCGCCTGGTTCTCGCGGTTGGTGGCCCACTGCGTGAACAGCCACGCGGCACCCTTGTTGCGGCTGCCCTTGCTGATCGACAGCGTCCAGGTGGTCACGGTGGGTTTGCGGCCCGGCATGGCGGCGAAGCCCACCTTGCCAGCCACGCTGGAGCTTTTGGGGTCATCCACGATCGAGCGGAACAGGCTGGCATCGGTGAACATGGCAACCTTGCCCTGCGCGAACAGGTTGGTGACCTCGGGCCAGCTCATGGTCAAGGCGGCCTGCGGGCCGTAATTCTTCAGCAGACCGGTGTAATACGTCATGGCCTTGACAAATTTCGGATCGGTGAAGTTCGCCTGCCCGTCCTTGAGCCAGGTGCTGCCCTCGGCGTACATGTAGGGCGCGAACTGGCTGGTGGCCGACGATCCCTTGCCGCGCAGGGCGATGCCAGCCACGCCGTCCTTGCCGTTCAGGGTTTTGGCGGCTGCCTCCAGTTGCACGAGGGTCTTCGGGACGGCCACACCGTACTTCTGAAACAGATCCTTGCGGTAGAACAGCATGGTGGTTTCGGTCTGGATGGGCACGCCGGTCATGATGCCCGCGTACTTCGTGGAATTCACGACGGACGGGTAAAAGTCGCTGAAGCCCCAGTTGCCAGCGGTCAGGGTCTTGCTGTTCACGTAGCCCGTCATGTCCTCGACCCAGCCGCTCTTGGCGTAGAGCTGCCCCTCCTGGCCGGGCGAGAGCATGAACGCGTCGAGGTTCTGTCCGCCAGTCGAGAGTTCCACCAGCACCTTTTGCCGGAACTGCGCCTCGGGGTACGTCTCGGTGGCCAGCTTGATGCCGGTGAGCTTCTCGAACTCAGGGAAGTATTCCTGCATGGCGGTGGTCCAGGGGTGCTGGTTGAGCAAGACGCGCAGGGTCGTGCCCTTGTAGGCGTCCCATTTGAAGGTCTGCGCCTGGGCAGATGAGAGGGTGAGGGCGGCAGTCAGGGTGAGCAGGGTGAGCTTATGCATGGGTTCTCCTGGGGCCGGGATTGGCCGGGGTGGGATCAGTGGGATCAGATGGGGTCAGCGTTCAGGGCGCGCCTGGCGTGGCGGGCGCGGTTGAGCCGTTCAGTCATGTACGGTTCCTGCGAGACGTGCAGGGCCGTGAACAGCGCGTCGAGCAGGCATAGCTGCGCGAAGCGGACGTTCAGGCCCTCGGGGCGGTAGGCATCTCCGGGCGCGCTGCTGGTCAGCACGTGGTGCGCCGCGCGTGTCAGGGGCGTGCGGCCCAGGCCAGTCAGGGCAACGACCGTCGCGCCCGCTGCCCGCGCCAGCCGCGCGGCGCTCACCACGTCCGGGCTGGTGCCGCTCAGGGACACGGCGATCAGCACGTCGGTGGGTTCCAGCATGGAGCAGACCTGCAAGAACGTGGTGGGATCGGTGTGCGCTCCGCACGACAGCCCCAGCCGCAGGGCGCGCTCCTGGCCGTCCAGGGCCACCAGCCCGCTCCAGCCCAGGCCGATCAGGGCCACGTGGCGTGACTGCGCGGCGGCCTGTACAGCCGTGCTAAAGGCTTCCAGGTCCAGGTGTTCCAGGGTGTCACTCAAGCCGACGCCTGCGCCGTCAAACACCTTGCGCAGCACCGCCACCGACGGATCGCCGACTTCAACGGTGATGTTGGTGTTGCGGGTCACGCCCAGTGAGCGGGAAAGCTGCAACTTGAAGTCCTGGAATCCTCCGAAGCCCATGGTCTGCACCAGCCGCACCACCGTCGCGTCGCTGGTGTCGGTCCGGTCGCTCAGGTCGGCGATGGTCAGTCCCAGGAAACCCTGTGGGTCCCGGAGGATGTGATCGATGACGCGCGCGCTGGCTGCACCGGACTCGCCGCGCAGCAGATGCAGGCGGCGCAGGATGGGTGGCAGATGGGCGGCGGTGTCTGGCATACAACAGGGCGTCTCCTCGGCGAACCGCAGGTGTGGGTGATCATCAGTGTGATCTCGGCAGGACAACAGATTGAGCGACTGCTGGAGTGTACGTTCGCTCCGCCAAACTTGCAAGATCACGGCACAGTCCTCCTCCGCTTCACCCGGTAAATCTAGGGCGGGGGCTAGCTCATCTGCCGGAGTGGCAACCACCGCTTGCAGGCGTAGCGGGGAGAAAAGTACAGTTTTACATTCCTGGTACGTGTTGAACGTCAATCACCGTTGGGTGTGCAACAGGTCCAACCTCACTACCGTGGACAAATAAAAATCTAACGTATGAAATATTGCTCCAGTATCCACAGACTTTTATAGAGTTTTAATTCTCATAATTGCTGGTCCAGGTGACGTGCTAGGGAGTCACACCGGTTCAAGAGCAGCGTGGATGGCTCTTCGCGCAATACAGTGACCAGATCAGAACCACACTGGACCTCAATTCCTGCCCGGCTTTCCTTAATACGCATGGCCGAAGCTCAGACGTGAGGGCACTGAAAGGCAGAACTGTTTACCCTTAGCCTGAGATTTGGATCAAGTCAAAGCTGCGACCTTGAGGCCCTTTCTGCTTATTTCTCCCGAGGTGCCTCCGCCCATGCGATTTCCACACGATCAGCCTTCTTTCCAGCTCAAGCCGCAACATGGCCAGATGCAACTTGATTCCCTTGACCGGGGGCGCCTGCTGCTGTGGGTTCCCCTGTTTGCTGCGTCAATCGGACTGGCCATCCTGTTCGGCCTGGACCTGGCCGCCCCGCAGTACACGGGCATTCTGGTGTTCGTCATGGCTTTCAGCGGCCTGGCCCTGCGCGGTCCACGTGGCGCGCGTGAGGTCCTGCTCGCGCACGCCGCGCGGGTCTACGTCGCGGCCCTGCTGCTAGCCTGGATCACCGCGCTGTACCTGCTGCCCGCCCACCCGGCCACCGCTATGGTTAGCCTGGCCGTGCTTCTGCACCTCTCCACCCTGTACATCTTTCTGTTCGTGCAACTGCCTCCGCTGGCCGCAGCGCGCACGGCGGCAGGCACCCTGGCGGTCCTGGTGTTCACCGCGCTGCCGCATGCCTGGCTCACGCTGGGCCAGACCGGGGTCTTCGACGGCGTGACCCTGCCGGTCACTCTGCTTGTGTCCCACGGCGCGCTGATCACGGTCCTGCATCATTTCAGCAGCTTCCGGGACCAGCTCGCGCACACCGAGGGGCGAGCGCAGGTCCTGAACGAACTGGCCCACCGTGATCATTTGACCGGGTTGCCCAACCGGCGCGCGCTGGAGCGCGATCTGGAACGGGTCACAGTCCCGTCAGGTGCAGGCCGGCGATTGGCAGTGGTGGACGTGGACGGCCTCAAGGGGGTCAACGACCGCCTGGGGCACGCAGCGGGCGACGACCTGCTGCGCCGCTTCGCCGAGGGCTTTGCCGCGCATGCCGGGGACCACGGGCAGGTGTACCGCATTAGCGGGGACGAATTCGCGCTGTTGTTGCCAGATGAGCCGCTCCTGGCAGGAACCATTGTGGACGCAGTGACTCAAGGGGTGCAGGAAAACTATCCAGGAGCGGCAGCCAGCGTGGGAACAGCCCGTTGGAGGGCCGGGGAGACGGCGGATGCCTGGCTGTCGCGTGCCGATGGGGCGATGTACCGCCACAAGCGGCGGGGTGGGCCGGGACGGTAACGGCAGAGAATTATAGGCGAGGGCGGCGCGGTGGCCCGCAGTGGTGCCCGTCGTATCGGACGGTTGTACATCAAGCTCTACACGCTGGGGTGTGTTGCCTTAACTTGACCCGTGGCAGACTGAGGGCAGGGGTGATCTGAACTTCAGGCCACCCCTACCGCGGCTATTGACCACGTCTGGAACGCTTGT
>NZ_JNIW01000068.1 GCF_000701425.1 Deinococcus frigens DSM 12807 | reverse complement strand
ATCATTGATGATGCGTAAGCAAGCACTGGCACAGGGTTTCGCCCGCTGGTTCAGCGGGCGACGTCAGGTGGTGGAATCGGTATTTGCCCGGCTTCCCGGGTTGTTTGCCGTCAATCGGCCCCGTAGTAAGGGCATGTTGGGGTGGTGGGTACGGCTGAGCGCCAAAGTGGCGGCCTACCACCTGCTGCTTCGTCTGAATGCCGCTTGGGGGCGGCCTTTAGAAAGCCATTTGGACTTGCTCGCCCTGCCTTAAACCTATTGCGCATCAAGCGTTGAATGGGCGGGTCCTGCTGAACGTCGCTGATCTGGTCACCGCGCTGCGGGCCGGGGGGATTGATCTTCCTGATCAGCACGGCAATCTGGTGATGACCATGCAGGACGGTGACATTCAGATCATTGGACGGGATGACGCCGACGTTGCCACCCCGCTGTTCAGTTTTGCAGTGATACAGGATTGGGCTGCCCGGCGCGGCGTTCCTCACCGACGATATCCAGGGCCGGCGGTATCTGAACGCGTCGATGATGATCCCTTTTCTCAAACAGGCGGTCTCCTCTTCCCTACATCTGAATGGCCTGACCAATCCGGTGCTGAGTGTGGGACAGGTCAACTTGCAACTGGGGACCCCGGCAGCGCCCGTCAAGGCCGCCGATCTGCTGGCCTTCGCGCTGATCGACGAACGCCGGGTCAACAGCGCTCTCCCCCTGCCTGTGACGCTCTCAGTGTTGACCCAGAGCGGTCTGCGCGATCCACTTGCCCCGCAGTTGGTCATTCAGGGTCAGGACGGTCAACTCTACGCGGTGTTGCAGAACACCATGCGCCTGAAGGGTGTCGAGTCTGACGCCCTGAGCGTTCACAGCCTGAGCCGAGGAAGGCTGGACCTCACCTTGAACGGCCTGACCGCGCCTCTCATCGTCCGTTCTATTGACGCCTTGGACGCCGCCACCGCCCAGGGGAAAGAGGCCGTCCTCGTCTACAAGCTGGACGCCTCGGACCTGCGGGATCTGAAGCTGACACTCAGGAGTTGCACCTATGAATAGCGCGGGAGCAGCGTCCCAGACGATAAATCTTGACCTGCTCGCGTGGGGCGGTTTCTGCCATTCTCTCGCCTTCCTCCGCTCGCTTGCATCTCAAAAGCTCAGTGTCTCAATGCTGTCGTCACGCCTTTCATCATTTTCCCGAACCGATCACGCCTATCCAATTTCGCCAGACCAGTCTGGCGATTACTCTGGGATTCTCCCGCCAGGAGAGGTTTTTTCTGATTATGCAGGTGCAACTCCTGAGTAACACCTGTGCCCGCCTCCCAGTTCAAAATTCAGTCTCCCTGAACCTCTGGCAGGTAGCCCCCCACCTGCTCCAGCAAGTCGCGCGCCGTCAGGTCCAATCGCACCGGGGTCACGCTGATCATTCCACTTTGCACCGCGCCGTAATCGGTTCCCTCGTCCTGGGCGTCCTCGGCGCGGCTGACCCCGGCGACCCAGTGGTAGTCGCGGCCCTCGGGGTCCTGACGGGTCACCACGCTGTCCTCCCAGCGGTGGTGGCCCACCCCCGTGACACGCACGCCCGACGCTGAGCGGCTGGGGAAATTGACGTTCAGCAGCGTGCGCGGCGGTAGGCCGTGGGCCAGCACCTGCCGGGCCAGTCGGGCGGCGTAGGCGGCACCGGCGGAAAAGTTGTATTCGCCGTCCGGCCCACTTTGCTGGCTAAAGGCAATCGCGGGCAGTCCCAGCGACAGCCCCTCGATGGCCGCCGCCACCGTGCCGGAATGCGTCAGGTCATCGCCCAGATTGGGGCCGAGATTGATGCCGCTGACCACCAGATCGGGCCGCCCGAGCAGATGCACGCCCAGCACCACGCAGTCGGCGGGCGTGCCGTCCACCCGGTAGGCCGGAATGTCACCGAAGCCCGCCGAGGCCGTGTGCTTGAACCGCAGCGGGCGGCGGATGGTGATGCCGTGACCCACGGCGGACTGCTCCACATCCGGGGCGACCACCGTCACGTCGGCAAATTCGCTCATGGCGAGGCCCAGTGCCTTGATGCCCGGCGAGAAGATGCCGTCGTCGTTGGACACCAGAACTCGGGGCCGTGCGGTTGAAAATTGACTCATCCCCCTCAGGCTAGCGCGGCGGCGTCAGGGTGGAGTCTGAAGAATGACACGAAAGTGCCCCCGCCCGGTCAGGGGCGGAGGCGTCGGAGAAACAACCGAACTTACTTGCCCTGCTGCGCCAGCCTCAGAAAGTAGGCGCTGGATTTGTCGTTGGGGTCCAGGGCCACGGCGCGGCCATACGCCTCGGCGGCCCCAGCATAGTTTTTGGCCTCGTAGCGGGTGCGGCCCAGCCAGGCCCAGGCTTTGGCGTAGTCGGGGTTCTGGGCGGCGGCCTGCTGAAAACCGCTCTCCGCCGCCTTATCGCCGCCCGAATATTTGCTGTAGGCGGCGCGGAAGGTCCGCACGGCGTCCAGGCCGTACTGCGCGCCCTCCTGCGCCAGCGCGAGGTTGAATTTGTCGGCGGCGTCGGCTGTCGGCAGGACACTGGCCCCCTGGTACGCCTCCAGCGCGGCCTGGGCGTTGCCGCTGTCCAGCGCCAGCCGCCCGGCCTGCCGCCACGCCTCGGTGAAGTTGGGGGCGCTGCGGGCGGCGGCCTGGAATCCAGCCAGCGCCTGTTCCCTGCGGCCAGCGTCCAGATCGGCATACGCGCGGCTGAAGGCCCCGGTGGCGGCGGGGCCGTAATCGGCGGCCTTCTGGGCCAAGCCCTGGAAATACTTCAGGGTCTTGTCGCCGGGCGTCAGGGCGGTGGCCTGACGGTACAGCGTCTGGGCGCGGGCGTAATCGCCGCCTTCCAGCGCGGTGCGGGCGGCCCAGCCCGCGCACTGGGCGCTCTGGGGATCGAAGTTCAGGCACTCCGCGAAGTAGCGGGCGGCCAGGTCCGGCTGGTCGCGAACGTAGGCCGAGTACCCCAGGTTGTACTGCGCCAGGCCAGCCTGCTGGGCCTCCGGGCTGCCGGGGACGGCGGGCACGGCCTTGAAGTAGGCGGCCCAGGTCACCTCGGCCTGACGCCAGAAACCGACCTCGGTGTAAATCTGGGCGCGGAGCTTGAGGTGGTCGGCGTTGCCGGGTTCAGCCAGGACGGCGGCCTCGGCGGCAGAGGCGGCCTGCGTCCATAGCGCCTGATCGATATTGGCGCTGCCCCTGGGGTACGTCCTGCGGGCCTCGGCGGCAAATTTCTGCGCGGCGGCGGCGGCATCTGCGGCGCTGGGGTAGGTCACGGGCTGGGGGGCGAAGGCGGATTGACCAGCGGGCTGCGTACTGGGCTGGGCAGTGTCCTGGGCCAGGGCGGGAGCGGCGCTCAGCCCCAGCACCATCAGGGCGCGGACGGCCAGGGAAACGGACGGGCGTTTGGGAGTGGACATCTGGAAAACCTCCTGGAAAGCAGGGCTGAGTGGACGGCGGCGAATGCTCCTTCCGACCCTAGGCGTGGGCCGTGGGCAGTTCGTGAGAACGTCTCATGCCCGGTCCATGCTCGGTTGAGTCTTCGGGGGCTTTCGAGAAACTCTTACAGCCAGCCGCGTTCCCGCGCCGTCCGGGCGGCCTCGGTGCGGTTTTCCGCGCCCAGCTTGCCGATGGCTTCGGACAGATAGTTGCGGACGGTGCCTTCGGATAGATGCAGCCGGGCGGCGATGGCGGAGGTGCTGGCCCCGCCCTCGGCCTCCGCCAGCACCTGACGCTCACGCTCGGTCAGCGGGGAGGCGTCGGCCCAGGCTTCCCCGGCTAACCCTGGGTCAATGGCCCGGCCCCCGGCGTGGACGCGGCGGATGGCGTCGGCCAGTTGGCTGGCAGGGGCGTCCTTGAGCAGGTACCCGCGCGCCCCGACTTCCAGCGCCCGCCGCAGGTAGCCGCCCCGCGCAAAGGTGGTCACGATGATCACCCGCACCCCCGGCAGCTCGGCCCGCACCCGCCCGGCCAGGTCCAGGCCACTCAGCCGGGGCATCTCGATGTCGGTGACCAGCACGTCCGGTTTCAGCTCGCGCGCCGCGTTCAGGGCTGCCTCGCCGTCTGCCGACTGCCCCACCACCTCCAGGTCATCCTCGAGCGACAGCAATGCGGAGAGTGCGCCCAGCACCAGCGCCTGATCCTCGGCCAGCAGGACGCGAATCATGGGCATGCCTGGCGGCGTTGAAAGTTGATGGTTAAAAGTTGATGGAAAAAATAACCATCAACCATCAACCGTTCACCATCAACACTCTTCACCCCCGCACCAGTCCGCCCACGCCCGCCTCCTGCGCCGCCGGAATCTGCGCCGTCAGCGTCGTGCCGCCCTCGCCCCGGCGTTCCAGCGTGCCGCCAATGGCGCGCAGGCGTTCGCGCATGCCGGTCAGGCCGCTGCCCTCGGCGTTCAGGCCGCCCACGCCATCGTCGCGCACCGTCAGGCGGTGGCCGTTGCCGCTGGGGGCCAGGGAAATCCAGACCTCCTTGGCGCGGGCGTGGCGCACGATGTTGGTCACGGCCTCGCGCAGCAGCACGGCGGCGCTGGCCTCTGTGGCGGGGGGCAGTTCGGGCAGGCTGGCAGTCACATTCAGTTTGACGCCCGCCGCGTCCAGCGCCACCTTCGCGCGGGCCAGTTCCGCATTCAGGCCGCTGCCCTGGTAGCCGCGCACCGCCGAACGCACTTCCTGAAGCGCCTCGCGGGAAATGCGCTCCACCTCGCGGATTTCCTGGGCGGCGCGGGCCGGGTCACGTTCGGCCAGACGGCTTGCCAGTTCGCTTTTCAGCACAATCACGCTCAGGGTATGGCCCAGGATGTCGTGCAGATCGCGGGCGATGCGCTCGCGTTCGGCGTCAGCGGCCAGTTTTTCCTTCTCGGCCTGAACCTGAACCAGTTGCTGATCGGCCACATTGCGGCGGTAAGAGGAGTGGTTGGCGTAGGCGGCCACCAGCGTGAACACCATGTTCGGCCCCAGCCAGGCCAGGTCCTCTACCGTGTATTGCCCGGACCACAGCGGCAGGACCATGATCATCGCATTGAACATTGCCAGCCCCAGCGCCAGCGACACCCGCCCCTGATACCCGATGATGCTGCCGCCGTAGATCAGGAAGGCCGTGACGCCGCCGCCCACCACCGGAAACAGCACGGCGTAGGCCAGCAGCGTGTAGACCCAGCCCGCCAGCGCCCAGCCGGGGCCAGCACTCCTGAGAAAAAACACCCTCGAATACACCGCCAGGAAGCCCGCCAGCACGCCCCAGAACAGTAGCCACTCGCCGGGCGGACGCGGATGACCGAAGAACCCCAGGATGGGATAGGCCAGGAACATCAGCCAGAACAGCGGGAAGATGGCCCAGAAGTTGAATTTCTTTCTGGCGGGCGGGCAGGCGGTCATGGCTCACTCAATTCATTCAGCGGGCGGCGGTCTGCCCCGGACAACTGGAAGTCTTTAAAGGTGACCCGGAAGCCCTCGCGCTGGGGGCTACAGGCCATCACGCCTACGCAGGCGCGCAAGCCAGGGGGAAACGGAGCCACACGCAGCAGTGTCCAGCGCCCATTTTCATCGGCGCGGGCGTGCAGGATCAGAGCGTCGTCCCGGCGGATCATGCGGAAGGTCACCTCTGAATGATCGTCGGCGGGCTGCACGCTCCAATCGGACTTCTCGTGCGTGACCACGGCGCTCCATTGCTGCTTTCCCACGTATTCCACCCCCACCTTGCACCAGTGCTGTTCGCTGGCCCGCAGCATCAAACCGGCCTGATCGTAGAGTTCCCCGTACTCGCCGCGCACCCGCACGCTGGCCGTGAATTCGTCCGGGGCCTCGCGCAAAAAGGCGTGGCCGTCGTCATGGATAAAGCCGTACTGCGTTTCGCGCCAGAAGTCGCCCCCCTTGGCAGTGACGACTTCCAGCGTTGAATCCGTATTCACGGCCCACTGTTGCGGTTCGGCGTGCCACCCGAAGGCTTTCCAGGACTCGGACATGGGTCTATTGTCCTCCAGAATCACAGGCCGCGCGCTTCATCCTTCTTCAGGCCCCAGATCGCCAGGCCGCCGAAAACAGCCGCGTACAGCGCCAGGTACAGCCAGTGGGTCAGCTCGCCGGAGGTGTTGCCCGTCACGCTGCCCCAGCCGATCTGCGCCAGGTGGTAGGTGGGCAGGTACGGCGCAAGCTCCTGCATCGCGCGGGGCAGTGCATTCAGCGGCACGAACAGCCCGCTGGCAAAGGACATCAGCACGCTGACCACGTTGGCGATCACGTTGGCAGCGGTGGGGTTGACCAGGAAGCCGATCATGAAACCCAGCGCAATCAGCGGCACGCTGCCCAACAGCAGCTTGCCCAGAATGGTCAGCACCAGCCCCAGCGGCAGCGTCACGCCGCCCGCAAAGTGCGCGAAGGTATACAGCAGCGTCAGGCTCAGGCCACTAAACAGCAGCGCGGCCACCACCTTGCCCAGAAAGTACAGCGGCGCGGGCATGGGCGAGGCCCGCAGCAACCGCAGCCAGCCGCCCGTGCGCTCGGCAGCCACCGCCAGTCCAAAGGAGTACATGGCGAGGGTCAGCAGCGAATACGTGCCGAAACTGACCATAATGTAGCGCCCGACGTTGGTGCCGTCCGGCATTTGCTCGTTCACGTTGGGCAGCCCGAACAGCGCGAACCACAGGACCGGAAAGCCCACGGTGCCGATAAAGAACATCGGGTTGCGGACCATGCGCCGCAGTTCCGAGAGAATTAGTTGCCCCAGCGCGGGCAGCGGCGCGGCCTGACGGGTGGCGGAGGTGGGGGCGGGGAGGGTCACGGTGGGTTGGGTGGTGGTCTGGGTCATGGGGGTGGCTCCTTTCGGGGATTTGGAGGGTGATTTTGAAATGGATATGAGGGTGTGGCTCTCTGCGGTTTAACCCCTCCGCCCCTTCGGGGCACCTCCCCTCAAGGGGAGGCAAGTTTCGGTGGGCTTTTCTTGGCTCCCCTTGAGGGGAGCTGGCCGCAAAGCGGACTGAGGGGTTTTCATGGGAGCCACCCAGAAAACCCCACCGTCAACCCGCCTTCTTCGTCTCAGCCGTCAAACTCAGGAAGGCGTCTTCCAGACTCGCCCGGCTGACTTCCAACCCCTTAAAGGCCACGTTGCGGGCGAACAGGGCGCGCAGGACTTCTTCCGGCTCCCGCGTCCGCACGTCGGCATGGCCGCGTGAATCCACGGTGGCGGCCTCTACACCCGGCAGACTCTCCAGCTCGGCCAGCACCAGATCAGAGGTGAAGCGCACCCGGCTGGTCAGCACGCTGCCGCGCAGGCTTTCGGGGGTGCCGTCGGCCAGGACGGTCCCGGCGTTCATGACCACCACGCGGTCTGCGGTGCGCTCGGCTTCCTCCAGGTAATGCGTGGTCAGCAGGATGGTGCGCCCGGCAGCTTTCAGGCCGTCCACAGCGGCCCAGAACGCCTGACGCGAGGAGGCGTCCATGCCCGTCGTCGGCTCGTCCAGAAACAGCACCTGCGGGTTGCCCACCACCGCCAGCGCAAAGGCCAGTCGCCGCACCTGTCCGCCGGAGAGTGCGCCCGCGCGGCGTCCGGACACATCGCCCAGTTGCGCCAGTCCCAGCGTCTTATCCACGGCCAGCGGCGCGGGATACAGGCGGGAAAACAGTGTGGCCGCCTCACGCACCGTCAGCGCCTGGGGAATCGCACTTTCCTGCGGCATGGAGCCGATACCCGCGCGCACAGAGTCGTGCCTGGGGTCCTTGCCCAGCACGCGCACACTGCCCCGCGTGGGCCTTGCCAGCCCCAGCATCAGCGAAATGGCGGTGGTCTTCCCCGCCCCGTTCGGCCCCAGCAGCGCGGTCAATTCCCCGGCCCGCACGTCCAGCGTCAGGTTAGCCAGCGCCCGCACTTTGCCAAAGGTTTTATCCACGCCGCTCAGCTCTATCGCGTTCATGGGGCCATGTTCGGCTTTTCGGATGCTGGGGCGTAGTGCCGGGTGTCAGGGGGTGGGGGTGACAGTTGTCACTTTTAGGAAACTGTCCGACGGTTCAAATCCTCAGCCCTCTGCTACCCTGAACCGCGATGACTGCAAAAGAAACCGTGCGCTACAGCGCCGTGGTGCTGGGCGGCGGCGATCCGGGCGACGAGTTCGCGGCGGCGCACGGCGTGCCGGTCAAGCCGCTGATTCCGGTGAACGGTAAGCCGATGGCGCTGTACGTGCTGCGCGCCCTGCACGGCAGCGGGCGGGTGGCCCGCATCGCCTACGTCGGCCCCACCACCCCCGAGATCGAGACCCTGATCGATCTGCGCGTGACCGACAACGGCTCACTGCTGGGCAATCTGGAGGCCGGAGTAGAGGCGCTGGAAGCGGGCGGCATCCGCAAGGGCGAGCGCGTGCTGGTGGTCACGGCAGACATTCCGATGCTGGTGGCTGACGAGGTGCGCGACGTGCTGGACAGCGCCCCCACCGATGCTGCTCTGGTGTACCCGGTAGTCCGGCGCGAGGTCTGCGAGGCGGCGTATCCCGGCGTCAAGCGCACCTACGCGCGGCTGCGGGGCGGCTCGTTCACCGGGGGCAATCTGTTTATCCTCGATCTGGCACTGATCGGCCAGTTTTTGCCCCGCCTGCGCGAGGTCCTGGCAGCGCGCAAGGCCCCGCTGAGGCTGGCGGGCCTGATCGGGCCGGGCGTGCTGATCAAGTTGCTGACAGGCCGCCTGACGGTGGAGGCGCTGGAGGCAAAGGTTTCGGACATTCTGGGCGTACAGGCCCGCGCCCTGATCACGCCCCACGCGGCGGTGGGCACGGACGTGGACAAGGACGAGGATCTGGCGCTGGCCGAGGCGTCTCTGGGACGGGGAAAAGCCCCGGCCTGAGGGTGAACGGGGTCAGGAGGCCGGGGGCGTGATGGCTCAATCTTTGACCTCCGCCGCCCCCCGAAAAGCTGTGCCCATTCACCCTTGCGCCGCTCCGAGCGTCTGTGCATACTGTCCTCCATGACCCATATCATCACCAGTCCGTGTATTGGCACCAAGGATCAGGCTTGCACCGAGGTCTGCCCGGTGGAATGTATCTACGACGCCGGAGAGATGTACCTGATCCACCCCGACGAGTGCATCGACTGCGGCGCGTGCGTCCCCGCCTGCCCGGTCAGCGCCATCTTCCCCGAGGAGGACGTGCCCGCCGGGGAGGAGAGCTTCATCGCCCGCAATTACGAGTTCTTCGGGGCCTGACCTTCAGTTGTGTCCTTCCTGCCCACGGTCCCGCGCCGGGGCTTTTTTTGTGCTCTGCCGCAGCGGATCGGACGGGCTGATCACAGCCCCTGCACCCCTTGCACTCTGCCCGAAAGCCGTGTATCATTTTTCTTCGTGCGCTGACCAGGAAGGGCCTGGCAGCCGGAAGGTGCCCCCACTTTCAATATCCACGATGTGCCGCTCAGAGCAAAGTAAAGCTCTATGGGATTCAAAGGCATTTGTTGGTCACTGGGGTTACGTGCTTTCCCGAAAGGACTACAAATGAACTTTGACCAACTGATTGCGCCCGAACTCGCGGCGCGTCTCGCCGAACGCGGCATTACCGAAGCCACCCCGATTCAGGAAGACAGCCTGCCCCAGACCCTGGAAGGCCGTGACCTGATTGGCCGCGCCCGCACCGGCACTGGCAAGACCCTGGCCTTCGCCCTGCCGATCATCAGCAAGCTGGAGGGCAGCCGCGAACGTGGCCGCCTGCCCCGCGCCATCGTGATCATGCCCACCCGCGAGCTGGCCAAGCAGGTGGCGGAAGAATTCAGCAAGACCGGCGTTGACCTAGCCACCGTGACCGTCTACGGCGGCGCGGCTTACGCCCCCCAGGAAAACGCGCTGCGCCGTGGCGTGGACGTGATCGTCGGCACCCCCGGACGCCTGATCGATCACCTGGAACGCGGCAACATTAACCTGAGCGGCGTGCAGTTCGCCGTGCTGGACGAGGCCGACGAGATGCTGAGCGTGGGCTTTGCCGAGGCGATTGAAACCATCCTCCAGAACGCGCCCGCAGACCGTCAGACCATGCTGTTCAGCGCCACCATCAGCCAGGAAGTCAAGCGCCTGAGCCAGAAGTACATGCAAAATCCCATCGTGGTGGACACCGTCGGATCGGGCAAGAATCAGACCGCGCAGACCGTGGAACACCTCAAGGTGCGCGTGGGCCGCAGCCGCACCCGCGTGCTGGCCGATCTGCTGACCGTCTACAACCCCGAAAAGGCGATTGTGTTTACCCGCACCAAGCGCGAGGCCGATGAGCTGGCCAACGAGCTGATCCACCGTGGCCTGGAAGCCGAGGCGCTGCACGGCGATCTGGCCCAGAGCCAGCGTGAGCGTGCGCTGGGAGCCTTCCGCAGCGGGCGTGCGGGCGTGCTGGTGGCCACCGACGTGGCCGCCCGTGGCCTGGACATCCCCGAAGTCGATCTGGTGGTGCAGTTCCACCTGCCCCAGGACCCCGACAGCTACATCCACCGTTCGGGCCGCACCGGACGCGCAGGCCGCACCGGGACCGCCATCATCATGTACGGCGACCGCGAGAACCGCGAGATGTCCGGCCTGGAGCGCGTGACCGGCGTGCGTTTCATTGAGCGCCAGATTCCCACGCCCGCCGAAGTGGCCGCCGCCAGCGCCCGCGCCGGGGCCGACATGATCCGCAAGGTGGACCCCACTGTGGCCGCCAACTTCCAGGAGCAGGCCGAGATGCTGTTCAGCGAACTGGGCCTGGAAGCCCTGGCCCGTGCCCTGGCCAAGATCAGCGGCGTGACCGAGCCTGCCAAGGCCGCCAGCCTGCTGAGCGGTGAGGAAGGGTTGACTACCATCCTGATCCACGGCGAGCGTCTGAGCGTGGCCCGCACCGTGGCCCTGCTGGCCCGCAACGGCGACGTGGACACCCGCCGTCTGGGTAAAGTGCGCCAGTGGCGCGGCGGCACTGTAGCCGACATCCCCACCGAATTCCTGGCCAAGCTGATGGCCGCCAACCCGCTGGAAGGCGACATCCAGATCGAAGTCGCCAAGGAACTGCCCGAACTGTTCGAGCAGCCCACCCGTGAGCGCCGCGACGGCGGTTACCAGGGCGGAGGCCGTGGGCGCAGCAGCCGCGACGAGGGCGGCTACCGTGGACAGGGCGGCGGCTATCAGGGCGGACGCAGCAACCAGGCCAGCGGAGGCTACCAGGGCCAGGGCGGCGGCAACCGTGGTGGTCAGAGCAACGCTGGACAGGGCGGAGGCCAGGGCCGCTGGAGCCGTGATGACCGTGGCAGCAACAACAACAGCGGTGGCAACAGCACCCGCCGCGAGGAATTCGCCGACCGCGAGTTCGTGAACAACCGCTAAGCAAGAGGAAACGAGAAGCGCCTCTGCCGGGAAGGTGGGGGCGTTTTTTGTGGGTCTACACAACATCAATTTTTTTAGCCTGCCGAAAAATTGTCTCCCACTATTTTTATTCTTCAGGCGGTAGGAGAAACTCAAATCCCTTTTTGATGAAGAATATTTCATCCCCCGGAGATAGTTTTAAAACACCCTGAAAACCAACTACCACACTACTATGGACGTGGATTGACCCATCACTGATTAAAGCCCAAAGTTCATCAGCAATATCTTGTGCATCATACAATATATCCTCATTGGATTCTGACAGATAAGTCGTGAAGTCAACTACTCCGTCATTGTATTTAAATACAATAGCCTGGTGGCTATCAGTTATAAGGCCCAGAGCAGCCGTTATCAAGTTGAGGTAAATACCACCAATGATACGAGATTTAGGCAAGTCACAACGCCGCTCTGTCATCTCTAGGTCATCTCCCAATTCTTGAATCCATAAGGCAGCACCAGGCTCATCAAATGGCTCTGCCCTTTGTCTTCTATTCCGCAATTTTTGATCCCACAATCTAGCGGTCAACTCATCTGGTGATTTGGACATTTTAACCTCATGTCTTCAACTGTGATCATACGGTCAACGGCTGGCGTCAGAAAGGATGGAGCCGAGAGTTTAAGCTTAACAGTTTTCTATCACGATCACGATACGGCAGTTTCTAAATTTTCATAGGGTCAACCAAGTTCAAGCTCGTAAACACGCTGTCATACACCGTGCGGTCAAAACTCATCACATTCAGGCCGTGATATTCGGCGTGCGCGGCGATCAGGAAGTCAGGGAGAATCCGGCGAGGCAGGCTTCCTGCGCGGCGCAGTTGGGCGTACTGCCCCTGCCTGACTCCGGCCAGTTCCCAGACAGCCTGAGGCATGGCCCACAGCACAGAAACTCTGGTCAGGGTCAACCAGTTCTGGTATCGGCTCCAGTCTGGCCCGGCCCGCAGTTCGCTATACACGGTTGGCGAGATGACATACCCCTGATGCTGTTCCCGAATCAAGGCCGACAGCGCTTCCGCATGCCTGGAATCCGCTGACTCCAGCGCGGAAATAATGACGTTTGTATCCAGAGAGATCACTCCTGCTGCGCCTCGTCGTCATACTCTGTCCAGCCGCGCATTTCCCTGACTTCCTGATAAGCATCTCGCGCCGAACCGCCCGAGCTGATGTGCTGCCGGGTTATCGCCTCAAAGTCGCTGGCGGCGGGGGTCAGGTGCAATTGGCCATCACGAACTTGGATGGCAACCTTATCCCCCGGCTGCAAGCGGAGCTGTCTGAATGCCTCAGCAGGAATGGTGATTTGCCGCTTGCTGCTGATGGTTCCCTGAAAGGTTTTCTCCAGTTCCCCTTTCTTGGCGAGCTGCTGCTTGGTGGTCATGACCAAGCCTAGCATTTCTATTCTCCCTGATTCATCTAGCCCACCTTGCCCCAACTCCCCTTAAAGCCGTAAGCTGTACGGCATGAGTGCGAACCTCGTGGTCGTAATTCTCAGCGTCGGGGGTTTCCGAGGCTGAGCAATACGCCATGCCGCACACCCCCGCCCCAGTCGAGGCGGGGATTTTTTTTGAGGAGGCTTCATGGGACAGGCAGACGGGCAGGACCAACAGGGCAAGGACTTGAGCAGGGGCGAGATGACTGGCGCGAAGGCGCTGTGGGCCACGCTGGCAAACCACGGCATCAGCACCGTGTTCGGCTATCCCGGCGGCGCGATCATGCCGGTGTACGACGCGCTGACCTATTACCCGGAGGTGCGGCATGTGCTGGGGCGGCACGAACAGGGATCCATTCACGCCGCTGAAGGCTGGGCCAAGGCGACGGGCGAAATCGGCGTGTGCATTGCAACCTCTGGCCCCGGCGCAACCAACCTGGTCACGGGTCTGGCCGACGCCATGATGGACAGCGTGCCTTTGCTGGCAATCACGGGGAACGTGGCCCGGCATCTGATGGGAACTGACGCCTTTCAGGAGGCCGACATCACCGGGATCACCCTGCCCGTCACCAAGCACAATTACGTGGTGCGCGACGTGGAGGAACTGCCCCAGATCATCGCCGAGGCCATCCGTATTGCCCGCACCGGACGCCCCGGACCCGTGCTGGTGGACATCCCTAAAGACGTGCAGATGGCCCCCTACGCGGGCGAGATTCCCACGCCGCACGCACGCCCAGAGATTCCCGCACCGTCGGATGAGTCCATTCAGCGGGCGCTGGAGCTGCTGAAAAGCGCGAAGAAGCCTGTGATTATGGCGGGCGGCGGTTCGCTGGATTCCTCCACCGAGATCACTGCGCTGGCCCGTGCCTGGGATATTCCAGTGATTACCACCCTGATGGGCCTGGGAGCCTTTCCCGCCAGCGATCCGCTGTGGCTGGGCATGCCGGGAATGCACGGCAGCGTGGCCGCCAACCGCGCCATCAGCGAGGCCGACGTGCTGCTGGGCATCGGCCTGCGCTTTGATGACCGCGTGACCGGGCGGGTCAACGGCTTTGCGCCCAACGCCGCGATCATTCACATTGAGCTGGACGCCGCCGAGATTGGCAAGATCATCCGCACGCATGTGCCGGTGCGCGGGGACGCGAAAGTGGCCGCTGCTAAACTGACCGAGAACGCCGTGAAGGGCGTCTGGCCCGAATGGACCGCGCAGATCACCGAGTGGAAGGGCCGCAACGAGACCCCGGACCACTGGGGCGCGGGTTACGCGGTCAAGGCCGTGGTGGACCGCCTGACCCCGGACGACATTCTGAGCAGCGACGTCGGGCAGCACCAGATGCTGTGCGCGCAACTGGCCCGCTTTGAAAAGCCCCGGCGCTGGCTCAACTCCGGCGGGCTGGGAACGATGGGCTTCGGGTTTCCGGCGGCCATCGGCGCGGGCATGGCCGAACCGGATGTCCGCAGCATCGTGATTGCGGGCGACGGCGGTTTTCAGATGACGGCGCAGGAGCTTGCCACGCTGAAGATGTACGACATCCGCAACGTCAAGATCTGCATCATCAACAATTCCTACCTGGGCATGGTGCGTCAGTGGCAGGAGATGTTCCACGGCAAGCGCTACTCGGAAGTGTGGCTGGGCGACAGCAACCCCGACTTCCTGAAACTGGCCGACGCCTACGACGTGCCGGGCTACCGCGCCAGCAGTATCGAGGAGTTGCCGGGCGCAATTGATGCGTGGCTGAATGACCCCAAATCCGCCCTGCTGGAAGTGGTGGTGCCGCACGAACACGGCGTCTTCCCGATGGTTCCCGCCGGAGCAGCGCTGTACGAGATGATTGAATCCGATCCCAAGCGGGCCGCTCAGTTGAAAGAACAACTGGCCGACGCCCCCATGAACACCGCGTCTATAGAAGAGATTGCCGAGGAGGCGCGCAACGCATGACCGATCCTGTCCCCTACGATCAACTGCTGTCCATCCTGGTGCGCGACGAGCCGCGCGTGCTGACCCGCATCACGGCGCTGTTCGGGCGGCGCGGCTACAACATCAAGAGCCTCAGCGTGGGCAACACCGAACACCCCGGCGTCTCGCGCATGACCATCGTGGTTCACGGTGACCGGGGCGTGGTGGAGCAGGCCATCCGCCAGCTAGAGAAGCTGCACGACGTGGTAAAGATCATTGACCACAGCCTGGAAAAATACGTGGACCGCGAACTGGTGCTGGTCAAGGTGGCGATTACTCCCGAAAGCCGCGTGGAAGTGCGCCAGATCGCCGAGGACTTCCGCAGCCGGATCGTGGACGTGGGCCGCCACGCCCTGACCTTTGAAGTGACGGGCGACGAGGGCAAGCTGACCGCCTTTATCGAGCAGATGCGCCCCTTTGGGATTCTGGAAACCATGCGGACGGGCCGCATTGCCCTGACGCGCGGCAGCAACGCGGACATCGCCAGTCACATCTACCATGAGGGCGAATCTGAGGCTTTACGGCCCGTGGTGGAAGGGTTGGAAGCGCGGGAAGAGCGGGCGCGCGGGGTTCCGAATCTGTTCTGACGAGGAGATTAAATTGCTTAGCAGGCAGTTTGAAGGGGTGGGTCCCACGGTTTAACCCCTCCGGTCCTCCGGGGCACCTCCCCTTAGAAACGCTCGATGCGCAATAGGTTTAAGGCAGGGCGAGCAAGTCCAAATGGCTTTCTAAAGGCCGCCCCCAAGCGGCATTCAGACGAAGCAGCAGGTGGTAGGCCGCCACTTTGGCGCTCAGCCGTACCCACCACCCCAACATG
>NZ_JNIW01000067.1 GCF_000701425.1 Deinococcus frigens DSM 12807 | reverse complement strand
CCCGGCGGGTTGTCCACGTATCATCGGGAAAGCCATGCTGCGGCGCACCCTCCCGCAGGAGGGTGCGAAGCTGCTCGAGTTGGCTGGAGGTCAGACGTGATGGACGTCCTGGAGCGACGGTGGCCTGCAGCGTGCCGATCTTTTTGAGCCGGGCGCTCCAAGTGGTGACGGTGAGGACAGACACGCCAAAATGTTCGGCAATCTCGCGGTGCGTCTGGGTGCCGCGTTGAAGCCATTCGGCAGCGGCCAGTCGGCGTTCCTCAAGCTGGGCGCGGGAATACCGTGAAGGTTGCCATTCGGCCATGCCATTAGAGTATCAGGCTGTATTTACGCCGTGATCAATAGAAAGCCATTTGGACTTGCTCGCCCTGCCTTAAACCTATTGCGCATCGAGCGTTTCTAAGGGGAGGTGCCCCGGAGGACCGGAGGGGTCAAACCGTTGCAGCCCCCCGAAACATCCAACCAATCCTCCCCAATCCCTGCCAACCCGGCCCGGTGGTAGACTCATCCCGGCAAACCCCGCCCCATTTCAAGCTCAGCCCATCTCGAGCTCAGCCCATTTCTTGCCCGATCCCTTTTTTGCCCGGCCCACAACAGGAGAAACCCCAATGCAATACGTTGTTCACCGCGCCCGCGTGGGCGTGTTTATCGATACCCAGAACCTGTACCACTCGGCGCGTGACCTGCTGGAGCGCGCCGTCAACTTCGAGACGCTGCTGAATGTGGCCGTGGATGGCCGCGAGCTGTTGCACGCCATTTCCTACACGGTGGAGCGCGAGAACGAGGCCACCGCCCGGCCCTTTATTTACAAGCTGTCCACGCTGGGCTTCAAGGTGCGGCGCATGAACCTGCACCTGCACCATGTCACCGACGGCGGCAAACCCATTTATGAGGGCAACTGGGACATGGGCATCGTGGCCGACATGGTGCGCCTGATGGACCATCTGGACGTGGTGGTGCTGGGCAGCGGCGACGGCGATTTCACTGACATGGTGGAGGTCTTGCAGGAGCGCGGCAAGCGGGTGGAGGTGATCGCCTTCCGTGAACACACCGCCCAGAAACTGATCGACGCTGCGGACCGTTTTACACACCTGCCCGACATCGAGGACGCCCTGATGCCCGCCCGCCAGCGCAACAACGCCAAGGCCGACGAGCCGAAGCCGGAAGAAACCGCCCAGTAATCCAGACATGCCCGACTCGAACATTCACGGCGCGGACGCCGTCCTGGCCCGCCTGAATTTCACCCTGCCCCCGGAGCGGATTGCCCACACCGGGGCCGAACCGCGCGACGCCTCCCGCTTGCTGGTGGTGGGGCGGGGTGACATCTCGCACCGCATATTCCGGGAGCTGCCGGACCTGCTGCGCCCCGGTGATCTGCTGGTTTTCAACCAGAGCCGCGTGATCCCCGCCCGCGTGATGGCGCGTAAGCCCGTGACGTCTGGGGGCCACGGCGGCGGCACGGTGGAAGTGATGCTGCTGCGCGAGGAGGAGAGCAACGTCTGGAGCGCGTATCTGAAACCCGCAAAGCGGGCCGGAAGGGAACTCTGGCTGGGCGAAAACCGGGCCGAAGTCGTCGGAGTTCTGGCAGACGGCGCGCGCCTGCTGCGCTTTGAGCATGACCTGAAGCCGCATCTGGACCAGATCGGGCGGTTGCCGCTGCCGCCGTACATCGACGCGGGTGATGACGACGAGGTGTGGCGCGAGCGCTATCAGACGGTCTATGCCCGTGATCCCGGCAGCGTGGCCGCCCCTACCGCCGGGCTGCATTTCACGCCGGAGTTGCTGGCCCGGCTGGACGGCATGGGCGTGGAACGCTGCGCCGTGACCCTGCATGTGGGGGCGGGAACATTCCGGCCCATCCAGGGGTCCGTGGCGGACCACATCATGCACGCCGAGCGCTACTCGGTGGGCGAGGCCACCGCCGCAGCCATCAACCGCGCCAGGGCCGAGGGCCGCCGCGTTATCGCCGTCGGCACCACCACGGTCCGCACGCTGGAAAGTGCCTGGGACGGTGGCGCGGTGGGGGCGGGCGAGGGCGACACCCGCATCTTCATCACGCCTGGCACGCCTGTCCATGTTCCCGACGCGCTGATCACCAACCTCCATCTGCCGGGCAGCACGCTGCTCTTGCTGGTGGCCGCCTTCGCTGGAGAGGAGCGCATTCGGGCCGCTTACGACGCGGCGCTGGATGGTGGGTACCGATTCTATTCGCTGGGCGACGCGATGCTGCTGGAGATGTCAGCGGAGTGACTGACGCCTAATTCAGCGTCCGTTCCCCGGGCACGTCCAGCATGAAGGGCGGAATCGGCACCCGCGTCCGCGCGCCCCAGGCGTCCTGCATCACGTAATAGCCGCCCATGCGCCCCGGCGTGGCCTCCACGGTCACGAAGGAATCGTAGACGAAGGTGCCGCCCGGCGGCATCACGGGCTGCTCGCCCACCACGCCGTCGCCGTCCACGCTGATGGTGTGGCCATGGGCGTCCAAGATGTCCCAGTGCCGCGCCAGCAGCTTCCAGGTCTGGTCGCTGTGGTTCTCGATGCGGATCACGTAGGAAAAGACCCGCCGCTCCGGCGTACTCTGCGCCGCCAGATGGCTGACCCGCACGTCCACGCGAATATCCGGCGCGGCGTCGGCCCCACCGGCAGGACTGGGAGGGTCTGGACGGTCTGGATCAGTGGGGCGACTCATGGTTTCAGAGGATACCGGAGGCCAGCGCCGCCACACTGTCTGGCGGCCCGCATGAGCAATCGGTGGGGCCTTTTCCCGGTGCGGCCAGGCGGGGGCCTGCTCTAAACTGCCCCGCGTGACTTCCAACTCAGAACAGGGCATCAACCGGGACTTTCTTTTCGCGCTGCTGTCCCAGGCGGCCCCCAGCGGCCTGGAACGCCGCGCCGCCGACGTCTGGAAGGCCGAGGCCAGCGCCTTTGCCCGCGTCTGGGAGGACCATTACGGCAACGTGTACGCCGAACTCGGGCCGCAAGGCGCGCCCGCAATCGCCCTGATGGGCCACCTGGACGAGATCGGATTGATCGTGTCACATGTCGGCGACGAGGGTTTTCTCAGCGTGCTGCCGGTGGGTGGCTGGGACCCGCAGGTGCTGGTGGGCCAGCGCATCCGCCTGCTGGCCCCCGGCGGCGACCTGCTGGGCGTGATCGGCAAAAAGGCCATCCACGTCATGGAATCCGAGGAGCGCAGCAAGGCCAGCAAGCTCGAAGACCTGTGGATCGACGTGGGACTGAGCAAGGAGGATGCCGCCCAGCGCATCCCCATCGGCACTTACGGCGTGATCGAGCAGGGGCCGATCATGGTGGGCGATAAAATTGTCAGCCGGGCACTGGACAATCGCGTGGGGGCGTTCGTGGTGCTCGAAGCGCTCAAGGCACTGAAAGACACAGACCTCAAACACCGTGTCGTGGCTGTCGGCACCAGCCAGGAGGAAATCGGGCTGTTCGGGGCGCGGCTGGGCGGCTACCGGCTCGATCCCATCGCCGGAATCGCCGTGGACGTGACGCACGAGACCAAGCAGAGCGGCGTCAGCGAAAAGAAATACGGTGTGGTCCACTTTGGCAGCGGCGCGAATCTGGGCGTCGGTCCCACCAGCAGCCCCGTGGTGGTCCGCCAGCTTCAGGAGGCCGCCCGCAAGAACGGCATTCCCTTCACGCTGGGAGCCAACACCGCCCGCACCGGCACCGACGCGGACGCCCTGACCGTGGTGCGCTCGGGCGTGCCCACCGCCGTGGTCAGCATTCCCAACCGCTACATGCACAGCCCCTCGGAGATGGTGGACGCCCGCGATGTCAGGGCGTGCATCGACATCATCGCCGCCTGGGTAACGGATCTGGAAGAAGGGCCGGACTTCACGCGGGTGTAGAGCCAGGAATCAGAGGACGGCGCTCGAAATCCAGAGTTCTGGGCGGCGTCCCGACTCCCGCTTACCCGGCCACGAACCTCAAGGCCCCTTGCGGTTCACCCTCGCCGCGCTCCAGCGTGGGAACCACCGTGCTGGTGCTGAGGCCTGCTGCGAGCCGCACGTCGTCGGCCACGCCCAGGGCCGCCAGATGGACGCCGTGATCGCTGCCCGCCAGAGCTTGCACCGGATCGCCGCCGCCCCGCCGCACCGTTAAGGCAATCCGCGCGCCGTCGTCCAGCGTGAATTCGCCCATCGCCAGCAGGTATTCGGCCAGCACGCCAGCGGTGTACACGTCTTCCAGGCCCACCCGCCCGTCCGTTCCGGCACAGACGATGCTGACCCCCTCGGAGGCCAGGGCGTGGGCGCGGCGGGCGGCGGCGTGGGCGTTGGTCAGGGCCGCCAGCAGCACATGCCTGCCGCTCTGCGCGGCGATGTGGGCGGCCCCGGTGCCGTTGCTGGTGTTCATGACCACCGTGCGGCCCGCGAAATTCTGGGTGCCCGCCTCCGCCGGACTGTTGCCGAAATCGAAGCCGGGAATGGGCAGGCCACCCCGTTCCCCGGCCAGCAGCAGGGTCCGGTCCTGTTCACGCAGGGCCAGCGCGACTTCCGGCGTGCTGGTCAGCAGGAGCGCCTGTGCGCCGCGTTCCAGATAGGCCACGGCGGTGGTGGTGGCGCGCAGGGCATCCACCACCAGGACCACGTCCGGGTAATTTCCGTGCGGCAGCAGATCGACGCGCAGCTTCACGCGCGCCCGCCGCCCTTCATTTCAGGGCTTCCCGCAGACGTTCCAGGCCCGCCCGCGCGCCGTCCTTGCCGAACACGGCGCTGCCCGCCACCAGCACGGTGGCCCCGGCGCTGACCACCGCGCGGGCATTGGTGCTGGACACGCCGCCGTCCACCTGCAATTCGGCGTCGCTGCCCGCCTCATCCAGCCAGCGGCGCAGCGTGCGAATGCGCTCCAGGCTGGCAGGAATGAACTTCTGGCCGCCGAAGCCAGGGTTGACGCTCATGATCAGCACCACATCCACATCGTTCAGCACGGGCCGCACTGCCTCCAGCGGGGTGCCGGGATTGAGGGTCACGCCCGCCCGCTTGCCCAGTTCCCGGATCTGCTGCACGGCGCGGTGGATGTGCGGCGTGGACTCCACATGCACGGTCAGGCTGTCGGCCCCGGCGGCGGCAAAGTCCTTGAGGTGGCGTTCGGGGCGCTCGATCATCAGGTGAACGTCCAGCGGCAGGTTGCTGGTCCGCCGCGCCGCCGCCAGGATCGGCAGCCCGAAACTGATGTTGGGCACGAAGGCCCCGTCCATCACGTCCAAATGCGCCCAGTCCGCCCCGGCGATGGCCCCCAGCTCATCGGCCAGGTGCGCGAAATCGCATGACAGGATGCTGGGAGCCAGCTTGACACGGCGGAGGTTATCGGCTTCAGCACTCACGCCGCGCAGTTTACGACATAGTTCACAAATCCGGGAGCTGCCGATTCCGGGTTCTGCTGGACCGGTAAGGAGGGCCGGGACCTTTTTGCGAAGCTCACGGCAGCCGACCGAACACAATATTCACAGGAGACGCGGTCCCCCGCCTGCTACGCTCCCCACATGCCTGCTTCTCTCCCTTCGGTCACCCCGGACTGGGCCTACGAGCGCGAGCACTGGCGGCGCGGCCACTTCCGCGTGGCGGGTGTGGACGAGGCCGGACGCGGCGCATGGGCCGGGCCGGTGACGGTGGCGGCGGTGATCCTGCCTGGCCTGGCCACCGAGTATCCGTTCCGGGACAGCAAGCAACTGACGGCGGGCGTGCGCGAGGAATACGCCGCCGAGGTCCGCCGCGTGGCCCTGGCCTACGCCGTGGAACACGCCTGGCCGGACGAGATCGACGAACTGAACATCCTGGGCGCGACGCACGCGGCGGCCCTCCGGGCGCTGGCGAGGCTGGACCCGCCTCCGCAGGCGCTGGTCACGGACTACCTGAAACTCCGCACAGGGTGGCCCATCAGCGCCCCGCCAAAGGCCGACGCCCTGAGCTACAGCGTGGCTGCCGCCAGCCTGCTGGCCAAAACAGGGCGCGACGCCGTGATGCGCGAGCTGGACCTTCGGCACCCCGGCTACGGTTTTGCCGCCCACAAGGGCTACGGCGCACCGGCCCACCGCGCCGGGCTGGCAGAACTGGGCGTGAGCGCGGTGCACCGCCGGACGTTCGCGCCCATCCGCCGACTGCTGGAGGGCGGCGAGGACGGCCTGTGGTCTGCGGACACTGAAAGGCCCTGACCTCTGCACTTCCCAGCTTCCTCATCTGCGGCCCGTATCCTGCGGACATGCTGAAACGCGCCGTGTTGCCGCTGGCCCTGGGTCTGCCCTTAATGATGGGGTCCTGCGCCCCGATCACCTCGCTGCTCGCCTCCCGCGACGGGGGAGAGAAGGGACCGCTGCAATTCGGGCCGCTGGCCGTCGGGCAGACCTGGACCCTCAGCGGCGTGGTGGATGGCCGCAACGTGGTCACCACCGTGACCATCCCGGACCTGGTGAACGTGCAGGGCAAATTCGCCTCCTACAGCGCGCGGGATGAGTACATCGGCTTCAACGACAGCCGCGCCGGCTTTGCCGTGGCCACCTATGACCCGGACCGCCGCAACGCCGAGTTCCGCTGGGTGGGCGACGCCGGGGCCGCCAGCTTCGACAGGGTCACCTACACCTGCAAACTGGACCGGCTGACGGGCAATCCCCTGATCGGCACCCTGACCTACATGCGCAACGGCAAAACGGTGGCGAACGGCACCTGCGAGGCCAACCTCAGCCAGCAGTCCTAGTCACCCTGACTCCACACATAAGTCTCTGACCACGGCTCCCCGCGCCGGATGAACGGTGTGGGCAGGCCCACCACGCGCCCACCTCCCTTGACGGCGGCGCGCACCAGCACCCTGGGGTCAAGCTGCGGGTAGAGGTCACGGGCAAAGGCCACGTCGCCGCGCACGTCCAGGCTCTCGCCGCTGGCGACGGAATCGGTGCCCAGCGCAATGTCTACCCCGGCGGCGGCAAAGGCGGTCCAGCGAAAGGTGCCGCACTCCAGATGGTGGTTGCTGCGCGGGCAACTGACCACCGCGCATCCGGCCCGCGCCACCCGCGCGATGTCGTCCGGCGTGACGTTGACCATGTGGATCAACGTGGGCTTGGCGGCCAGCACGCCCAGCTCGTCCAGATAGCGCACCGGGGTCAGCTCCGGCTCCGGCGTGCGCCCGATCACCTGGGCAAACGTTTCGGGCCAGAACGGCAGCAGGCGGTGGTCCCACAGCGGCCCCGCGCCCGTGGCGAACAGTTCGGGTTCACTGGGATGCTCGGCCACATGAATCTGGAGGGGCAGGCCCTCGCCCGCCGCGTAGTCGCAGACCAGCTTCATCAGGCGGTGGCTGACTGTGAAGGGCGTGTGCGGCGTCAGGCCGAGGCGGGGGCCGCCGGGCCGCTCCAACTTACGCCACGCCTCCACCCGCCGCCGCATTCCAGTGAACACCTCGTCCGCTTTCTCGGCGAAGGTATTCAGCACCTCGAAATAGAGGACGCCGCGCAAGTCCTCGCGGGTCAGCAGGGCGTCCATCACTTCCGGGGACCACACGATGTCGCCCACGCCACCCACGCCCAGCCGCGCTAGTTCCCCGGCCCCTGCCAGAGCGCCCGCCACGCCGCGCAACTCGCGCTGGGCGATCACGACTTCGGGCAGCCAGCGGAAATAAGGGAGGGCCTGAAATTCGTAGGCGCTCATGTCCAGATGTGTGTGCGCGTTGATCGGCGGCGGGGCGATGACGCCGCCGACCTCCTCCACCCGTGCCTGAGGATAAGCCTCCCGCAACTGCGCCGGATCGCCCGTGGCCGCCACCGTGCCGCCCACCACCACGACTCCGCCCGGTGCATGGCCGCCGCCCATGCCGGTGTACAGGACACCACAGATCAGCAGTCGCGGCGTGAACGGGGCAGGCGTGGGGGCAGTCATGCGGGCATGTTAATGGGGAAGGTTAGAGATTTTGACCCCTTTACCCTTACGGGAGAGGAGCGTTGCCAAACAACGGGGTGAGGGAGCCACCGCGCAGGCCGTACCTCCAAAAAATCGCCCTATTTCTTCTTGCTCGCCTTACCGTCAGCCTTCAGCGCGTCTTTGGACGCAGCGGGTTTCTCTGCCTCGTCCGCTTTCTGGGTCGCCGCGCCGCCCTCCTGCGCCAGCATGGCCGCGCCGACGATTCCAGCCTCGTTCAGCAACTTCGCGGGGACCAGTTTGCTGCGCTCCAGCTTGAGGTGGTCCTGCCACTTGTCGGCCTTTTTGCTCACGCCGCCGCCGATGATGAACAGGTCCGGGCTGAACAGCAGTTCCAGGTGCCCAAGGTAGGTGCTGACGCGCTTGCTCCACTGCTTCCAGTTCAGGTCATCGCGCTCGCGGGCGCGGTCCGAGGCCCAGCCCTCGGCCTCCTTATCGCGCAGCCACAGGTGACCCAGTTCGGTGTTGGGGAGCAGCACGCCGTTCTGGATCAGGGCGCTGCCGATGCCGGTGCCGAAGGTCAGCACCAGCACCACGCCGCCCTCGCCCGCGCCCGCCCCAAATCTGGCCTCGGCCAGCCCGGCGGCGTCGGCGTCGTTGATCAGGTGGACCTCCTGCCCGGTGGCCTCGGTGAACAGCGCGTCGGCGTCCAGCCCGATCCAGGCCTTGTCCACGTTGGCCGCGCTGAGGGTCACGCCGCGCTGCACGATGCCCGGAAAGGTCACGCCGATGGGGCCGCCCGTGCCGAAGTGCTGTGCCAGCTCGGCCACCACGTCCTTGACCGCGTCGGGGTGCGCGCCCTCGGGAGTGGGGATGCGGTGTCGCTCGGCCAGCAGCTTGCCGGTGGTGGTGTCCACGGGTGCGCCCTTGATGCCACTGCCGCCGATGTCGATGCCCAGGATCACGCTCATGCGCTACAGCCTAAGCGAATTTGGGGCGCAGATGGTCAGCAGCTCTGGTGGGAGGCGCTGGCCCCACTCCGCCGCCGTCGAAACGGCCCTCCAGCGCTGCTGATACGACGGAACGCGCCCGTCCTTCCGGTCAGATCTGCCGATGGAGGAGAGCGGAGAAGCCGCCCTGCGTCAAGGCTGCGCCACCCTGTCCAGTCCCTTCCCTGGTTTAGACGGGGTGCAATTTTAGACTGGAAGCGCTATACCTGGTGACACCTCTATGGATTCCTCCTCGCTGCGTGAACGTCAAAAGGAGCGCCGACGCGCCCGGATCTACAGCGTCGCCATCGAGCTGTTCAAGCGCGGCGGCTTCCAGACGACCACGGCCACCGACATTGCCAAGGCCAGCAACGTCTCGCGCGGCACGTTTTTTAACTATTACCCGTACAAGGAAGCCGTGCTGCTCGATTACGGCTCCGAGGTGATGGACCGCCTGCGCGATCAGGCCGAGGCCCGCCTGGCGCAGGGCACCCCGCCGCTGGCCGTGCTGTACGAGGTCTGGGACGCGCTGGCCGAGGAAAATGCCCGCGAGCGCGACCTGTTTCCGCCACTGGCCTACGAGGTCATGAATCCCAACCCCGAACGCGCCCGCACCGCGTACCAGGCGCTGCCGCTGAGCAAGGTGATCGAGCTGATTCTGCGCCCGCTGCATCAGAGTGGGCAGATGCGGACGGACCTTAGTTTGCAGCGCATCAGCAACCTGATCGCCGATACATACCTGATGGTGGCCCTGCGCTGGAGCGCCTACGGCACGGACCGCCCCCTGCAAGAAGAGATGCGCCTGGCCCTGAATCTGCTGCTGGAAGGCGCGGTGCACCGCGACCCGGTCCGGCCCTGATCTCGGCCTGAGCACTTTCCGTCACCTTCGTTCCAAGTTTCCTGGCTAGACTGCCGGGGACGCCTTTTTCTCCGCTCTCCCATGTCCACCCTCCCATTTCCAAAGGAGCCTCCCCCTTGACCCAGCCCGAACTGCGCATCGGCACGCCCCGGCACGCCTTTCCGTTCAGCCGGGGGCTGGTGGTGGAATCGCTGGTCAACGCGGGGGCGTCCGGGGGCGTGGCGGCGGCGGCGGCGCGGCGCATCGAGCAGCAGCTCCGGCTGTCGCGGCGCAGTCTGGTCACGCCCGGCGAATTGCAGGCCCTGATGGCCGAGGTGGCGCGCGACCTGGCGGGCGAGGACGTGGCGGGCGCGGCCCAGGCGCAGACGCCCGCCTACGTGGACATTCTGGTCACGGCCAGAAAGGGTGATCTGCCGTTTAGCCGGGGCGTGCTGGCCCGCACGCTGGAGGACGCGGGCCTGACCGGGCGCGAGGCGTATGCCACCGCCAGCGCCGTGGACGTGGAGCTGCGCCAGGAAGGCGTGCGCCGCCTGAGCGCCGAGGACATCGACAACCGCACCGAACGCGCGCTGGCCGGGCGCTACGGCGAACACCTGCGCCTGACCTACCGCTACCTGCGCCGCAACCGGGGCAAACTGGGCGTGCTCAGTTCGGGCAGCGACGTGCCCAGCCCCTTTTCCAAGGGCATTCTGGTGCAGTCTATGCTGGCCGCCGGAGTTGCGCCCGACGTGGCCCGCAAGGTGGCCCGCGTGACCCAGCGCGATCTGCGCGGCCAGGAAGACCGGGTGGTCACGCGCACCGCTATCCGCGCCAAGGTGGAGGCCCTGCTGCGCGACGAGGTGGGACCGGATGTCAGCGCCCGTTACCGCCTGTTGCGCGTGATCCGCCGCCCGCCCCGCCCGGTGATTGTGCTGCTGGGCGGCGTCAGTGGCACCGGCAAAAGCTTCCTGGCCGCCGAGATCGCGTACCGCCTGGGCATTGCCCGCGTGGTCAGCACCGATTCCATCCGCGAGGTGATGCGCGCGATGGTCTCCCCGGCGCTGCTGCCCACCCTGCACGCCAGCACCTTCAACGCCTGGGAGGCGCTGCTGCCCCCCGGCACGCCCCGCCCCGACACCCCCAGCAAGCGGATGCTGCTGGCCGGGTTTCGCGATCAGGTGCAGCAGGTCAACGTGGGCCTGGGCGCGGTGGTGGCCCGCTCGGTGCAGGAGGGCAGCAGCCTGGTGCTGGAGGGCGTGCATCTGGTCCCCGGCTACCTGCGCGCCGACGCCTTTGCCGGGGCACTGGTGATTCCCATGCTGGTCACCCTGCCTGATCCCGCAGAACACCGCCGCCACTTCCAGAGCCGCGATTCCGAAACTGCCGCCAGCCGTCCCCTGCACCGCTACATGCAGTATTTCGACGAGATCCGGGCCATGCAGGGCGAACTCGAAGACCTGGCCCGCCAGGAAGACGTGCCGCTGCTGGACGGCCTGACCCTGGATGAAAGCGCTGATCAGGCCGTGGACGTGGTCCTCAGGCGCGTGATGGTAGCCCTGACGCCGCAGGAACGCGCCGAGCTGCTAGGCGATGCGGGTGAAACCGAGGAGCGTCTGAACTGACGCTGGACGCGCGCCACACGGCGGGTTAGGCGTCAAACGGAACACCAGAAAAAGCCCTCCCCAACACTGGAGAGGGTTCATTTTCTGGCGTTTGGACCGTTCGACGCTCAGCCCTTGAGACTGCGGTACGCGCCCTAGCGCCGCCCGCCAAACATCCCGATCAGGTCATTCAGCGCGTTGCCGTCGCCGTCGCGGTCCAGCACGTTGTTCAGGGTGCCGATCATGCCGCCCGCGCCGCCCTGCTGGGCCGGGGCATTTTGCTGGGGCAGGCCGGAAATGACCGGGCCGCCGCCCAGCACGCCGCCGCGCTGATCCTGCATCTGGGGTTGCGGGGCCTGCTGTCCGCCTCCCAGGAGGCCGCCGAGCATTCCGCCCATGCCTCCGGCAGCGCCGCCGCCGAGCAGGCCGCCCAGAATGCTGCCAATGTCGCCGCCGCCCTGCCCCTGCTGGCCGCCGCCCTGCCGACGCTGCCGGGCCAGGTAGCCCAGCACCAGCGGCGCGGCCATGCTCAGAATCTGCATGGCCAGTTGCGGGTCGATCCCCGCCCGCTTGCTGACGGCGTTGGCGGCGGATTGCTGCTGATTGCCGAAGACGTGCCCCAGGATTTTCTGGCCCTCCTGCATACTGGACGCGTTGCCCCGGCTGAACATGTCCAGCGCGCTACCGTCATGCTGTCCCAGCGCATCGGTCAAAGAGGCCGCCCCGTTCGGGTTGCTGGCGTTGCGGGTCATGGCCCCCAGCAGCAGCGGAATGGCCGCTTCCATCGCACTTTCGGACTGCTGTGGGGTGGCCCCGGTCTGCTGGCTGACCTGTTGCTGCGCGTTGCTCATCCCGCCGAGCATGTTAAAAATATCCATCATGGTTGTCGCCCTCCTGTGGGTGAATGTGGGATCAGGTTACCGCCTGTCCCTGAGCGCGGGCTTCAGCAATTGCTGAGGTCAGGTGGGGTGTGACTGGAAACCACTGCGCCGCCTGGCCACTGCGCCATTTCGCCACTGCGCCATCTGGCCCATGCGCCCCGACCCGGCAGCAGCTAAGCTCTTTTCCCTGTATGCAAGCGGCCCTGCCTTCCTCCGCCCGCCCCAACGTGGCGCTGTACGCCTCGGTGGCGCGGCTGGGGTTCCGGCGGCAGTTCGCGTACCCGCAGGCCGCACTGTGGGGACTGATCACCAATCTGTTTTTTGGGGTGCTGCGAATCGCCGTGCTGGTGGCGCTGTTTGGCAGCAAGCCGCAGGTGGCTGGATTGACCGTGCAGGACGCCATCACCTACACCGGGCTGACCCAGGCGTTCATCATGGCGCTGTCGCTGTTCGGCTGGACCGACCTGATGCGGACGGTCCACCGGGGCGAGGTGGCCTCGGACCTGCTGCGCCCCCATGACCTGCTGTATTGGTGGGCGGCGCAGGACGCGGGCCGCGCGGTGGGCCAGTTCGTGCTGCGCGGGCTGCCCATGCTGACGCTGTTCGCGCTGGTCTGGGGCGCGACATTTCCTGCTGGTGCCACAGGCTGGCTGCTGACCACCCTGAGCCTGCTGCTGGCCTGGGCCTGCGGTTTCGCCTTCCGCTTTCTGGTCAATTGCGCGGCCTTCTGGTCCCCGGACGCGGTGGGCATCGGGCGCTTCGCGTGGGCGGTGCTGGGCCTGGGCAGCGGCTTCCTGATGCCCCTGGCGTTCTTTCCGCAGTGGTTTCAAACCGTGCTGGCCTTCACGCCCTTTCCCAGCATGATGAATACGACGGTAGAGGTCTGGCTGGGCGTCAAAACCGGGCCAGAGGCCTGGGCGGCGGTGGCCGTGCAAGTCGGCTGGGCGCTGCTTCTGTTTGCGCTGGCGGCCTCCGTGCTGTCGCGTGGCCTGAGGCGGCTGGAGGTGGCGGGTGGATAAATCATCCATCTCGCGCCCAGGTCAGAGGGAAGGTCTTTTTTCATCAGCCGTTTACCACCTTCACCTCTACTTCCTGCTGCTGCGCGCCCAGGCCCGTTCGCAGGCCGTCTACCGCCTGTCGTTCGCGCTGGACGCGGTGGGTTCGGCCTTGATCACCCTGGCGGAGTTCGCGGCCTTCGCCCTGGTGATCCCGCGCTTCGGCACCCTGAGTGGCTGGACACTGGGCGAGGTGGCCCTGCTGTATGGCCTGGCGGAACTGGCCTTTGTGCTGATGGATCTGCTGTTCGGCGGCTTCGACGCTCCCAATCTGAGCGGGCACGTCCGCAGCGGCAGCTTCAACACCTTTTTGCTGCGGCCCGCGCCGCTGCGCCTGCAAATCTTTGGCTCGGATTTTGCGCTGCGGCGGATTACACGGGTGTTTCTGGCGGCGGGCATTCTGGCTTACGGCGTGAGCGCATCCGGGATCGTCTGGACGCCCGAGGCCGCGTTCCTGCTGGCAGGCAGCGTGCTGGGCATGATCGCCTTTTTCGGTGGTCTGTTCGTCATCGGCGGCACGCTGACCTTCTGGACGGTGGAAAGCGTGGAGGCCATGAACGTGCTGACCTACGGCGGGCGCACCCTGATTTCCTACCCGATGGACATTTACGGCCAGTTTCTCCGCAAGACCTTTACCTACCTGCTGCCCGCCGCCTTCCTGTCCTATTTTCCCGTGCTGCACGTCCTGGGCCGCCCGCTGCCCGATGGCCTGCCGCTGCTGGCCGCGTACCTCTCACCGCTCGTCGGGCCGCTGATGCTGGCGGCGGCCTTCGCCTTCTGGAGCGTGGGCGTGCGGCACTATGGGGGAACGGGAACGTGAAGAAGGAGTACCCATGATCACCGTCCAGAACCTCAAGAAGACCTTCCGCGTGCGCCGGGGTGGGCTGCTGCGCGGCTCAAGCGTGGTGATGGAGGCCGTGCGGGACGTGAGTTTCAGCGTCGGGCGCGGTGAGATCGTGGGCTATCTGGGGCCGAACGGCGCGGGCAAAAGCACCACCATCAAGGTGCTGACCGGGCTGCTGGTGCCGGACAGCGGGCAGGTTACGGTGGGCGGCCTGGTGCCGTGGAAGGACCGCCGGGCGCATGTGGCACGCCTGGGCGCGGTCTTCGGCCAGCGCACGACGCTGTGGTGGGATCTGCCCGTCCACGAGTCGCTGGAATTGCTGCGCCACGTTTACCGCGTCCCCGAAGCCCGGTTTCGCCAGAACCTGCGCGACTTTACCGAGCTGCTGGAGCTGGGGCCATTCCTGAACACGCCCGCCCGCGCCCTCAGCCTGGGCCAGCGCATGCGCGCGGACCTCGCCGCCGCGCTGCTGCACGATCCCGAACTGCTCTTTTTAGACGAGCCGACGGTGGGGCTGGACGTGGTGGCCAAGGAACGCATCCGCGAATTTGTCCGGCACGTCAACGCCACGCGCGAGGTGACGGTGCTGCTGACCACCCATGATCTGGGCGACGTGGAGCGGCTGGCCCGCCGCGTGATGATCATCGACCACGGCTCGCTGCTGTACGACGGCGCGCTGGCGAGTTTGCAGGCCCGCTACGGCAGCCCCCGCGAACTGGTGGTGGATTACGAGGCCGCGCCGACTGACCCGCAGGTGCCGGGGCTGACGCTGCTGGGTGCGGACGGCCCGCGCGTGCGCTACGGCTTTACCGGGGCCGCCGCCACCCCGATTGCCCGCGTGACCGCCCATGCCCCGGTGCGCGACATCGCCGTCAAGGAGCCGGAAATCGAGGCCACCATTCGCCGCATTTACGAGGGCGGCCTGCTGCGGGATGCTGCGCTGCTGAAGAGGTAACATCGGGTATGGATCAGCCAGAATGATGTGTCAGACAGCGGAGAACAGGTGCGCGGCGCGTCTTCCGGCGTCGGCACGCCGCTGCTGTTTCCGGTGATGCCGAGCGTTGTGGCGGCCCTGCCAGCGCCGCTGCCTCCCCACTTCTTTGACCGCGATCCTGTGCAGGTGGCCCGTGACCTGCTGGGCGGCACGCTGGTTCACGTCCTGCCCGGCGGCGAGACGCTCAGCGGAAAAATCGTGGAAACCGAGGCCTACGACTGTCCGCGTGACCCCGCCTGTACCGCCGGACGCTTTCACGCGGCCCGCAGCGCCGAGATGGCCGTGCCGGCGGGCCGCTGGCTGTTCTGGAGCACGCACGGGCACCCGCTGTTGCAGGTTTCGTGCCGTCCCGAGGGCATTGCCGCGAGCGTCCTGATCCGCGCGCTGGAGCCGCTGGAGGGCCGGGGCCAGATGCTGACCCACCGCCCCGTGACCCGTGAACGTGACCTGACCAACGGCCCCGCCAAGCTGGTCTACGCGCTGGGTATCCGGCCCGCCGGGGTGAGGGGAACGCCGGTGGACAGCGCCGCGCTACATCTGTTCGTGCCGCCGTCAACCCTGCCGGATCAGGAGGTGGAGATCACGGCCCGCGTGGGCATCAGGGAAGGGCGCAACCTGCCGTGGCGCTTCGTTGTGCGCGGAAACTCGTGGGTGTCGCCGGGTGTGCCGAGTATGGATCTGGCGGGGCTGCCATAGGTGCAACAGGGGAGAGGCTGGACCCCTTACAGCCCCAGACTCCTTATACGGATTCCGATTAAACAGTTTACAATAGAGGGATGAAACCTGCACTCTTCACTCGTCCCCTCGCACATCAAGCGGCTGACTTCTGGCAGCTCTTCGAGACCAGTACCTGTGCCGTCCAGCGGCGCAGAGCGCAATTCTTTGCGCTCCTGGCAGAACGTCGTCCCCTTGCCGAGATTCTGGCGCTGATCCGCTATAGCCGGGTCACGGCCTACTCACTGGTCAATCGGTATCACACCCTGGGTCTGGAGAGCCTCGCGGACGGACGACAGACCAATACTGGTGCGCCCCCTGTCTTGACCGCCGACGAACAGCAGCGTCTTGCTCGTCATCTGCATGAAGATTTTGAGCGAGGGATGGTCTCTGCGGGC
>NZ_JNIW01000066.1 GCF_000701425.1 Deinococcus frigens DSM 12807 | reverse complement strand
CCATCCAGGCCAGCGTGTGAGCGTTGCGGATGTCGTTCCACAATCCACTCTGGATATGGGAGAAGACGGCTTGGTAGAGTCGGGGTGCGTCCCCGGTAGCATTTTCGGTTGTCACAAACAGAAAGTGTCGCCTACCGGGGACGCTTTCTCATAATTTCTGTCAGGCCGTCAGGCAATCTGGGTCTTCAGTCGCGATTTACTGAATTAGAAAAACACCCGTCTAGGCCGCTGGATTTGGGGGTTAAGGCAGCCTGAATCCGGCTAAAAGTGTCCGAACCATTGATAGAGAGCATCTGTCCGAATGACAGTAGCGGGAAAAGAGACTCCCGATGCTTCTATTCTCTCGTACGGAGCTGTACCAGTGCCAAATACTCGGCTAAATTCACTTACTCCGTTCGGTCAAAAGTGGAGAACTCTTTTGACAAATGCTCTAAAACGCGGTGGACAATCCGGCGATTGGTTACCTGCCGGACCGCACCCGCACGCGCCAGGGCCGCCGCATTCCTTATCTGCTGTTCGCCGCGCAGCCCTCAGCGGGTTTTCGTCACCTTGCTCAGCAGCGGCGGCTTGTCGGGATCCAGGCCCCGGCCCAGCGCCAGATGCGCGGCGAACAGGTAAAAGGCCAGGGCGCTGGGCACCGTGTCGGTCAGGCCGTGGCCGGTGCCCGGCGTCTGTAAGGTGCTGCCTGCCGCCGGTCCCAGCGTCCGCAGATCGGCTCCACTGGCGCGCAGGTCCTGATACGCCGCCTCGGTGGCGGGCCACGCCGCGTCGTCAGAGGCGAAACCCAGCAGGGGCAGCCCCTCGGCCAGCAGCCGTTTGGGGCCGTGGCTGAATTCGGCAGCGCTGTATGCCTCGGCGTGGATGCCACTGGTTTCCTTGAGCTTCAGGGCCGCCTCCTGCGCCACACCGTAATGCAGGCCGCGCGCCAGGATCAGCAGGTTCTGCGCGAAGCTGTAGCGCGCGGCCAGGGCGTTGGCGGCGTCCTCCAAGTCCAGCGTGCGCTGCAAGGCGTCCGGCAAGCTATTCAGCGCCTCCACCAGCCTGCGGTCCGTGCCCAGCTCCGCGATCACCGGCAGCAAGGCGGTCAGGCTGGCCAGGTAACTCTTGGTGGCCGCCACCGCCCGCTCCTCGCCGCAGCGCAGCGGCAGCACGAACTCGGCGGCCCCTGCCAGATCACTGCCCTCCACATTGACCAGCGCCACCGTCAGCGCGCCGCTCTGGCGCGCCATGCGGACATTCTCCACCACGTCCGGGCTGGCCCCGCTCTGCGACACGGCGATCACCAGCGCGCCGCGCAGGTCCAGCCGCGCGCCGTACAGCGTGTGGACGCTGGGCCCCAGCGACGCCACCGGCAGCGACAGTTCGGTCTCCAGCGCGTACTTGAGGACCGTGCAGGCGTGATCGCTGCTGCCGCGCGCGATGGTGACGGCGTAAGGCGGGCGGCGCTGACGCAGCACCTGCGCCAGCGCACTGGCCGCCTCCGCGTTTTCCGAGAGCTGCCGGGCGATCACGGCGGGCGTCTGACGGGCCTCCTGAAGCATCAGGGGACCGGGACCGGCGGGGGAAGTCATGGGAGGTACTGTAGTCAATTTTGATCCCTGCTGTGGCGGCAGATAAAATCCTGACTGAGAGAGATATCGGGCCAGCCGGGATGGCCGCTGTCCGGCGCTCAAATCAGCAGGGCCTCGCCCATCATAAGAATGTGGGTGCGCTTTGGTGCCGCGCCCGTCGCCCCGCCGTCCCTGACAGGTAGTTCAGTCTGCCGAGCTGCCCGCCCAGCGGCGTCACGCTGATCTCCCGAACATATTTGCAGCGGCAAGCTGTGATTGCTCCGTTGTCCGCACCAATTACGCCTGTCGCCGCCGCCAGTGTCCCTGCACGTTCACAATTGACGTACACGTAAACTCTGGCCTATGCTGGGAGTCGTCCGCCCGTCCAATCCAACCCGTCCTGATCCCCCGACCCTGGAGGTCAACCGTGGCCCTGAAAACTTTGTTCGACCTGAGTGGCAAGACCGCCCTTATCACCGGAGGCTCGCGCGGCCTGGGTCTGCAAATCGCCGAGGCGCTGGGGGAATACGGGGCCACGGTGGTCCTAACCGCCCGCAAGCAGCATGAACTGGACGAGGCCAAAGCCCATCTGGAAGGGCTGGGCATCAAGGCGCACGTCTATGCCAACGATCTGGGAAATTTCGAGAGCATTGACCCCACCGTGGAAAGAATCGTCGCCGAAGTCGGCAGCATCGACATTCTGGTCAACAATGCCGGGGCCACCTGGGGTGCGCCCACCGCCGAGCATCCGCTGGACGCCTGGCTCAAGGTCATGAACGTCAACCTCAACGGCACTTTCCTGATCACCCAGAGCGTGCTGAACCGCTGCATGCTGCCAGGCGGCGGCGGGCGCATCGTGAATGTCGCCAGCGTCGCGGGGTTGCAGGGCAACGATCCGCGCATGGCCGCCACGCTGGCCTACAACACCTCCAAGGGTGGGCTGGTTAACTTTACCCGCGCGCTGGCCGCCGAGATGGCCGATAAAGGTGTGACCGTAAACAGCATCTGCCCCGGCTACTTTCCTACCAAAATGACCGAGGGCACGCTGGCCTACGGCGAGCAGGCCATCCTGGAATCCACCCCCATGCACCGGCTGGGCGGCGCGGAAGATTTGAAAGGGCTGACACTTCTTTTGTGTTCGGATGCCAGCGCCTTTATGACCGGGCAGAACATCGCGGTGGACGGCGGGGCCACCGTCGTATGATGGCGGCGGAACATGGTCTGGACAGCCCCGGAGCCAGAATGCTTGTTCAGCGCGGCATCGAGGGCAGCGCCTACACCCGCTCAATGGGAACCCGTCTGCGCCATTTCGAGACAGGCTGCGTGGAAATTGAACTCGATCTGCGCCCCGAACTGACCCAGCACCACGGCCAGGCCCACGGCGCGGTGCTGGGCTACCTGGCCGATACCGTCAGTGCGTGGGCAGCGGCCAGCGTGACAGGAGACGTGGTGACTGCCGAGTACAAACTCAACTTTCTGACGGCGGCGCGCGGCGAATTACTGTGGGCGCGGGGCCAGGTCCTGAAAGCCGGGAAACGGCAGGTAATCGTGCGGGCCGATGTCTACGCCTCTGCGGGTGGCCAGGATACCCATGTCGCCGCCGCCCTTGCCACCATCGCGCCCGTAGGCAAGGAGGGCTAATCGAAGTCCAGCAGCAGTTCGCTCTCCAGCGCCGCGCCGCAGTTCGGGCAACCCTCCCGCGCAGACCACTTCAGGTAAGGCCAGTGGTCCGGCTTCAGACACTTCACCGCGCGGCGCTGATCCGGGGAAATGTCGCCCAGTTTCGGTAAATCGTTCGATAATTCGATAAAAGGGGAGAACGAGAAGTCATGAACCGTGTGGCACAACGCGCACCAGACCGACAGCATGGCGGCCTGCCAGGCAGAGGAATTGTCGCCCGACACGAAGCTCAGGCCGCAACGGGGGCGGGCATAACGGTCCAGTGAACTTACACGGCACTCTACCCAGCCCGCGCAACGGAGGATAAAAAATGAAAACATCGGAGCTTCAAACCCAGATCGGGCAGGAAGTCGCCCTTTCAGAGTGGATTCTGGTGGATCAGGCCCGCATTGACGCCTTTGCCGACGCTACCGGGGACTACCAGTTCATTCATGTGGACCCGGAAAAAGCCGCCGCCGGACCGTTCGGCACCCCCATCGCGCACGGCTTCCTGACCCTCTCGCTGCTGGCCGGAGAGTTCATGAACCACGGCGGGTCTATCCAGATCGAGGGCGCGCAAATGACCGTCAACTACGGCCTCAACCGTGTCCGCTTCGTCACCCCGGTCAAGGTGAACAGCCGCCTGCGCAACCGCGCCGCGTTGCAATCCGCCGATCAGGGCGCGGGGTACATGCAGATCACGGTGCTGAACACCATTGAAATTGAGGGAGAGGACCGACCAGCGGCAACGGCGGAGAGCGTATTCAGAGTTTATCTGTGACCCACCCGCTGACCCCTGGAACCACCGTCTATCTGCTGGAGAAAGACGGGGAGCTGCTGGGCCGGATGCCTCTGCGTGAGGTAGAAATGTTCGCCATTCACTGCGATTTTGAGCCGACGCCCGCTTTCGAACCGTACCGCGCTTTATTTGACGAAGATGCCGCCGCGACAGACCGATTGGCCGAAGACGACTCGCCCGAACTGATGGAACAGGCTGAGACAGTCCTGGACTGCATTCTGGCCCTGAATCTGCTCATTCGCCGTGAGGGTGGCGGTGTTCATCGTCAGGCCATGATCGGTATAGAAGGCAACCAAGCCAGCTTTCGCCCCATTAATATTCAGGAGGAACCCCAATGACCGTATTCGACGTGACCGACCGCTCCCGTGACCTGCGCCAGCGCCTGCTGGCCTTCATGGACGAACACATCTCCCCCAACGACGCCGAGGCCGCCCGCCAGGTCAATGAGGGCAACCGCTGGGAGCACCTGCCGCTGATCGACGAGCTGAAGCCAAAAGCACGTGAGGCCGGACTGTGGAACCTGTTCCTGCCCCCCGCCAGCGACCCGGACGGCACCTTTGGCCCCGGCCTGAGCAACCTGGAATACGCCCCGCTGTGCGAGGTCATGGGCCGGGTGTGGTGGGCACCGGAGGTCTTCAACTGCGCCGCGCCCGATACCGGCAATATGGAAGTGCTGGCCCGCTACGGCACCCCGGAGCAGCAGGAACGCTGGCTGATCCCGCTGCTGAACGGCGAGATTCGCAGCGCCTTTTCCATGACCGAGCCGGACGTGGCCAGCAGCGACGCCACCAACATCGAGTCCAGCATCACGCGCGATGGCGAAGACTATGTGATCAACGGCGAGAAGTGGTGGACCTCGGGTGCGGGCGATCCCCGCTGCGCGGTCAGCATCTTCATGGGCAAGACCGATCCGAATGCCGAACGCCACCTCCAGCAGAGCATGATCCTGGTGCCGATGGACGCCCCCGGCGTGACCAGGGAGCGCATGCTGACCGTGTTCGGCTACGACGACGCGCCGCACGGTCACGCGCAGATGACCTTTAAGGACGTGCGCGTGCCTGCCTCGGCGTTGCTGCTGGGCGAGGGCCGGGGCTTCGAGATCGCGCAGGGCCGCCTGGGGCCGGGCCGCATCCATCACTGCATGCGCCTGATCGGGCAGGCTGAGCGGGCGCTGGAACTGATGGTGGCGCGCGCATCGAGCCGCGTGGCTTTCGGCAAACCGCTCTCGGCGCACCAGCATGTGCGGGAGCTGATCGCCCAGAGCCGCATGGAAATCGATCAGGCCCGCCTGCTGACCATGAACGCCGCGCACATGATGGATACCGTGGGCAACAAGGAGGCGCGCGGACAGATCGCGGCCATCAAGGTGGTGGCCCCAAATATGGCGCTGGCCGTGATTGACCGGGCTATTCAGGTGTTCGGCGGAGCGGGCGTCAGCCAGGACACCCCGCTGGCGATGATGTACGCCCAGGCCCGCACCCTGCGTCTGGCCGACGGCCCCGACATCGTCCATATAGGCACCGTGGCGAAGGAGGAGCTGCGCCGTCAGGGCGAGGCGGCTCGCGGGCGAGAAAACGTGTTCTCAGCATCCAAGTAGTGTAATCTGCGGTGGTAAGGAGGTGGGTAAGGAATGACTATTAAAGAGGCCAGACCCACGGACGAGCAGAAAATCTCCGCCACCATGACCAGCAAGGGGCAGGTGACCGTTCCCAAGGCGGTGCGTGACCAACTGGGTCTGGAGGCGGGCAAGAAACTGGACTTCATCCTGCGCGACGGCGAGGTGCTGCTGCGTCCCCAGCGCCCACGCCGCCGCAGCTTTTTCGAGGCCATCGGCACCCTGACGCCGCCGGACGGCATGACCGCCGAGGAATATGTGGCCGATCTACGGTATGACCCCGGAGACCGCGAAATCTTGCACAGCATGGGAACGGACAAGCAGAAAGTGACGTATATCGAAGACTTTCTGAAACCCGAATGACCCGCACGCCAACCGTCATCTGCCTGGACACGAACGCGATCCTTGCGCTCCGATTTCAGGAAGCCAAAGCTGAGGCTGTGGCCCGCTTTCTGGACAGCGTGCCTCAGATGGTGGTGTGCGGCCCAGTGGTGGCTGAGCTGATGCCGCGTGATCCGCAGGCCGAGGAGTGGCTGACTGAGGCAGGGATCGGCGTGGATTGGACGCTGGGCCGGGCGATATGGCGCAAGGTGGGCGAGCTGCACCGCGATTACGCCGCGCGTCGCCGTCGCTCAGGTGGAGGAATCCCCCGACGCATCCTGACCGACTATCTGATCGGCGCACACGCCGAAATCAGTGGCCTGCCCCTCTTCACTCTCAATCCGGGCGATTACGCCCCGTTCAATGATCTGGAAATTCTGACGCTCAGAAAGGAGTAGCCCTCATATGGACCTAAAAAACAAAACCACCGTCGTCACCGGCTCCGCCTCCGGTATTGGACTCGCCCTTGCCACCCGCTTCGTGCAGGAGGGGGCCACCGTGATCGCCTCGGACCGCAACGCTGAAATGGGCGCGCAGAAGGCGCAGGAGATCGGCGCGCGCTTCGTGACTGCCGACGTGGGCCAGGAAAAAGACATCCAGGCACTGATCGACAACGTGCTGGCACAGGAAGGCCAGATTGACCTGTTCTGCTCCAACGCCGGAATTGCCGTGGGCGAGGGGCCGGAAACGCCCGACAAGGTGTGGGACCTGATCCACCGCGTCAATGTGATGAGTCATGTCTGGGCCGCCCGCCACCTGCTGCCGCACATGCTGGAGCGCGGCGAGGGCTACTTGCTCAACACCGCGTCGGCGGCGGGCATCCTGACCGAACTGCACTCGGCACCCTACGCTGTGACCAAGCACGCGGCGCTGGCTTTTGCCGAGTGGCTGGCGATTACCTACGGGGACCGGGGCATCAAGGTGGCCTGCCTGTGCCCCGAGGGCGTCTGGACGCCGATGATCCAGAACGCGCCGATCTTGCAGCAGACCGCCGTGACCACCGACGTGCTGGTGGAAGAAACCCTGAAAGTGTTGCGCGCCGACGGCTTTTTAATCACCACCCACGACACCACGCTCAAGGGGTTTCAGACCAAGGCGCGCGATTATGGCGAGTGGCTCAGCAAGATGCGCCACCTCCGCAAAAAGGCGATGGCGCTGCTGGACGGCGGGGCCGCCAGAGAGGGCGAGGCCCCGCGCACCGAGGGCCATCCTTGACCCGCTCGGAAACCACAGACATGCGGCCCGGCGAGGAACTGCCGCTGGACACGTTGCGCGGCGTGCTGCGCGGCAAGGTCGCGGGTGACCTGGACGCGCTGGAAGTCACGCAGTTTCCCGGCGGCTTTTCCAACCTGACCTATCTGCTGAAGCTCGGGAAGGCCGAGTATGTGCTGCGCCGCGCTCCACTCGGCCCGGTGGCGAGAGGCGCGCACGACATGGCCCGCGAGTTTCAACTGCTGGAAAAGATTCATCCGGTACTGTCGGTCGCTCCTGAACCACTTTTTCTGGTCGAGGATGTGGAGGTGCTGGGTTCGCCCTTTTACCTGATGGAACGGCGGCGCGGCCTGGTGGTGCGGACGCGGATGCCGCCCGAATACGCCGGAATGCCGGACGCTCCCCGTCAGATGTCTGGGGCGGTGGTCGACACGCTGGCCGAACTGCACGCCGTGGATATTGACGCGGCGGGCCTGCGCACTATCGGTAAGCCGGAGGGCTTCAATGCCCGGCAGGTCGGCGGCTGGGCCGGACGCTGGCGGCGGGCGCGGGAACTGCTCAAAGATTCCGGCGATTTGCCCCCACCCGCCGAGCTGCGCGACGGGCTGGTGATCGCGTGGCTGGAAGACCAGACCCCGGAGGAATCGGCCCACACCCTGCTCCACAACGATTTCAAACTGGACAATCTGATGCTGGACCCCGCCGATCCGTCGCGCGTGGTGGCCCTGCTGGACTGGGAAATGACCACGGTGGGCGATCCGCTGGTGGACCTGGGCCTGTCGCTGACGTACTGGACCATGCCCGAACAGCCGGGCCGTGACGTGAACGAGATCGGGGCCAACTTTCCCGGCTTCCTGAGCCGCCAGGAGTTCATCGCCCGCTATGCCCGGCAATCTGCTCGTCACGTGACGAGCGACTCGGTTCGCTGGTACGAGGTGCTGGGCCATTTCAAGCTAGCGGTGATCGTCATCCAGATTTTTGCCCGCTACCGCGCAGGGCAAACCAGTGACCCGCGATTTGCCCCACTGGCCGGGCAGGCTGAGTGGCTGATCCGCGAGGCGTGGCGCAGAATTGCGGCGGACGTGACGGGGGACGGGGGAGAGGTGGTCCCCGCCGATGAGTGAGCTGATCCTGATTCGCCACGGGCAGGCCACACCCTTTGAACAGGACACCGACCGCCTCTCGGCGCTGGGCGAGCAGCAGGCCCGTGCGGTTGGACTGGCGCTGGCCGCCGAGGAAGTTGCTCCCACCCACGTTTTGCATGGCCCACTGGTGCGTCAGCGGCGCACGGCGGAGATTGCCGCCGGGGCCGCCCACTTTGCCGACCCCGACTCACTGCCGCCCTGGCCCGAAGCTGTGCAGGATGCCCGTCTGGCCGAGTATGACGGCGACGGCCTGATCCGCACCCTCGCGCCGCTGCTGGCCGCGCAGGATGAGGGGTTTGCCGCCGCCGCTCAGCGGTTCCAGGAGCGCCGGGACGTGCCGGACCGCAACCGTGCTTTTCAACTCATGCTTGAAGAACTGGCGGGGGCGTGGCAGGAGGGGACAGTCACGCACCCGGCAGTGGAGGGCTGGGCCGCCTTCCGTTCACGGGTTCACGCCGCCCTGACCGATCTGCTGCGCCTGTCGTCCGGCTCGTCGGTGCTGGCCTTTACCAGCGGCGGCGTGATTGGCCTGATGGTGGCGCTGGCACTGGACGCCCCCGACGCGGCGGCCCTGGAGCTGAACTGGCGCGTCCGCAACGGCAGCCTGACCCGCTTGACCTTTGGGGGTGGACGCCTCAGCCTGGACACGTTCAATGAGGTGGCGCATCTGCCGCCGGACCTCAGAAGCTGGCGCTAAAGGGCGAAGGCAAAGCGCGGGGGTGGCCCTTTCGCGGCACCACCCTCCGGCCCAGACCATTTAGCGGTAGCTGTTCAGGTCCGACTTGATGCTGTACGCCTTGCCCCTGCTGTCTTCAAAATTAAAGGCGAAGGCCCCCCTGGGTGGCAGGTTCTTGACGTCAAAGGTGTAGAAGACCACGCCCAGATTCCTGCTGGTCGCCTCGCCGCTGGGTAACGTGAAGTTATCGCGGTAGGGACCGTCCACCACGGGCTTGGCGGTGTAGGTCTTTCCGGCGATGGTCAGGGTGGCGGACTTGAAGAAGTCCAGATCACTCCTTTGCTTGTCCGGGTCGGCCTTGATCTTGTCGGTCTTGTAGGCCAGTTGCCACTGCTCCTCCTCATCGTCCAATGCGAAGGGACTGTGGGAGTACACCCGGAAGGTGAGCTTGTCGGCCAGGGTGCGCGCCATGGTGCCCACCCGCGCACCGGTGATGGGCTTACCCTCCAGATGGGACAGGTACGCCTCATAACGCAGCCGCTCGTAGGGCGTTCCCAGCACCACACCGTCGATCTCGGGGGAGTTGGGCCGCAGGATCACGTCCTGGTTGTAGGCCTTGAGCAGGTAGGTGCCCAGGACGTAGCCACTTTCTCTGGTGTTCATGGCCTCGCCGTCGAGCTTGGCCTGAATGCTGTTGGCAGTATTGAGATTGGGAATGATCGCCTCCACCGGGCCAGCCAGCGTCAGGAGGGCCAAAATAGATATTCTCATCACTCGTGACTTCGCTTGGCCAACCTCGTTTCAGGGCAGGCTGTAAATGACGATGCGGGCACCGGGATTCTTGACCCCCGCCGTGCCCTTGGAGGTGTTGCCAGCGGCGACGGCCAGGTACTGCTTGCCGGAAATGTCGTAGGTGGACACCCCGCCGCCGATAGGAGCCTTATCGATATTGTCCTTGAACAGCACCTTGCCAGTCGTGGCGTCCAGCGCGTAGAACGTGCCGTTCATGGCCCCGGACAGCACCAGATTTCCGGCGGTGGACGTGACGCCGCCCACGATGCGGATGCCGGGCAGATCGTAGCGCCACATCGGCTTGCCCGTTGCCGCGTCATACGCCATCGTGCTGCCGATGGCCTTGCTGGCCGGATCGAGCTGCATGGCCCCGCCGAAGAACAGTTGCCCCTTGATCAACCTGACCTCGCCCAGCTTGACCACGCCGCACCAGTCCACCGCGTTGGTGAACAGCACTTTCATGGCCGGGTTGTACGAGGGACCGGACCACTGTGACCCGGCGCTGTAATTGGGGCAGACGGGCAGGCCCTCGCGGGTGGTTGGTTTTTGCTGGTTGTCCACCTTGATCATGGCCTGCTTGAACACCTGCGATTTGTCGTCCTCGTTATAGCCGAACAGCCAGCCAGCCTTGGTTACCACCGCCATGCGCTTTTGCCCGTCCAGGTCATACAACACCGGCGCGGCAGAGGTGTCGTAGTCCTTGTCGTCGTTGGGAATCTGCTGGTAGTGGTGGCTGTACTTGCCGGTATCGGCGTCCAGCACGGTTACAGTGTTGGTAAAGAGGTTGTGGCCGGGGCGGTACTGCGCGGCGAAGTCCGGCGCGGGGTTGCCCACCGAGATATAGAGCTGGTTGGTGCCAGTGTCCAGCGTGTAACTGGTCCACATGCTGCCGCCGCCCGTGACAGTGGAATCGACTTTCTTCCAGGTGTCCGCCCCGACCTTACTGCCGGTGGGGATCATGTCGAACTGCCACGCCTTGTTGCCGGTCTTGGCGTCGAAGGCGTACATCTTGGCCTTGATGCCCCAGTCGGCCCCAGCGTCCCCGATAAAGACCTTGCCGCCCGAGTAGATCGGCGCGGAACTTAGGAAGTAGCCCACGGTGGAGTCATCGCCCTTAGTGTCCCACAGCAGTTTGCCGGTCCCGGCGTCCAGCGCGATCAGGTGGGCGTTGGGCGTGCCCCGGTAGATCACGCCGTCGGCGATGGCAATGCCCCGGTTGGTGGTCAGCACCGAGGAACTGTCCATCATGTACTTGTTGACCCACAGCGCCTTGCAGGTGCGGGCATCGACGGCGAAGGTACGGTTGGCCTGCGTGAAGAACAGGACACCCTTGTACATCTGCGGGGTGACCTGGAAACCGACGTCGTCACCGGTCTCGTAAGTACAGACCGCCTTGAGCTGGGCCACGTTGCCCGAATTGATCTGATCCAGCGAGGAATACCGCTGTGCCTTGTAGCCCTTGTTGTACATCAGCCACGAGTCCGTCGCGTTGTCCGCGTTGTTCAGTTCCTCCTGCGAGGGGCCAGTCACCGCCAGCGCCGATCCCAGTGTCAGCGCAACAGAAAGAGCGGCGCACAGTCCCAGACCCATCTGCCAAGTTCCCTTCTTCATACCTTGCCTCCCCGTGTTCCCTTCACTTCTTAAAGGTGTACGACTTGAGGTTCTTGACCGCCAGCGCGTCCTTGCCCGCCTTGAAGCCGTTGTGCTGCAGGATGTAGGCCAGCGCGTTCAGGTATTCGCTTTCCTTGAGGCCGCCGGGATTGGTCTGGGGCATGGTGTGCGACTCGATAAAAAAGAAATCGTCGAGTGTGTTCTGGGACCATTTTTTAAGGAAGTCCGGGCCAGCCATCTTGGGTGCGCCGCCGTTGTTCAGCTTCGCGCCGTGGCAGGCAGCACACTGGGCCTTGTAAACCTTGGCCCCACTGTCGGCCTGGGCTTTGGTAAAGGCCTCGCAGTAGTAATGGAACGACGAACCGGCATATGAGCGTTTTTACTCGTCCAGCACGGAGTTCCGCAGTAGGGGGACTACTCGGGGTAGGCAGGAGGGCAAGAACGACACCCTGGAGTGGGATACCAGAGGAACTGTCTTCAGCGCGTCAGTTTGGCTGCTGGTGCTGGAGCCGCTGGGCCAGAACATCCAACAGATGTGGAACGTGTCCGACCTCCCTGGCGAAGAGGGTTCGGCTTTCCCAACAGATGGTTCGCGCCGCGCCGACACCGCTGACCTGTGCCGTCGCGCGAATCAGGAAGTCGTGCAACCCCTCGTCAAGCGGGTCGATCTCGATGAGCCGTTCGGCCAACTTGACGCACTTGGCGTAGTCGCCTGCGCTGTACCAGGCATCCATCGTTTCCAGACCGATCCGAACGATCCAGCGGCTCATGCGCTCACGCTCCGTCCCCACCCATTCACTGTCCGAGTCCTGTAGGAAATTTCTAACATTGAGGTTAGCCGTCAGCATGACATCCCGCTCTGAACTCAGCAAGGCATCTTGCGCCTGCTGCCAGTCCCACGTCAGGTGTACCCCCTCGCAACGCACCCGGTATGTCTGGGTCGTGGGGTCGTAAGGCACCGACAGTCCGGGCACTAGCCGCTTGAGTTCATGGCGCACCTGATGGATGTAGTTCTTTGAGCGCCCTGGAGGGACACCACCGGAAACTTCCATCTGTAACGTTCCCAACGTCGTTTCCCCCTTCTTGAGGAGGAAAGCGAGGACCTCGACGAACTTCTTCATCTGGAGCCGGACGCGCTGCCCGTTGATAAGGATCGCCGGACTGCCCAGAGTCACCAGGCTGACCTGAGCCACCGGGAGAGCTGGGGTGGGAGGAGCGCACAGCACCCGCTCGTAGTCGTGTGCGGCCAGCGTGTCGAGGAGCTGGCGAGTCCGCGCCAGCCCATTCAGCTCAAGGCTCAGGTGCTGTTGGCCCCCCAGCATGACGTGGGCATCTGCCGCCTCGCGTATGGCCTCGCGCGCCGCCTTGGGTGAGCCGAGAAGGGCATGGGCCTCCGTCAGATGCAACAGTACCCAGACCACCTCACGGGTACACCCACTGGCCCGGAAATAGTCCAGGGCCGCGTTCAATTGCTTAAAGCCGTGGGGATCGCCCTGGCGGATCAGCGCCGCTCCCTGACGCCAGTCCAGATAAGCCTGAGCTCGGGGCGTTTTTATGAGCGCCTTCGCGCGTGCCAAGCTGCCGCGCTCAGCCGTCTCGTCCCCTGTAGCCGTGGCGACTGCGGTCAATCCAAGTTGCGCGTAGAACTCAGTTTCGGGTTGTTGCTGCTCACGGGCCAGATGAACCGCCCGCTCGAACCCCTCGCGTGCCCGGTGCCACTGGCCCTGGGCAGAGAACCACATCCCCCAGCGGTAGGGCAGCAGCGCGGCAGCCAGCGGGCAACTTGTCACGTGCTTCTCAGCAGCAGAGAGGGCCTGCTGGGCATCCTTGAACTTCCCGAGGTAGGTGGCACTGGCAGCACGGGCCAATAGGACATAGACGCGGCGCATGGCATTGGCGTGTTCCTCCGTGAACCGGAGGTACGCCTCGGCCTTCACATCATTCCCCTGGTGGGCGGCCACTAACGCAATGGACTGGGCCACCGCCGACTGCACGAGCAGGGCGGCACTGACCGCGTGACTCCAGGCTTCGTCAAGCAGGGCGGCGGCGCGGGTGATTTCACCGCATTGCTGCTCCAGAATGGCTGCTTCCCGCAGGGCAAGGGCCGCATCCCTGGCAGTCATCTGATCCACATCCAGTGCGCTGAGCTGCGCGCGTGCGGCAGCGAACTCCCCCTCGAACCGCAGGCAGGTTGCCAGCTCCACACGCGCTGCCTGATCTCCCTTTGTCACTGCCATCAGGAGTAGACGGCGGGCCTTCAGCATATCGCCCAGATGAAGGTGACAGACCCCACCCCAGCGAAAGTCCTGCGCGGCCGGGCGCTTGAGGGCCTCGAAGAGCTGAACGCCCTGCTGGTACTCACCGGACAGGACGGCTTTGAGGAGGGCCTGAGCCATAGCCCCAGGATATGTCAGGAACAGAAGGAGGGGGTGCAGAAACGACCAGCTGACTGTCTTTCTGAGAATTCGATTTACCTGTGCCGTTTTCGCCGTTCTAGACGCTTTAAACCATTCCCTAAACGGGACCAAACCGGGGGGTCCGTAATCTCGTCCTCACGAGGACAAGTAATGAAAACCCTGAAGAAAACCCTCCTTTTGCTGTTGTGCTGCACGCTCTTTGCGGCTGGGTCTGCCGGAGCTGATCCCAGTACTGGACATGGCCCCGGTTTGAAGCCCGCCAGCCCCCCTTCCCCATGCACGTCCTCCTGTGGGAACTGATCTCGGTCCATTTCTGCCGCCCGTCAGCGGTAGATGAAGTAAAGAGCCTCTCGTTTGCAAGGAGTTAACCGATGCGCCGAATTTTCGCTCTCTCTGCCGTCATCACCCTCTCCGCCATCTTCGCCGCCTGCGGCAACTCCGAGATCACACAACAATCTCCCCAGACTGAAACCGTGGCTTCCCCTGCAGTGGACTCCGGCCAGGTGCAACGCACCTACGCGGAGACCGACAAGTACCTGCTCTTTGCGGGCACACGGCAGCGGGACGGCGCCCGCATTCAGGATGGTCGGCTGTGGCTACGCGACAAGCGGAGCGGTCAGACCAGGTTGCTCGAAGACAGTGCACAGTTCGGCCGGAACTACCTCGTGCAGAGCGCTATACTGGCACCGAAAAACGACTTTGCCTACGCCGTGATCTCGGTGCCGGACGCCCAGCGGGGCCAGAACGATTACCTTGTGCGTATCGCGTTGGACAGCAACACGCAGCAGGTGCTCGGCACTGACCGTGACTTCGGGGTCTTCCTTTTCAACGGTTACAGCCTCGTGGTCTCCCCAGATGGCCGCAACATCGCCTTCAAGGCCAGCAGCTTCGAGTCGAAGGCTGAGCCCAGCATCCGGCGCGACGACCCGCACTACGCTGCCGAGGGCCAAGCGCTGCACGAAGAGAATTACATCTACGAGCTGCCCGTCACGCGGACGCTCGCCACCCAGGGACTCGCCAAGCAGAGCATTCTGCGAAAGGTGGCCCTCGACGACGGGCAGGGGCTGATGCCCAAGTACGCGGCCAACGGCACATTATCCACTGTGGCCACGCCTGTCGCCTCCTCCAAGGGGACGGAGTTGCAACCGCAGGCGCAGGCGTACAACCTGCGCGTGCCGATGGAGATCAACGCCTTCTTCATCTACCGCGCGTACAATTACTTGACTCATACGGGCAACGACATCTATGCCTTGGATTGGGGCCGGGATGGCAATGGTGACGGGGTAGGTGACTGCGGGTACAACATCGTTGCAGCCAACCGTGGGCGGATCACGACTGCCAAATGGACCGACACAGGGTATGGATACTACATTGTCCTGAACCATGACATTGCCGACGGCTTGGGAAGCAACCTCCAGGCAAAAACTCTGTATGCCCACATCACCGACCTCAACAAGGTGTCTCTCAACCAAGTGGTAACTCCAGGCACGGTGATCGCCACCCTGAATAAGACGGGCTCCGGCTCCGGCAACGTTTGTCACCTGCACTTCGCGTACCGGACCCTCAGCGACTCTCCGATTAAACCTGCGACCTCCTTGAAGCCCATGCTGGGGATGGGGCCGACGTCAACACCGAATGGCAGCGGATCGTGCCCGATCACAGGGTTTGAGAACGCCAACACGGCGACGTTCTACCGCTACTACCCCTGCTGACGTCCTGCTCCCAACCACCACACTTCTCCGCACCTGTGGGGATGGTTCCCACAGGTGCATTTCAGGAGGCTCCTGTGCTTCATCGATTCCACCCTGCGCTTCCACTGGTTCTGGCCCTTGTCAGCTCGGCCCTTAGTCTGGGGGGCGCACCAACCGCCTCGGCCCTCGTCGGCACCTCGGCCTCGTTCTATAACGCTCCTGTCTGTCGGCAACTCGGCTGCGTCTACCAGGGCGTGCGCCGCACGAAGCTGGAAGGTAGCGGTAACCCGGTGCAGATCTACCGATACGGCCTTGCGAGCGGCCAACAGATCGAGGTGACGCGCTACGACCTTTCGGGACAACCGGGGAACGACCGAATCTACAGCGTTCGGTATCTCGGTGGCGCGGCGAGGAATGCGGCTACCATCGCTGCCCGGCTCGCTAGCGCCGCTGCTGGATACCAAGTGACAGTAGCGCAGGTGACGCCCTGCTTGCAGAACAGAACGGCGAACGCGGCTCAATCCCAGTTTGTCGCTTCCAGGGGATTCGAGGCACCAAGTGTGCTTTGCTCCTCAAGTGGAACTCGGCCGGGCGTGCTGATTCAGCTTACGAACTGAGGTTGAGGTTCAGGGATGGCTACCCTCGTCCTCCCCGCTTGAGAGCAGCGTTCGTCCCCTAAACGCTACCAAACCGGTCAAGTCATAGCCTGGCCATCAGGAAGGTCATGGAGTGAACCCATAACTCAGGACCAGTGGGCAAGCACTTCTAAGCGGAATGATAGCGGGCGGCGAACTCGGTGGGTGGGATGTAACCCAGACTCGAATGCAGGCGTTCTCGGTTGTACAGTTCCCCGATAAACCGGTCCAGATGCTGCCGGGCATCGTCCAGATCGAGATAGTCCTGCAGATTGACCTCCTCAGTCTTCAGGGTTTTGTAGAAGCTCTCCATTCGGGCGTTGTCATAGGGATTTCCCTTCCTGGACATGCTCGGGGTCATGCCCATGGACCGCAAGCGGTCCACATACACCCGACTCGCATATTGGACCCCCTGGTCCGAGTGGTGCACCAGCCCCGCTGCTGGACAACGCGCCGCGAGCGCGTTGTCCAGAGCCGC
>NZ_JNIW01000065.1 GCF_000701425.1 Deinococcus frigens DSM 12807 | reverse complement strand
GGCGAAGGATTGACGCAACAGAAGTTCGTTTTTCTGGATCCCTGCCCGTAACTGGGTTGCGCGGCGGGCCTTATTTGAGCGGCAGTGCCGGAAGGTCCACCGCGACCAGCCCGTTGATGTAGATCTCGGTCTTGGATGTGCGGGCGTCCACCGTCACGCCCTGGGCCGGGTACTGGGCCAGGGTGCCGGTCACGTCCTGGCCGTTTACCAGCGTGTGCATCGGGCTACCGCGCAGCGCCTGAAGGTCCTCGATGCGCCGCTTTGCGCCCCTGGCCTTCAGCCACTCTTCCGGGTGGTGATAGTTCTGCCGCACAAACGCTTCGCACTCGGCACGGTTCTTCATGTGGGTGCTGGGCCAGTACGACAGCGGCAATTTCACGCCCGCCTTCTTCACGTAAAAGTGCAGGTGGGCGTCCATGCTCAGGCGCGCCCCTTTGCCGATCTGGCCGATCAGATCGCCCCCTTGCACCGCCTCGCCCCGCTTGACGTGGATGTCGCGCAGGTGCCAGTAGCCGCTGATGGTGCCGTCGTTGTGCTGGAGTTCCACCATGCCGCCGATGTAGCCGTCCCAACCGGCATTGACCACCGTGCCGGTATCGGCGGCGTGAACCGGATCGCCCAGGTCTGTGTCCCGGCCTGTCACGGCGTTCCAGTCACATGCATTATGAACTGCCCCCCTGGCTTCGTAGTACGCGGAGTCTATGAACCCGCACCCGTTCTGCACGGTGTAGGCGGTGGTGGGCGTGTTGAGTACGGGGTAAAAACTGGTCATGTCTCTCCTTGTGCCGCTCACAGCCCTGTGCCTGTCGGGTCTGGCGGCCAGATGGTGGGCACGCGGCCCAGCTCGCGCTCCAGGGCGTTGACCAGCGCGCGGGCCTCGGCGCGGCTGCTGATCAGGTGCAGGTTGATGTTGGTGAGCTGACGCACGCCCCGGCGCAGCTCGTCGATCTCCGTCTGCTGCCGTTCCTGAATCAGGCGCAGGCGGCCTACCTCGGTGCGGAGGTCATCCCGCATCTCTTTCTCGCTGATGATCGTTCCAGAGAAGAGGCCGCGCACAAAGACCCCGATGGCCCCGAGGCCCACCGTCCCGCCCACCATTTTCAGAACCAGCTCCACGGTGTTTTGCTCAGCCACCGTTGACTCCCTTCTCGATCACATGTTCCCGGAACCACCGCACCTGCACCGCGTACATCCACAGCGCCCGTGTGAACAGCGCCCCGGAACCGAGGCCGAAGATAAAAAACAGGATGGCCCCTGGCAGCAGCCCGCCGCCCTGCACGAACGTCGCGCCGATGGTGAAGCTCAGGGTCATGCTCAGGAGCGTGGTCAGCAGCCCCCACGGCACGCGGGTGGGTATAACGAGCAGCCCCACCGACACCACCAGTGATGCCGCACCCCACCACCAGAACGGCACCAAATCATCGAAGTGTGAATAGCTTTTGAACAGCAGCGGAATGTTGTTCCGCGCCAGGACCATTACGCCAAAGCACAGGTAGATGACGGCCAGATGGACGCGCAGGCTCCAGGCCGCGGCGCGCCAGAACACCGGTTCGAGTGGAGCGGGCGGCCTACGGTCTGGCATACAGGACCTCCCCGGCGATCCAGCGGCCTTTGGTCAGCACCAGATCATTGAACTCCCAGCGCCATGAGCGCGAGGTCCAGTTCTGGTTCCCAGGCACCGTGCTGGCCAGATGCCCAAGCGCCCAGGCCCCCACTTCCGGGCGGATCGGCTGGTAGGGCGCACCGTTGCGTTTGACGCTGGTGGTGCTGGACTTGCGCACGCGCAGGGTCTGGGAAAAGCCGCACTCGGGCGAGAGGCGGAGCACGGCGCGGTAGGCGAAAATCAGCGTGTAATCTGGGATCACCTGGAGGCGGCATGCCAGTGGGGTGGGCGGGATGCTGCTCAGCACGGCTCTTGCATGGGTTGCCCCAGCCAGCAGCGCCAGCAGCAGCAGAGAAGTTCGCATGGAAATCACCTCCTGTGGGGGTGGGAGAGGGGTGGGGACGTCACTCCCGCGTCCGCAGTGACACCACAGCGCCCGCCTGGAGGTCAATGACCACCTGAACGCCGCCTGCCCACGTCGCGGTGAGCCGGTTGCTCTGGATGGCCGTGGTCAGGGGCCGCCCCGGAGCGAACCGGGACACCTGGGCGCACACGGCGCAGAAATGCTCCTCCATCTCAGCGGATAGCGGCCCCTGCTGATCGATCAGCGTGTACCCCAGCAGCCCGTCCAGTCCGCAGGCGGCGGCCACCCACACCTGGGCCGTGATCTGCCGAGGCGTCGGGAGGGGCATCCCGGCCCACAGCGGATGGAGCTGCGCGTTGCCGATCACCGTTGCGCGGTTCAGGTCCGCCTGCGTCCGCGCGGCTTTCCAGATCAGCCAGGAGGCATGGAGCTGGTCCGCGCCGCCAAACGGGTAGCTCTGCACACCGATGGTTTCCGTCAGGCCGTACAGCGCCGCGCAGTTGTCCTTCAAGCTCGGCCCGATGCTGACGTACCGCCGCGCCACTGCCGAGGCCGCGCACGCCCCCTGAATCTCAGCCAGCGGTTTGGCGTTGGCGTCGTCCTTGACTGAGTGAATGAGGTTGGGGGTGTCCTGCAAGGCCAGGAGGTCCGGCCCCACCAGGTCCTTGACGATCAGCGTCATACCCCGCCCCTCGGCCAGCCTGAGCAGCCGCCGCGTGTGCGCCACTTCCCCCAGGTGCGAGAGGTGCAGCAGCGTGCAGCCCCGGCCCGCCGTTCGGGTGAGGGCCTGCTGCTGATGTGTTTTCTGGCTCCCAGGCGCGGCCCAGGAGACGTGATAAAAGCCGTAGTTCATGGGTGGACCTCCAGTGGGTCAGGAATCGTGCAGGCCGTGGCCTCCCAGCCGGGCCAGCCGAAATCACCGGGGGAACACCCGGCCCGGACCGCCGCCGCCCCCACCGCGTCGGCGTGGGCTTCCAGGGCTGAGCAGTTCCACTCCGGCTGCCAGCCGCACGGCGCACCCAGGAACGCCACGGGCACGGCCAGATGGCGCTGCTGCCAGATGTGCGTGACCTCGTGGGCCACCATGCGCGTGTTGACGTGGCCCGCCTCGATGCGGACGGTGTTCCAACCCGCGACAGCGCTCAGTGGGGCCAGCGTTCCAGCAGGCACCTCCAGAGCGGCATAGGAAAGCCCCCAGACTGTGGGGGAGTGTGGGGGCAGAGGTGAAGCGCAGGAGCTGACCACCAGGACCAGCACAAGGATCAATAGACGGATGACACCACCTCCGAAAGTGGCAAAACAAAAACCTGCACGGCGGCAGGGCTGTGGGTAAAGAAATGGGTTATGGGCGGCGTCAGGTGGCGGCGCGGTCTGTCAGTTCCTGCACCAGCGCCCCGTTCTTCTCCCAGGCCCAGGCCAGCGCCTCATCAATGGCGGGTTCCAGCTCTGGGCTATCTGCGGGAATGACCTCGGCGGCAGGCAGGTACTGGCGGGCCTCGGCGTACTGCTCGCGGATGTACTCGGCGGCGTTCTCGCCCTTTCCGGTCAGCTTCTCGCCGTTGGCGTCGCGCACCTTCACGGCCTGGGGGGGCGTGTAAATCTGCTCAGCCAGTTCATCAATGGTCAGCAGTGGGTTCTGGTCTGCGATCTGGTGGGCCAGGTCTAACGCGGCCTCCCGCGCGGCTTCCTCGGCACTTACGGCATCGTTGCGGGTGCCAGCCCTGAAGGCCACGCCCCGGCGCTCGATCTCGGCGACGGCCTTCAGGGCGATCAGGTGCAGGTGGACGGTCTGTGCGTTTTGCATGGTGGACTCCTGGAGAAGAAGGTGGGGCAGATCAGGCGGCGTACTGCGGGCCGAAGCCCTTGGAGTTGGCGGCCAGGCGGTCCCGCCAGAGGCGGACCTCGGCCCACTCCATCTCGACGGTCACGAGGCCCTTAAACTCCGTGTTGCCTTCGTAGACGTTCCCGTTCTTGCCGTTGACGGTCACGAAGCTGTTGTTCGTGATCGGATCGCCCGTGGCCTTCTGATACTGGTTGGCAAGGTAGTTGTTTTTCATGCTGTTGTCGTGCATGCCCGCGCCAACGCGGTTGTAGTCCCAGAACTGCATAGCGACGAGGCCCGTCGGCGGCGCGATGGTCATGCGCTGGCCGTTCCACAGGTAGGGCGAGCGGACGTACCGCCCGTTGTCGGAGATGTTCCCGACGCCGTTCATGATTGCCCCGCCGTAATTGGTGTACCGGACGGCGATATTGCGGTTCTGCTCGATGTCGTTCCCGCCCTCGTCGCCCACCATGTACCCGCCGCCGGAGTACGTGGTGTGGACGGTTGGACGGTAGGGGAACGCGCCGTCCACCAGGTTGTCGGTCATCTGGATTTTGCTGTCGGGATAGCCGAAGGTCTGGTAATCCGAGTAGTTGTCCTCGACGCGGCTCCAGTTCGCTTCGTTGCTCGAATAGTTCCCGATGATCTGCCCGCCCCGGATGGCCGAGGAGTTCGGATCGCCAGTAATTCCCGGCTTGCACTTGGCGAGCTGGAGGACCTGGGAATACGTGAAATCCACGTTGACCGTGTTTCCTTCCCTGTAGCCGCCCGCCCCGTCCGTCTTCTGCCCCATGATGTTGCGGGCAAAGTTGCGGTTGAAGTGCATCGTGTCGCCGGGCGCGCCGGTGCTTTGATGCTGCGTGAGGTAATTGTTTTTGATGTTCTCGAAGTAGCAGTACTCCACATCCAGATGCCGGAACTGCTCGAAAGCGAACCCTGAGCCGTGCGACTTGTCCGCCCCTTCGGGCATCAGCCCCCACATCCTGACGCCGCGCATCTTCACGCGGGCAAACCAGCCGTGAATGCAGTGGTAGACAGACGCGAAGGAGCAGTCCTCAAAGTCGTAGAGCTGAGTCGGGGAACAGCCTGTCGTTTTGAAGGCCCGAACGCCGGGCGTCAGGGAGCGGAAGCGGCGGCCCACGTACCTGCCGGGCGGGAGCTGCGCGGGATCTTCCCAGATGCGCTCCGGCTGCACGCCGTTCACTTCCGCGTGGAAGACCTCGATGCCGTTGACCAGCCTCCAGACCTGATACCAGACCGCCACGCCGTCATAGACGTTGGGATCGCGGAATGTCGTCCCCTGCACCCAGGGGGAGATCGGGGCGAACATGCGGTCTGTTGCCGCGTAGGCGCTGTAGACCACGTATTGATTCGAGGTGGAACTCGGCCAGTTGAGCGTGAAGGCGTCGCCGTCGTTGGTCAGGGTGGCCGCGCTGGGCGGGGACGGCGGCGCAGGGATGTTGACCGTGACCTGTACGTCGCGGGTGGACGTCAACACGTCGGCCCTGTCGTAGACCCTGGCCTGGTAAGTGCGCGTGCCGTTGTCGGCGAAGGCCAGATCGAAGCTGGACTCCCAGGGGGTCATGTTCTCGCGGTTGATCTTCCGCGTGCCCTCGTAGAAGTCCACATGCCCGGCGGCGGATCCGTTGGCCACCGTTGCCAGAAGCGCGACGCGGCCTGCTGCGGTGACGGGGTTGGGCGTGGCCTTGATTTCTGTGATCTGCGGCCCGCTGGCAATGGTGACGTTGATCTCCAGCTCGTCTTCCTCGGTCAGGCCCGCCGTATCTACCGCGATGGCCTTGTACTTGTGTTTGCCGTTGCTGGATATGCCAATGTTCTCGCGCCACACGTAAGGCGCGTTCTCCACGCTGCCCAGTTCCAGGCCATCCCGGTAAAAGGTGACCCGCTCAATCTTGACGTTGTCGTCGGCTATCGCGGTCAGCACCACCTCGCCAGGATTGCTGAAGGCCAGGGCGTTGGCGCTCAGCGTCAGCGTGGGTTTGGTGGTGTCAGGGATGGGAGCTTCAGGCAATTGGAAGAGGCTGTTTTCGAGTACCGCCAATGCGGCGCGTAGAAAACCTTGCATCTTGAGCATCTGGGGACGGTCCATAGGGGCCTCCAAGGGGCATGAAAGGGCGAACCCCCGCTGATGGGCGGGGGTCAGGGCTTAGCAGGAACGGAAAAACTCTGAGGTAAGCGAGGTCTAGATGAGGTTATGTGGATTTAAGATGGCATCTCAATGTAGTAACTTCGGCAGATCACCCCGCGCATGCCAATGCGGGGGGTGTCGTTGGGCTGCCAGAAGGCTGCTGAGGTAGGGACTTCAGTGTACTTCGGAAATTAAGCGGTTCATTGGAGTGAAGAGTCGATCCGCCTGATTCTTCCTATTCGGAGCGTATGCGATGCAACTCACACGGATCGACCTAGAAAATCACCTTAGAGAACAACTTCATTTTCTGGAAGCCTCGTGTACATCATTTGACGCTGGTCATGTGATGGAGCATAAGCGGATCGCACAGACTCTGCGGATTCTTCTGTTCGATGGGAACCCATCAAAACGTAAACACACCCGTCAGACTCGCTCTCTCCTCAATCATTTAGGCGTGAAGGAGAAACTAACTTATATCAACACGGCTGATCCCTTCGACGAGAACAACTTAGCTCCCCATACAGGACTACTCTTAATTCAAGAGATCGACGGCCGGATTGCATACACCGCATCGTTGGATACTCATATTGCCATCCGTAACCCGAGGACAAGCTTCCAGTTATGGTGGGACGAAATAGTTCTGAGGCAGGCAGACATGCCCTTCCCCCCGCCCAAGTTTCGACAACATGACCGAATAGCATTAACCCGAGGAGATATAATAAAGAGCGTTGCCGATCAAGACGGCGGAGCACACATTGATTCTGAGTTGAACGAACCTTATGCCAACCTGGCACACCAGGATGCTCTTGGCTATTTTGGCATCAGGTCCAGCGCAGAGGGCACTGAACACCACCCGCTGGGCAACCCCATTCCACCTACACTCCGACAGATTGCCTTGGAGGTCTCGCTAACCATTAACAGAGCAGCGGTGCAGGTATTTGTAAAGACCCGGTCGCACCACTAGCTGAAGAACGGGCGTCAGAACACCACGAAATAGGTAGCATTCTCGCGTGGTGGGGCCTGCCATTCATCATCGTCGATCTGATGCCAAACCAAGCCTGCTACTGCAAGGTGTCGGCTATAAAGAATGGCAAGCCCCCGCCAGCGCGGGGGCTTCTACTTACCGGGCCTGACCTTGCGGTGTGGGTTATCTAGCGGTTCAGGTCAGCCGCCAGCCACTGCGCGGTACTGTCCAGGCCACTCGCTTCGGGGTGAACGTAGTCCGTGGCGGTGAAGTCCCGCACCGGATCGATGGCGGCAGTGGCGATACTCAGCCGCATCCCGCGAGTTGCCCAGGCCGGGGTGTCCCAGGTCTGAAGCATCCGCGCCCGCAGGTCACGCATATTTGCTGTCAGGGTCCTCGCCCGCGCGTCCGAACTGGCCGAGGCCATCGGCGGGGCCAGCAGCGTGACGCGCACGCCCGGCAGCGCCAGGAGCGCGGAGGTCACCAGCGTCTCCGTATCCGCGCGGTATGTCCCCCAGCTCGCGTCCGTCACGGGTCGGGAGCTGAAATCGTTGGTGCCGAGCATGACCACGATGTCGGTGGGCCGCCCCGCTTTGAAGGCCCAGGCGTGGCGGTCCAGGTACTTGCCGTAATCCAGCGCCCAGATGTGCGGGGTGTCGGCAGTCCACGCCCTGCCGTCCCAGCGCTGCCACGGGGCTGACTGGGCCGGATCGTAGACCACCCACCCGGCCTGTGGGCGCAGGGGGTAGCCGTCCGCGCCGTATTGCAGCTCACCGCCGCCCTCGCGGGCCGCTGCGCCGTATCCAAAGGCCATGTAGTAACGCGCCGGATCGCTTGCCCTGGTCAGGTTTTTTTGCTCCACGCCAATCACATCACGCCAGAAGGCGACGTTGCCCCGGTAGGATGAACCCGCCAGATCCTGTGGAAACAGATAGGGGCTGTCGGTCCCCGCCGCACTGCCGGCCTGCACGTAGGAGCCTGCCTGCCAGCCGCCGCGCGCCTCGAACCGCTCTGGCCCTGCGCCGCGTGTGCCTTGCAAAGTGGCCCCGGTGCGCTTTGCCAGGCCCGCCTGCACCTGGCCGCGCAGGAAGATGCTGTCCCCGATAGTGGCGATCCGGGCGGGTTTGCGGGTGCCGGGGACTGCGAGGTCCAGGCTGGCCTCGCGTTTCACGCCCTGGGCGTCGGCAGCGGTCAGACGGGCGGTCCCGGACGCGCCGGTAGACGTTAGTCGGTCCCCCGTGACGCTCAGTCCCGGTCCGGACGCGCCGAGCGTGCCGTCGCTGAGTGCAGAGGTGTAGAGCGTGCCGCCGCCAGTGGGGAGGGTCAGCCGCGCGGGCAGGAGCAGCCGGGCGCTGCTGACCGGCGCAGGCGGAGGGGGCGGCGGCACCGGAGGAGGAGTTGGAGGAGTTGGTGCTGGAGGCGTCGGGCTGGGCGCGGGAGGGTTGGGTGGTGGCTCCGGTGTGGCGGGTGGAGGCGCGGGCGGCGCGGGCTCCGGCGGCTCCGGCTGGCTGGGCGGGGCGGGTGTCGGCGTGGTCTGCGCCATGGGCGGCCCAGCCGGCGGGGTCACCGAGGGCGGCGCGCTGCCGCAGCCGCTCAGGAGGGCCGCCACGGTGCAAGCCACCAGGGTGAGATGGACTCGGGACATACCTTCCATCATAAGCGAGATTTGTCACATCCCGCCGACGATTTGCGTTGATGGGTGGGTTGTGTGGGGTCATTACCGCGTCGCCTGCACCGTGGCAGCCAGCCAGTCCCCGGCTTGCGCCATACCCACCGGACCGGGGTGAATGCCGTCCTGATTGCGCCGGACATACAGGGTGCTGTCGGTCACGTACTTGTTCGGGGCCTCCGCGCTGCCGAGCGTGTAGCCGAAGTAGGGATCAATGCCCGCCCCGAAGATGCTCACGAACGTCTTGGCGGTGCGGTTCGCAGCCGTGTCGAATCTGTCCAGCAGCGCCCGCGTGACGAGCTGGTCATTCAGCCGCATCCGCTCCCCGTTCAGTCCCGCCCCGTACAGATCGCCCTCACCGTCCTGCGTGGCGGGCAGGGTAGGCAGGGCCACGATCACCTTGATGGCCGCGCTGTACGCATGAATGCTGTCCACCATCGTCTGATACTGCGCCGTCCAGACAGCGAGGCTCGCGGCGTCGGGTACGGTGCCGGACCAGTCGTTCGCGCCCAGCAAGACGGTGACGTGGGTGGGTGCGCCCGTTGTGAACGCCCAGGCATAGCGGGCAATATAGGCGGCGAAGTTGAACGCGAACCCGCTCGGCTGCGTGCCCATCGCCACCCACGCCGCGCCGTTCCACGTTTGGAACTTCTCTCCAGCCGCTTTTGCCGGGTCAAAAACCACCCAGCCCGTGACAGGATTCAGGGGGTAGCCGCTGGCCGCGTATTGCACCGTGGCCCCGCCTTCCCGAACGGCCAGAGCGTAGCCGCCGAAATCGTAGGCGGCATAGGTGGTTGCTCCACTGTCCACGCTCACCACCCGTTTCCAGAACTCCACATTTCCCCGGTAATCCGCGCCGGTCACGCCCACCGGAAACATGAACGGGCTATCGAACGCGCCCGCGCTGCCTGCCTGCACGTATCCGCCCTGGAGATCGGGGAGGGGGCTGCTCAGCCGCCAGCCGCCGCGTCCCTCGCCGAGGTAGGCGTTAGCGGACATGGTGCGCGTCCCTTGGAGGGTCACGCCGCCCAGGCCCATGACCTGCGCCTGGTATTGCCCCCGGTACGTGATGCTGTCTCCGATGCACAGCACGCGGATGGCCGTCTGGTTCGCAGCCGGATCAATCACAGCCACGGTGCTGGTGGCAACCTTGCGGTTGGTCAGTGTGGCGTCCTTGAGGTTTGCCGTCAGGGTAAACGTACCCACCGGGGTGGCATAGCCCTTGCCCGTGCCGCTGGGTTCCAGCCGCCAGCAGTCATTGTCCCTGAGGCCGGAGAGTTGCTTGCCATACGTGCCGTCATAATCCACCGTTCCGATCCGCCACCATTGGTATGGGATCAAGTGCTTCGTGTACAGGTTGAACTGCTCCCCGGCGCGTTTCAGCACGCTGATCTGGGAGGGCAGCAGGATGTCCACTGGTCCCAGCACCTGATCGAGCGCCGTCTGCGAGGCCGCCGTGACCGTGGCGGCAGCCTGCGCGGGGGAGGCCAGCGCATACCGTTTGGTGGCTAAATCCGGGGCATAGAGGGGTTGGATATAGATTCCCGCATCACTGGCAATGCCCATCGCCACCGTCTCATACGATGCGGGCGCACTCCCGAAGTAGTACCGAGCGGGGGCCACGCCCGGTCCGCTGCCGCCTGAGAGGTAGCCGACGCGCTCCCCGAACGCATGAAACATCACCAGCACCTGACCCGCAGGGACAGCGGCGCTCAGCGGCACGGTCACGGGTTCAGCCAGCGCGGCGGCGGCGTTCCAGGCGGCAGCGGGGACTGTGCCGCGTGCCAGGATCACGGCGTTTGCGACATTGGATGCCCGCACCTGCACTTCCACCATGCCGCCGCCCGTGATCGGGTTGCCCGGAGAGAGCCTGACCGCGTTCATGGGGCCAGAGGTGGTCAGCAGTTTGCCCCAGCCATACAGCCCTGCGCCCAGCGTGTTGCCGTAGGCGTTGCCCAGTGGGCCAGTTAGGTTAGGCAGTGGCGCGGTGGTAAACGTACCCTCGACAGCCGTGAAGCTCTGGACCTTTGGGGTCTGCGTCAGCTCCTCTAGATTCGTGACCCGCGCGCCGAGTGGTCCCGCCGTGACTCCTGCCGTGACCCCCGCCAGTAGTTCTGGAGCCGCGTTTAGGGATCTCGTGGTCAGCTTTCGGGACGCCTGCACCCATATGCCGTGTGTGCCGCTGGGCGCGAGCAGGTTGGGATAGCCAGTGGTGCTGCTGTAGTACACGGTCCCCGCCACAGCTCCGCCAGCCAGCGTGTCGTACAGGCCCATCAATGCGCCCGCCCCCGCGTCCAGGTCCACCCACAGCTCAGCGCCGCCCGCGTTCGCCAGGGTGCTGTCCAGATCAAACGTCAGCACTGTATCCGCGCCCGTCGTGAGGCTCAGGCCACTCAGGGCACATGTGGCGAGGACCGCGCCCGTCTGGCTGCCGCTGCGGACGCTCAACGTCGGACTCACGATCGGCTTGCTCGCGTCGTACTGGCGGACGTGGACGTTCAGACGGGCGATGTTCTGCAAAGCCCCCAGGCGGCCTACCCACCGGCGGTACAGGCCCGTTTCATAGTTGTACACGCCCGGGGGCGGGGTGTTGAGTGCCGGGTAGGTGACCACATCCGACACACTGCCCAGCAGGGTCAGCAGGACCGCACTCTGGTCAGCATTGTCCAGCGCCGCCCGCACCTCCCCCAGCACCGCCTGAAGCTGCGCCGTCGCGTTCGCCAGGTTCGGCAGGATCAGCCCGTAGTCGGCCAGCACCTGCGATACGGTCAGGAGCTGCTCCCTGGAAGCAATCGTAGGCCGCTCGTCGCCCCCCACATCCTGAAGGTCCCACAACCCACTGCCATCCGGGAACTCATGGGGCCGCCCGGAAGAGACAATCGGTTCGCCCCGGTCCACGACGCCGCCGATCAGCGGGAAATCGGGGTACACGCGCAGCGTCAGGTAGGGCGGCACGGAATCGCCGGACCTCGCGCCAAGGAAATACACGTCCGGCGTGCCGTCCAGGGCGACGACTTTACCAAGGCGGGGAGCGCCTGCGGGATCAGGGATGATGACCTTGATACCGCTGGGCGCGCCAGCCAGCAGGGCAGCCACCCGGTACGGGCCTTGATATTCGAGTTCGCCCGTTCCGCCGTCGGCCCCTTCGGGGAGAAGAACGCGGAAGGCGGGGTCCAGACGGAGGAGGTTGGGTGGATAAGTCATTCAAGCGGCCTTCCTTTGCTATCAAACCAGCGGAGGTCAGAGACGGCGCAGACAATCGGGGCCGGGACCACGACCTGTCCGCGTAGGGGATCAGCGCCGCCGATGGTGGCCCCGGCGAGCTTGAGGAAACGGTCCGCGCGCCAGACCTGATCGGCGTAGCGGAGCAGGCGTTTGGTGCGGAAGTACTTCACGTCCAGGCGCTCCGGCGTGGTGGCCGAGAGATCGCCCGTCGCGGTGTAGGCGTAGGTGGTGGTTCTGCCGTCTCCGGTGTGTGCGACGCTAGAGCTGTCCACAGCCCGGCTGCCGGTCACGCTCGGCGGCAGAAGGTCATACGGGGCGCTGTACCGGGTCAGCTCGTCAGTCAGCCAGACCACGCCGCCACCGGGAGGTGAGCAGCGAATGCGGATCAGGCCGCTCACCAGGCCCCGCCCTGGCCCTGGCGGTTGTCAATCGCGGTCTTGAGCCGGGCCTCGCTGGAGAGCAGCTTCTGGGTCTGCCGCGCGCCGGTCTGAAGTTCGGTCCACTGCCGCTCATGCGTGCGGATGGTCCGGGCCTCCGTCACGTACAGCGCGCCCACCCGGGCCGGAGGCCACAGCACGCCCGGCACCTCCCCCTGGAACGTCGGGGCAGACACCGAGGGCGCGTCCCAGCCGGGCGGATAGTTATCCGGTGGGATGGCGTCCACCAGCTTGTCCTGAACCATCTTCGGGGCGTCAAACCGGACGTCGAACTGGTAGCGTCCGTCCTGCCGATAGACCCTCGCGTACTGGTTTCCCGGCTTACTGGTGTCTGCGTTTGCCTTCCGGGTGTAGCGGTAGGAGTGCGGCGTGGCGAGGATCTTCAGCGCGACCTTCCACCAGTAAGTGCCGCCGTTAAGCGTCTGGTAAACCGTCTCCAGAAAGTCCGCCTCCGGGACAATCTGGACCGCCCACTCCTGCGGCGGCGGTTGCCCCGGCCCCGGCCCGAATGACCGGGGATAGGCGAAGGCCGCGCGGGCAGAAATGACCGTACTGATCGCAATATCCGGGTCGCTTCCCTGCGCGTTCCGGCTGATCCAATGTTGCGCGGTCACCTCCAGGCCGCCAGGAGTCCGCACCACGTCGTAATCGCTGGAGTTGAAATTAACACCGATTACGGCGTCAATCGGCCCGTAGAAACTGGTCAGAGTAGCCCCCAGCACCACGCTCAGGGCCTGGAGGCTGTACTCAGCCCCCTGCGCCCCTTCCCAGCCCGCGCTGCCCCGGACGACGGCGGAGAGCGGGATCGAGACCAGGTAGTTCCGCGTCTCGGCAGATGGCTCTGGCCAGCCTCCCGTGACCTCCACCACGGGTTGATTGTCGAAGGAAAGGTCGAGTGGCGCGGCGTAAGGGAGCGGGTTGGTGGTGTAGCTGAGCGGGGTGGGTGTCTCCACGTCCGGCAACAGCAGGTTGTCCGTTCCCGCAGGCGCGTACCGCCGGGGCGCATACGGCAGCGGCAGGGCGCGCGTGTCATACAGCCGTTTCCAGCGGTCCCCCGGAGAGGCGCTGGTCTCGGTCACATAATCGCGCCGCTGCTGTCCACTGCTGGTGTAGCCGTGAACCTGCGCCTCGGTGAAGACCGGCCCGCCGCTGGGCCTGCCCACCACCTTCGCGCCGTCTCCGCGCACGCCCCAGCCCCCATCCCCCCAGGGTTCGAGGATTCGTTCATGGAACGCGGCCACGGTCTCGTCCGGCTTCGGTGTCAGGCCCATGCCTGCGCCCAACTTCGTGTACTCGCTGTAGATCGCCAGGCCGTCCGCGTCCAGGTCCCCCTCGCCAACCAGCGCCAGGGTGTAAGCCCCGAGTTCTGGCGTCCGGTTGCCACGGGTTACCCCCACAACCCCCCGGAAATCTGGGGTCCGCTCGTAGGGCGGATGCTCGTAAAGCTCGATGGGGTAGGAGTCCAGCAGCAGGCCGGGGTCTGCCGTGCAGCCCAGTTCTCCGTAGCGGCACTCGCCCAGCGGGCCGTAGGTCAGAGACCACACGCCCGCGAGCTGCCAGTCCGCACCGGGTGGGCCGGGACTGGCGGGCGTGAGGACGTAGGGGCCGACTTGAATAAGCCAGTCCTTGCGGTCTGGCTGGTAGGTTCCATGCGGCATCCCGCCTCCTTGGGTTGTGTTCAGAAGTTGATGTTGCCGGGGCCTGTGCCGCTGCCCCGCCCCTGGGAGGCCAGCAGCATCATCCCGGCGGCCTGCGCCATGACGCCCGCCGACTCCCGGTTCATCCGGGCCGTCTCGGACTCCATCCGCGCGATCTGGTCACTCTGGGCACCGAAGTCCGCCAGACGGTTGATGCCTGCATTCAGGGCCGCCCAATCAGGGGTCTCGGTCTTGACTGGCGAGAGGGTGACGGTGGTGCTGCTGCCACCACCTCCCCCGGCACTCGGATCCAGGCCCAGCAGTTCCTTGCGCAGCCGTTCCTTCTCGGCTGGATCAATGGCGTTCTCGTACCTGTAGAGCAGCTCGTCGCGGCGGCGCTTGTCCACCGGGGAGATGGTGGGTTCGCTGCCTCCACTGCCGCCTGAGCCTCCCCCCGAGCCGTAACCGGGCAGGCTGGGGGCCAGCGCCGCAATCGGGGCCATCGCTTCCCCGGCGTGCTGCTTGATGCGGCTCAGAATGCCGGGGATGTCGTTGTAGCGCCGGTCCTTGATGGCCTGGGTCAACTCGCCCAGGTCCGTGGCGACGGCCCCCTCCTGGATGGCCGCGTCGATCATGGTTTGCAGGACCACCCTGCCCACCACCTGATCGAAGGATTTGCCGAAATTGGCCGCGAAGTCGGCCATGTCCCCCTTCAGGAAGGCGTCGGTCATGCTGCTGGTCAGGGAATTCGAGATGCCCTCGCCCAGCCCGGCGAAGATGGTTTGCAGCTCGGCCAGCAGCTTGGCCGATTCGGTCTTCATGACCTGCGGCGCGCTGCCGGTCAGCCCCCACCAGACCCGCTGCCAGAAGCCCGCGTTGCCCAGCTTCTCGCGTTTGGCGGCGTCCTGCTGAAGTTGTTCGGCCCACGGTGATTTGAAGCCGCCGCTTCCGGCCCCCAGCGCCTTCTTCTGAATCTCGGCTACTTCCAGCAGGTCTTTCTTCCACGCCTGGAAGCCGGGCGAGAGATTCAGGATGGCGTCCCCGATTTGGCCTACCAGGTTGATGCCCTCGCCCACCGCGCCCAGGAACCCGCCCACCGCGCCGAGACCCGCGCCAAAGGACTTCTGGAACGCTGGCCCGATGGCCTTGTAGCTGGACTGAATGTTCAGGCCCGCCTTGAAGACCCCGCCCAGGGCGCTGGACAGCTTGCCCACATCGCCCAGCCCGAAGGCGTTGAAGATGCTGGCCAGGCCGTTTCCAATGGATTCCAGGCCCGTGGCTGCCGCCTGGAGCTTGAGCAGCTTCTCGGCAGCTTCCAGGGCCTCACCGCCGAGCTGGCGCACCCCTGCCGCCGCCGCACGCCAGGCGGCGGCCAGATCCGTCTTGCCCTGCCGCTCTGCCGCCTCTGCCAGCCGGTCCAGCGCGGGCAGGGCCTCCAGGGCGCTGGTGGTGAATTCGTCCTGGGTGCTTGCGCCGCTTTCGAGGTTGGCCTCCAGTTTGCCGAGCTTGTCGTTCCACTCGTCCACCTGCTGCCAGCGTTCGGCATCCGGCAACACGTCCACCGGGTGGGCATTGATGCTGTCGATCAGCACGCGCAGGGTGTCGAGCTGCGACGCGGTGAGCTGGCCTTTTTTGACCGCCTCGTCCAGCCCCTCATTCAGCCCGCGCAAGACTTCGGGGTCCGAGAGATCAAACGTGCCGCCCATGATCTGATCGCTGAATTCCTTGAAGCGGTTGTCCGGCAGCGCGGGGGCATTGGCCGCCCGGTTGTGACCGTCCACGATGGCGTCCGCCGTGATGCTGGCCAGGGCGTCCTGATAGGCTTTGGCGTTCGTGATCCCGTCTTCCAGTCCCTTTTTCGTAGCAGCAGGCAATGCCTGCCCCACTTCCGAGGCCAGCAGGTCTGCCGCGCCGGTCATGGCGGTCCCGAGGGTGGCCGGGTCCAGCTCGGTGTTGAGTGCTGCCGTGAGATCACGGGCACTGGCGAGGACCTCTGGCGTCAGACCGTTAGAGGTCTGCCCGGTGAAACCGCCGCCATTAGAATTCGGGGCGTAACCCGCCTTGCTGGGGTCTTGGTAGGGCATGACGCCCTGCCGCAGCTCGGCCAGCAGCGCCCTCAAGCGGGCCACCATTGCTGGGTCGGTAATGTGATCGAGCTGTCCCACCACCTGCGAGATTTGTTCCTCGATGGTGCCAGACAGCATGGAGAAGAAAGAATTGAACCCCTCGGAGAGGGCGGTAGATTTGGCAAGTGCATTGATCTTGTCGGTCAGATCGCTGATGGTGGCGGCGGCATCTTCCCCTCGGCGGGAGGCAGCCCACGCTTCATCCAGGGCGTCCTGAAGGGTCTGCATCGCCCCTGCGGTGTCTCCGAGTTCCACCAGGGCATCAGATGCCTTGCCCGCCTCGGTGGTCAGACGCTCCATCCAGGCAGCGGTGTTGGCGAGAATCGCTTCCTGATCCCGCATGGCCTGAGAGACAGTCTCCACGGTGCCCGCAGCCACGCGGCCCGCCGCTTCCAACTCGATCAGCACCTTCAGGTACGCCTCGTTGGCGGTGGTGGTGCCCGGAATCTGGGCCAGAGCGTCTTCCAAGCTGACCACGTAGCTCTGGGCTGCCTCAGCGGCCAGCGTGTGGCCCTCGGCCAGGTTGGAAGACGCGCCGTTGGAGACAGCAGCGTCGATGGCCTGCTGGTACAGCGCCTCGGAGGTGGCCTGGGCGGATTGGAGGTAATCGGCTCCGGCGATGCCCAGCCGGATCGTTGCTGCGGTCTGTTCGTCGAGCGCTTGGCGATAAGCAGTAATGTCGGCCAGTTCCACTCGGCCACTGCTGATCTTGTCGCGGATGCCGTCGGCCAGTTTGCTGTACGCCTCGCGGGTATCGCGCACGGCCTTCTGACGCTCCTCAAGGCCGGAAACCAGGTCCTTGTTCTGCTGCTGAACGAAGTCGGAATTGCCCTTTGCCGCCACCAGATCGTCTTTCTCGCTGTCGCGGAGCTGGCGCAGGCCGGCTTCCAGACTGTCGCCCAGCGCTTTCGGAACAGCAGCGGCGGTGCGGGCCGTGAAGGCCAGCAGATCGGCCTCAGCCTTCTCCAAACGTTCCTTTCGGGTGGCGTCCAAGGCGTTTAGCTCGTTGTGGTAATCCTCGCCCGAGGTCTTGAGTTGGTCCGCTTTGACCGATTTGGGCAGTTTGCTGTTGGTGATGTCGGCTTCGCGGTCCTTGCGTTGTTTGTCCAGCACGGCCTTTTGCGCCTGATAGCCCAGACTGGCGTAGCGTTTCTCGGCGGCCAGCACCTGGGCCGCGTTGTCGCCTGCCCCATGCACATCGTTCTCGCGCATCTGCTGGAGCCGCTTGGAGCCTGCCTCGGCGCTATCGATGTCGTTCTGGCGGATGGCCTCGTTGACCTGTGCGGCCTGCTGCTGTGCTTCCTTGCGGCGCGTTTTCTCATTGGCTAGGGCTTTTTTACCTGCCGCGTCCTCGACGTCGGCGCGGCGCTTGATCTCGGCTTCAGCCGCCTTCACCCGGTCCAGATCGCCTTCCTTCTGGACTCCACCCTTGACGATGGCAGCCAGGCGCGCACCGTTGGCGGCGCGCACAGCCTTTTCCAGTGCCTGCTGGGCGCGGGTCTCAGCCAGGGTCTGCTTCTCACGGTCCAGTGGGGAAAGTTCGGGCTTCTTGCCTTCAATGGTTTTGAGCCGTTTGGCCGCGTCTCCCGCCAGATCGAGCAGCGCGCGGTATTTGACCGTCTCGCCGTTGCGCTTCTTCTCGGCGTCTGCCGCCTGTGAAGCGCTGGTGCCGATGGCTGAGAGCTGCTTCGTAATTTCGCCCGCCGGGCGACCCAGATTCTCCAGCGACTGGGTGATGTCGAGCTTGCCCTTCAAGCGGTCAAAGGTCTGGCCGTACTGGGAGGTGGCCTTGTCTGCTTTCTTGGTTTCGAGCTGGACGTAGGCC